>JAFEFS010000085.1 GCA_018240465.1 Pseudomonadota bacterium
GTTGCAGCGCATCGGCCGTATCCACGACGCGCGGCAAGCCGAACGCGCGATCAAGCGCGCGCAGGACGACGGCCTCGACAATCTCAATCTCGATTTGATGTACGCGCTGCCGCAGCAGACGCTGGCCGGCGCGCTGGCCGATATCGAGCGCGCGATTGCATTCGGCACGCCGCATCTGTCGCACTACCAGCTCACGCTGGAACCGAACACCGCTTTCGCCGCGAATCCGCCGCCGCTGCCCGACGAGGACAGCGCCTGGGATATGCAGGAAGCCTGTCAGACGCGCATCGCCGCCGCGGGTTTCGGCCACTACGAAGTCTCGGCCTACGCAAAGCCGGGACGCGAAAGCGCGCACAATCTGAACTATTGGCATTTCGGCGACTATCTCGGCATCGGCGCGGGCGCGCACGGCAAGTATTCGAGCATCGATGAAGTCGGCGCGCTGCAGGCGCGGCGACGCTGGAAGGTGCGCGCACCGCGCGGCTATCTCGAACATGCGAAGTCGGAGCGCGTGATCGGCGGCGACGACGCGGTGGCGCACGATCAGTTGGCGTTCGAGTTCATGCTCAACGGCCTGCGCCTGAGCGGCGGTATTCCGCTCGCGGATTTCCACGCAACCACCGGGCTGGGCCTTGACGCCATCCAGCCACAACTGGACGAAGCGACCCGGCGCGGCTGGCTCGCCATCGAAACCGCGATGCTGCGACCGACCGAATCGGGCCAGCGTTTCCTCAACGACCTGATCACGCTGTTCCTGCCGGACAAAGGCCGCCAAGCATGAGCGACATGGCGCTCGAATTCGTGCGCATCGATTGTCCGTATTGCGGCGAGAGTTTCGAGACGCAGGTCGACCTGTCCGCCGGCTCGCAAAGCTACGTCGAGGATTGCGCGGTGTGCTGCAGGCCGATCGAGATCGCGCTGCGCGTGAGCGAAGAAGGCGAGCTGCTTGGCGTCGAAACACGCACCGATCGGGAGTAGATTTTCCTTCCCTGCTGCCGCCGGGAGAAGGTGGCGCTACGGCGCCGCGTGAGGGAAAGACGCCGGTTCTTCTGCGACATCATGAAGGAACGCAACGCCCTCCCCTCATCCGCCCTTCGGGCGCCTTCTGCCGGCGGGAGAAGGGAAGCAAGCGCTTGCCTCAACCCAGCCCCGCCCCTACACTGCGCGCCTCGCAGGTGCCCGGACGAGCAAATCCGGGTGAAACGGGAAGCTGGTGCAAATCCAGCGCTGCCCCCGCAACGGTAAGCAAGTTCGAGTTCGATCACACGCCACTGTGCATGCACGGGAAGGCGATCGGACCTGGCGTCGAGACGCCGCTTGCAAGCCCGGAGACCGGCCTGCGTCGGGGATCGCACTGCGATCCCGCAGCTTGCGGTGTTGCGGCGGGCAACGGACGGGCGTATCGCGCGTCGTCCGCACGCCGCTACTCCTCTCCGGAATCCTCCCATGCCGCGTCTTTCAGCGGGTGTGCTTCCGGAGTATAAAATGCCGCAAAAATCCATTCTGTTTCTTGCCGTCGGCGCCGCGCTATGCGGTTCCGTCCTTTTTGCTTCCGTCGCGCAGGCACAGGAAGCGCAGTTGCAGCCCACGATCGAAGTCACCGCCTCGCGCGTCGCGCAGACGGTCGACGCGAGCCTCGCCAGCGTTTCGATCATCACCCGCGCCGACATCGAAAAAACCAATGCGCCCGACCTCATCGAAGTGCTGCGCCTGCAGGCCGGCGTCGACGTCGCGCGTCTCGGCGGGGCGGGCACGCAGACCAGCGTGTTCCTGCGCGGCACCAATTCCAATCACGTGCTCGTGCTGGTCGATGGTGTGCGCGTGGCCTCGGCCAACACCGGCGCGTTCGCGTTCGAGAATCTGCCGCTGGATGCGGTCGAGCGCATCGAGATCGTGCGCGGCCCGCGCGCGAGCTACTGGGGTTCGGATGCGGTCGGCGGCGTGATCCAGATCTTCACGCGCAGGCTCGACGGCGCGCATCTCGCCGCGAGCGCCGGCAGCTACGGCAGCGCCGACGGCAGCGTCGGCTATGGCATGCAGACGGATACGTGGGGCGTTTCGGCGCAGGCCGGCGGTCGCCATGTCGATGGATTTTCCGCCTCCAACGCCCTCTCCGGCCCGTATGTCTACAACCCCGACGACAACCCGATGCAGAACCACAATCAGGTCGCGCAGGCCTGGACCAGGCTCGGCACGCAAACCTTGTCGGCCAGCGCGTTGCGCAGCGTCGGCACGCAGAGTTTCGACAACGGCGCCTTCGGTCCGGGCATTTCGCACACGCTCGATCAGGCCATCGGCATGAACCTCGAAGGCGCGATCAGGTCCGACTGGCAGCATCGGCTGTCCATCGGCACGACGCGCACCAACATCGACACACCCGCGTTCGGCTCCGCGTATCGCTCCACGCGCGAGCAACTGTCGTGGACCAACGATGTCGCCATCGCCGCGAACCAGCACCTCATCGCCGGCATCGACTACGTGCACGACCGCGGCCGCAGCCTCGACGCCTACGCGGGCACGCAGTACGACAAGACGCGCGACAACACCGGCGTCTTCGCCGGCTGGCGCGCGCAGGCCGACGCGCTCGACGGCGAAGTCTCGGGTCGCTACGACCACAACAGCGATTTCGGCGGCGAATTTTCCGGCTCGATCGCCGGCGGCTATCAACTCACCGACGGTCTGCGCTTCGTGGCCAGCTACGGCACCGCATTCAGCGCGCCGACGCTGAGCCAGCTCTACTCGCCGGGCTACGGCGGTTATTACGCCGGCAACCCATTGCTCGACCCGGAGCGTTCGCGCACGGGCGAGGTCGGCCTCGAGTGGAAGATCGACAGCGCCAATCGCCTCGACGCGCGCGCCTTCACCACACGCGTGCGCGACCTGATCGACTTCTCGGGCGGCGCGATGTTCCAGGCAATCAACATCAATCACGCCGCGATCGATGGCCTGGAGCTGACCCACAGCCTGCATGCCGGCGCCTATTCGTGGACGAACACGCTGACCCTGCAGGATCCGCGCAACGAGGACACCGACACGCAATTGCTGCGCCGGCCCAGGCGGAAATTTTCGAGCGTGTTCGACGCGCAGTTGAACGATGCAGTCAGCGCCGGCGCGGAGGTCGTCTATGCCGGCCGCGCGAACGACTTCGGCGGCAAGCTCGGCGCGTATGCGATTGTCAACTTGCGTGCGAGCTACGTGATCAATCCGCAATGGCGCCTCGGCGCGCGTCTGGAAAACCTCGGCGACCGGAGCTACCAACTCGCCTACGGCTACAACACGCCGGGGCGCTCGGGATATCTCACCGTGAGCTGGTCGCCGGGAAAGTAATCTTGCCTTTTCCCGACGGGAGACACTTCGGCAGGATTGCCGAAGTGCACGGCGGAGCCGCCCGCAGGATGAGGGCCATGGATGGCCCGAATGTACGTGCCCGAAGGACGGATGAGGGAAGAGCCTCACACGAATGCGAGGAAGGGAGAGTTGTCGCGCTCTCCCCTCATCCGGCGCTGTGGCTTTCGCGGCCTCCCCCGATGGGAGAAGGGAAGCAAGATGCGGCACAATACGCGCATACGAATCCGTGGATGCGCGCCATGACCGATCTTCTCGCCAAACTCTACCCCGCTCATCTTGCGACGCTGAAGCAGCGCAGCGATGCCGCGCTCGCGCGCAGCGGCCACGACCACCTCGTCATCGCCGCCGGCCGGCCACGCATGCAGTTTCTCGATGACCGTCCGTATCCGTTCGCGGTCAATCCGCATTTCAAACACTGGCTGCCGGTGACCCGCGCGCCGGGTTCGTGGATCGTGTACACACCGGGGCAGCGGCCCAAACTCGTCTACTTGCAGCCGCACGACTATTGGCACGTCGTACCCGACGCACCGGCCGGCTACTGGGTCGAGCATTTCGACATCGCGATCATCCGCGACGCGGACGAAGCCAAGGCGCACCTGCCGAAGGATACCGCGCGCTGTGCGATCATTGGCGAGGACAACGCGGCACTCGCCGGCTACGTGCCGAACAACCCTCAAGTTGCGCTCAACTACCTGCACTGGCACCGCGCCTACAAGACCGACTACGAACTCGGCATGCTGCGCGTCGCCTCGAAACTCGGCGTGCGCGCACACCGCGCCGCCGAAGCGGCGTTCCGCAACGGCGCAAGCGAATACGACATCAACACGGCCTATCTCAATGCCGTGCACGAGACCGAAAACGAATTGCCGTACTCCAACATCATCGCGCTGAACCAGCATGGCGCGGTGCTGCACTACACGGACCTCAACCGTGCGCCGCCGACGCATTCGAATTCGCTGGTGATCGACGCGGGCGCGAGCTTCCATGGCTATGCCGCCGACATCACCCGCAGCTACGCCTCGAAGCAGGCGAGTGAATTCCAGGCCTTGGTCGATGCGGTCGATTCAGCGCAAAAGGGATTTGTGGAAAAAGTGCAAAATGGCACGAACTACGCAGACCTGCACGTGCGCGCGCACCACGTCCTCGCCGGCATCCTGCGCGACCAGGGCTTCATCCGCATGAGTGCCGAAGCTGCGGTGGCATCGGGCGTGTCGAGCGTGTTCTTCCCGCACGGCCTCGGTCATCCGATCGGCCTGCAGGTGCACGACGTCGGCGGATTCCAGAAGGACGAGAGCGGCGGCACGATTGCGAAGCCGCCCGGCCACCCCTACCTGCGCATGACGCGTACGCTGGAACCGCGCATGGTCGTGACGATCGAACCCGGCCTCTACTTCATCGACCTGCTGCTGGCCGAACTCAAGGCCAAACCCGAGGCCAGGGACATCGCCTGGGACAAGGTCGAGCACTTCCGCCAGTACGGCGGCATCCGCATCGAGGACGACGTCGCCTGTACCGATTCAGCCCCGGAAAACCTCACGCGCGAGGCGTTTGCGGCGGCCTGATACTGCACAAAGAATTCCGCGCTCGCTTACGTTCGTTTACCGCGCCCCGGTAAACGTCGCGTGGCGTACGGCGTTGTATCCGCTGTGGCCAAGCCACCTTATCCCAGTACGGAGCAACCCATGTCAGTCATACGCAAACTTCCCCTCGTCGCGGTGCTCGCCGCCTTCGTCGCGGCACCGCCTGCCGCGTTCGCGCAGTCGAACGAGGCGCCCGCCGCGACTGCGCAGCCATCGCTGTTCGGCCACATGCTGAAGAAGATGGACTCGGACGGCGACGGCAAGATCTCCTCGGCCGAGTTCCAGGCCGCCGCCGCCGCGCGCTTCGCCGCGATCGACACCCAGGGCAGCGGCAGGATCAGCGCGGAGCAGATCGCCAATTCGAAGTCCGCCAGGCAGCGCGACCTGAAATTCGCCGACCACGAAGTGAAGAGGATCGGCAGCGACGGCACGATCAGCCGCGACCAGTACCTGGCCGCCGCGCAGGCGCGCTTCGCCAAACTCGACAGGAACGGCGACGGCTTCATCAGCGCCGACGAGATGCCGGCGGGCCAGCATGGCCATAGCCACGCCGGCAAGAACGCCGCACAACAACAGTAGCGCGCCGTTACCGCCGCATCATTTGCCCCGGGCCGCGCAAGCGGCCCTTTTTTCGCGCAGCCGAATGGCGGTTTCATCGCCGCCATAGCGGTTTCGTCGCAGACCGCGATACATCCGCGATGTGCACGGCTATGCTGCGCGCCAATCGGTTTTGACGGAACTTCGCGGTCATGGCAGGTCTTCTCTTCATCGCACGCACAGCGCTGGTCTGGTTCATCGTGGCGCTGGCCGTGACGGCGCTCTGGCACATCGTCGGCTTTCCGCACATCCGCCCTCTCGACTGGCTGTTCGCGGTCGCGGTCATCGGCTTCTTCGCGGCCAAGATCATCCATGCGATCGCGCACCTGCGCCGCGTGCAGTTGATCAAGGGCCGCATCGATACGGATGCGCTGAGTCCGCGCCAGCGCCGCCAGATCGAGATTCCGTTCGATGCCGCCGAAGCGTTCGCGATCGTCGATGCGTCGGTCCGCGAACTGGCGGACGTTCACGTCGACGAAAGTGCGCGCGACAGCCTCAACCTGCGCGCGCGCGTCGAAAAGCCGGTCGCGCCCAGGGCCTACGTCTTCGCCGGCATCGACTTCGGCTTCCTCGTCGTGCGTCGCCACCAGATTCTCGCCACACTGACGCCGGCGAACGGCACCAGCAGCGCGCTGCTGATCTGCGAGGCCGCGGGCGGCATCTTCAGCGACTGGCTGCAATTCGACGATGGTTCCAATCTCGAAAACGTGGAGGCGCTGACGCGCGCGATCACGCGCCGCATCGCCGAGCGCCGGCGCGGCGAACAGGCAAGCGTGCAGCAGACCAGCACGGAGAAGGAACTCGCCGTAGCCAGGCTCAACCTGCTGCACGCGCAGATCGAGCCGCATTTCCTCTACAACACGCTGGCGAGCGCGCAGATCCTCACACGCACCGATCCCGCGCGCGCCGACGAGATGCTCGGCAACCTCATCGCCTACTTGCGCTCTTCGGTGCCACGCGCCGAGAACTCGCTGTCCACGCTTGGCGAGGAGCTCGAACGCTCGCGCGCCTATCTGGAAATCCTGCGCATCCGCATGGGCGATCGGCTCAAGCTGCAGATCGAAGTGCCGGGAAACCTCGAGCCGACGCCGTTCCCGACGATGATGCTGCAGACCCTCGTCGAGAACGCGATCAAGCACGGGCTCGAACCGAAGTTCGGCGGCGGCACGGTCTGGATTCTCGCGCGCGAAAGCGCGGGCAAGCTCGTCGTCACCGTCGCCGACGACGGCCAGGGCTTCAACGCGCAATCGAGCGGCACAGGCATCGGCCTGAAGAACGTGCAGGAACGCTTGAAGCTCGCCTACGGTGCGGCAGCGTCGTTCGTCATCGCGGCGAATTTCCCTAACGGCGTCGCCGCGACAATCACGGTGCCGGCCTCGACGGACGCCGCCGCGACGGGAGCGAATCATGCCTAAGTGCATCGTTGCCGAAGACGAAGAACTGCTGCGCGAGTCGCTCGTCGGCCTGCTGCGCGAGGTATGGCCGCAATGCGACATCGTCGCCGAGTGCGAGGACGGCGGCGCGGCGCTCGAGGCAATCGCGCAGCATCAGCCGGACGTCGCCTTCCTCGATATCCGCATGCCGGGCCTGACCGGGATCGAGGTCGCCGCGGCGGCCGCCGAGGCGAGCCCGGCAACGCAGATCGTGTTCGTCACCGCGTACAACCAGTACGCGATAGCCGCCTTCGACAAGGGCGCGGTCGACTATCTGCTCAAACCGATCGCGCGCGAACGTCTAGCCGCAACCGTCGCGCGACTGCAGGCGCGCGGCACGCGCGACAAGGAGACGCTCGCCGCGGTGATCCGCCAGCTCGGCATCATGCCGCAGGTCGCCGACAAGCCGCCGCTGGCCTGGATCACGGCGAGCGCGGGCAAGGAAACGAAACTCATCCTCGTCGACGACGTCGCCTATTTCCAGGCCGACAACAAGTACACGGTCGTGATGACGCGCGACGGCGAAGCGCTGCTGCGCACACCGATTCGCGAATTGCTCGGCTTGCTCGATCCGACGGCATTCAAGCAGATCCACCGTTCGACGATCGTGAATCTGAAAGCGATCGCCTCGATCGCGCGCGACGACAGCGGTCGCGGCACGGTCAAGCTGAAGACACGGCCGGAAACGCTGACCGTCAGCCAGCCGTTCATGACCCTGTTCCGCTCGATGTGACCTCCACGGAGATCCGACCATGCGCCCGCTATCCTGCCTCGCCGTGTTGCCGCTGCTGCTGACCGGCTGTACCTTTTCTCCGAACGTTTCGATCACGACGACGACCACTATCGACGGTGCCGACGTGCTCGACTCCGCGATCCGCGAATCGCCGCCAGGCATCACCCGCTTCGCCTGCAACGAAAGCGCGAGCGGGCATTGCTACTACACCGTGTTCACCAGCGACTGCCGCGCCGACGGCAAGGACGCAAGGGCAAGCACCTGCACCACGCACCGCATCGCGGATTTCGCGCTGGCCCGCGGCGAATCGAAATCGCTGACCGGCCTGCCCGCCGACTACCGGCACTGCGTCGCGCGCAGCGCGCCCGTGGCACCGTACTGCGCAGCTCCGCCGGGCTGAACGGCGCGCTTGCAGATTTTGCTCCGGCCAATAGGGTAAAATCGCCTTCCCCTCGCGCCACGGCGGCGTACGCGATCCACCAGGGAAGTCAACACTCGATGAAAATTCTTGTCGGCTACAAGCGCGTCGTCGATTACAACGTGCGCATCCAGGTCAAGCCGGACGGTTCCGGCGTGGTTACCGAAGGCGTCAAACTGTCGGCCAATCCGTTCGACGACATCGCCCTCGAAGAAGCATTGCGTCTGCGCGAGAAGGGTATTGCGAGCGAAGTCGTCGTGGCCACGATCGCACCGGCCGACGCCCAGGCGCACCTGCGCAACGGTCTGGCCATGGGCGCGAACCGCGCGGTCCACGTCGTCACGAGCGAGGCGATCCAGCCGCTGACCGCGGCGCGGGCGCTGCTCAAGCTGGTCGAGAAGGAACAGCCGCAGATCGTGCTGCTCGGCAAGCAGGCGATCGACGACGACTGCAACCAGACCGGGCAGATGCTGGCCGCGCTGTGGAACCGGCCGCAGGCGACATTCGCATCCAAGGTGGAAGTGTCCGGCAACACCGCGAAAGTAACGCGCGAAGTCGACGCGGGGCTGGAGACGATCGAAGTCGACCTGCCGGCCGTGATCACCACCGACCTGCGCCTCAACGAGCCGCGCTTCATCAAGCTGCCGGACATCATGAAGGCCAAGTCCAAGCCGCTGGAGACCTTGCAGCTCGCCGACCTCGGCGTCGCCTCGGGCGACACGCTGAAGACCACGAACTACGCGCCGCCGGCCAAGCGCAGCAAGGGCGTGATGGTGAAGGATGCCGCCGAGCTCGTCGCGGCGCTGAAGACGAAGGGGTTGCTGTGATGTCCAAAATCCTGATCATCGCCGAACACCTGAACGGCAAACTCAATCCGAGCACTGCGCGCTGCGTGAGCTGCGCGCAGGCGATCAAGGCTGCGGCGATCGACGTGCTCGTACTCGCCGATGCGCCGGATGCCATAGCCGCCGAAGCGGCGAAGATTGCCGGGGTGTCGAAGGTGCTTGCCGTCGCCAACCCGGCCAGTGCACACGCACTGGCTGCGGTCTACGCACCGCAAGTCGTCGCCGCCGCCAGCGGCTACAGCCATGTGTTCGCGCCGTCGACCACGTTCGGCAAGGACGTCGCACCGCGTGTCGCCGCGCTGCTCGGCGTGGCCCAGGTCAGCGACATCATGAGCGTGGTCGACGCGCACACGTTCACGCGCCCGATCTATGCGGGCAACGCGATCGTCACCGTGCAGGCCCCCGCCGACCAGACCGTGGTTGCGACCGTGCGCACGGCCTCGTGGCCGGCGGCCGCGGGCGGCGGCTCCGCGCCGGTCGAAGCCCTGACCCTGAATGTCGAGGTGCCGAGCCACACGCGCTTCGTCGAACTCGCCCAGGGTTCGAGCGAACGCCCGGACTTGCAGAGTGCGTCAAAGGTCGTCTCCGGCGGCCGCGGCGTCGGCTCGGCGGAAAACTTCGCGATCATCTTCAAGCTCGCCGACAAGATTGGCGCCGCGGTCGGCGCCTCGCGCGCCGCGGTCGATGCGGGCTACGTGCCGAGCGATCTGCAGGTCGGACAGACCGGCAAGATCATCGCACCGGAGCTGTACGTGGCGATCGGCATCTCGGGCGCGATCCAGCACCTGACCGGCATCAAGGACGCCGGCACGATCGTGGCGATCAACAAGGACGCCGAGGCGCCGATCTACGAGATCGCCGACATCGGCCTCGTCGGCGACCTGTTCAAGATCATTCCGGAACTCGAAGCGGCATTGGGCTAGGGTTCGGGCCGGGGCCGGGGTTCATCGCGCCCTGCCCGCGCTTGGGACCGCGTCGATCCGCCGACGTCCGCGCCACTCCTGCGCAAACTCCTTAAGTCGCAGGCAGGCGGCAACGGGGCTGATCTATAATCGGCGCTCTCGAAGACACTGCTGAGGGAACGCCGCTTGAACACCCAACGTCCCATCTGGGAGCCGAGCAAGGAGCGCATCGAGCGCGCGAACCTGTCCCGCTTCATCCGCTTCGTGCAGACCGAGCACAAGGCGCAGGTCGAAGACTACTTCGGTCTCTACGACTACTCGATCCGCCAGCCGGAGGCATTCTGGCGCGCGGTATGGGAGTTCTGCGGCATCCGCGCCTCGGGTGATTTCGACGAGGTGCTCGTCGATGCCGGGAAGATGCCCGGCGCGCGCTGGTTCCCCGGCGTACGCCTGAATTTCGCGCAGAACCTGCTGCGCTACAAGGACGACCGCGTCGCGCTGCTCGCACGCAATGAGTGGGGACACAAGCGCGAGTTCACCTACGCGCAACTGCACGAGGAAGTCGGCAGGCTGGCGCACGCGCTGCGCGAGGCCGGCGTCGTCGCCGGTGACCGCGTCGCCGGCTTCATGCCGAACATCCCCGAAACCGTCATCGCGATGCTTGCGGCGACCTCGCTCGGCGCGACCTGGTCGTCGTGCTCGCCCGACTTCGGCATCAACGGCGTGGTCGACCGCTTCGGCCAGATCGCACCCAAGGTGCTGTTCACGGCCGATGCGTATCCGTACGGCGGCAAGAGCTTCGATTGCCTGGCCAAGATCCGCGACGTGCTCGCGCAGATCCCGTCGATCGAGAAACTCGTCGTCGTGCCGTATTCGGGCGCGGCGCTGAAACTCGGCGACATCGCCAACGCGATCGCATGGTCCGACTTCGCGGGCGGCGAGGCGCGCGAGATCGAATTCACCGCGACCGCATTCGACCATCCGCTCTACGTCATGTATTCCTCGGGCACCACGGGCGTGCCGAAATGCATCGTCCACGGCGCCGGCGGCACGCTGATCCAGCATCTGAAGGAGCTCGTGCTGCACACGGACCTCAAGCGCGAGGACAAGATCTTCTACTACACCACCTGCGGCTGGATGATGTGGAACTGGCTGGTCTCGAGCCTCGCGGTCGGCGCGACACTCGTTCTCTACGACGGCTCGCCGTCACACCCGGATGCGACGACGTTGTGGGATCTGATCGACGAAGTCGGCATCAGCGTGTTCGGCACGAGCGCGAGGTGGATCGCGGCAAGCGAGAAGGCCGGGGTCAAGCCGCGCGAATCGCACAAGCTGACGACGCTGAAGACGATCCTCTCTACCGGTTCGCCGCTGGCCGACGAGAGCTTCGACTACGTCTATCGCGACGTGAAGGAGCGCCTGCTGCTTGCCTCGATCTCCGGCGGCACCGACATCATTTCCTGCTTCGCGCTCGGCAATCCGCTGCTGCCGGTCTACCGCGGTGAGCTGCAATGCCGCGGCCTCGGCCTCAAGGTCGAGATCCTCGACGACTCCGGCCAACCACTGCGAGGCGAGAAGGGCGAACTCGCCTGCACCGCGCCATTCCCGTGCATGCCGGTCGGTTTCTGGAACGACGCCGACGGCTCGAAGTACAAGAATGCGTATTTTTCCAAAGTGGAAAACGTCTGGTGCCACGGCGACCACGCGCTGCTGACCGAGCACGACGGCATCGTCATCTACGGACGCTCCGATGCCGTGCTGAATCCGGGCGGCGTGCGCATCGGTACGGCGGAAATCTACCGCCAGGTCGAACAGTTGCCCGAAGTGCTCGAATCGATCGCGGTCGGCCAGGACTGGGACAACGACGTGCGCGTGGTCCTGTTCGTGCGCCTGCGTGAAGGCTGCGTGCTCGACGATGCGCTGCGCGAAAGGATCAAGAAGCAGATTCGCGCCAACACGACGCCGCGCCACGTACCGGCGAGGATCCTGCAGGTCGCCGACATTCCGCGCACGATCTCGGGCAAGATCACCGAGATCGCCGTGCGCGAAGCGATCCACGGCCGTCCGGTGAAGAACACCGACGCGCTCGCCAATCCGCAGGCATTGCGCCTGTTCGAGGCGTTGCGCGCGGAGCTTTGCGTCTAGGCATTGCGCATGACGACTGCGGAGCAGCGCGACGACATTCCGTTGTGCGTCGATCTCGACGGTACGCTGATCCGTTCCGACCTGCTGATCGAGTCCGCGTTGGGCCTCGTTCGCCGCAATCCACTCAACATTCTGCGCTGCGCGGTCTGGCTGCTGCGCGGCAAGGCGGCGATGAAGCGCGAGATCGCGGTGCGCAGCGAGATCGATGTTTCCCTGCTGCCCTACGACGAGCGCGTCGTCGGCCTGCTGCGAGGCTCGTCGCGGTACCGGGTACTCTGCACGGCGTCGGATCGCAGGTACGCGGAAGCCATTGCCGCGCATCTCGGCGTATTCGACGAGGTGCTCGCCAGCGATGGCGAGCGCAATCTCGCCGGCGCCAACAAGGCGCAAGCGCTGGTCGGCCGCTTCGGCAGACGCGGCTTCGACTACGCCGGCAACGCGGTTGCGGACCTCGAGGTATGGCGGCAGGCGCGCAACGCGATCGTCGTCAACGCACCCGGGGATCTCGCGCGCCAGGCCTCCGCGGTGACGTCGCTCGCACAGACGCTGCCGCGCGACAGCGGCGGCGCCGGAACCTGGGCCAAGGCGCTGCGCCTGCATCAGTGGCTGAAGAACTTTCTCGTTTTTCTGCCGCTGCTCGCCTCGCACAGGCTGTTCCAGGCGGACGCGGTACTGCTGTCGGTGATCGCCTTCGTCAGCTTCGGCCTGTGCGCCTCTGGGGTCTACATACTCAACGATCTGCTCGATCTGGAGTCCGACCGCAACCATCCGCGCAAGCGGACGCGGCCATTCGCGACCGGCGCGCTGTCGCTGGCGTCCGGTCTGGTCGTCGCGCCGCTGCTGACGTTTTCGGCATTCGCGCTGGCGCTGGCGGCCGGCAAGGAATTCGTGCTCGTGCTGCTCGGCTACTGGCTGCTTACGCTGGTCTATTCGTTCCGCCTCAAGCGCATCGCCATGCTCGACACCGTCGTGCTCGCCGCACTCTACACGCTGCGCATCATCGCCGGCACCGCCGCTATCCACGTTACGCTGTCGTTCTGGCTGCTCGCGTTCTCGATGTTCCTGTTCCTGAGCCTGGCCCTGGTCAAACGCTACACCGAATTGCGCAGCCTGATGCAGCAGGGCCGCGGCCGCAGCGACGGACGCGGCTACGAAGTAGATGACGTGGGCCTGATCGCCTCGCTCGGCGGCTCCAGTGGCTATCTGGCCGTGCTCGTGCTCGCGCTGTACATCAACAGCGCGGCCAGCGAAGTGCTGTACCGGCACCAGCAGGTGCTGTGGTTGCTGTGCCCGCTGCTGCTGTACTGGATCAGCCGCGTCTGGTTCAAGGCGCATCGTGGCCTGATGGACGACGACCCGGTCGTGTTCGCGCTGACCGACTATGTCAGCCGGATCGTGCTCGCCCTGTGCGCCGTCGTCGTGGCCATTGCCATCTGACATGGCCGTTGCCGGGACATCCTGGGGCCGCTATCCGCGCGCGCGGCAGGACATCGTGCCGTTGCATTGGCGCGACGCGCCGCTGCCGACCGTCGACGGCAGCATGCTCGCCTACGGCAACGGCCGCAGCTACGGCGATGTTTGCCTCAACGACGGTGGCACGCTGCTGCATACGCGCGGGCTCGACCGTTACCTCGCCTTCGATCCGGTGAGTGGCGTCCTGCGCTGCGAGGCCGGCGCGCTGTTCGCCGACATCCTCGACTTCGTCGTGCCACGCGGCTGGTTCCTGCCGGTGACGCCGGGCACGCGCTTCGTCAGCGTCGGCGGCGCGATCGCCAACGACGTGCACGGCAAGAACCACCACGGCGCAGGCACGTTCGGCGAGCACTTGCTGCGCTTCGAGCTGTTGCGCTCGGACGGCACACGCATCGAATGCAGCCCGACAAAAAATGTGGATTTGTATACCGCAACGATCGCCGGCCTCGGCCTGACCGGCCTCGTCGTCTGGGCGGAATTCCGCCTGCTGCGCATCGCCGGCCCGTGGATGACGCAGGAGACGCGGCGCTTCGCGAGCCTCGGCGAATTCTTCGCCTTGTCCGCGCAGTCCGAACGCGACTACGCCTACACCGTCGCCTGGATAGATTGCGCCGCGAGCGGCGGCGCGTTCGGCCGCGGCCTGTTCTTCCGCGCCAATCACGCGCCGGCCACGACCGCCGCTCGCGCGTCGCGTCAGCGTCGGCTCGTCGTGCCGTTCACACCGCCGTTCTCGCTGATCAATTCGTTCAGCCTGCGCGCATTCAACGAGCTGTATTTCCGCCGCGCACGCGAAGGCCACGCAATCGTGTGCTACGAGCCGTATTTCTATCCACTCGATGCGGTCGGCGAGTGGAACCGCATCTACGGTCCGCGCGGTTTCCTGCAATACCAGTGCGTGGTACCGTCCGCGGCAGCGGAAGCGGCAGTCAGCGAATTGCTCAAGCGCATCGCGGCGGCTGGCAGCGGCTCGTTCCTCGCTGTACTCAAGGTGTTTGGCGATCGCCCGCCCGCGGGTATACTTTCATTCGCGCGTGCCGGTACGACGCTGGCGCTGGATTTCCCCAACCACGGTGCGGCAACGTTCTCCCTGCTCGACCGGCTCGACGACATCGTCGCTGCAGCCGGCGGCGCCGTCTATCCGGCCAAGGATGCGCGCCTGAGCGGCACGCGCTTTCGCCAATATTTTCCGCGCTGGCAGCAGATGCTGGCACACATCGACCCGAAATTTTCCTCGGGCTTCTGGCGCCGGGTGATGGAATGAATCACGGGCACCTCGAAAAACCTACTGCGCTCGACAATTTGCGCGCCGGCGGTGCTCGGAATCCTCATGTACATCTGAGTACACTCCGGTTCCTGCGCTCCGGCGACGCGCAAATTCTCTTCGCTCGCTACGCTTTTTCGAGGTGCCTTCCATGAAAAGAGTCCTGATCATCGGAGCGACCTCCGCGATCGCCGAAGCCACCGCGCGCATATTTGCCGCGCGCGGCGATGCGCTGTTCCTGGTCGCGCGCAATGCCGAGCGACTGCAGGCTATCAAGGCCGATCTCGACGTGCGCGGCGCCGTGCGCACAGCGATCGCAACGCTCGACGTTGCCGACTTCACCGCGCACCGGGCGATCGTCGATCGGGCCGAACGCGAACTTGGCGGCCTCGATACCGTGCTGATCGCGCACGGCACGCTGTCGGACCAACGCGAATGCGAAGGATCCATCGACGCACTGCGTCGCGAATTCGACGTCAACGCGCTGTCGACGATGGCGATATTGACCATGCTCGCGAACACGTTCGAAACGCGCAAGGCCGGCATGCTCGCGGTGATTTCCTCGGTCGCTGGCGATCGCGGCCGCCAGAGCAATTACGCCTACGCTGCAACCAAGGCCGCGGTGACGGCGTTCCTCTCGGGCCTGCGCCAGCGCCTGGCGAAATCGGGCGTCGACGTGCTGACGATCAAGCCCGGCTTCGTCGATACGCCGATGACCGCGAACATCGCGAACAAGGGCGCGCTGTGGGCCAAACCCGACATGGTGGCAGCGGGCATCGTGCGCGCGATCGACAAGCGCCGCAGCGTCGTCTACCTGCCGTGGTTCTGGGCGCCGATCATGCTCGTGATCAAGCATATCCCGGAGTCGATCTTCAAGAAGTTGAAGTTGTGAACATGGATCGAGCGCCATCGTCGTCCCGGCCCCGGAATGGCCGGGCCCCGGTTCCAGGGGAGGGAAAACACGCGAGAATCGTCTTGACCGGCGCCGCCGGCCTGGTCGGCCAGAATCTCGTCGTCGAACTGAAGGCGCAGGGTTACCGCAACCTTGTCGCGATCGACAAGCACGAGTACAACCTCGGCGTCCTGCGCCGACTGCATCCCGACGTGCAGGCCATCCTTGCCGACGTCGCCGAGCACGGCGAGTGGGAGTCGAGCTTCGACGGCGCCACCTGCGTCGTGCAACTGCACGCGCAGATCACCGGCAAGCAGCCGCAAATTTTCGTGCGCAACAACATCGATGCGACGCGTGTCGTGCTGGCCGCAGCGAAGCGTCACGGCGTACCCTACCTCGTGCACATTTCTTCGTCGGTCGTGAATTCGGTTGCGAACGACGACTACACGAACACGAAGAAAGCGCAGGAAAAACTCGTCGTCGATTCCGGTATCAGGCACTGCGTGCTGCGGCCGACGCTGATGTTCGGCTGGTTCGATCCCAAGCATCTGGGCTGGTTGTCGCGCTTCATGGCGAAGACTCCGCTGTTCCCGATTCCGGGCGACGGCAAATACATGCGCCAGCCGCTGTACGAGCGCGATTTCTGCCGCTGCATCGCCAGGTGCATCGAGACGCAACCGGACGGCGCTGCCTACGACGTCTGCGGCGACACGCGCATCGACTACGTCGACATCATTCGCACGATCAAGCGCGTCAAGCGGATGCGCACGCTGATCGTGCATATTCCCTATCCGCTTTTCCGCGCGTTGCTCAGAATCTACGCGCTGTTCAGCGGCAAGCCACCGTTCACCGCCGACCAGCTCGAGGCGCTCAGCGCCGGCGACGAATTCCACGGCGTCGACACGCGCGTGGCGTTCGGTGTGACGCAGACACCGTTCGAGGATGCGGTGCGCGAAAGCTACTGCGACCCGCGTTACAGCGCTGTCGTCTTGAAGCGCTGACCGGGGGTATTCGTGACAGCGACCAAAACCGCCGTGATCGGCGCCGGCCCGATGGGTCTGGTCTGCGCACTCGACCTGCTCAAGGCCGGGCACGAGGTCGACGTCTACGAACGCGATGACCGCATCGGCGGCATGTCCGCACATTTCGATTTCGACGGACTCGCGATCGAGCGCTACTACCATTTCATCTGCAAGACCGACCAACCGCTGTTCGGCCTGCTTGCCGAACTCGGCCTGTCCGGCCGACTGCGCTGGACGGACACGAAGATGGGCTTCTTCTGGAACGGCCGCCTGTACAAGTGGGGCACGCCGCAGGCCTTGCTGCGCTTCGACGGTCTGAGCCTGATCGAAAAATTCCGCTATGCGCTGCAGGTGATGAAGATCAAGGGCGTCAAGGACTGGACCGCACTCGACAAGATCGGCGCATTGCCGTGGCTGAAGTCGTGGCTCGGCGAACGCGCCTGCAAGGTGCTGTGGGAACGCTTGTTCCATCTCAAGTTCTACGAACTGAGCGACCAGCTCTCGGCCGCGTGGCTCGGCACCCGCATCAAGCGCGTCGCGCTGTCGCGACGCAACCTGTTCCATGAATCGCTGGGCTATCTCGACGGCGGCTCGATCACGCTGCTCGACGCGCTGCGCGCGCGCATCGAGGCGCTCGGCGGCCGCATCCATCTGTGCTCGGGCATCGACAAGGTGGCGACCGACGGCGCCGGCAAGGTGCGCGGCATCGTGGTCGCGGGCGAGGAACGTGCGGTCGACAATGTGGTCAGCACGGCGCCGATCCAGTATTTGCCGCAGCTTGTGCCCGACCTGCCGCAAGACTTCACCGCGCGCATCCGCGCGATCAAGAATATTCCGGTCGTCTGCGTCATCCTGAAGCTGAAGCAACCGCTCAGCGAGAATTTCTGGATGAACATCTGCGACGAAGGCATCGAGATTCCGGGCCTGATCGAATACTCGAACCTCAACCCGGGCGCGGGCCCGGCGATCGTCTACGCGCCGTTCTACATGCCGAAGACGCACCCGAAGTACGCGCGAAACGACCACTCCTTCATCGACGAGACGATAGGTTGTCTGTCAAAGCTCAATCCTCGGTTCAAGCCGGAGTGGGTGCTCGCGAGCCACTGCCACCGCTACGATTTCGCGCAAACGATCTGCCCGCCAGGTTTTGCCGCGATGTTGCCGCCGACGCGCACGCCGATCACCGGGTTGATCATGGCCGACACTTCGTACTACTACCCCGAAGACCGCTCGATTTCGGAGAGCGTGAAGGTCGGGCGTGAACTCGCACGCACCCTGCTGGCTTGAGGTCCACATGAAACGCATCGGCGGCAACAGCGACGACACGCCGCAACCGAGGGAATCGCGCAGATTCCTGCACTTCCTCGCTGCCGGCGGCATGGCCGCGACCGCCAACTTCTGCTCACGCATCCTGTTCAGCCAATGGCTGACGTTCGTGCCGGCGGTCGTGCTGGCCTATCTGGTCGGACTGACGACGGCATTCGTGCTGTTCCGCCACTTCGTCTTCGCCCGTTCGGACAAGTCGCTGCCCCGGCAGCTGTTCTGGTTCGTGATCGTCAACGTAGTGGCGCTGCTGCAGACGGTGCTGATCAGCCTGCTGCTGGTCGATTGGGCCCTGCCACGTCTGCACGTCGTCCGGCACGCCTACGAAATCGCGCATGCGTGCGGCATCGCCGCGCCGGTGTTCACCAGCTATCTGGGGCACAAGTGGCTGTCGTTCTCGTCCCGGCAACGTGGCGACGAACACGACCGCGGTGCCGGCAGCGCCGATTCCTGATCCTCCGCGAGTGCCTCGATGGACTCCCATCGAGCGCCGTGACGGCCTAGCGGCTGGATTCGTCCGGAACCAGGCTGAAGGAAACTAGCCGCAACGCAAGGTCGTAGTAGTTCGGCTCGGTCGGCGCGGTGAATTCGATTGCGTTGCCGACCTTGCGCAACGACCGCGCGTCGACCTCTCCCTCGCATTCGCGGTACGACGTCCACCGGCATTCGACTGGCGCATCGTTCAGCGCAATGTGCACGGCGCTGCGCACCCTGTCGCTGGCGAACATCGCAAACTTGACATGCAGACGGTAGGTGGCGGCGGATGGGGCGAGATCGAAATAGAGACCGGCTGTGGTTCCCGTTTGCCACGCCGATGCCACGTGGTGAAAACGCGAGGATACTTCCCACTCGGTTTCGCGCCAACCGTAGCCGCGCATCGGTATGTCCATGCTCCACCATCGCCCGAAGCTGCCATGGTACGAATGGCCGGGGCCTTCCGACCCGAATATCGCGGCACGATGGTCCCAGGTCGGCGGCGCAAGCACGTTGCGGTATCGCGTTGCGAGTTTGCTTCTGCCCGACTGCAATTCCGTGCGGTACGCATCGAGCCGCGGATCGCTGACGATGTGGCCATCGGCGCCGATCCGGATGACGATGGCGCGATCTTTTGCGATACGCTTGCCACTGGCCTCTGCCGGCTCTTCGGTAGTGTGGAACACCCACTCCGTCTCCGCTTCGCTGCAGATTCCCCTCTGCGGCAGAAGGTTCACGTCTTGCCAAATCCATTCCATGCTCGGAGCACGGCAGATCTCGATACCGTTGAGCCGATGCTGGTAGAAATACTCGAGCGCAAGGCGCAGGTTGACCGGCAGGAATACCCACGTCTGGCCGAGATAGTTGCTGCCATCGACCACGATCAATGTCTTGCCGTCCATGTTGCCGTCGAAGTTTCCGACTATTCCGCGCAGCAGATTTCTCTGTACGTCGGCGATGCGTGCGTAGTGCTCGAACTGGACCAGTTGCGCGCCGAGGCCGAGAAGCAGCAGGGCAACGGCGGTCGACGCGGCCAGCAACCGCGAGACGAACGCCATTCCGAGCAGCAATGCCGTCCACAGCAGCACGGCCCCGAACGAGGCGAACAGATAGGTGCGCTGGCTGATCGCCATATGTGCCGGCGAAGACAGGTAGGGCAGATAACCGGCGGCGATCAATGCGATCCCAATACCGGCGAGGCGTGCGAGCCGCGCCATGCGCGAGCCCTGCGCCGGTGCGTCCACAAGCGCCGCCTTGCGGCTGCCTGCCCAGACCAGTCCCGCGAGCACGAGCGCGGCGACAACCGGGTAGACCAGGGATCGATATTCGCTGGCCAAAATCTGCGCCGCATCGAACCAGCCGCCGAGAATCGCGCGACTCTCGCCGATCGTGAACAGTTGCGGCAGCGTCTGGGTGAACAGGGAACCCAGACTTCGGCCGCTTATCAGACTGGCCTGGTAGGTGGCCACCCTGCCCGACATCCAGATCGCATAGACCAGGTACAGCGCAGCCGCGGTGACCCAGACCCACAGCAACGCCAGGCGATCGCGCAGGCCCGAGAGTAATCCGCGCAGGCCGTCGCGCGCGAAAACGACCAGAAACGGAATCACGAAACAGGTCAGCGCGACCTCGTAGACCAGGATCGCCAGCAAACCGGCCGCCGCCGCGACGACGGCAACGCCAGGTCGTCGCCGATCCCAGGCGTAGACGTAGATCGAGCAGGCGAGCAAGGCCAGCGACAGCGACCAGTTGATGTGCAGCGCGCGAAACGACAGCTGCATGGTGTCCGCCGGATACAGCACGATCAGCGCGGCCGCGACCAAGGCGACGGCAAACGAGCCGGTCGCCCGGTACGCGAGCTGGCCGGATGCGCAGCCCTTCACCACCAGCGCCAGCATCAGCAGCAGATGCCAGGAAACGAGTGAGTTCGGCCCGAGCACATACGCGGCGGCGAACGGGAGATGACTCATCGGCCGCAGCGCGTCAGCCTCTGGACGGACGATGTTGGCAAAAAACACCGGGCCGTCCACGGTGAAATTGCCCAGTTCCTGCCACTCCTCGATCAGGCCGGTCATGCCGAAACCGAACGGCAACCAGATCGCCAGGACACATACGAGCGCAACGGCAACGAAGATCCAAGTGCGCTGGCGCGCGCTCACGGCGATGCCCCCCGCAACACACGTGCGGGCACGCCCGCATACACGCCCGCCACGTCGATCAGACGCACAACGACAGCGCCGGCACCGACGACGACTCGATCACATACGCCGACACCGTCGATGACGGTGGCGCCGGCGCCGATCATGCACGCGGCGCCGATCCGGCTGCGGCCGGCGATCGTGGCGTTGACCGAGACGTGGGTCCAGTCGCCGATCGTGCACTCGTGCTCGACGATCGCGCCGGTGTTGATGATGCAGCCTTCGCCGACCACGGCGTCGGGGCCGACATGTGCCGATCGCGCGACCAGCGTCCCGACACCGATGCGGCTCCCGAAGCCCAGCGTGGCATCCGGCGCGACCAGCGTGGCGATCGGCAAACCGGCCTGGCGGAATGCGGCGATCTGGCGCCGACGCGTAGCGCCGTTGCCGGACGCACTGAACACGGCCCAGCCCGGCGGCAACGGCCCGCCCCATTCGCTGCGCACCTCGAATCCGTGAAACGACTCGCCCGGTCGCGCATTCGCATCGATGAACAGCAACTGTGCGACGCCGCAGGCCAGCGCGATGTCGGCGACGCTGCGCGCGTGGCCGCCGAAGCCGTGGATCAGCAATCCGGTCGGGGTGTTCATACCGGCCGCAGATGCTGTACGGCTGCATCGCCTGCGATGCGTTCGAAAGCTTCGACGTGCTCGTCGACGACGTCGCTCCAGGTGCGCCGCGCCAGCTCGGTGTAGGTTCGCGATTGCAATTGCAGCAGCTCCTCGCGATGGCCGATCGCCCATTCGATGCGGCGCGCCATGTCGCGCCAGTCGTACGGATCGAAAAACGTCGCCTGCTGCAGTTCGGGATCGGTCAACACTTCTTCGCTCACCGCGATCCTTGCCATTACGACCGGCGTGCCGACCGACAATGCCTCGGTGAACGTGAACGGGCAGCCGCCTTCGCTGAGGCTGGGATTGATTGCCAGATCGGCCAGCTTGTAGCAGGCAGCCAGCTCCTGTACCGGCAATCTGTACAGGCAGAGCACATCGTTCTGCAGGGAAAACTTTTCGATGAGCTCGCGCACCGGCTGGAACTCCTGCGGACTTCCGGTCAACAGCAGCTTGTGGCCAATATGCCGCTTCCTGAGCAGGTGCTCGTAGGCGGTAATCAACATGGTCAGGTTCTTGTTCGGGCGAAACTGGCTTGCGTAGAACAGATACTTGAACGAAACATTGAGGAATTCGCCGGAGTAGGCCGGAACGGTGGATTTGGCGAGCGCGCTGCGGATCAGCGTCCCGCAATAGTAGCGCTCGGTCGCCCCGCCATCGGCAATGTCCTTCGCGCTGACCCAGCGGCTCAGGTCACTCGGCGCATGCCGGATCGTGGCAACGTCCTCGGCGCGGATTCCATAGCGACCGACCAGCGTCCCGTACTTGATCGTGTCGCTGTAGGTCACGAAGTTGCGCCCGCCGTAGATCGCGGCCTCGACGGCCTCGAACGCCTTCAGATAGCGGCTGCCGCCGGTCTTCGCGAACGTTGCCGGGAACTCGCTGAGAACGACGTCGGGCACGCACATCAGCCGCGGGGCGCGGATCCGGTTGAACGCCGGCCAGAATGCCGAGGGACTGTACCAGGCGCGTACATCTTGCATGCCGTCGATCAGGCGCAGCATCCGTTCGCTCTCCGCTTCTTCCATGTACTTGTACAGGTGCAACACCCATTCGTTGTCCTTGGGTGGATGCAGCAGCGAACCGAAGCGCGAAGCGATGTACTGCAGGACGGCGACATCCGCGCCGGTCGCGCGCTTCGCTGCTTCCTGCCGGACCAGTGCGGTCGCCGCGCGCAGGCCGCGCCTGATGCCGATGACGGCCAGGCCCACCAGACCGACCATCAGCGCAATCGGGCCGAGAATGACCGCTAACAGCAGGAGCAGCGCCAACAGCACCGCCAATTCGAGGAGGACCGGCAGCAACGCCGCAACCGAATAGGCGACGCCGAGACGACGCTCGATGTGATCGACCCACCAATTCAATCGCTGCGTCGCCGACGAGACGATGCGATACCAGAGACTGCGGCTGCGCACGCGATTCCTGTAGCGCAGGAACGCCTCGTACCAGCGCAGGATCACCGGCTTGCCGGAAGGAGTGACCAGGTCGAAATCGCCGGCGACGCCCTCGGTCTTGAATAACGCCTGCAGCCCCTCCCGCGCCCAGCTCGGGCAGAGCAGGACGAAGTGCACGTCGCGCCGTTCCGCGGCTCCCTTCAGGAACGATGCGAGATGCCGGCCGAGTCCATCGTGACGCAGATCGACCGTGGGCGGATACGCCAGATACATGCCATATCGTTTCACAGACATTCGCGCACCACCTTCCAGTACTCGCCGGCGAGTTCGCCGACGGCCTGTTTCGCGAGGATTTCCGCGGACGGCAGATGACTTTTCCTTTGCCGCCATGCCGATTCCATCGTCTTCAACGCGGTCGCCATGCTGCGCGGCCGCGTCGCGTCCATCCAGGCCAGATGCAACGAGAACTGCGCATCCATTTCGCGCATCGCGGGATAGTCGCTGCTCAATGCGGGCACGCCGGCTGCCGCCGCCTCGACCACGCTGAAGCTGCCGTTGTCCATGCTGCCGGCATGCCAGAGGAACGCGGCGCCGGCGAGCGTTTTCCGGTAACTTCCTTCACCGAGCTCGCCCAGCCAGCGCACGCGCTTCTTCAACAGCTTGCTGGCCTTGAACAGGTTTGCGCTCTTTTCCAGGTGCGGCGGCGGCTCCTTCATCAGCTTCGCCGTGTTGACCCCGGTGACGATGCAGGCGAGCTGCCCGTCCAGTTCCTCGTAGTAGATCCTCAGCGCTTCGAGCGCGCGCTCATGGTTCTTGTGTGGGGCGGCGTTCGTCGTCCACAGGAAGTAGTCGTTGCCGCGATCGGCGTCCATCGGAGCGAATCCGGTATAGGCCGGCGCGAGCATCGGCAGCCTGGACAACCGATCCTCCGGCACACCCGCGTATTGCAAGGCGTCGCGATAGGTGAACTCGGTCGTCACCATAACGCGCGTGGCGCGGCGCGCGGCGGCGAGGAACATATGGTCCGCGCCGGGTGACATGATCGGAACGTAGCGTTGGATGTAGTCGTACACCATCAGCATGTATGGCCGCAGCGGGAGCAACGGCATTGAAAGCCGGTCGGAAATGACGATCCACACATCGCAATCCATCAGATCGGCAACGCCATCGTCCGGCAAGATGTAGTGCAGCGAAGCCGGCTCCCAGCCCTCGTGGCCGGCGAAGCGCATGGCGCGGGTGGCCTCGACGCCGTCCATGGTTTTCCAGTTGAACGGGCGGCGGACGATTCCTTCGGGCAGGTCGTCGAATTCCTCTTCCGGGTACAGGCCGCGGTCGTCGAGATGCAGCAGCACCACATCGGCATCCTCGCCGAAGCGGCGGCTGCCGACATGAATCGCCTGCGCCAGCAACTTCGCGCCGCGCAGGCTGCCGCCGCGATAACCGACCGGCACGATCACCGCAATGCGCTTTTTCCTGTTCGTGGTGACGGGCTGGCTGCGACGCCCGGCTTCGAGATCTTCGACGACCAGGCGCAGGTTCCTGCGCCATTCCTCCACGCAGTTCTCGGCACGCATCGGCTCGAGCAGCGTGACCTGCGTCCTGCAGATGTCCTCGATCAGGGCGCGGTCGTCGTCGAGGATGCGACGCACCTTCTTGCGTGCCTCCTCGATGGTCGCGCAGCGACCCGGCATGCCTTTCCCGCCAAGCCGATCAAGCAGACCGCCACCCATGAAGACAAGCGGCATGCCGGCGCGAATCGCCTCAAACGGGTGGTAGTGGATGTGGTTGGGTTCGGTCGAGTGATAGAACATGAGGCGAAACTCCCGCATGTTCCGTTCGTGCACTTCCTGGGGCACGAAGCCGAGCACGTCCGCATGCCCCGGATCGATCGCCTGCATCCCGCCGACCACATGCGGAAAGCTGCCGAAGGATTTCCTGAATTCGTTGTATACGTTGGCGTAGTACGGATTGGTGGCGATATTCGGGCAGACGAAGAAGATCTTCTTGTCGTTGCCGCTCCAGCGGGCGTTGACCCGGGTGTCGATCAAGCCCAGCGGCAGATACAGGCGCCGACGCGCAAGATATTCCGGCTCGACTTCGTGCAGATGCGGATACGCCTCCGCGAACCAGAGGCGGCGCCCCAGCGACTTCGTCTTGTACGTAGCCTCGTTGGGCGAGATCTGCTTCAGGATGCTGTCGTAGGTGACGCCCTGCGCGACGCCGTAGGTGCGCCACAATGCCGCGCCGTGGAAATGATTCGCGATGCTGGTGAGTATCTCGGGTTTGTAGAAGATGAAGAACAGGACGTCGAAATGCCGGTTCGCGATGTCCCAGGCCTGCCGCGACGGCGAGCGATACCAGTCCTGCTCGTTGAGGACGGCCAGGTCGTCGGCCGGGATGGTGAGGTTCGCGTCTTCCTCCCAGGAAACGGAGGCGGAGCGGAACTCGATGTCCGCCACGTATTTCTTCGGCAGGAAAAACTCGTCGACACCGGCCTGCTTGAGCATCGGCACTTCGAACTTTCTCGCCGAGGTATGGTTCAACAACCACATCACGCGCAGGGGTTTGCCACTCATTGCGCCAGCCCGTTCAGTTGCTTGTATTCGTCGATGCATGCATCCATCGCGCCGTCGAAACGCAATTCTCCGTGGTGGAACACGAGGCCGCGCTCGCAGGTCGAGCGCAGGGTTGCGAAGTCGTGCGAGGCGAGCAACAGGACTTCGGATTTCTCGATCAGTTCGCGGATGCGTTGCCTGGCCTTGAGCATGAAATTGGCATCGCCCGCGCCGATGACCTCGTCGAGCAGGAGCACGTCGCCGCCGACCGCGGTGGTGATCGCGAATGCCAGGCGCACGAGCATGCCGGCGGAATAGGTCTTGATCGGATAGTCGATGAATTCGCCAAGGTCGGCGAACGCGACCACCTCGTCCTCGATGGCGCGCATGAACTTCGGCGTCAGCCCGAGCAGCAGCCCGCGATAGAGAATGTTCTCCCGCCCGGTCGCATCGGGCTCGAAGCCGAGACTGAGGTCGAACATCGAACGCACCACGCCTCGCACCGTGCGCGTGCCGGCGGAAATCGGATACAGCCCGGCGACGACCTTGAGGAACGTGCTCTTGCCGGCGCCGTTGTGGCCGAGCAGGCCGACGCGCTCGCCCGAGCGGATGTCCACGCTGACGTTTTTCAGCGCCTTGATGTCCTGCACCTCGATCCGCCTATTTTTCGGGCGCAACAGGTTGGTCATCGCGGTCTTCAGCGAGCGCTCCTTGAACGCGGTCGAGGCATAGCTCAGATCGACGTTCTTCATCGAGATCAGATTGCTCATAGATAGAAGATGACCTTCTTCTCGACGCTGCGCCCGAACAGCCATGCGGCGAACGAAAGCACGGCGACAAGACCGAAGCAATAGGCATAGTTCGTCGTCGTCGGCCACTCTCCCTGCAACAGCGGAGCACGCACGATCTGCAGCAGGTGATAGAGAGGATTGTAGTCGACAAGATAGTCGAGCTTGGCGCCACGAAACGCCTTCTCCTCGAAATAGATCGGCGAGACGAACCACATCGCCTGGAGGATCAGGTTGAGCGCGTGGGGAAGGTCGCGAAATCGGGTCGCGACGTAGGCAAGCAGGGTGGAGCTCGGCCACATGATCAGCGCGACGATCGGGAAGATCGTGGTCGCGGCCAGCCAGGGCCAGCCGAACCGGTCCGGCATCACGGCCAGCACCCAGACCACGAGACCGGACGTGGCAAGCAGAAGGACGACAAGATTGGTCAGCACAGCCCGCAGCGTGTAGATCGCCAGCGGGTGCCCGTATTGCTTGATGTAGGCATCGGCCTGGACGAACGACAACGAGCCACCGATCGCGCAGGCGACGACGAAGTCCCAGACCACGATTCCGGAGAGGATGTAGGGCGCGTATTCGCGGATCGATGTGTGAAACATGTTGCTGAACACGAACGAGATCAGCAAAGTCATGCCGAGCGGCTGGATCAGGGTCCAGAGAATGCCGAAAAAGGATCTGCGCCAGCGCGAGCGCAGGTCCGACATGGCCAGATGGATCCAGAAGTGGCGGGCCGCCCAGACACCGCCGAAATAGCTGTCGGCCATCGCTCAGACCGCGGAGCCGGCCGAGGCGTACCGGCGCAGGCCTGCGGAATCCACCGCTTGTCCACGCGCTGCCCGCTGGAAGTAGGCATGGATCGAGGCGCAGACCTGTTCCACTTGCTTGCGCGTGAGCGCGGGATAGCTCGGCAGGTTGATGCCGCGGGCGGACAACGACGATGCGACCGGGAAATGGCCCTCGACTGCGCAATGCGGCAGGGTGTGGCAGGCGTGGAACAACGGCCGCGTCTCCACGTCCGCGGCGCGCAGGTGTTCGCGCAGCGGCTGGCGATCGGCGGCATCATCGACCGCGATCGAGCACATCCAGTACGAATGCACCGTACCGGGCAATTCGTCGTGGAACTTCAGCGGCAGGCCGCGCAGTGCCTCGCGATACCAGTCGGCGATCTGGCGCTTCTTCGCGATGATCGACGCCGCGCTTTCGAGCTGGGCCAGACCTATCGCCGCGCAGATGTTGGTCATGCGGTAATTGTAGGCAACGACATCGTGCCAGTACTCGCGTGCCGGCGATACGCCCTGGTTCTTGAGATGGTACGCACGCTCGATCACGGCCCTGCAGCGCGCGACAACCATCCCGCCCTCGCCGGTCGTGATCGTCTTGTTGCCGAAGAAACTGAATGTGGCGATGTCGCCGAAAGTACCGACGTGCTTGCCGTGATACCAGGTGCCGAAGCCTTCCGCGCAATCCTCGACCAGCAGCAGCCCATGCTCTTCGCAGATGCGCGTGAGGCTATCCATGTCGCAGGGCAGGCCGTACAGGTGCACCGCCATGACCGCCTTGGTCCGCGGCGTGATCTTGCGCCGCACGTCTTCCGGATCGATCTGCCAGGAGTGCTCGAGCGAATCCACGTACACCGGTTTGGCGCCGGTCTGCAGAATGGTATTGACCGAGGCGACGTAGGTCAGCGTCGGCACGATCACCTCGTCGCCGGGACCGATGCCGAGCGCTTCGAGTGCAAGGTGGATCGCCACCGTGCCATTGGCCACGCTCGTCGCATGCGGCGAGCCGATGTATTCGGCGAAGGCCTTCTCGAACTTGCCGATGAACTCGCCCTTGGACGATATCCAGGTCGAGTCCAGGCATTGATTGACGTAGTCCTTCTCGCGGCCGGTGAAATACGGCTGGTAGACGGGAATCATGGCCGCGATCTCACTCGTTGTAGTTGAAATACTTGAACCCGTTCTGGCGCGCCAGTTCGTCGCGCTGCGCCACCTTCAAGTCTTCGCGCATCATCTCCGCGACGAGCTCGGCAAACGTCGTATGCGGCTCCCAACCGAGCTTTCGCTTGGCCTTGCTCGGATCGCCGAGCAGGGTTTCCACTTCGGCCGGACGGAAATAGCGCGGGTCGACCGCAACGATGCACTTGCCGGTTGCCTCGTCGTAGCCCTTCTCTTCGACGCCCGCGCCTTGCCAGCGGATTCGGATATCGATCTCTTTCGCCGCCAATTCGACGAACTCCCTGACCGAATGCTGCTGGCCCGTCGCGATGACGAAGTCCTCGGCGACTTCCTGTTGCAGCATCAGCCATTGCATCTCGACATAGTCGCGCGCATGCCCCCAGTCACGCAACGCGTTCAGGTTGCCCAGATACAGGCAATCCTGCAAGCCGAGCTTGATGCGTGCGAGGGCGCGCGTGATCTTGCGCGTCACGAATGTCTCGCCGCGCACGGGCGATTCGTGGTTGAACAGGATGCCGTTGCACGCGTAAATCCCGTAGGCCTCGCGATAATTCACCGTAATCCAGTACGCGTACAGCTTGGCGACCGCATACGGCGAGCGCGGATGGAACGGCGTCGTCTCGCGCTGCGGAATTTCCTGCACGAGGCCGTACAGCTCGGACGTCGACGCCTGATAGAAACGCGTCTGCTTTTCCAGTTTCGCGATGCGGATCGCCTCGAGCAGACGCAATGCGCCGAGCGCGTCCGAATTTGCCGTGTATTCCGGCTCCTCGAACGAAACAGCGACATGGCTCTGCGCGGCGAGGTTGTAGATTTCGTCGGGCCGAATCTCCTGCACCACGCGGATCAGGCTCGACGAATCGGTGAGATCGCCATGGTGCAAGGTCAGGTCGAAACCCTTGTTGTGCGGGTCGTGATAAAGGTGATCAATGCGATCCGTGTTGAACAGCGACGCACGCCGACGCAGGCCATGCACCGCATAGCCCTTTGCCAGCAGCAATTCAGTCAAATAGGCGCCATCCTGCCCCGTAATGCCGGTGACGAGAGCAATCTTCTTCTGGCTCATAGAACTCCACTACTCATGCAAACTAGATATCGACGACCCCTTGACCGCTAAATATCTCATTTTACTTGGATTTCATCTGCCACGCAGCAAACGGCAGACCGGCGTCGCGGACTTCGCTTCAGCTCAGCGCCGCCGCCAGTTCATCGCGCAGATCGCGCACGTCCTCGACGCCGACCGAAAGCCGGATCAGGCCGTCGCTGATGCCGAGCTTCTTGCGGTTCGCCGGCGGAATCGAGGCGTGGGTCATGATCGCCGGGTGCTCGATCAGGCTCTCGACTCCGCCCAGCGACTCGGCGAGCGCGAACAGCTTGCAGCGTTCGAGCACACGCCGCGCTTTGCGCAGACCGCCTTTCACTTCGATGCTGATGATGCCGCCGGGACCATCCATCTGCTTCTTTGCCAGCGCATGTTGCGCGTGCGTTTTCAGGCCCGGGTAGATCACGCGTTCGACCGCGGGATGTTTTTCCAGCCAGCCGGCGAGTTCCTGCGCGCTCGCGCAATGCGCGCGCATGCGCAGGTGCAGCGTCTTCAGCCCGCGCATCGCGAGGAAGGCGTCGAACGGCCCCGCGATCGCGCCGACCGAGTTGTGCAGAAACGCCATCTGTTCGGCGAGATCCTTGTCGTCGCCCGCGACGACGATGCCGCCGACCATATCGGAGTGGCCGTTGAGGTATTTCGTCGCCGAATGCAGCACGAGGTGCGCGCCGTATTCGAGCGGCCTTTGCAGCATCGGCGAGCAGAACGTGTTGTCGACGACGAAAATCAGTCCGTGCTTGCGCGCGAACGCGCCGACCTTGGCCAGATCGACCAGGGTGAGCATCGGATTGGTCGGAGTCTCCGCCCAGATCATGCGCGTGTTCGGCTTGAGCGCGGCTTTCAAGGCGGCCGGATCGTTCAAGTCGAGGAAGGTGAAATCCAGGCCCGCGGAGCGCCGGCGTACGCGCTCGAACAGGCGATAGCTGCCGCCGTATAGATCGTTCATCGCGATCACGTGACTGCCCGAATCAAGCAGGTCGAGCACCGTGCTGGCCGCAGCGAGACCCGAGGCGAACGCGTAGCCGCGCGTGCCGTCTTCGAGGTCGGCGACGCAGCGCTCGTAGGCCATGCGCGTCGGGTTCTGCGTACGGCTGTACTCGTAGCCCTGATGCACGCCCGGGCTGGACTGCACATAGGTCGAGGTCGCGTAGATCGGCGTCATGATCGCGCCGGTCGAGGGGTCGGGATACTGACCGGCGTGGATCGCGCGCGTGCCGAGGCCGAGAGAATTCGTCTTCTTCATTTCGATCCTGCTTTTTTTCCAGAATTTCAAATGCCTGCTTTCGCTGCGTCATTCCCGCTTTCGCGACACTGGCAGCGAGAACAAATCCTACTGTACCCGCCGGCGCAGATAGTTGAGCAAGTCGATGCGCGTGATCAGGCCAAGGAATTTGTCGCCATCGACGACGATCGCGACGTGGCCGGCGTCGAACACCGGCAGCAGCGCCTCGATCGGCGATTCGACGTCGAGCTTCTGCAGCTTGCCGACCATCGCAGTCGAAACCGGGTCGCGGAAGCGCGCCTCGTCGCTGTAGACGTGCAGCAGGACGTCGGACTCGTCGACGATACCGACGATCTGATCGCCGTCCATCACCGGCAATTGCGAGACGTCGTACAGCTTCATGCGCTGATACGCAGTGACGAGCGGCTCGGCCGGACCGACGACGACGGTGTCGCGCTGCGAGTACGGACGCAGGATCAGGTCGCGCAGATCACCGTGGTGCTCGCGCTCGAGGAAGCCGTTGTCGAGCATCCAGTAGTCGTTGTACATCTTCGACAGGTACTTGTTGCCGGTGTCGCAGACGAACACGAGCACGCGCTTCGCCGTCGTCTGCGCGCGACAGTACTTGAGCGCCGCCGCGGTCAACGTGCCGGTCGACGAGCCGCCGAAGATGCCTTCCTTCGCCAGCAGTTCGCGCGCGGCGAGAAAGCTCTCCTTGTCGCTGATCGCGTAGGCCTTCTTCACGCGCGAGAAATCGGAGATCGACGGCAGGAAATCCTCGCCGATGCCTTCGACCATCCAGCTCGCCGACTTGGTCGACAGCGTACCCTCGTTGATGTACTGGGCGAGAATCGAACCGACCGGGTCGGCGAGGACCAACTCGACATTCGGCGCGGCCCCGGCGAAATAGCGCGACAGGCCGGTCATCGTGCCGGACGAACCGCAGCCGAAAACGATCGCATCGAGCTTGCCGTCGAGTTGGCGCAGGATCTCGGGGCCGGTGCCCTCCTCGTGCGCACGCGGATTGTCGGGGTTGCCGAACTGGTTGATGAAGTAGGCGCCGGGCGTGTCGCGCGCGATCTGCTCGGCGAGATCCTGGTAATACTGCGGGTGGCCCTTGGCTACGTCCGAGCGCGTCAGCACGACCTCGGCACCCATCGCCTTGAGGTTGAAAATCTTCTCGCGGCTCATCTTGTCGGGCACGACCAGGATCAGCCGGTAACCTTTCTGTTGCGCGACGAGCGCGAGACCGATGCCGGTATTGCCGGCAGTGCCTTCGACCAGCGTGTCACCGGGCCTGATCTTGCCGGCCCGCTCCGCGGCCTCGATCATCGACAGGCCGATGCGATCCTTGATCGAGCCGCCCGGGTTGGCGCTTTCGAGCTTGAAGTACAGTTCGCAGGGGCCTGCGTCGAGACGTTGCGCCTTGACGATCGGCGTCTCGCCGATCAGTTCGAGCACGCTGCGGTGTACGCTCATGGAGACTCCTGAATGCGCTTGCCGACGCAAGGGGCCGGCAACGGGACCGGCTATGATACAGGAGTGCTCCTACCTGGATCGCTGCGATCGGGCGACCCGGTCTTGATACGGCCACTCGCGGGCCTCGGGGCGTGATTCGTCACGCCCGACAATTGTCCTTAGCGCTGGAAGCAGCGTACGCGCGATGCATGCACCGACTTTCGCGCGGGACGCGCGCCGGCCGGGTCCCGCTGCTTTCGCGCGGTGCCCTGGGTCAGTGCAGCGCCTGGTGGCGGTCCCACAACTCGGTGAGGCGGTCCTTGGCACGCAGTTTCTCGCGCTTCATGCCCATCAAGGTCGTGCTGTCCATCGGCAGCACGCCGATTTCGGCATCATGCACTTTCTTGTCGAGATCCTTGTGATGCCGGTACAGGTCGCGAAACTCCGTGTCGCTGGCCAGCAGGGCATCGATTTCGCTTTTCTGACGATCTTCGAACATCGGCCAATCTCCTGTTTCAGGGGCGCAAGCAGGCACCACGCCGACCATCGGGCCGGGGCGTCGGATGCGCAGGGTCAAGGAAAGGAGCGAAGAGCGCATGCCGACTACGCTTCACCGCGACGGGTGAAGTGCAGGCGCGATGGAAGGCGATGGCTGCACTCATGGGCTCGGCTGCCGGACCCGCTCAGGGCGAACCCGGCAGCTGCACGCTACTCCTTTGCCCGCCTACGCGCAACCACCGACTCGACGATCCGGTTCAGTGGTCGGTGAAACTCGCCACGGCGCCGCGCGCGACCCCGGATTTCGCGCCGGCGCCGACCGCAACGATGCGCTTGGCCGGCACGCCGGCAGCGACCAGCGCCTCGCGGATGGCCTGCGCACGCCGCTGCGACAGCGCCAGGTTGGCCTTGGCGCCACCACCGTCACTCGCATAAGCCTCGATGCGCACGAACTTGCCCGAGGCCGCGGCGGCAATCCTGGCGACCTGCGCATTGCCGGCCGGCCTGAGCACGGACTGCCCTGGAGCGAAGGCGCCCTCGCCGAACGCGATCGACGCGGCAGGTTTGGCTGCGGGCGCAGCGGGCGCGGGTTTGCCCGCACCAGAGGATGGCTTGGCACCGCTCGCGGCGAGCAGTTCGGCCTCCTTGCGCGCGAGTTCGGCCTCGCGCGCCTGCGCGTCGGCGAGCCTGCGTGCCTGCGCCGCCTGCTTCTTCGCGGTCTCGGCCTGCTTGCTGGTCTGCGCGCTGGCTTCGCGCGCCTCGTCGGCCTCGGCGCGCAGGCGGTCGGCCTCCTCCTGCTGGGCGAGGCTCTGGATGCGCTGACGCTCGAGCTCGAGCCGCGCCTGCTCGGCGTCGCGCCGACTCGCGGCGATGAGGATCTGGTCGTGCTCGCGATCCAGCGCCTGGATGCGGCGTTCCTGCACCACGGCCTGCGCCGCGGCGTAGGCGATGTCGATGCGGCGCTCGGCGAGGAAAACGTAGTGATCGTGCAGCTTGCGTTTGCCGCCGAATTCGGCGAGGTTGGCCAGCGCCTGTTCGGCCAGCGCGATTTCCGCAGGGGCCAAGGCGCCGAGCGTGCGGTCGCCAACCAACTGGTTGAGATTGCCGCGCAGGCGGTCGTAGTCCGGATCGTCCTTCTGCGCCCAGGCCGTGCCGGCGAACGCGAGCAGCAGCGCAGCAGCGGCGAGTCGCGCCGGCCGGGCGCCGGCTTGCAAAGCTTTCTTCGCGGCTTTCACTGGAATCCCTCCTGCTTCGCCTCGACCGGTATCGACAGGTCGTTGCGCAATTGCGCGTTTTCGCGCGTGCGCGCGTCGACGCGCTCGCGCGCCTTCCCGAGTCGGGCCCTGGCCTGGGCGAGGTCGCCTGCAACCTGGGCCTCGTCGGCAAACTGCGCGGCCGCGTCGTAGTCTTCCTGCTTCATTGCGGCGCGCGCCTGGCCAAGACGCTCCTGCGCCATGCGCAATTCGCCCGGCGCGTAGGTCGAGGCGTCCGCCTCGCGCGCGCTGTCGACGTGACGCCCCGCCTCCTGCAGTTCCGCGAGTGGTGGCTTGGTCTGCGCACAGCCGGCGGCGCAGATCATGGAAACGGAGAAGCCCATCCGGACAATGGCACGCAGGTTTGTCATATCATTCCGCAGGTTTCAAAGGCTCGGCATCGACGCGCGCATTGTCCACAATGCACGGGCACAATGGCAACGGCGACCGGAAACGCCGGGTAAGCCCTGCCTTTGCGCGAACAGTGGTCGGCACGTCGCCAATTCGGCATGAGCGCCCGGTTCGGCGTAACCTAACCCCGACACGCGCAGGATTCGGCGCGTGTCCGGGGATCCGGCAGGGGTATTCAGGTCATCCAATCATCGGGATCGCAACGACAGGGGCGAAACGCAACACATGGACATCGGCTATTTCCTCAAATTGATGAACGACAAGAACGCCTCGGACCTGTTCCTGTCCACCGGCGCTCCGATCAACATCAAGATTTCCGGCGCACTCACGCCGCTGGGCACCGCCGCGATGCCTTCGGGCCTGGCCAAGCGCATCGCCTACTCGATGATGGACGAGGCGCAGGTCGCGCGCTTCGAGCGCGACCTGGAAATGAACCTCGTCACCCACCTGAGGGACGTCGGCCGCTTCCGCGTCAACATCTTCCGCCAGCGCGGCGAGATCGGCCTGGTTATCCGCGCGATCAAGGCGGTGGTGCCCAGCGTCGCGGAGCTGCAGTTGCCGCCGGTGCTCAACGAACTGATCATGGAGCCGCGCGGCTTGCTCCTCGTCGTGGGTTCGACCGGCTCGGGCAAATCGACCACGCTCGCCTCGATGATCGATCACCGCAACACCAGCTCGTCGGGCCACATCCTGACGATCGAGGATCCGATCGAATACCTGCACCAGCACAAGAAGTCGATCGTCAACCAGCGTGAAGTCGGCTTCGACACGCGCAGCTACCACGAGGCGCTGAAGAGCGCGATGCGCGAGGCCCCCGACGTGATCATGATCGGCGAGATCCGCGACTCGGAAACGATGGAGGCAGCGATCGCGTTCTCCGAAACCGGCCACCTGTGCCTGGCCACGCTGCACTCGAACAACGCCGACCAGGCGCTCGAGCGCATCCTCAACTTCTTCCCCGAGGCGGCGCACCGCAACGTGCTGCTCAACCTCGCGCTCAACCTGCGCGGGATCATCGCCCAGCGTCTCGTCGTCGGCAAGGACGGCCAGCGCATCCCGGCCTGCGAAGTGCTGATCAATACGCCGCACATCCGCGACATGATTCGCCGCGGCCAGGTGCATGAGATCAAGGAAGCGATGGACCGCAGCCTTTCGGAGGGTACGCAGACGTTCGACCAGTCCCTGCTCAAGCTCTACCGCGATGGCCGCATCGATCTCGAAGAAGCATTGTCCAAGGCGGATTCGCGCGACGGGCTTGCACTCAAGATCCGTCTCGGCGAGGGCAGCGACGACGCGCACCTGCCGATGCTGGATACCTTCGAGATGCCGACGTTATAGGCGGCCCGGCCCCGATCGCGCAGGCAAAAAAACCGGCCATCGGTCGCCGCGCCATGCAATACAATCTTTCTCGATCAGGCGCGTTCGATTTTTTGCTCGATCGCGCCGAACACGCTGACGCCGGTGCGGTCGAACATCTCGATGCGCACGCGGTCGCCGAACTTGAGGAACGGCGTCGACGGCTTGCCGTCGCGGATCGTTTCCAATGTTCGCCGCTCGGCGAGGCAAGACGCGCCGCGACTCTCGTCCTGGTTGGCAATCGTGCCCGAGCCGACGATCGTGCCGGCCGACAGCGGCCGCGTCTTCGCCGCGTGCGCGACAAGGTCGGCGAACGAGAATTGCATGTCCTCGCCCGCCTCGGGTTGACCGAACAGCTTGCCGTTGATGTGCGTGGTCAGGGCCAGATGCACCTTCGAGTCCCTCCACGCATCGCCGAGTTCGTCCGGCGTGACGAACACCGGCGACAGCGCCGAACGCGGCTTCGACTGCAGGAAGCCGAAGCCCTTGGCCAGTTCGCCCGGAATCAGGTTGCGCAGGCTCACGTCGTTGACCAGACCGATCAACTGGATATGCTCCGCGGCCTGCGCGTCCGTCACCGCCATCGGCACGTCATCGGTGACGACGACGACTTCGGCTTCGAGGTCGATGCCGTAGTCCTCGCTGGTCACGCGCACCGCATCGCGTGGCCCATAGAACCCGGCACCGACGGCGTGGTACATCAGCGGATCGGTGTAGAAACTCTGCGGCACCTCGGCACCGCGCGCGCGGCGCACGCGCTCGACGTGCGGCAGGTAGGCGCTGCCGTCGACGAACTCGTAGCTGCGCGGCAGCGGCGCGGCGAGCGCGACCGCATCGAGTGCGAACACGGCTTCGCCATTGATCGTCTGCGCACGCGCCGCGTCGTTGAGCAACTCGTAGACGCGACGCAGGCGCGGCGCGGCGTTGTGCCAGTCCTCCAGCGCTCGCTGCAGCGTGTGCGCGATGTCGGTCGCGCGCACGGCGCGCGCGAGGTCGCGGCTGACTACGACCAGCGTGCCGTCGCGACCACCTTCCTTCAGGCTTGCGAGTTTCATCGAGGGGTATCCTGGGGCTGATTCCGTGGCAGGCGGAAGTTCTTCTTCAACCCCTGCCAGCATTGGTGATAGTCGCGCTGCAACTGCGGCGATTCCAGCGCCTGCTGCGTCGGCCGGAGTACCGCGCGCGTCTCGAACATGAAAGCCATCGTGTCGACGATGTGGTCGGGCTTCGCCGTATCGGCCGCGCTGGCCTTGTCGAAGCTCGCCGCGTCGGGCCCGTGCCCGCTCATCGAATTATGCAGGCTCGCGCCGCCGGGCACGAAACCGCCGGCTTTCGCATCGTAGGCGCCGTGCACAAGGCCCATGAATTCGCTCGCGACGTTGCGATGGAACCACGGTGGACGGAACGTGTCCTCGGCCACCAGCCAGCGCGGCGGAAAGATGACGAAATCCATGTTGCTCGTGCCGGGCGTGTCGCTCGGCGAGTGCAGCACGAGGAAGATCGACGGATCGGGATGGTCGTAGGAGATCGAGCCGATCGTGTTGAAACGGCGCAGGTCGTACTTGTACGGCGCGCAGTTGCCGTGCCAGGCGACGACGTCGAGCGGCGAATGATCGATCTTCGCCGACCAAAGATGCCCCTGGAACTTGGTGAGCAATTCGAAGTCGCCATCGACATCTTCGTAGGCAGCGACCGGGGTGAGGAAATCACGCGCATTGGCCAGACCGTTCGAGCCGATCGGACCGAGGTCGGGCAGGCGCAGCATCGCGCCGAAATTCTCGGCGACGTAGCCGCGCGCCTCGCCGTCCGGCAAGTCGACACGGAAGCGCACGCCGCGCGGGATCACCACGACTTCCTGCGGTTCGATTTCGAGCACGCCGAATTCGGTCGCCACACGCAGACGGCCGAGCTGCGGCACGATCAGCAGCTCGCCGTCCGCATCGCAGAAGTAGCGCCCGTGCATCGACCGGTTCGCCGCATACACGTGGATGCCGATGCCGGTCTGCGCCGCGGGACCGCCGTTGCCGGCGATCGTGACCAACCCATCAACGAAATCAGAGGGCGTGCCCGGCAACGGCCACGGATCCCAGCGCAGCTGGTTCGGCGTCGCCGGAACTTCGTCGAACCTGTTATGGAAGTTTCGACCCCTCAGCATCGCGAACGGCTCGTGCATCGCCGCCGGACGGATGCGATACAGCCAACTGCGCCGGTTCGCGTGGCGCGGCGCGGTAAATGCGGTGCCGGACAATTGCTCGGCGTAGAGCCCGTGCGCCGCGCACTGCGGTGAGTTGCGGCCCTCGGGCAATGCGCCGGCGACCGCCTCGGTCGCGAACTCGTTGCCGAAGCCGGACTGGTATTCGAACGTGCTCACAGCACTCCACGCTCCATCTGCTCGCGCTCGATCGATTCGAACAGCGCCTGGAAATTGCCCTCGCCGAAGCCGCTGTTGCCCTTGCGCTGGATGATCTCGAAGAAGATCGGGCCGACGCAGTTCTTGGTGAAGATCTGCAGCAGCAGCTTCTGCTTCGTCTCCGCATCGGCGTCGATCAGGATCTTGTTCTGCTTCATGCGCGCCACGTCTTCGCCGTGGTTCGGGATGCGCGCATCGATCACGCTGTAATACGCGTTCGGCGTGTCGAGGAACTCGATCCCGTGCGCGCGCATCGCCTCGACGGTCTCGTAGATGTTGTCGGTGAAGCAGGCGATGTGCTGAATGCCCTCGCCGTTGTACTGCTCGAGGTATTCGTTGATCTGGCTCTTCGGGTCGGACGACTCGTTGAGCGGAATGCGCACCATGCCGTCGGGCGCGGTCATCGCCTTCGACAGCAGGCCGGTCTTCGCGCCCTTGATGTCGAAGTAGCGGATCTCGCGGAACTGGAACAGGCGTTCGTAGTAGTCCGCCCACTTCGCCATGTTGCCGAAGTAGAGATTGTGGGTGAGATGGTCGATGAAGGTCAGACCGAATCCACGCGGCATCATCTGGGCGCCGGGCAGCCACTCCCAGTCGGGGTCGTGAATGGTGCCTTTGTCGTCGTAGCGATCGACGATGTAGAGCATGCAGCCGCCGATGCCCTCGATTACCGGCGCGGCGACGGCTTTGGATGTTTCCTTGTACTCGATCGACCGGGCGCCGTTCTTCAGCGCCTGCACGCGTACCCACTCGGCCAGCTTGGACACGCGAATCGCGAAGCCGCACGCGCTCGGACCGTGCTGGCGCGCGAACTCGGCGGCGAACGAATCCGGATCTTCGTTGATGAGAAAGGTGCAGTCGCCCTGGCGATAGTTGGTGATCGGCCGTGTCTTGTGCCGCGCGACCTGGACGAAGCCGAGATTGCGGAACAACTGATGCAGTTTTTCGGGTTCGGGCGAGGCGAACTCGACGAATTCGAAGCCGTCGATGCCCATCGGGTTTTCGAAGACTGCCGGCTGCGTGCCGGACTGCCGGGACTGCGTTTGCATCTGCGCGTTCATGCCTGGTTCCTCGACCCGAGCTTTCAAACCGGAAAATTTGGTCGAGAAGCGCGCCAACCGACCGGCGCTTCCCGATCTTGCAATCACGAATGATCGCAGGAATAATAGTTTCAGTTGAAACCATTTGCAAGCTAGATTCGCCATGACCGGCACCGGCAAATCCAGGCACAAGGTTCTGGAACTCGAGCGCTTCCTGCCCTATCGGCTGTCGGTGCTATCGAACACGATCAGTCGGGCCATCGCCGACATCTACGAACGCCGCTTCGCGCTGTCGATCGCGGAATGGCGCGTCATGGCCGTGCTGGGCCGCTACGAGGGACTTTCCGCGCGCGAAGTCGCCGAACGCACCGCGATGGACAAGGTCGCGATCAGCCGCGCGCTCACGCGTCTTGCCGATGCCGGCCGCGTGCGTCGGCGCATGGCCGATCACGACAAGCGGCAATCCGTGCTGCAACTCAGTGCGAAGGGCTGGAAGGTCTACGACGAAGTCGCCCCGCTCGCGCTTGAGCACGAGCGGCGCCTGCTCGCGCATCTCGACGCCGAGGAGCAACGCTGGCTCGCGCGCATTCTCGACCGGCTGCGGGAGGCGGAGCTGGAGGAATTCGCCGGGGAATGACCGACCGGGCTTTCTGCCATTCCGGCACGGGCCCGAACGGCGGGGGCGGGTTTTACCGCGACGTCATTTCGTCCCGTGCATCAGCCGGTTCACGAGCGGTGAAACGAGGAAGAGGATGATGCCGGCGACCAGCAGGATCCAGAATCCCTTGGTGTAGGCATCGAGCGCACTCGCCGTCGTCATGCCGGTTTCGCCACTGGCCTCTCCGGCAAAGATACCAGCCAGGTTGTTGCCGATTGCGATCGACAGGAACCACGCGCCCATGGCGAAACCGGTCAGCTTGGGCGGCGCCAGCTTGGTCGTCATCGACAGGCCGATCGGCGACAGGCACAGTTCGCCGACCGACTGGATCACGTAGACCATGACCAGCGTCCAGAACGGAATCTTGCCGGTATCGGAGGCGACCAGATGCGTCAACGAATACATGAGCAGGAGAAACGCCAGCGCGTTGAACACGAGGCCGAAACTGAACTTGCGCGGGATCGTCGGGTTGGCCTTGCCCATGCGAACCCAGATCCAGGCGATGACCGGCGCCAGCGCGATGATCGCGACCGAGTTGACCGACTGGAACCACGACACCGGGAAATTCGCTTCGCCCGCCAGGACCTGGAACAGGCCGTGCAAACCGATGTCGCGGTCGATGATCTTCTCGGCGAGAAAGTTGAACGAACTGCCGGCCTGCTCGAAATAGCACCAGAAGAAAACATTGAACGCGAGGATGATCAGCATCGCGAATACCTTGTCGCGCGCGACCTGGCCTTCGCGGACGCCTTCGATCACGAGCATGATCGCCGGGCCCACGAGCAGCAGCATGAGGATCACCTGCAGGTACGTCGCATCGATGGTCAGCAGGAAATAGAACAGCGGCACGCCGACCAGCACGCCCAGCGCAAGCACGATCAAGACGTTGCGCACGCCCGATCCGCCAGCCTGCGGCAGACCGATGCCCTGCAACTGCCTGCGTCCGAACCAGAACCAGACCAGGCTGAGCAGCATGCCGACGCCGGAGGCGATGAACACGACCTTGTACGCCGGCATGTTGTCGATGCCGAACACCTTTTTTGCCAGGTACTGGGTAATCAGCGGCGACACCAGTGCGCCGAGGTTGATGCCCATGTAGAAAATCGTGAAGCCGGAATCGCGGCGTTCGTCACCCTGCGCGTAGAGCTTGCCGACAAGCGTGGAGATGATCGGCTTGAACAAACCGTTGCCGACGATGATGGTCGCCAAGCCGAGGCGGAACACGTGCTCGCTCGGTATCGCGATCATGAACAGGCCGGTCGACATTATCAGCGCGCCGAGCAGGATCGAACGCTGATGCCCGATCAGCTTGTCGGCGACGTAGCCGCCGAAAATCGCGCCCGCATACACCAGCGCGAGATAGGCGCCGTAGAGTTCACTGGCCGGCTTCTCGCCGGTCGCCGAACCGTTGTAGAACTGCGCGACGACGTAGAGCACCATCGCCCAGCGAATGCCGTAGAACGCGAAGCGCTCCCAGAACTCGGACATGAACAGCATCCACAACGGAGCCGGATGTCCCGCCGCGGTCGCGAATTCGCGCCGGACGCCGTCGTCGCCGATCACGACATTCGTGCCGCCGATGTTTTCCGCTGCTGCCGTCATTTTCGACTCCCCGATGCCGCGTCAGTGCGCGGCGCACATTTGGTCGTGCAGATGTAACCGCTCCGCCGCACTTCGTCAAACAAAACCGATGCGGCGCCGCGGGATTCCACGTTCAATTCATTTGGCCGATGAGCCGGTGCCGATCGTCGTGCGCACCTCGAACAGCTCGGGGAAGAAGGTCAGGTCCAGCGCCTTCTTGAGGAAGCCGACGCCCGAGGATCCGCCCGTGCCGCGTCGGTAGCCGATGATGCGCTCGACCGTCTTCATGTGGCGGAAACGCCAGAGCTGGAACTGCGTTTCCAGATCGACCAGATCCTCGCACAGCGCGTACTCGCGCCAGTAGCGGTTGGTGTCCTCGTAGATGCGTTCGAACACCGGCAGCAGCTCGCGGTCGGACACGTGCGCCTGCGCCCAGTCGCGCTCGAGATTGCGCGCCGGCAGCGCATGGCCCCAGCGCGCGAGATAGCGCAGGAACTCGTCGTACAGGCTCGGCGCCTCGAGCACTTCGCGCAGGCGCGCGTGCGCGGGCGCGTCGTGCGCGAACACGCGCAACATCGCCGCGTTCTTGTTGCCGAGCAGGAATTCGACGATGCGGTACTGCAACGACTGGAATCCCGACGACGGCCCGAGCACGTCGCGGAATTGGAGATATTCCGCCGGGGTCAGCGTCTCCAGCACCGACCACTGCTCGACGAGTTGGCGCAACACCTGCTTGACCCGGGCGACGATCTTGCCGAACTGCCAGACCTGGTCGCCACGCAGGCATTCGATCGCCGCGCGAAGCTCGTGGATCATCAGCTTGAGCCACAGTTCCGATACCTGATGCTGGATGATGAACAGCATCTCGTCGTGGTGCGGCGGACTCGACAGCGGCTGTTGTGCGGACAACAGCCGGTCGAGTTGGAGATAGCCTCCGTAGCTCAGGCGATCGCGCAGATCGGTCTCGATGCCGGCTTCGAGCTCGCGGCGGTTGTCGGGCGCAGTCATCGCCCGCGTGTCCGAATGCGCTTACAAAAATGAATGAGCTTCATGTTGCCAACCGTCACAAAGTGTGCAGAAAATCCAAGCTCGGGGCTCAACGTAGACGGGGTAGAAGTCATGCAGCAGAGTATAGCCGCGCGCGATGGCGCAGGCGGGAGTCTTTCTTTTTCCGACGCCCACATCAGGGCATTGCGCAAACCACGCGCTTCCTTGTCCGGCATATTCGGCCTCGCAGCGCTCGCGCTCAGTGTGCTGCCGCTGGGCGCCACCGCCGCCGGAAGCCCCGATATCGTCATCAGCCAAGCGTACGGCGGCGGCGGCAACACCGGCGCTACCTACAAGAACGATTTCATCGAGCTGTTCAATCGCGGCAGCACACCCGCGAACCTTAGCGGCTGGTCTGTGCAATACGCGGGCGCCACAAGCAACAGTTGGCAGGTCACCAACTTGACCAACGTGACATTGCAGCCCGGCCAGTACTACTTGATTCAAGAAGCCGCCGGAAGCGCAGGCACCGCGAATCTGCCGACGCCGGACGCTACGGGCACCATTAACATGGCCAGCGCTGCTTTCAAGATTGCGTTGGCCAGCTCGACCGCGACTTTGAGCGGCGCATGCCCTACCACCAACGTCGTCGACTTCCTCGGCGCCGCATCCTCGGGAACGAACTCCTGTTTCGAAGGCAGCGGGCCGGCTCCCGCACCATCCAACACGACGGCAGATGTTCGCGCAGCGAACGGCTGCACCGACACGGACAACAACGCGACCGACTTCACCACCGCCACACCCAATCCGCGCAATTCCGCGATGGCGTTCGCTGCGTGCAATGCCAGCACCAACCCGGGCGGCACCGGCGCTGCCAATCCGAGCTTGGCGGGACCGGGCGACACCGTGCTGCTCACCATCGCAACCACGCAAGGCGCGAATCCGGCCAGCCCGATCTCGTCGGTGACGGTCGATCTGACTTCGATCGGTGGCTCGGCCACGCAGACGTTCTACGATAACGGCAGCAACGGCGACGCGACCGCGGGCGACGGCACCTGGTCGTACAGCACCAGCATCGGTGCGGCCACCGCCCTCGGCTCGAAGATCTTGCCGGCGACGATTACCGATGGTGTGCCGCGCACCGGTAGCGCAACGATTTCGCTGACGGTCATTCCGCCGCCGGAACCGCACACCATCATGGAGATCCAGGGCCATGGCGCGCGTTCGTCCTTCGCGGGCTCCGGCACCGCCCTCGGTACGACCTATGTCATCACACCGAGCACAGGGCACCAGAACATCGTCACCGCGGTCGGTCCGAAGGGCTTCTTCCTCCAGGACACCGTCGGCGACGGCGACCCGACCACGTCCGATGGCATCTACGTGTACACCGGCAACGCTCCCGCCTTGCTCGTTGGCGATCTGGTCAGCGTCACCGGCCGCGTGCAGGAATTCAGCGGCTCGACCGAAATTGCCGGCGGATCTTCGTACTCGGTCGTCGGCCATGACGACAATTCGATCCCGGCGGCTTACGACCTGACGGCGAACTTGCCCAACCCCGACCCGAGCTCGGGCATCTGCACGGGCGCAGGTTCGACGATCCAGGTGCCTTCGCTCGACGGCCTGACGCGCAACGACGGCTACCAGGCCGCCAACTTCGCCTGTCTCGACGGCATGCTCGTCACGATGAGCCACGGCATCGTCAACGCGCCGACCTATACCACCGCGAACAGCGGCATTACCCCGTCGCCAACCTCGCCCAACAATGGTTTCTTTGCGGTTGCCGGTGGCCCTCGCTCGTTGCGCAAGGCGGGCATCCTGGGCAGCGACCCCAACCGCACGGCGAACATCCCGACCTTCTGGGGCAATCCCGAGCTGATCCAGGTGTACTACCCCGGCCTCGGCGTCGCCGCGGGCAGCCTTCCGCAAGCCCAAAACATGCCTGCAGGCGGCATCTATGACGGCGGGCAGGAAATCAAGCTGACCGGAGTCATGCAGGGCTTTCAGTCGGCCACGATGCCGGACCCGACCTACGAATTGTATCCACGCTCGGGCGCCGATCTCGTTCTTCTCGGCGCGCCGAACTACCCCGTCGCCGTGCCCGACCCGGTCGCCGGCAAACTGCGCATCGGCACGCAGAACATGCTGCATTTCTTCGATGCATCGTTCGACGGTGCCGACACCTCGGCTTACACCGACCGATGCCTGGCATCTCCCGCAGACGTCGCCGGCAACGTCAGCGGACTCAACACGCCCTTGACCCCGGGCGCGGACGATACGTGTCCGACATCGACGCAGTACCAAACGCGCCTGACGAAAATGTCGCTGCAAATTCGCACGGTACTGAAAGCCCCAGTCGTGCAGGTGGTCCAGGAAGCGGAAAACTGGGAAGTGATGCATGATCTCGCAGCGCAGATCCACAGCGACGACGCCTCGATCACCTATCAGCCCTATCTGCTCAAGGGCAACGACCCGGGCGGCATCAATATCGGCATCTTCGTGCGCAGCGGTGTCACCGTGACCTCGGTGACCCAGTTGTATCTCGGCACGACGACCACGGCCTGCAGCAGCGGCGGTACCTGCCTGCTCAACGACCGCCCGCCCGTTCTGCTCGACGCTACCTATCAGGGTTACCACTTCCGCGTGCTGGCGATCTATGACCGTTCGCTCGGCAGTCTCGGTGCCGCCGGCAAGGACTACGTCGGCCAGAAGCGCCGCGCGCAGGCCGAGCAGGTGGCGTGCATCATGCAGGCGCTGCAAACGACGGGGGCAGCGGTCGATTGCGACGCAAACACGCCCGGCGCGGCGGCAGGCAACGCGCAGCAGGACGCCAGCGGCACGGTAACCGCCGGTTCGTTCCCGATCTCGGGCGACGCAACGGTACCCGTCATCGTGCTCGGCGATTTCAACGCCTACGAATTCAGCGACGGCTATGTCGATGTCACCGGCACGATCATGGGCACGGTCGATGCCGTTCCGACGCACAGCGTCTACCCGCCCACGGCGAGCTACGTGCGCCCGAATCCCGTGCTGTTCGACACCGGCAGCATGGCGACGCAGGCCCAGCATTATTCCTACAACTTCGGCGGATACCTGCAGGAAATCGACCATATCCTGCTGACCTCGATCGCACAGAACGATTTCATCGCGGTCGACAGCGGCCGCGGCAATTCGGACAGCTCGGTCGTATCGCTCACTCTCACCCAGGCGGACACGGCACGCCGCACTTCCGACCACGACGGCCAGGTGGTGACGCTCGGCTACGTGGTGACGCCGAGTTCGGACGCAAACAGCACGATCAGCGCCGCAACCGTGCAGACGGTCGGCAGGAATGCACAACCAACCTTCACGATCACGCCCGTGGCGGGCTATACGGCGACCGTCGGCGGCAGTTGCGGCAGCAGCGGACCATCGAGCGGAACCGGCACGTTCATCTACACCGTCAACGCCGTTACCGCCGATTGCACGGTGAGCGTGACCTCGACGTCGATCAGCTACACCGTCTCTTCCAGCGCGGGCAGCGGCGGTTCGATCGGCGCCACTCAGGTGGTCGCGCACGGCAATACCGCATCGTTTACGGTCACGCCGGATCCCGGCTACCACACGACCAGCGTCACCGACAACTGCGGTGCCGGCGGCACGAACAGCAACCCCGGCTACGGCGGCGGCACTTATGTGACCGGGCCGATTTTCCACGATTGCACGGTCACTGCGTCGTTCTACATCAACAGCTATCTGGTCAAGACCAGTGTGCCGGGCGGTGGCGGCCAGATCAGCGCGCCCACAACCCATAGCGTGGACTACAACGCGACCACGAGCTTCACCGCAATACCTGACTCGGACCATCACCTCGCCAGCGCAAGCGGCGATACCTGCAGTGCCGATGTGTCGGGCAACACGATCACGACCGGCGCAATCACCGCCGATTGCACGATCACCGTGGTGTTTGCGCTGGATGTGGTGAACGGCGCCTGCGGCTCGGCCAGCGGCGGCACATTCACCACGCTGACCTCGGGCGATGCGAACCTGTGCAGCGCGGGCACGGTGGCGAACTTCACCGGCAGCGGTCCGTGGAGCTGGACGTGCAACGGCAGCAACGGCGGCGCCAGCGCGAACTGTTCGGCCAGCATCAACACCTGGAACGTGAACACCACCGGCAGCGGCATCGGCGGCACGATCTCCGCTCCGGCCGCCGCCACGGTAAATCACGGCAGCGCGACGACCTTCACCGTCACCGCGAACAGCGGCTACTCGATCGCGTCCGTCACCGGCGATACCTGCACGCCGAGCGTGCAGAGCGGCAGCACCTGGACCACCGGGCCGATCACCGCCAATTGCACGATCACCGCCTCCTTCGCGCAACTG
>JAFEFS010000086.1 GCA_018240465.1 Pseudomonadota bacterium
GGTCCGGCCCGTGCAAGTCGCGCTAGGCTGAACACGGCACGCAAATGCGTGCTCTACCGGAGCCGCAGACATGGCTGCTTTCGCACTCGAACGTGAGCCTACCGCATTCGCCCAGGTTAACGTCACGCCGCTCGTCGATGTGCTGCTCGTGTTGCTCGTGATCTTCATGCTCACGGTTCCGCAGATAACACACAAGCTCACGCTCGACTTCTCGCACTGTGATGTCGGTTGTCCGCTGCCGTCCGATCCGGTGAGGCTTTCAATCAAGCAGACCGGCGAGCTCTACTGGAACGGCACTGCACTCAATCGCACCGAACTCGAACACAATTTCGTAGTGCTCGCGCAGGCAACGCAAACGCCAATGTTGACCCTGCGTCCCGAAGCGCGCACGAAGTACGAAACCGTGGCCGAGATAGTCGCCGCGGCGAAAAATGCCGGTTTGCGCAACATCGGTCTGGAACCTGCGATTCGCTGAGGCTCAGCCTGCAAGGATGCGCAGATAGGCCTTCACTGTCGCATCGAGGCCCGTGTACAGGGCTTCGCCAATCAAGGCGTGCCCAATCGATACTTCGGCAAGTTGTGGAATCGCTGCCTTGAACGGGCCAAGGTTGGCCTGATTCAGATCGTGCCCCGCATTCACCCCGAGTCCGGCCGCGATTGCGCGTTCCGCACACGTCGCGCATTGGACCAGTTCGCGCGCGCATTCGCCGCGCGCGAACGCTTCTGCGTAGGGGCCGGTATAGATTTCGATGCGATCGGCACCGATGTCGCTCGCGCGTGCGACATCGGCGCAGTCCATGTCGACGAACAGGCTGACGCGTGCTCCGACGAGCTTCAGTTCGGCGATCAGCGGACGCAGACGCGCCGCGTCCGCGCGCAGATCGAAGCCGTGATCCGAAGTCAGTTGCGCATCGCCGTCGGGCACCAGGGTCACCTGCGTCGGCCGCGTCTCCTCGACGAGCTTGAGTAAGCCGGGATAGCTGCCGCGCGCTGCGGCGAAACCGTTGCCTTCGATGTTGTACTCGACGCGCTCGCCGATTCGCGCCTTCAGCGCGCGCACATCGTCGGGTCGGATGTGGCGCTGGTCCGGCCGCGGATGCACGGTGATGCCGGCAGCACCAGCCACGATGCAGGCGGCGGCTGCCACACCGACGTCCGGCTCGGAGCCGCCGCGCGAGTTGCGCAGCACGGCGATCTTGTTGATGTTGACGCTGAGGCGGGTCATCGGCGGAAATCTCGGGAGAGGGGGTTACCGCAGCGGCATGGCTTCACGCGTCGTTCCGGCGAGCTCGAGGCGGAGCTTCGCGACTCGTCCGTCCGCACCGCGCACAAGGCGCAGGTCGAGCGTGCCTTCGGCATCCGTGAAGCGATCGGCAGCATAAGCAAAAATACTTCGCCGCTCGCCCTGCGTCCATTGCAGGGTCAGCCCTTGCGCGGACGGCGCGATACGCAGCCAGTTCGCGTCGTCGAGGCGATAGTCGCCTGCCGCCGCGACACGCGTAGCCGTGGGTATCGTGATTGGCGCGCGCGCAAGCCGGGGTGCGCGAGTGCTCAGGCGTGTGGCGCTGACGTTGGTGCCACCCGCGTGCAGCACGAGGCCGTTTACCGCGCCGATGCCGCGCATGAAAGTCACGCCAAAAGCACTGCTGTCGGTAATGAAGACATCCTTGTCGGCCGGTCGCAGGCGCCGCGGAAATTCGCCGGGCAACTGCAGGCTCAACGCGTTCGCCGCGACACGGACGACGGCCTCGCTGCCCGCTGCAATCTGGTACAGGCCGGGATACTCGTCGAGCCGATTGTCGGCAGTGGCATTGGCCGCGTGCGCCACCGACGGCGGTGCGTCGTCGCCGAGCCAGGCGATGCCGAGTGCGGCAACGTCTTCGGAGGAGTTGCCGAGCAGGACGATTGCCCGCTGCCGGTCGGTGCGGAAGCCGATGAAGCTAGCAAACCCGGCGGTACGGCTTGCGCGCCAGACCAACGGCCAGGTCGTGGCACCATCGATCTTCTCGCGAACATTCCAGCCGAAGCCGATTTGATCGGCAGGGCCGGCTGCCCGCGGCTGCCGCGCAAGCAGCAATGCGGCGCGCAGGGGCGAGTTCTCCGGCGTCAAATTGTGCTGCAGGAAGGCAAGCATGTCCGGCAGGCTGGCGCGCAGACCGGCGGCACCCGCAAGGACGCCGTAGTGCCAGTGCGGAACGATCGCGCCATGCGCATGTCCCGACAAGAGATCCGGGTCGTCCGCGAACGAAACATGGCGCAGGTCGAGGGGAACCAATACCTTGTCCGTGAGTGCCTGCGCGTAAGCTGTCCGGTAAACGCGTCCGAGCAGATGGCCGAGCAGGCCGGCGTCGAGTATGGAATAGGAATAGGCCGCTTCCGCGGCTTCGCCGGCGCCGCGCTGAAAAGCGAGCAGGGCGAGCAAGTCTTCCCCCGCATAGCCCGCATAGGGATCGTCGAGGTCGTCGGGAAACAGATTTGCCGGCTGCCCGGGCAGCACCGAATGTTGCGAAGCCAGTTGCGCGAGCGTGATCTTGCCCAGGCGCGCGTCCGCAAACGGAAAGCGCTCGGGCAGGAACTTCTCGACCGGATCGGCAAGCCGCAGCTTGCCTTCGACGGCGGCCTGCGCCAGCAAGATGCCGGTGAATACTTCAGTGACTGCGCCGAGCTCGAACAGACTGGCATCGTCGGCCGGCTTCGATTGCGCGTCGCCGCGCCGGCCGAAATAGAATGTGTTGCTGCGCTTGCCGTCGATCACGCCGACTGCGACGCTGGCGTACGCTCCGTCGGCGACGCCATGGGCAATCGCTTCGGTGAATGCGGGTGAAAGCAGCGGTGGTTCGGCCGGTTCGCGTGCTGCTGCTGGCATCGATGCGCACAACAGGACGGCCCACACCACACTCGTCCAGGATAGCTGCGTGCAGAGAAAACCCATGCGCCAAGAATAGCGCATGGGTCGTAATCGAAAGGAGTGTGACGATCAAAGTTCCACGTCCCTGTGGAGGAGACCCTGTGGGGGAGTGCGTACTCAGACACGCAGGCCCGACGAAAGTTCGGCGCCTGGCGCGCACCCTGCGACAGGGTCAGCTTATGGACAGGTTTCCGCCACTTCCTTCCAAACCACCGGGTCCCAGTAACCGCCGCTGTTGAATTCGTTTGCGCGCCCCTCGTTGTAGTGCGCGGCAATCATTAGTGTCGTGTTCGGCTTGACCGTGACGGTCAGCGGCTTGGGCTTGCCGCGGAAGTTCAGCGCGGCGAGTTCGGAAACGCCGACCAGGCGCCGGGTCGGAATCTGCTCGCGCACGAGCAACTCGTGCGTCCCGGCGGCAACCCGATAGCTTCTCGCGCCGCTCGGTCCGGGCGTGGTGCCGTCGACGAGTTCGACCGTCGCGCCGAACAACTGCTGCTGGCGAGGGGCCAGATCCTGCAGGCTGATGCGCCCGCAGCCGCTTGTCGGGCCCGCCGCATTCGTTTCGACCGCCGCAACGCCGAGCACGACATGCAGCGCCGGCAATTGCACGCTCTGCAGCGGCCCGTTCAGCGCAAGCTCGGCGCCGCCGCGGCGCACGCCGAGTTGTATGGTCGCGTCGGAGGGCAGCGCATCGATGCTCGATTTCAGGCTCGAGGCGGCGAGCGCGCGACCGTCCGCGTCGGCGCCGAGCTCGCGCAGCGAGTGGCCGTTCACCGCGACGAGCACGTCGCCCGGACGCACGCCCAGGCGCTCGGCGGTACCGTCCGGCGTCGTACCGAGCACGCGCAGGCCGTCGCGCGCGTTCGCCGCACTCGTCGCATCGACGAGCAGGCCGAGGTTGACCAGGCGTTGCGCCGGCACCGCAACGTCGAGGTTGGTCTGTTCCGGATGTGCGCCGAGCGCGCCGGTCGTGGCCAGACGCATGAGGGCCTGCTGCATCTCCTCACGCACGTGTTGGGCGACGAGGGGCGAGACGCTGCCGGCATCGCTGGTGATCGTGGCCAGCGCCTGCGGCGCGGCCGTGTCGGCCGCGAGGGTGGCGTTGGTGAAACCGCACAGGGCGATCAAACCGAGAATGCGCAGCATGGCGAAAGTCCTCATCAAATGCGGATCAGGGTCAACTGTTCCTTGCGTGCCGCGATCAGCGTGTCGAGCAGCTCGCTGCGGCGTTTCCACAACGGCACGAGTTGATTGGCATCGCTCTTGTGTTCGTAGACTGCCTGCAGGCGACGGTCGATCTCGGCGAGCTCGCTCGTCGCCGGATCGGTACGGAAAGCGGCAGCAGTCGCGATCGGCAGGTGATCGTCGTGTTCGATAGCCAGCAATTGCAGTTCCAACGCCTGCGCACGCGCCTGCCAGTCGATTTCGGTGCCGCGCTCCGGCGCGGACGTCATCGGCTGCGTGCCATGCAGCAGGAACGCACCGACCAGCGCCAAGCCGAGCACCCCGCCCCCGGCCAGGCGCCGCCAGCGGCGCCACCGGACGCGCACGTCATGCGCGACCTCGATGCGTGCCCACAAGTCGGCAGCCGGTTCGGGTTGCGCCGCGACGATCTGGCGCAGAATCGCCGTCGTCTCCGGTGTGGGTTGCGATTCGATGGTTGGCATGACTCAAGCCTCCGCATCCGGCGTGGCGGCGGCATGCAGCCGCTGCAACCCGCGCGCGAGGATCGACTTCGAATAGCTCTCGCTCTGTCCGAACAACTTTGCGATCTCCGTGTGCGTATAGCCTTCCAGCTCGTGCAGCACGACGACCGCGCGTGCGCGCGGCGGCAGGCGTTGCAGCAAGGCGGCAGCATCCAGTTTTTGTGCCGAATTCGTCGCGCAGGCCTCGCTTGCGGCGAACATCGCTTCGGGATCGGCATCGACGAAGCGCTTATTGCGGCGCAGCTGATCGACCGTCGCGTTGGCGGTCATGCGCTTGAGCCACGCGCCGAACGGTGCATCGCCGCGATAGCTGCGTATGCTGTCGATCAGTTTCAAGAACACCTCCTGGACCAAATCCTCGGCGTGCGCGGCGTTGCCGGTCAGCCGCAGCGCCAGACCGTAGCAGGGCCGGCCGAACTGCACGTACAGTGTCGCGAACGCCTGCATGTCGCCGCGCTGCGCGCGCGCGAGCACGCTGGCGTCGACGATCTGCGCAAAACCGGAAAGGCTGCCGAGGCCGCCCGAGTCGGTGTTCGCGCCGTTATTCATCGCCGTCAAGACGTGCAAGACACGCGAATCGTCGCAGCCGCATCGGCATCGGTGGCGACGAAAGCGCGCAGGCGCATGTCCGGCCCACGCCAGCCCAGGGCACCGGTGATACCCGCATGCGGCGACAGGCGCACCAGCCGCCATTGCTCGGGCGTTCCCGCTTGCGCGTCGAGGTGCACCAGGCGTCGGGTTGCGCCTTCGACATCGAGTTCGAAGCCGACCCGGTCGAGGCCGAAGGCAATGCCGCGACCGATCGCCTTGAGCACGGCCTCCTTCGCGCTCCACAACTCGATGAACTTGTCTGCGAGTCGAGCGGCCGGCAGCCGCGCCAGCGCGGCCGCTTCGTCGGCGGTGAAGTAGCGTTGCGCGATTTGTAGATACGGTCGCGCACGCGCACCGCTTTCGATGTCGACGCCGAGCGCCTGCCTGCGACTCAGGCCGATCAGCAGCACCTCGCCGCTGTGCGAAACATTGAATTGCAGCGCCGCGTCGATGAGATGGGGTTTGCCCGCGGCGTTGCGCCCGATGCGCAGGGCGCCGGCATCGACGCCAAGGTAGGCTGCGAGCGTCTCTCGCAGGCAATGCGTCGCGCCGGATTTCCCCCCAGCGGAACCATGCAGTGGAAAAATCCACAAATGGATTTCGTCGTCGTCGAGCTCGAGCGGCGGCGTGGCGCTGGTGAAATCCGATGGGGCAAGCGTGCGCATGGCCCATGCTTGGCCATGCGGCGTTTGTCGTCAAGCGTTCAACGGACCAGACGCGTGTCGACCAGGTTTTTCACCACCGACGGATCCGCCAGCGTGGAAATGTCGCCGAGCTGCTCGGGTGCGTTCTCGGCGATCTTGCGCAGGATGCGGCGCATGATCTTGCCGGAGCGGGTCTTCGGCAGGCCGGGTGCCCATTGCAGATGGTCGGGCGTGGCGATCGGGCCGATCTCCTTGCGTACGTGGACGATCAGTTCCTTCTTCAGTGCATCGGTACCTTCGATTCCGGCCTTTAGCGTGACGTAGGCATAGATACCCTGGCCCTTGATATCGTGCGGGCAGCCGACCACGGCGGCCTCGGCGACGGCGTGATGGCCGACGAGGGCGCTTTCGACCTCGGCCGTGCCGATGCGGTGGCCGGAAACGTTGATCACGTCGTCGACGCGGCCGGTGATCCAGTAGTAGCCGTCGGCGTCGCGTCGCGCGCCGTCGCCGGTGAAGTAGCTGCCCGGATAGGTCTTGAAATAGGTCTCGATGAAACGCTCGTGGTCGCCGTACACGGTGCGCATCTGTCCCGGCCACGAATCGGTGAGGATCAGGTTGCCTTCGCCCTCGCCCTCGAGTACGGTGCCATTCGCGTCGACCAGCGCCGGCGTTATGCCGAAGAACGGTTTGGTCGCCGAACCGGGCTTGGTCGCGATGGCGCCGGGCAGCGGCGTGATCAAAATTCCGCCGGTTTCGGTCTGCCACCAGGTGTCGACGATCGGGCAGCGGCCATCGCCGACGACGTGGTAGTACCACTCCCAGGCCTCGGGATTGATCGGTTCACCGACCGAGCCCAACAGGCGCAAGGAAGTCCGCCGGGTTTTCTTCACCGGCGCTTCGCCCTCGCGCATCAATGAACGGATCGCCGTCGGCGCGGTATAGAACAGCGTCACCTGATGCTTGTCGATCACTTCCCAGAAGCGCGACACGTCCGGGTAATTGGGAATGCCTTCGAACATCAACGAAGTCGCGCCGTTGGCGAGGGGGCCGTAGACGATGTAGCTGTGTCCGGTCACCCAACCGACATCGGCGGTGCACCAGTAGACGTCGTCTTCGCGCAGGTCGAACACGCATTCGTGCGTGTAGCTGACGAACACGCCGTAACCGCCGGTCGTGTGCAACACGCCTTTCGGTTTGCCGGTCGAGCCGGACGTGTAGAGGATGAACAACGGATCCTCGGCGTCCATCGCCTCGGGCGGACAATCGGTGCTCTGTTCCGCGACCAACGCATCCCACCAGCGGTCACGCGGCGCCTGCATGTTGACCGGCGCGCCCGTGCGTCTGACCACGAGTACGGTCTCCACGCTGTTCGTGCCGGGCCGCTTCAGCGCCTCGTCGACGTTGACCTTGAGCGGTACCTTCTTGCCGCCGCGCAAGCCCTCGTCCGCGGTGATGACGATCTTGGAGGCGCAGTCGGCAATGCGTCCGGCGATCGAGTCGGGCGAGAAGCCGCCGAACACGACCGAATGGGTCGCGCCGATGCGCGCGCAGGCGAGCATCGCCACCGCCGCCTCGGGAATCATCGGCAGGTAGATCGTCACGCGATCGCCCTTCTTCACACCGAGATTCTTGAGCAAATTCGCCGCGCGGCAGACCTGTTCGTGCAGTTCGCGATAGCTCACCCGCCGGGATTCGGACGGATCGTCGCCCTCCCACAGGATGGCGGTCTTGTCACCGCGCGTAGCCAGATGTCTGTCCAGGCAATTTGCCGAGAGGTTGAGCGTGCCGTCTTGGTACCAGCGGATGTGCAGGTTCTTCGTGTCGAAGGACACGTCCTTGACCTTCGTGTACGGACGGATCCAGTCGAGGCGCTGGCCGACCCGGCCCCAGAAGCGCTCGGGGTCCTGCACCGATTCGGCATAGTCCTTCTCGTAGTCGGCAGCGTTGACGCGCGCCTTCGCGGCGACATCCGCGTGCACAGGATAAATCTTGGACATGGCTCTACCCTTTCTTCCTGCATGGCATGGTTGGGGAACTTTGCCGCTTTTTGCCCCCGCCGAAATCGGACCTTCGTCCAACTGACTGTGTCTTTTGCCTGTGACGATACTGCGAGACGTGATTCTACGCTCACGGCACTGAGTTGCGTGGCGCCGGGACCAGGGAATCGGCACTACAAACCAACAACGATCGGGGAGAAGACGAATGGCTACGACTATGCAAGGCAGCGCGGCGCCGCTGACCGGCGAACATGTGCGCGTGATCGGCGCGTCCAGTCTCGGCACCGTGTTCGAATGGTACGACTTCTATCTGTACGGGTCGCTGGCGCCGATCATCGCGACGCACTTCTTCTCTTCGCTCGCGCCCGGCGCGGCCTTCGTCATGGCCCTGCTCACCTTTGCCGCCGGCTTCGCGGTGCGCCCGTTCGGCGCACTCGTGTTCGGCCGCCTTGGCGACCTGATCGGGCGCAAGTACACGTTCCTGATCACGATCGCGATCATGGGCGTTTCGACACTCGCGGTCGGCCTGCTGCCAACCTACAACACGATCGGCATCGCCGCGCCGGTTCTGCTCGTGCTGCTGCGTTGCCTGCAGGGCCTTGCCCTCGGTGGCGAGTACGGTGGTGCCGCGACCTACGTCGCCGAACACGCGCCGCCGGGTAGACGCGGCCTGTACACGAGCTTCATCCAGACCACGGCCACGGTCGGCCTGTTCCTGTCCCTGCTCGTGATCCTGGTTACGCGCACCAGCGTCGGCGAGGATGCGTTCAAGGCGTTCTACTGGCGCTTGCCGTTTGTTATTTCGTTGCTGCTGCTGATCGTGTCGCTGTGGATCCGCCTGAAGCTCAATGAGTCGCCGCTGTTCCAGCAGATGAAGGCAGAGGGCAAGGGCTCGAAGGCGCCGCTTGCCGAGAGCTTCGGCAACTGGGCGAACGGCAAGATCGTCCTGCTCGCGCTGCTTGGCGCGACCGCAGGTCAGGCCGTGGTCTGGTACGCCGGCCAGTTCTACGCGCTGTTTTTCCTGACTCAGACCCTCAAGGTCGATGCGGTGAGTGCAAACCTGCTCATCGCCGCGGCGTTGGTGATTGCCACGGCGGGTTTCATTTTCTTCGGCTGGTTGTCGGACCGCATCGGGCGCAAACCGATCATCATGGCCGGTTGTCTGCTTGCTGCGCTGACCTATTTCCCGATCTTCAAGGGGTTGACCCACTATGCCAACCCCGCGCTCGAGGCCGCCGCGGCGAAGTCGCCTGCCGTCGTCGTCGCTGATCCGAAGGACTGCGCGTTCCAGTTCGTGCCCGGCGAGCTCAAGGGCCAGATCAAGTTCACCAGCTCCTGCGACGTGCTCAAGAACCTGCTCAACGCGCGCAGCGTCAACTACGCCAATGAAGTCGCGCCCGCGGGCTCGCTCGCAAGCGTGCGCTTGGGGTCGACCACGGTTTCCAGCGTTGACTCGAAGACCCTGACGCCGGATGAAGCCAAGGCGGCACAGGCCAAGCTTGCAGCGGACGTGACTGCGGCGATCGATGCGGCCGGCTATCCCACGGCAGCCGATCCGGCGCAGATGAACAAGCCGATGGTGCTGTTGTTGCTCACCATCCTCGTGCTCTACGTGACCATGGTCTACGGCCCGATCGCGGCGTGGCTGGTCGAGATGTTCCCGACGCGCATCCGCTACACCTCGATGAGCCTGCCCTATCACATCGGCAATGGCTGGTTCGGCGGATTCCTGCCGACCACCGCGTTCGCGCTGGTGCTGGCGACAGGCAACATCTACTCGGGCCTGTGGTACCCGGTGATCATCGCGCTCGCAACCTTCGTCATCGGTTCGTTGTTCCTGCGCGAGACGAAAGACGTCGATATCACGAAGTGATTCGATTCGCCTTCCGATCCGCATCTTCCCATCGAGGACAACCCCGAAAACAAAGGCCGGAAGCTCGCGCTTCCGGCCTTTGTGCTTGCAGCAAAGCCGCGCCGCCGACTACGCCCGTTTCACCAGGCGGATGACCAGCAGCAGGATGATTGCGCCGATCGCCGAGGTGATGATCTGGCCGATGATGCCGCCACCGATCGAGAAGTTCAGCACGTGTGCGCACAGCCATCCGGCGATCAGGCCGCCGACGATGCCGACGATGATGTCACCGATCAAACCGAATCCGCCCCCTTTCACGACGACGCCGGCCAACCAGCCGGCGATGCCGCCCACGATCAGATAAATGATGAACTCCATACCGTGCTCCCGGATAGCGGTCGGTCGACCGCAGCACCATTGTGCGCCTCAAGCCGGGGTTGTCAAAACGCAGCGCAATAATTCACGTCGTGCGTTCCGGATCCGCAACGGCATCCGCATCCGGCGCGATCGCGGATGAACGCGATGCGGCGGTCGCCGACCTGGCGAGGTTCGCCTTCGCGCGCATCGCGCGGATTTCCGGATCGACGATCAGCGCGACCTCCGGCTGTGCGGTCAGCGCGATTCGCGCCGCGGCAAGCGCGAGGCCGAAACCGAGCAGCCCGGCGCAGCCGAGGATCAGGCCGACGCCCATGAGGCTCGGTGAGGAGGTCGTGAAGGCGACGGCAAATCCGGCTATGGCGACGATGAGCAAGATCCAGCGCATGGGCGTTCCCTCCTGCCGCAAAGGTTGCCACAAGATGCGGCCCGTGGCGAAGGCGAGGCGGTGCAGCGGCGGCATTTGCGCGACCAGTGGCGACCGGGCCATCGATCATGGCTGGTTCATCGATTCGCACTAGAATGACGCGGTCGGTGTCGTGTCCTGCAAGCGAGGGGGGGGATCATGGAACATCTGCAACAGCTTGCGCTCGCCAGCGGCCTGGCCTGGGCCAGTGGCATTCGTCTGTACGCGGCGATCTTCATCGTCGGCCTGATGGCCCGGCTCGGCTACGTGCATCTGCCGGCCGACCTGGCCCTTCTCGAGCACAACTGGGTGCTCGGCGCCTCGGGCGTCATGCTTGTCGCCGAATTCCTCGCCGACAAGGTGCCCGGTTTCGATTCGATCTGGGACAGCGTGCATACCTTTATCCGCATCCCCATCGGCGCGATGCTGGCCTGGGGCGCCATGGGCGATCAAGGCCCGGCCATGCAGATGGCCGCCGGAATCCTCGGCGGCGCCATTGCCGGCGGAACCCATCTGGCCAAGGCAGGCGCGCGCGCGGCGATCAACACCTCGCCCGAGCCGTTCAGCAACTGGACCGCGAGCGCGAGCGAAGACGGCGTGCTGCTCGGCGGCCTCTGGCTCGTGTTTGCGCATCCGGCCGCGTTTCTCGTCCTGCTCATGCTGTTTCTGGTGCTGGCAATCTGGATGCTGCCGAAATTGTTCCGCTACCTCGCGCGCATCTGGCGTGGATTGGGCGGCGGCGGCGGCACGCCTGCGCCCGCGCCGAGACTGCCATCGCCCTGAGCGAAAACGCCGGCGTTTTTTTTCCGCAACCCATGCTTTCGGCACATGGCGAGTGCCCCGCGCTTGCTATGCTGTGCGATCGTTTCTCCTCGATGCCAGCAGGGTGCCGCCATGTCGTTGGGTTTGCCGAAACTTCTCGTTGCTGCCGCGCTGGGCGCGGTTCTGCTCGCGCCACCGCTGCGCGCCGATGACGGTGCCCGGGACGCAGCCAAGGAAGCCGCCGCCAAGCCGGACGAAAGCAAGCTGCCGCCCTTCCCTGCCGACAGGACGGTGAAGCAGACAACGACGATCGGTGGCAAGACGATAAGCTACGACGCCACAGTCGGCTCGCTGCCCGTGCTCGACGACAAGGGCAAGATCATCGCCGATGTGATGTTTGTCGCCTACACCGTGCCCGGCAAGGCGCGACCGGTAACCTTCGCACTCAATGGCGGGCCAGGCGCATCCTCGGTGTACCTCAACCTCGGCGCGCTCGGACCCAAGCGCGTGCAGTTCGGCGCCGAGGGCAACTCGCCGTCCGATCCGGCGACGCCCATCGACAACCCGGGCTCGTGGCTCGACTTCACCGACCTCGTCTTCATCGATCCGGTCGGCACCGGTTTCTCGCGCTCGCGCGTCGGCGAGGACGAGACGAAGAAAAAGTTCTACTCGACCCAGGCCGACATCGAATATCTCTCGCGCATCATCTATGACTGGCTGGTCAAGAACGATCGCCTGATGTCGCGCAAATATCTCGTCGGCGAAAGCTACGGCGGCTTCCGTGGGCCGCGCATCACGCACTACCTGCAGACACGCCTCGGCGTGGCGATGAACGGCAACGTGCTCGTCTCGCCCTATCTCGATCCCGGTGCGCAGAACGACAACGGCGATCTCTCACCGCTGCCGTGGATGCTGACTCTGCCGAGCATCGCCGCGGCGAATCTCGAGCGCCAGGGCAAACTCAGCGAGGCGACCATGGCGCAGGTGATCGACTACACGCGTGGCGACTATGTCGTGGATCTGTTGAAAGGTCGCTCCGATCCGCAGGCGGGCGAACGCATCGTCAAGCGCGTCACCGAGCTGTCCGGGCTCGATCCGGTGTTCGTGCGTCGCGCTGGCGGGCGCCTGGAGACGCAGGCGTTCCTGCGCGAGGTGTTTCGCAACGAAGGCAAGCTCGGCAGCCGCTACGATTCCAACGTCACCGAATGGGATCCGTTTCCGTTCTCGCCCGACCAGCGCACCAACGACCCGTTGCTGGATTCGATCATCGCGCCGACCACAACGGCGATGGTCGACTTCATCACGCGCACCGTCGGCTGGAAGTACATCGGACGCTACAGCGCGCTTTCCTACGACGTGAACCGTCTCTGGGACCGCAAGGGCGAAGAGCGCGGTTCGGTGCAGGAGCTGCGTCAGTCGGTCGCCATCGATCCGAAGCTGCAGGTGCTGATCGTGCACGGCTGGGGCGACCTGTCCTGCCCGTTCATGGCATCCAAACTCATCGTCGACCAGATGCCGTTGATGGGCGACCCGGCCCGCGTGCAAGTCAAGGAGTATCCGGGCGGTCACATGTTCTACAGTCGCGGCGACAGCCAGCAGGCGCTGCGCCGCGACGTGATGGCGATGTACGAGAAGCATTGAAACGTGCGCTGGTGCAGCGCCGGCGACTAGGTGACGTGGGCTCGCCCGGTCGCCGCCTGCACGGGAATATCGAGTACCGCATTGCGCAGGCCGGCGGACGTGGCCTCGATGCGCAGCGTGCCGGTGCTGCGCCCGGTCGCGACAATGGCCATGCACAGGCCGTTGAACGCGCGCCGCGAAGCGGCCCTGTCCGGCTCGTGGCTCGCGGGGTCGCCGTTGCCGACGCCGAGCAGGCGGCCCGCGCCGCTCACCTTGAAGTCGACGACGTTGCCGGCCGTGGGCACGCTGCGGCCTTGCGCGTCGACGATTTCCACCGCGACGACGCACGTATCCTCGGCATCGGCGAGCAGGGCCGTGCGCTCGGTGCGCAGAACGATGCGCGCGGCTGCACCGCTCGTCTCGCGGCGTTCGCGCGCGACCTGCTTGCCGCCGCGATAGCCGCGCGCCTCGATGTTGCCGGAGGCGTACTTCACGCGCCATTCGACGTGGCCGTGGCGCGGCACCTGCAGGCGCCCCTGGCTTTTGCCGTTGACCAGCAGCTCGACTTCCTCGAGATTGCTGTGACACCACACCTCGACCATGCCGTTGGCCGCCTCAGGCAGCACGCTGTCCCAGTTCCAGTGCGGGAACAGGTGCAGCACTGGTTCGTGCGTCCACTGCGCGCGGTAGTACCAGTAGTTGTCTTTCGGAAATCCGCAGGAATCGAAGATGCCGAACTGGGAGGCGACATTCGGCCAGTGGTTGTACGGCGTCGGTTCGCCGCGGTAGTCGAAACCGGTCCAGACGAAACCGCCGGCGATGTAGGCGCGCTCGGCGACGTACGACCACCATGATTCGGCGTTCGATCCCCACGATGGGTAGTCGAGGTCGTAGGCGCGCGCATACTCCTTGGCGTCGTCGGTCCGGTAATTGCCGCGCACCGCAACGGTGCTCGCGGTTTCACTGCCATAGACCGGAATGCGCGGGAAGCGTGCGTGGAAATCACCCATCTGGTTGGTGCGGTAGTTGAAGCCGACGACGTCGACGACCTGGCCGACGCCGTGCTCCCAGCCATTGTCCATCGCGAACGTTGTGGGGCGGGTCGGATCGAGTCTGCGCACCCGACGCTGCATGCTGGCGACGATGCGTGCGCCGCGTTCGCTGACCATCTCCGGCTCTTCGTTGCCAAGTGACCACGCCACGATGCAAGGATGGTTGCGATCGCGCCGGATCATGCGTTCGAGCTCGTCCATCGCTTCGGCGCCGGAGGACATGCGTCGAGTTTCCGCGATGACGAGCATGCCGAGGCGGTCGCACAGGTCAAGCAGTGCGGGCGTCGCCGGATTGTGCGAGCTGCGCAAGGCGTTGCTGCCCATCGACTTCAGCCGTTCGATGCGCCATTCGTGCAGGCGGTCCGGAATTGCCGTGCCGACGCCGGCGTGGTCCTGATGGTTGCAGGTGCCGAGCAGCTTCAGCGCTGCGCCGTTGAGCAGGAAACCGCGCTCCGCGTCGAACGCGATCGAACGGATGCCGAAACTGGTCTCGATGACATCGTGCAGCGCGTTGGCGCTGCGCACTTCGGCGACGAGGCGATACAAATGCGGTGTATCGGGTGACCACAGCGCGGGCGCGGCTAGGTTGACGTGTTGCTCGACGCAACGCGATTCGCCGGCGGGCACGTCGACACCGATGGGCGCGAGCCTGGCGGCGACCTTGCCGTCCGGCGCGTACACGGTCCACGCGACCGTGCAGGCAAGTGCATCGCTGCCGTCGTTGCGCACCGCGCTGTCGACGCGGCAGTCCGCGCCGCTGCCGCGCGGTTCGCAGCGCACGCTCGTGCCGGTCTGAGGCAAGTGCAGTGGGGAGTTCTTGCGCAGCCACAGGTGGCGATAGATGCCGGCGCCTTCGTAGAACCAGCCCTCGCCGAGGCTTGCGTCGACGCGCACCGCGATGACGTTGCTGCCGCCGTAGTCGAGCAGGTCGGTCAGATCGACCTCGAAGCCGATGTAGCCGCTCGCGTTGCGTCCGGCGACGTGGCCGTTGCAGAACACGATGCAGTCGCGGAACACGCCGTCGAACTCGAGCACGACGCGCTTGCCGAGGTCACCCGCGGGAATCTCCAGCATGCGCCGATACCAGCCGATGCTCGTCTCGGGAAATTCACGGCCCAGCGGCCGGTAACCGTGCGCCGCAGCGGGATCGTCGCCCGTCTTGGGTGCACGCGGATTGGGCACGAACGGCAGGGTGACGGCCCAGTCGTGGGGCAGGTCGATCGCCTCCCAGCCGGTGTCGTCGAAGCCCGGCATCGCAGCGTCGGCGGTGTCCTTGCCGGCCTTGGCGTAGGTGCGCTGGTACGTGCCGAAGTTGAAGTCTTTTGCCGGATCCTCGGCATGTCCGAGATGGAAGCGCCAGCCGAAATCGAACAACAGCCGCTCGCGCGTTGCCGGCGTCGGCACGGCGGACGTTGCGGTGCCGGCGCCGGCCGCCGCGGCGGTCGTGGCGCCGGTAGCGATCGATGCGGGCAGTGCCGTGCCCGCGCCCGCGGCGAACATCGCCTGCAGCAGTTCGCGTCGCGTGAGCTCAGTCATGCCGGGGAGTATAGGCGTGGTGCATGATGGCGATGGCCGCAAGCTGTTCGCTACCGCGATCGAAGTCGAAGAACGCCGCGTCTTCCCACGAGGAGCCGCAGCCCCCACGCGTTTCGCATCGGCCGACTTCAGCGTCCACGGGTAGGCGCGTACGGATGAACGCTGCGCACTGACGCGGACAGGAATGGTGCAACAACATGATTCTCCTCCCGATACGAACGACGGACGGTTGTTGCGACGTTGTCCCGGCGGAGCCTGCCGACCGTCGACAACGCCGTCGGCGGGGGTTCTTGGTGTGGCGCGAGAATAGAAATGCGTCGCCTGTCGTACAAATGAAGATTTCCGCTCGAGCTATACGAATGCGGAATAGGCTGGACTTTGCTTCTGCCTGCTTCCACCTCGCTGCGACTGCCGCGCTGAAGCCTCAGCTCAACCCGGACCACCCTCGTTTCGTTCCTGCGCCGGCACGCGCTACTCGGTGGGCTCGGGATACAACTCGCGCGCGACCTTTCTGAGTGCATCGAGCACGCGTTCGGCGGCGGGCGAGAGCCGCTGATGGCGCGCGCGGATAATGCCGAAATCATCCATGCGCACGCCCAGATCTATCGGCAGCACCACGAGTTGGCCCGAGGTCAGGTACGGCGCGACCGAGCGTGCGGGCAGCGTGGTCAGGAAGTCGGCGTCGCCGAGCAGCGCAGTGATTACCGGCAGTGCGGACGTTTCGATCACGTTTTGCGGCCACGGCATGCCGTGATCGAGAAACACCGCACCCAGGCGCGCGCGCAACATGCTCGAGTCCGGCGGCATGATCCAGCCGAAGCCGGCGAGGTCCTCGTAGCGGATGCGCGATCCCACCAGCGGATGTCCCGCACGCGCGATCACCGCGTGCGGTTCGTCCGCCAACGCCTCGAATTCGAGGTCGGCGCCGAGTTCGGGGTCCATGATGCGACCGATGACGATGTCGAGGCGACCCTCGAGCAGTTTCGCGACCAGCGGCCGGCTGGCATCCATCTCGACCCGGATCAGGATGTCGGGCGCTGCCTGCTTGACTGCCGCGATCGCCTTCGGCACCAGGTTGGTGCCCGGGTTGACCACGGTGCCGATCGCCGCCTGGCCCAGGCGGCCATGGCGCAGCATCCGGATCTCGTCGCGCGCGCGTTCGAGTTCGGAAAGCGCGGAACGCGCGCGCCGCGCCAGCGCGTCTGCATAAAGGGTGGGCTCGATGCCGCGCGCGTGGCGTTCGAACAACGGCACGCCGAGCAGGTTCTCCATTTCGGCGAGCAACTTGGACGCGGCTGGCTGGGTCATGTTCGCGGCCGTGGCCGCGTGCATCACGGAACGGTGTTCGTAGAGCTGCGCGAACAGCTGCAAGTGCCGGGTTTTCAGCGGCATGATGGAAGCGCCGCCGGGATAGCGGGAGGGCGGGAGTTTCTTGGTCATGGCGGCACACCTATTCCGGGACGGAATGGAAATTACCGAAAATTTCATTTGATGCGAATAGGTGGCGAGTCGAATAATGCCAACCGAGCCGGACCTGCGCCGAAACCGGCTGTGGCTGCGGATTCGTTCCGGGTGACAACAAGAACGGCAATCGTCGCCAGCCGGGCGCGTTTCGTCGTCGGCGCGGAAGCGCAGGAGGAGGGCAGGTTGGTGACAAACCCGTTCATGGCCGACGCGCATGCGTGCGCTGCGGATCGACCGGTGTGGACATGGTGCGCCCGGGGCGCACGCGCGTGAGCGCGAATGCACGGCTCTCGGGCAAGCGCGTCATTGTCACCGGCGCGGCCGGCGGCATTGGCGCGGCGATCGCGAAACTGTTCGCCGCGCACGGTGCGCGCGTCGCCTGCTACGACCGCCAGGTATCGGATGCTGCCTGCGAATACAGCGCGCAAGGCGACGTCGCCGACACGGGCGCAGTCGTTGACTTCGTCGCCGGCGTGCATGCGCGGTTCGGTGGCGTCGACGTACTCGTCAACAACGCCGGCGCCGACGTGTTCGCCGAGCCGCTGCGGCTCAGCCAGGCAGACTGGCAGCGCAACCTGGACACGAACCTCGGCGGCGCATGGAATTTCGCACGCGCAGTGCTGCCGCACATGCTCGAGCAGGGCGCGGGTTCGATCGTCAACATTGCCTCGGTGCATGGGCACAAGATCATCCCGGGCGCGTTTCCTTATCCGGTCGCCAAGCACGGCCTGATCGGCATGACCAAGGCGCTCGCAATCCAGTACGCCGCACAGGGCGTGCGCTGCAACTCGATTTCGCCGGGGCTCATTCTGGTCGAACGCATCGAGCGCTGGTTCGAGCGCGAGCCCGGCGCGCGCGAACGCCAGACCGAGCTGCTGCCGTGCAAGCGCATCGGCACGCCCGAGGAAGTCGCCTACACGGCGTTGTTCCTCGCCAGCGACGAAGCGCGCTTCATCAACGCCACCGATATTTTGATCGACGGTGGCCGCTCGCAGCTCTATCACGAATGACGACGATGGACTGGAAAGCGCATCTGCCGCTGATCGCGATCCTGCGCGGCATCACGCCAGACGAGGTCGAAGCGCATGTCGACGCGTTGATCGCAGCCGGCATCACCCTGATCGAGATTCCGACCAATTCGCCACACTGGCTGCGCAGCGTCGAGCGCGCTCAGAGGCATGCACGCGGACGCGCGATCATCGGCGCGGGCACCGTGCTCAACGCTGCCGATGTCGATGCGCTGGCCACCACCGGCGCGAAGCTCATGGTGACGCCGAACACCGATCCACCGCTGATTCGTCACGCGGTCGCCGCGGGCCTCACCGTCGCCGCGGGGTTTCTCACGCCGAGCGAAGCATTCGCGGCACTTGGCGCGGGTGCGCAGATCCTCAAGCTGTTTCCGGCGGCGAACATGGGCAGCGCCTACGTGCGTGCGATCAAGGCCGTGCTGCCGTCGCCGCCGCCGCTGTTCGCCGTCGGCGGCGTCACTCCCGAAAACCTTCGCGATTTCCTCGGCGCGGGCTGTTCCGGCGCGGGGCTCGGCGGCGATCTGTACAAGCCGGGCCAACTCTCCACCGCGACGCGTAGCCGTGCCGAGGCATTTATTCGGTCCTACGGAAAGAAATGAAAATCACCAAACTCACCACCTACCGTGTCGCCCCGCGCTGGATGTTCCTCAAGATCGAGACCGACGAGGGCCTCACCGGCTGGGGCGAACCGGTGATCGAAGGCCGCGCGCGCAGCGTCGAAGCTGCGGTGCTCGAGATCGGCGAGCAGTTGATCGGCCAGGATCCGGCGCGCATCAACGATCATTGGCAGACCATGTACCGCGGCGCGTTCTACCGCGGCGGCGCGGTGTTCATGAGTGCGATCGCCGGCATCGACCAGGCGCTATGGGACATCAAGGGCAAAGCGCTCGGTGTACCGGTGTACCAGCTGCTCGGTGGCCTCGTGCGCGACCGCATGAAGACCTATTGTTGGGTCGGCGGCGACCGGCCCGCCGATGTGATCGCGCAGATCCGGCAGCGCATCGAACACGGCTTCGATACGTTCAAGATGAACGCGTGCGAGGAATTGGGGCTGATCGACACGAGCCGCGCGATCGACGCGGCCGTGGCCAAGGTCGCCGAGATCCGTGCCGCGTTCGGCAACACGATCGAATTCGGCCTCGACTTCCACGGCCGCGTCGGCGCGCCGATGGCGAAGACGCTGATCCGCGAACTCGAACCGTATCGCCCGCTGTTCATCGAGGAGCCCGTGCTCGCCGAGCAAGCCGAACACTATCCGCGCCTGGCCGCGCAGACCGCGATTCCACTCGCTGCGGGTGAGCGCATGTACTCGCGTTTCGAATTCAAGCACGTGTTCGAGCGCGGCGGCGTCGCCATCGTGCAGCCGGATCTGTCGCACGCCGGCGGCATCAGCGAATGCATGAAGATCGCGGCGATGGCCGAAGCCTACGACGTCGCGCTTGCGCCGCATTGTCCGCTCGGTCCGATCGCGCTCGCCGCCTGCCTGCATGTCGACTTCGCGAGCTGGAACGCGATGCTGCAGGAACAGAGCATCGGCATCCACTACAACGCCGACGGCGAAGTGCTCGACTACGTCGTCAACAAGGACGCGTTCGCGATGGAGCAAGGCTCGGTCAAGCCGTTCACTCGCCCGGGGCTCGGCGTCGAGATCGATGAAGCCGCCGTCGTCGAGCGCAGCAGGAATCCACCCGATTGGCACAACCCGGTCTGGCGCCACGCCGACGGCAGCGTCGCGGAGTGGTGAGGCCCGCATCGTGCCGACGCCCGTGAAAAATGAAGCGCGACTCGCGCTCGACAGCCGCTGCACTCTGGGCGAGGGCATCGTCTGGGACGAGCGTGTCGGCGCGCTGTACTTCACCGACATCCACGCGTCGCGCCTGTGGCGCTTCGATCCGGCCAGCGGCGCGGCGCGGCATTGGGCGTTGCCGGACCGGCTCGGTTCGCTCGCGTTGTGCGAATCCGGTGCGCTGCTGCTTGGCCTCGCCAAGGGTATCCATTTCGCCGATGCGAGCCGGCTCGATGCGAGCGATCGCCTCGATGCGCAGCTCCTCGCCGCGGTCGATGAAGCGCCGTCCCTGCGCATCAACGACGGTCGCTGCGATCGCAACGGAAATTTCGTTTTCGGCACGCTCGACGAAAGCGCTCCCAAGCGCCCGATCGGCCGCTTCCATCAATTTTCCACGAAGCACGGCCTGCGTCCGCTCGATCTCGGCGGTGTCGCGATTCCGAACAGCATCGCTTTCGATGCTGACGGAAAGACGCTCTACTACTGCGATACGCTGGCGCGCTGCATCCAGCGCTGCGACTACGATGCCGAGCGCGCGCGCGTCGGCACGCCGCGCGTGTTTGCGCACGTCGATTCGCACGTCAGCGCCGACGGGTCGGCAATCGATCGCGACGGCCGCCTGTGGAACGCGCAATGGGGCGTCGGCCGCGTCGTCGGCTATTCGCGCGCTGGCCGCGTCGAACACGAAGTCGCCGTGCCCGCGAGCCAGCCGAGCTGCCCCGCGTTCGGCGGCGCGAACCTCGACACGCTTTACATCACCACGGCACGCGAAGACCTGAGCTATGAACAGCTCGAACGCGAGCCGCACGCCGGCGCGGTGTTCGGCGCGCGTATCGACGGCGTCGTCGGTTTGCCGGAAGAGAAATTCTCGGGCCTATGATCGCGATCGATTGGGGAACGACGAGTCTGCGCGCGTTTCGTCTCGACGCGGAAGGCCGCGTGCTCGAACAACGCCGTTCCGCACAAGGCATTCTCACCGCCGCCGGACGCTTCGCCGAGGTGCTGCGCGAAACGATCGCCGGTTGGGACGACGCGCTCGTCGTCATGGCCGGCATGATCGGCAGTCGCCAGGGCTGGTTCGAGATGCCTTACGTCGATTGTCCCGCCGGCATCGACGAGATCGCCGCGGTGATGCGGCGTCTTCCCGCCGCCGCGCTGGCCGGGCGCGAGCTGTGGATCGTGCCCGGTTTGCGCACGCGCGACGGCGCTGGCGTTTACGATGTCATGCGTGGCGAGGAAACGCAGCTCTGCGGCGTGCTCGCACAAACCGAGACGACGCGTGCCAGCGTCTGCCTGCCCGGCACGCACAGCAAACGCGCGACGCTCGTCGAAGGCCGCGTCGACGGGTTCGCCACAGCGATGACCGGCGAGTTGTTCGCGCTGCTGTGCGAGCACAGCCTGCTCGGTCGCCTGATGAGCGACGGCGGGCACGATGCCGAGGCGTTTGCACTCGGCGTGGCGCATGCATCACGCAAGGGTGATCTGCTGCATCACCTGTTTGCCGCGCGCACGCACGGTTTGTTCGATGTGCTGCGTCCGGATCAATTGCGGCCGTTCCTGTCCGGCCTCCTGATCGGCCATGAACTCAACGATCTGCCGGCCGACGCGGGCATCGTGCATCTGGTCGCCGCGCCGGCGTTGCTCGTCGCGTATGAGGCCGCGCTCGCGCAGCGCGGCCATGCGGTACGCGCGCATTCGGAGCTGGCATCGGCGCGGGGTTGTCATGCGCTCGCCAGACGCGCGGGGTTGGTGTGAAAAACGGACGCGTGGAAAATACCGTCGCGGAAAACTTGGGACGATTCGGAGGGGACACATGAAACTGGCCTGGCTCGACGCACTCATCGTGCTGGCGTATCTCGTCGGCATCTTCGCGCTGGCGCAATGGGTGTCGCGCGAGAAAGGCGACCACCGCAAGAACGCGCAGGACTACTTCCTCGCCAGCAAGGCGCTGCCATGGTGGGCGATCGGCACCTCGTTGATCGCGGCGAACATCTCGGCCGAGCAGATCATCGGCATGTCCGGCTCGGGCTATGCACTGGGCCTGGCGATTGCGTCCTACGAATGGATGGCCGCGGCGACATTGTTGATCGTCGGCCGCTGGTTCCTGCCCGTATTCCTGCGCAACGGCATCAACACGATGCCGCAGTTCCTCGAGGAACGCTACGGCACGCGCATCCGCACGGTGATGGCGGTGTTCTGGCTGATCCTCTATGTGTTCGTCAACCTGACCTCGATCCTCTGGCTCGGCTCGATCGCGGTGAGCCAGGTTACCGGCATGGATCAATTCATCGCGCTGGCGCTGCTCGGCGCCTTCTCGCTCGCCTATCAACTCTACGGCGGCCTGAAGGCGGTCGCGCTGACCGACTTCGTCCAGGTCGGCTTGCTCGTGCTCGGCGGTTTGTTCATTGCCGCGATCACGCTCGGCAAGATCGGCGGCGATGCCGGTGTCCTCGCCGGCTTCCACAAGCTGCTCGATGCGCATCCCGAACATTTCCACATGATCCTGAAGCCCGACAACCCCTACTACAAGGACCTGCCCGGCCTGGCCGTGCTGATCGGCGGCATGTGGGTGGCGAACATCAGCTACTGGGGCTTCAACCAGTACATCATCCAGCGCGGGCTCGCGGCGAAGAGCATCGGCGAAGCGCAAAAGGGCGTGCTCCTTGCCGCGTTCATCAAGCTGCTGATTCCGCTGATCGTCGTCGTGCCGGGCATCGCCGCGGTTGCGCTCGCACCGGGGCTCGCGCGCCCCGACCAGGCATATCCGACGATGATGGGTCTGCTGCCGACCGGCGTGCTCGGCCTCGTGTTTGCCGCGCTGATTGCCGCGATCATGGCTTCGCTGGCCTCGAAGATAAATTCGATCGCGACGATCTTCACCCTCGATTTCTATGCGCGCCTGAGCGGCCGCAACGAGCAGACGCACCTGGTCACGGTCGGCCGCTTCGCCGCGGTCGCCGCGGTCGCGATCGGCATCCTCGCCGCGAAACCGCTGCTCGGCAGTTTCGATCAGGCCTTCCAGTACATCCAGGATTTCACCGGCTACTTCACGCCCGGCATCACCGTCATTTTCCTGCTTGGACTGTTCTGGCCGCGCGCGAACGAGGCCGGCGCGCTCGCGGCGGCGATCGGCTCGGTCGTGTTGTCGATCGCGATCCGCTTCGGCTTGCCATCGATGCCGTTCATGAACCGCGTCGGCCTCGTCTTCGTGCTGTCGCTGCTGCTCGGCGTCATCGTTTCGCGGATGACGCCCGCGGTGCCGGCAACGAACCGCATTCGCACCGACGACGTGAGCTTCCGTACCTCGGCCGGCTTCAACCTCGGCGCGGTCGGCGTGGTGATGATCCTGGTCGTGCTCTACACGGTGTTCTGGTAATTCCGCCGCACCCTGTCCTCGCGGAGAACTCGATGAAGAAGGCCTTGCTGAAAATCCTGCACTCGTCGGCGCTGGCGCTCTGCGCAATTGCCGTGTCTTTCCACGCGCGTGCGGCGCAGACTGCGGCCGAACTCGCGCCGGCGCCGCAGATGGGCTTCAACAACTGGAATTCCACCCATTGCCGCGCCGAGTTCAACGAGGCGATGATCCGTGGCGTCGCCGACAAGTTCATCGAACTCGGCTTGAAGGACGCGGGCTACACCTACGTAAACATCGACGATTGCTGGGCGTACTGGCAGCGCGACGAGGACGGCAAATTGCGGCCCAATCCGGAACGCTTCCCGAGCGGGATCAAGGCGCTCGCCGACTACATCCACGGCAAGGGGCTGAAGTTCGGCCTGTATTCGAGCGCGGGCAGCTGGACCTGCGAGCCGAAGCAGGCGAACCACGGATTCCCGGGTGGCCTCGGCCACGAGAAGCAGGACGCCATGCTCTACGCGTCCTGGGGCGTGGACTATCTGAAGTACGACAATTGCAACAACGAGAAGATCGATGCGAAGCAGCGCTATTCGGCAATGGGCGAAGCGCTGCGTGCCACCGGCCGGTCGATTTTCTACAGTTTGTGCGAGTGGGGCGAGAACAAGGCCTGGCTGTGGGCGGGCGAGCCACCCGTAGACGGCAATTCCTGGCGCACGACCGGCGACATCGAGGACAAGTACGCCTCGATGCTCAAGCTGTTCAAGCAGAACGTCGTTCTCGATGCCTATGCGAAGCCGGGCCACTGGAACGATCCCGACATGCTCGAAGTCGGCAACGGCGGCATGACCGACGTCGAGTACCGCAGCCATTTCAGCCTGTGGGCGATCATGGCCGCGCCGCTGTTGATCGGCACCGACCTGCGCACGGTCAAGCCCGAAGCGCTCGAGATCCTGCTCAACAAGGAGGTGATCGCAGTCGACCAGGACGCGCTCGGCGTGCAGGGCAAGCGCATTCGCGCAACCGGCGGCGTGCATGTGATCGTCAAACCGCTCAAGGACGGCAGCCGGGCGGTCGCCGTGTTCAACGAGACGAACTCGGCGAAGGAAGCTTCGGTCACGCCGGCTGAACTTGGCCTCGACGCGATAAAAAAGTACACCGTTCGCGATTTGTGGGCGCATGCCGACGCGAACGGCGACGGCGCGATCAGGGTCAAGCTCGCGCCGCACGCAACCGCGATCTATCGGATCAGCGCGCTGTGATCCGGGACGCAACGTGCCGATGATTCTGACGAGTCCTTCACTGCGGCTGGAGATCGAACCCGCCTGGGGTGGAGGATTCCTGCGTTTCGACTGGATCGCGAACGGCACGGCGGTGCCGCTGATGCGCGCGTTCGATCGCGCGTCGGCTGCGCCTGCATCGAGCGCTCCCGACCCGAACCGCCTCGCCTGCTATCCGCTGATCCCCTGGTCGGGCCGCGTGTCCGGCGGCGGCTTTTCCGTCGGCGCACGTCGGGTCGAGCTTGCGCTCAATCGCAACGACGAACGTTGGCCGATTCACGGCAGCGGTTGGCAGCGCGCATGGCGAGTCGAGAGCATTTCGACGAACCAGGTGTCGCTGACGCTCGAGGAAACCGCGACCGACGGCTACTGCTATCGTGCCTCGCTTCGCTACGCGCTCGACGACAGGACACTTGCCGTGACCTTGAGCGCGACCAACACCGGCACGGTCGCGCTGCCGTTCGGCCTGGGTCTGCATCCGTTCTTTCCGCGCCATGGCGACGCGCGCCTGCGCGCGCCGGCAACCGGCGTCTGGCGCAACGACGGGCGCACGCCATTGCCGGTCGAACGGACCTGCGTACCTTTGCGGTGGAATTTCGCGCGCGATTCGGTGCTGCCCGACGGGTTGGACCATTCGTTCGATGGCTGGAGCGGACAGGCAACGATTCGCTGGCCGCAGCGCGGATTGCGCATGGACATCGATGCCGATGTCGATCGTTATATCGTCTACGTGCCGGCGCAGCGCGACTTCTTCTGCTTCGAACCGGTCGATCACACGCCGGACGCAATGAATCTCCCCGGCGGCGCGGTCGCGCGCGGCATGACCCTGCTTGCACCCGAACAAACCTTGGCGCGGCGATTCTGCTTGCGCGCATCCGCGGAATCCTGAGCGAAGACGGCAAGGATTCGCAGGCGCTGAGACGTGCGCGGCGCATACTCGCCGCATGCGCCGCGAACGCACGCCCGACTACAGTGATCGCCTTGATGTGCCCGCGCGCATCAAGGGTCGCGGCGCAGCGTCGAACCCCGAAGGCCGCTTCGAATCGCGCACGAGCACGCGCGAAGACGACGGCTGGGAGCCGGAAGCCGAACCCGAATCGTGCCCGGAAACGACGGTGACCGAGGAGCGCGCGCGCACGATCATCAGCCACAACGAATCGCCCGACCTCCATTTCACCGCGTCGATCAATGCCTATCGCGGTTGCGAGCACGGATGCATCTACTGCTACGCGCGGCCTTCGCATTCGTACCTGAACCTTTCGCCGGGCATCGACTTCGAGACCAAACTGTTCGCGAAGACCAATGCCGCCGAGCTATTGCACAAGGAGCTCGCCAAACCGGGCTACGTCTGTTCGCCGATCAATCTCGGTGCGAACACCGATCCCTACCAGCCGATCGAGCGCCGCTACCGGATCACGCGCGACATCATTCAAGTGCTGGCCGAGCATCGGCACCCGTTCACGATCATCACCAAGAACGCGCTGGTCGAACGCGATCTCGACCTGCTCGTGCCGCTGGCGGCGCAGAACCTCGTGCACGTGTTCGTCTCGGTCACCTCGCTCGACAACCGTCTTGCCGCGGCACTCGAGCCGCGCGCGAGCGCGCCGCATCGGCGCTTGCAGGCCGTGGAAAAACTCAACGCTGCCGGCGTGCCTTGCGGCGTCATGGTCGCGCCGATCATTCCGATGGTGACCGACAAATACCTGGAAAAAATCCTCGAAGGCGCGGCCCACGCCGGCGCGCCTGCCGCCGGCTACACGATCGTGCGCCTGCCGTATGAGCTCAAGCACCTGTTTCGCGAATGGCTGGCGCTGCATGTGCCCGAGCGCGCCGAGCACGTGATGAGCCTGATCCGGCAGATGCGCGGCGGCCGCGACAACGATGCGAACTTCGGCTCGCGCATGCGCGGCGAAGGCGAATTCGCCGAATTGATCCGCCAGCGCTTCCAGCTCGCTTGTCGCAAGCACGGCATCGACCGCGGCCGGCCGGTGCGGCTCGACACGAGCCTGTTCCGCGTGCCACGCGAACCGTCACCGCAGGGAGAATTGTTCTAACTGCGCAAGCTAGTAAGCCATCCCGCCAAACGGATCATCGATCGACGGGCTCTGCGGGGTCAGCAACTCCGCGCCGTCCGGCGTGATCACCAGATCGTCTTCCAGACGGATGCCGAACTCGCCCTTGATGTACACCCCGGGTTCGTCGCTGAATGTCATGCCTGCCTTCAGCCTGGGCGCCACATCCCAGCCGAACATGTTGTTCTTCACGAAGTACGGCCATTCGTGCCCGTCCATGCCGATGCCGTGGCCGAGACGATGGGTGAAGTATCGAAACCCCGGCCCGTAACCCGCATCGACGATGACCTTGCGCGCCGCGGCGTCCACGTCACCCGCCACGATCCCCGGCCGCGCCGTCTTCAATGCCGCCGTCTGCGCCGTCTTCACGACATCGAAGACCTTCTTCATCTTGTCGGTCGGTTTGCCGAGCACGAAAGTGCGCGTGAGGTCGGACTGATAACCTTCCACCGTGCAACCGTCGTCCAGCATCAGGATCGAGCCTTCGCGCAGCGTCTGCGGCTGGGCCGATCCATGCGGCAACGCGGTGAACTCGTCGATGTTGAGCGAGGCCTCGCCCGGAAAACCGACCTTTGCGTAGGCCAACTGCACGAGGTTTTCCACCTCTGCGTTCGTCATGCCCACGCGTACCGACTGCGCCACGGCCCGATAGACCAGCAGCGTGGCCTTGGACGCCAGGCGCATGCACTCCAGCTCGTGTGTGTCCTTGATCATGCGGCAGCCGGCGGTGACCGGCGTGGCGCTGACCAGATTCAAGTGAGGATTCGCGGCGCGAATCGAATCGGCGAAAACGAACTTCGTGTTCTCATCGATGCCCAGCGTGCCCGTGGCAATCCCGCGGTCGCGCAGCCCCTTGCCCACGAGCGCGAACGGGCTTTCGTCCTCCTGCCAGGTCAGCACCTGTGCCTCCTTGCCGAGCGGGCCGACATCCAGCGCCTCGCGGGCGCGCGCCTCCTCGAACGCCGGCGTCACCACGAACGGCTTGCCTTTGGCAGCAACCACCAGCGCCCACAGCCGTTCGCTGCCACCCATGCGCAGATCGGCGAAATACCGCCCCGACGTGCCACCGGAGATGAGAATGGCGTCGATCCGGTTCTCCGCCATCAACTGCCTGGCGCGTTCGATGCGCGTCTGCCGCTCGGCGTTCGTGAACGCTCGCGCCTGTGCAGACAACGTGGGCAAACGCGCGATCGCGGGAAACGTAGCTGTCGACGCAGCCTGCGCAGCAACGACGCCTGGCTTCGCGATCGCGGCGGCTCCGGCTGCGGTCGCAAGTCCGGTGGACAGAAAACGGCGGCGGGTGAAGGACATGCTCTCTCCTGTGTGGCTGCGGTTCGATCGCGCGGGAAACGCCAATTCGCGCGGATGCATCGTGTTACGCTCACTCGGAGACGTCAATCCTCGACGAGGTTCGGGAGCCCTTGACGAAGCGACAAATGAAGGCCATCGGCGGTGCCAACGACTATCTGTGATGCATCGGCGTGTCGCGCGCGTTCATGCCGCAAGGTGAATTGTTCCGTTGATCCGCGGCCTGAACTGCCGTGCATTCGATGGTTTCAGGATATCGCCGGATGTGTTGAAATTGGTGCTTCGGAACGCGGGACGATGCCGGATTCCCGACGAGCAGCAGCCATGCCGGCCGCCGCTCCCGCAACGCGCTGGATCTCTTTCATCAGGGGAAATCAGTGGACTACATCACGATGTCGGACTGCATGCGCCGGGGCATGGTTTCGGTTTGCCGCGGCATCTTGCGTGGCGCATTCTTGCTGGTGGCGGCAATGGCCGCGATGCCGGCGCAAGCGGCGGTGGCCCCGGCGGAACGCAACGCCTTGATCGATCTGTACAACGCCACCCAAGGGCCACAATGGATCAATCGCGCGGGATGGCTGGCTGCGGCCGGCACCGAGTGTTTCTGGTCAGGAGTCACCTGCGATCCGGGGCAGACCACCGTTGTCGGGCTCAATCTCACGAACAACCAATTGCAAGGGACGCTCCCCGCGCTGGCGGCGTTGACGAATCTGGTCTACGTTGATATATCGCAGAACGCCTTGACCGGTTCGATTCCGTCGCTTGCCGGCTTGACCAAGCTGCAGGTCTTCAATGCCTATGGCAATCAGCTGTCCGGCACGTTGCCTGCGCTCACCGGGCTGACCACACTGCAGCAGTTCCGCGTCTGGGGCAACCAGCTGACCGGATCGCTGCCTTCGTTGAGCGACACGACGAACCTGGTTTATTTCGACGCGAGCAACAATCAGCTTACCGGTACGATTCCGGCGATCACCCAACTTGCTGCGCTTGAGCAGTTCATCGTCTCCAACAACCAGCTGAGCGGCGCCATGCCCTCGCTGTCGGGTCTCGCCAAGCTGAGGAAACTCGACATCAGTTACAACCAGCTCAGCGGCGCAGTCTCCGATCTGGGCACGAATTCGGCGTTGCAGACCTTCTACATCGACCACAACAACCTGTCGGGCGCATTGCCGACGCCACCGGGCAGTCTCGCCGTCGCGACGGTATGCCCGAACGTGCAACTCAGCCACACGAGCAACGCCAGCTGGGACCTGGCCACCGGGCAGTCGCCCTGGTACCAGAACTGCGGCCTTGCATCGCAGCTCGTCATCACGGATATCAACGGTGGCGTCAGTCCGGCGGTGGGTGCCAAATTTCCGGTAACCGTGGCGCTCAAGGACGGTACGGGCGCCAGTGCGATCTCCAACACCTCCATAACCGTTCAATTGAGTGTCGCGCAAGGTTCGGGAACTCTGCTTTTCTTGGCCTCTGGCGCCAAGAGCTGCACGATATTAGTGGGGGCCAGCGGCTGCACGGTTTCGAATGTCTCCTATTCCGCAGTGGAGAGTCAGGTTCGCATCAAGGCGGCGACGTACTACACCGCACCGCCACTGATCCCGGCGATCAGCAACGCGTTTGCCGTGGTCGCGGGTAGTTACACCGTGGGCGGCACGGTCTCGGGATTGGCCGGGCCAGGGCTTGTATTGAGGATGGCCCCGGAGGCTCAGACAGTTACGGTCAATGCCAATGGCGCTTTTGTTTTCCCGATCCCGCTCGGCGATGGTGCGGACTATCAGGTCGACGTTACGAGTCAGCCGGGGTCTCCGCCGCAGAGTTGTACGACAAGCACCGGTTCGGGAACGATCGTCGGCAGCAGTGTCACCTCCGTGCAGGTCACGTGCAAAACCTACTACTCGCTTTTCATCCAAGTCGGATCGAACGCGCAGATATCTGGCTCGCCGACCCAGCTCGTCCTGTCCGGAACTACAGGCTATTTCCATGTTTTTCCGAAAAGTGGATATCGAATTGACTCGGTATCCGGGCGAGGATGTTCGGTGTCGGTGAGTTCGGGCGATGTCACCACCAGTCCGCTCACGAGCGATTGTGTGGTGACCGTGACGCTCGCTGCGCTAGATTACATACCCATGCCGTACGGCCCGAAGCGCGTGCTCGATACGCGCGCCGGCGGATCGACTGCGGATGGTTCCTACGCAGGCCAGGGCCCGCTCGCGGCGAATACGCCATTCGCATTGCCAATACTCGGGCGCAGCGGCATTCCAACCACCGGAGTCGGGGCTCTCGTGCTCAACGTACTTGCGACGAATACCAGCGCTCCGGGCTACATCACCGTGTGGCCGTCGTGCGTCACCCGGCCGCTTGCGTCGAACCTCAATTTCATCGGCCAACAGACGGTGGCCAATCTCGTTATCGTGCCGGCAGGTTGCGATGCGACGACGAACCTGGTGAGTTCCTCCGGTCCGACCGATATGGTGGTCGATGTCGTGGGCTATTTCACGACCGGACCAACGCTTACCTCGTTGGCGCCTTCACGCCTGCTCGATACGCGTGCGGGGGCATGGACCATCGATGGCAAAGCCGCCGGAAGCGGAGCGGTATCGGGGGGGGACCAACTCAATCTGCAAGTCACGGGCCGCGCCGGGATTCCTGCTGGAGCTTCGGCGGCAGCCTTGAACGTTACGGCAACGGGCACGACGGCACCCGCGTTCATCACGGTGTGGCCGACCGATCAGGCGCGTCCCCTCGCCTCCAACCTCAACTTCGTCGCGAACCAGACCATACCGAACATGGTGATCGCGAAGCTCAGTGCAACCGGGCAGATATCGCTGTTCAATTCCGCCGGCAGTACCGACCTCGTGGCTGACGTGGTCGGTTGGTTTCCGGCATCGTCGGATCTGATCCCGCTGGTTCCGGCGCGTCTTCTCGATACGCGTCCGGGCAGTAGCACCATCGACGGCCAATATGCAGGCCAAGGCGCCATCGCAGCCGGTCAATCGAAGTATGTCAGTTTCCTCGGGCGCGGCGGCGTACCACAACAGGGCGTTGGCGCCGTGATACTCAACGTCACTGCGGCGAATCCGCAAGCTGCGGGATATCTAACCATCAATGGAGGCTCAGCGGCACCTGTCCAGAATGTGAATTTCGTGGCAGGACAGACCGTGCCGAATCTCGTGATCGTGCCGGCCGATGTTTACTCCTACATCTATGCCTCGGCAACCACCGACGTGGTCATCGACGTGGTGGGCTGGCTGCGAGGTCAGTGAGCCGTCGGCGCGACCGGCGCGGCCGACATCGAGTCGACCGCGCCGCTCTGTTAGTCTTCGTGGAATGAACGTTCTTGCCAACGATTACCTGCGCCGTATCCTGACCGCCCGCGTCTACGACGTGGCGCGCGAAACCGAACTCGATTTCGCGCCGAACCTGTCGGCGCGCCTGAACAACCGCGTGTATCTCAAGCGCGAGGACAACCAGCCGGTGTTCTCGTTCAAGCTGCGCGGCGCCTACAACAAGATGGCGCAGCTGAGCGCGGAGCAGCGTGCGCGCGGGGTGTTCGCCGCCTCCGCCGGCAACCATGCGCAGGGCGTCGCGCTCGCGGCGAAAAAACTCGGCACGCGCGCGGTGATCGTGATGCCGGTGACGACGCCGCAGGTCAAGATCGACGCGGTGCGCGCACACGGTGGTGATGCGGTCGAGATCGTGCTCGCCGGCGAATCGTACAGCGATGCCTATGTCGCCGCGGTGAAGCTCGGCAACGAGCGCAGTCTCACCCTCGTGCATCCATTCGACGACGCCGACGTGATTGCGGGCCAGGGAACGGTGGCCATGGAGATCCTGCGCCAGCACCAAGGGCCGATCCATGCGATCTTCGTGCCGATCGGCGGCGGCGGACTGATCGCGGGCGTCGCCGCGTACGTGAAAGCGGTGCGTCCCGAAATCAAAGTGATCGGCGTGCAGACCGAGGATTCCGACGCGATGGCGCGTTCGCTCGAACAAGGCGCGCGCGTGGAGTTGCGTGAAGTCGGCCTGTTTTCCGACGGCACTGCGGTCAAGCTTGCCGGCGAGGAAACGTTCCGCCTCTGCCGCGAACATGTCGACGAGATTCTGCGCGTCGACACCGACGCGCTCTGCGCCGCGATCAAGGACGTGTTCGCCGACACGCGCAGCATGCTCGAACCTGCGGGCGCCCTCGCCATCGCCGGGGCCAAGCAGTACGCCGAGCGCGAAGGCCTGCGCGAGGAAACCCTGGTTGCGATCGCCAGCGGCGCCAACCTCAACTTCGACCGTCTGCGCTTCGTTGCCGAACGCGCCGAAGTCGGCGAGGCGCGCGAGGCGCTGTTCGCGATCACGATTCCCGAGGAGCGCGGCAGCTTCCGCCGCTTCTGCGCGCTGCTCGGCGCGCGCAGCATCACCGAGTTCAACTACCGCATCGGCGACACGAAAACCGCGCGCCTGTTCGTCGGCGTGCAGATACGCGACCGCGACGAGCCCGCGCGTATCGCCCAAGCGTTCGCCGACGGCGGCTTCGACGTGCTCGACCTCACCCACGACGAGCTCGCCAAGCTGCACCTGCGCTACATGATCGGCGGGCGCGGCGACCTCGCCACCGACGAGCTGCTCTACCGTTTCGATTTCCCCGAACGCCCCGGCGCGCTCGCGCGCTTTCTCGACGCGCTCGATCCGGCCTGGAACATCAGCCTGTTCCACTACCGCAACCATGGTGCGGATTATGGGCGCATCCTTGTCGGCATCCAGGTGCCGCCGGTCGATCGCGCCGCGTTCGCCGATTTCCTCGCACGGCTCGGTTACGCGTATCGCGACGAGAGCGAAAATCCGGCGTACCACCGGTTGCTGCGCGGCCACGACAAATAGTCCGAGCCGTTTCCCAAGCCGGTTACGACCCCGGCGCCAGCCAGCCGAGCACGTCCACGACCAAGTGCGTCGTGCCGGCCGAATTGAACAGCGCGACCTTGCCGTCGCTGCCGATCGCGGAGATGACGAGGTTCGGCCGTGTCTGCCCCGGGATGAAGTTCAGGTTTGAAGCATTCGGCTGCGAAAAACCCGAAGGCCAGACGGTGACGAAGCCGGTTCCGCTCGGCGCAACTGCGGTGACATTCAGCACGACCGCCGCGGCGCCGCTCGCAGGCACGCCGCCGCGGCCGCTGACATCGAGATCGAGCGTGGCTTGCGCGCCCAGCGCGCCGCCACCGGAGAATCGGCCATCGACCGTGCTCGTGCCCGGACGCGTATCGAGCAGCCGCGCCGGCGTCATCGAAGTCAACTGCGCGCCGCTCGGCAACCAGCCGGTGACATCGGCGATCAACTGCGTGCTGCCCGCGGAATTGAACAACGACACCTTGCCGTTGGTACCGACACCGGTGATCACGAGATTCGCTACGGTCTGCGCCGGCGCAAAGTTGAGGTTGGAAGCGAGCGGCTGTGATTGACCGCTTGGCCAGACCGTGATGAAGCCGTTCGCGCTGGGACCGGTCGCGGTGACGTTCAGGACGACGCTGCCGACGCCGCTGGCGGGAACATTGCCGCGCCCCGTGACCGCAAGATCGAGCGTCTGCGCGCCGTTCAATGCGCCGTGGCCGGCGGACTGTCCATCGATGGTCGTGAACCCGGGCCGCGTATCGAGGAGGCGCGCCGGAACGAGCGCGGTCACCTGTGATGACGCGTTGAAGTACCACGCGACGTCGGCAATCAGATCGGTACTGCCGGCGTAGTTGAACAACGACACGCTGCCGCCGTTGCCGAGCTTGGCGAGCGCGAGGTTGGGCACCGTCTGCCCGGCGCCGAAGTTGAGATTGGATGCACCCGGCCAGGCGGTCCCGCTCGGCCAGACGGTGACGAAGCCCGCGGCGGTCGTGTTCGTCGCGGTCAGGTTGAGCATGACCGCGGTCGCGCCACTGGCCGGCACGCCGCCGCGGCCGGCGACGGAAAGGTCGCGTGTCGATCCGGAACCGAGCGCGCCGCCGCCGGCGAACAGACCGTCGATCGTGGAGTATCCCGCACGCGTGTCGAGAATGCGCGCCGGAAATGCCGGCGGCGGCAACGTACCGGCGTTGTTGCGCACGCATTGCGCCGCCGGGCTGCTGTTGTCGTACGCGATCACCGTACCCAGCGGCATCACGTCGAAATTGCCCAGCGCTACGCCGAACAACGAGTGCGAGTCGATATTGATGTTGGCGTCCGTCCACTGGTGCGCGCTGAACATGCCATCGTCGGCGGTCAGCGGAACCGAGCCGCCGTCGGCAAGGAACATTCCGTATTTCTTCAGCGTGCGCAGGATGACCTGCGCAGCCGGGTTGTAGGCGGAGATGTCGAACCCCGCCTGCAGACGCAGGTGTGCGCCGTACGGGATCGCGTCGGGCGACGACGAACTCGGTGCGCCATTGTGGCTCGCCGGGTACACGTAGGCGCCGCGGCGCATGCGATTGTTCGGCATGACGAATCGGATCGCGTGGCCGAGGTCGCCGCTGCCCTGCATCGCCGCGTAGACCTCGTCGGGGCCGAAGATCAGCGGAGCCATCGGAAAACCCGCCGCATCCGCGCTGGTGCAACCATCGCCGCGGCCGTTCTGCGGATAGACGAGGTCGAGCCGCCACTTCACCAGGCACAGCGAATGCAGGCCGCCGGAATCCACCGTCGTCTGATAGGACTCGTACAGCGTATTGCCGTCGACGACGAACAGGTGGCAGTCGTTGTTGGCGATGTCGCAGCGGTAGTTGCTCGAACCTTCGATCGCGCCGTTCGCGGGCAGCGGCACGCTCAACCCGGTATCGCAGTCGGGCAGGTAGTAGCCTGGTTCCTGCACCAGCGGCGTCTGCGTCACCGACTGCCCGGCGGTGTAGAGCGTATGCATCGAAAAATCGATCTGGAACTGCGTCGTCCCCGTGCCCCAGCCGACGCTGGCGGCGATCATCCTTGCCGAGTTCGGGTCGGGAGACTGCGTGGAGATGTCCTGGTTCCACGCCGCCCCGGGTGGAAAGCGCGGTGTAGCCTGCGCGGCTGCCGCAAAAATCCACGCCAGTGTCAACCCGCACAGCGAGCCACGGGAATATCGCATCGTTCGAATCCAGCTATGCCGGCAACGGCCGGTTTGGCGCCGATTCTGCGCGAGACGTCGAAATACTTCCACCGGATCCGTCAACGTTCGTGGACGTGCGGCGAAGGTTGCGGCAGACGGCATCTCCATGCCTGCATCGCCGGTTTCGTCGAAGCAGGCAATGCGCCTTCCCGTCTCCTTCGCGGGGCATCGTGCGGCGCTGGTTCAATGCGACACCCGGCGCACCCATCCGGCGAAGCAGGCTAACCGGTAGTTGCGGGCGCGGCTGTGCCGTAGAGCACCTGCGCGCTCTGGAACAGCACCCACGAGGTCGCGATGTACTTGTGCGCGCCCCTGGGTTTGTTGCCGCGGTGGGTGTGGGTGAAGCCGGCAGGCGCGATCAAGAGGCTGCCGGTCTGCGGCGCGATCTTGCGCTGCTGATGATAGAACTCGGTTTCGCCTTCGCTGAAATCGTCGTTCAAGTACAGCGTCCACAGCAGCGTGCGGCTCAAGGTGTCGGGTTTTCTTTCCGGATAGACCTCGCAATGCCAGCGCGGGTAGCCGCCCTCGTCGGCAATGTATTTCTGCACGTTGATCTTGCCGGGGCGGAACGCCTTCATCACCAGCGCGGTCAGGCGTGTGTCGTCGAGCACGGCGAGGCCGTCCGGATCGAGCAGGGTCGAGGTGCCGGTCTGCGGGTCCTTCATGCGCAGCCAGACCGGTCCGAGGATCGTGTACGGATACTTGCGCAGGTAGGCGAGCAGGCCGCGCAGCATCGCGTTGTTGAGCGCGCCCTCGGCCTGCTTCCAGCGCGCGTCGTCCGAGATGCAGATATCCCAGCTGTTCTTCATCGAGGTTTCGACGCCGCCGCCCATCGCGCCGCGCGCGATGTTGTCGCTGGCCTCGAACGCGGCGATCAGCGCGCGGCATTGTTCGGCGGGCAGCGCGTCGGCGAAGACTTCGATGAAGTCGGGATGGTCCATCGGCGTTTTTCGTGTGGCTGGGAAGTTCATTCTAGCCCGACAACGAGGCAAGGCTGCTGACAAAACGCTGGCAGCAAGAGGCGCGCAGGATGCGCGACGTGCAATTGCGCACGTCCTTTACGGAGCAAGCCATGTTGAACCCCAACGTTCCCGCCTGGTTCGAGATCCCTACCGAAAACCTCGACCGCGCGCAGAAGTTCTACGAGACCGTGCTGGCGCAGCCGCTCGTCCGCCAGAACTTCGCCGGCAGTGACATCGCCATCCTGCGTGGTGGCGACAAACCCAATTCGAGCGGTGCGCTGGTCACCGGCGAAGTGCAGCCGACCGTACACGGCAGCATCGTTTACATTGGCGTCGACAATCTCGCCCCGGTGCTCGACCGGGTAGACAAGCACGGCGGCGACACATTGCTCCCGCGCACGGCGTTGCCAGCCGGCATGGGCTACTACGCGCAGTTTCGCGATTGCGAGGGCAATCGCGTCGGGCTTTGGTCGCCGGTCTGACCGGGTCTGCCGGGCGATGCGGCGTATCATGCAACGATGCGCCGTGCCGACCGCCTGTTTCTCATCATCCATGCCCTGCGCGGGCGGCGCACGGCCCTGCCCGCGCGGCGGCTGGCGGAAACGCTCGGCGTTTCGCTGCGCACGGTCTATCGCGATGTCGCCGATCTGCAGACCTCGGGTGTGCCGATCGAGGGCGAGGCCGGGGTCGGCTACATGCTGCGCAAGGGCGCGGACATTCCGCCGCTGATGTTCACCGCCGACGAGCTCGAATCACTGGTCGTCGGCACGCGCTTCGTGCGCGCCTTCGCCGGTGCGCGTCTGGCCCGCGGCGCGCAGGCGGCGCTGCTCAAGATCGAAGCGGTGCTGCCGGCGGAACTGAAGCAGCGCAGCGAACGCTCGCGCATCTTCGCGCCGACCTGGCGCGAGCGCATGCAGCGCGCGAGCGTGATCGATCGGCTGCACGAAGCGGTGGTCGAGCGTCGCGTGCTGCGCCTCGACTATGCCGATGGCGCCGGTCGCGCGAGCGCGCGCGAGATCGAGCCGCTATGCCTGGCGTTCTGGGGCGGTGCGTGGACGCTCGGCGCGTGGTGCCGATTGCGCCGCGATTTCCGCAGTTTCCGTCCCGACCGAATCGCCACGTTCGACGCGACCGGCGAAATCTTCGTCGAGATGCCCGAGCGCGGGCTCGAAGCGTATCTGCGCGCGGCGCGCGCCGATCCCGAAATGAGGGGCTGAGAAGGCATGAATGCCGAAGCGAACATTCGCGCAGCGAATGACCCGCAGGGCACGCGGCAGGATTGCCGCGTGCAATGACCATGGCTTCTTCGCAACGCAACGTCGATTACATTCTCGAGCAGATCGCCGCTGCCGGCGCGGTGTCGGCGCGGCGCATGTTCGGCGAATGGGGCCTGTACTGCGACGGCCGCCTCGTCGCGCTGGTCTGCGACGACCGCCTGTTGGTCAAGCCGACCGAAGCCGGCCGCGCCTTTATCGGCGAGGTGGAGCTCGCCCAACCCTATCCGCAGGCCAAACCTTGGTATCTTGTCGCCGAGGAGCAGTGGGACGAACGCGACTGGCTGGCGCGCCTGATCGCGATCACCGCGGCGCAGTTGCGATTGCCGCTGCCGAAACCGCCGCGCAAACGGAAGCCGAACAAATGACACAACCCGGGAATGCTCGAATGAAACGTTTGTCGATCGCGTTGTCGCTGGTCGCCGTGCTGGTGACGCAAGCCCATGCCGGAATTCCGGATCAAGCCGGCGCCGACCAGCGCTTCGAGACCTTGTACAAGACCGAATGGGCGTGGCGCCAGCAGCAGTTCCCCGGACTCGACAACGAAGATCGCGTGGCGGCCGACAAGGACGACCGCCTGCCCGCGGTCGATGCCAAGGCTCAGGCGGCGCGCCTCGCGTACTGGGACGACGTGCTGAAGAAACTCGCGGCGATCAAGCCCGACGAGCTTTCGCCCGACAACCAGGTCAACTATGCGGTGTACAAGCCGCAGATCGAGAACCTGGCCGCCGGCCTGCGTTTCCGCGACTACGAGATGCCGCTCAACAGCGATTCGCAGTTCTGGTCCGATTTGCGTTTCATGGCGGACAAGCCGTTGAAGGACGCGGCGGCGGCAAAAGCGTACATCGCGCGCCTCAACGACGTGCCGCGCTATTTTCACGAGCAGATCGACAACATGCGTGCCGGCCTCAAGCGCGGTTTCTCGGTGCCGCGCGCGGTGCTCGACGGCCGCGATGTATCCATTTCCACATTTGTAAAAGTGGAGAAGCCCGAGGACAGCGACTTCTACAAGCCGTTCAGGGCGCTGCCGGCTACCATTCCCGCCGACGAGCAGGCCGCGCTGCGCGCCGCTGCGGCGCAAGCGATCCGCGCGAAGGTCATTCCCGCCTACGCGAAGCTGCTCAAGTTCTTCCGCGAAGAATACGTGCCGCGTGCGCGCACGACGCTCGCGGCGGAGGCGCTGCCCGACGGCAAGGCGTTCTATCGCCAGCAGATCCGCGAATACACCACGCTCGACCTCGATCCCGACGCGATCCACGAGATCGGCCTCAAGGAAGTTGCGCGCATCGATGCGGAGATGCAGGCGACGATGCGTGCGACCGGGTTCAAGGGCGACTTCCCGGCCTTTCTCGCGTTTCTGCGCGGCGATGCGCAGTTCTATCCGAAAACCGCGGACGAACTGCTGATGCGCGCATCGTGGATCGCCAAGCGCGTCGACGCCAAGCTCGGCCAATACTTCAAGACGCTGCCGCGCGGCCGTTTCGGCATCGAACCGGTGCCGGCGGCGATCGCGCCGTTCTGGACCGCCGGCCGCGGCAGTGCGCACACCTATTGGGTCAACACCTACGACCTGCCCTCGCGCCCGCTGTACAACCTGACCGCGTTGACCCTGCACGAATCCGCGCCGGGGCATGCGCTGCAGGGCGAGCTCGCCGAGGAGGCGAAGGCGCAGCCCGAGTTCCGCTCGCACAGCTACATCTCGGCCTACGGCGAAGGCTGGGCGCTGTATTGCGAAAAGCTCGGCAAGGAAATGGGCATCTATCAGACTCCGTATGACGACTTCGGCCGCGAAACCTACGAGATGTGGCGCGCCGCGCGCCTGGTCATCGACACCGGCATCCACCACAAGGGCTGGACGCGACAACAGGCCATCGACTATCTCGCCGGCCACGCCGCGCTGTCGCAGCACGAGGTCGAAACCGAAGTCGACCGCTACATCTCCTGGCCCGGCCAGGCGCTGAGCTACAAGTTGGGTGAACTCAAGATCGTCGAGCTGCGCGCGCGTGCGGAGAAGGCGCTGGGCGCGAAGTTCGACATCGGCGCCTTCCACGACGCCGTGCTCGAAACCGGCTCGGTGCCGCTGCCGGTGCTCGAACAGCACATCGATGCGTATATCGCCGCGCAGAAGACCAGGTAACCCGGCCGCGCGGCAGCACCCGGGTGCTCGTCTCAGCCGTGGATCGCGTCGTCGGCAACGACGATGCCGTCCGCATCGGCGTAGAGCCATGCGCCGGGACGAAAGCGCACGCCGGCAAACTCCACGACGCCCCCGGCCTGGCCCGAGTGCAGGCCCTTCTCGCTCCTGCGCGGATGCGCGGCGAGCGCCTTGACGCCGACGGCGTGCGTTTCCAGTTCGGGCGTGTCGCGCACGCAGCCGTTGACCACGATGCCGGCCCAACCATTGTTGACGGCGAGTTCGCCGAGCATGCCGCCGACCAGCGCGCAGCGCAGCGAGCCGCCGCCGTCGACGACGAGCACGCGGCCGTTGCCCGGCGTTTCCAGCGTTGCGCGCACGAGCGCGTTGTCCTCGAACACCTTCACCGTCGCGACCGGGCCGTGAAAGGCGCGCCTGCCGCCGTAGTTGCGGAACAGCGGCGCGCAGACTTGCGCCTCGGGTTGCGCATCGGCAAGGTCGGCGGTGGCGGGGGGTGTGCCAGTGTTCGCCATCACACGTCGCCGTCCCTGAGCCAACCCTCGCCCGTGCCGCGCTGGTACACCTTGTCATCTTGCAGGATATTTCCGGCCGGGATCGAACCGGCCGCGGCAAGCTCGGCGTAGTATGGCGTGAAGTCCGGCTCGGTCGCGCGCATCAGCTGCTCGAAGCTGTCGATGACGAAATAGGTTTTCTGGTACGTGTCGATGCGATAGCGCGTGCGCATGATGCGATGCAGATCGAAACCGATGCGGTTCGGTGCCGCCGATTCGAGGCAATGGATCGACTCGCCTTTGGACGACACGATGCCGGAGCCGTAGATGCGCAGGCCGTCGTCCTGCTTGATCAGGCCGAACTCGACCGTGTACCAGTACAGCCGGGTCAGGTTGACCAGCGCCTCGGCACCGGCGCGGTGCGCTTTCACTCCGCCCGCGCCGTAGGCCTGCATGTAGTCGGCGAACAACGGCTCGAGCAGCAGCGGCACGTGGCCGAACAGGTCGTGGAACAGGTCGGGTTCGCTGATGTAGTCGATCTGCTCGGGGCGACGTATCCACCAGGTCACCGGGAAGCGCCGGTGGGCGAGGTGATCGAAAAACGTCAGCTCGGGCAACAAGCCTTCGACACCGATCAATTCCCAACCGGTCGCGTCCTTGAGCACGCGGTTGAGTTCGTCGAATTTCGGGATCGCATCAGGCGTCATGCCGAAGCGCTGCTGGTTGTCGAGGAATTCGCGGCAGGCGCGACCGATCAGCACTTCGCGCTGGCGCTTGAACAACGTCGCCCAGGTGGTGTGATCATCGCGGCTGTAGCTCGCCCAGGGCTGCTCGACCACGGCAGTCGTGTAGACGGGCACGTTGCCCTTGTCGGTTTGCTGATGCTCGACGCGGCGAGGCTGGGCGTTCATGGCGACGTTCCAGGTGAATTGGTTTCCAATGCTACTACTTCTCTCGCGGCGACGAAGGACGACACGATCGCTGCCGCGCAAGTCTCGCGCCGTGCGACGCCAAACCGTATCCTCGCGGCATGGGGTTTCATCTCGTCTACGGCAACGACACCGACACGCTGCTCGAGCAGCTCGCCTCGCGGCTGCGCACGCCTGCCTCGGGGCAGAATCCGCTCGCGCCGGAAATCGTGCTCGTGCCGCAGTTCGGTCTGCGTCGCTGGCTCGAGATCCGGCTTGCGCAGCGGCTTGGCATCGTCGCAAACGTCGACTTCTACGCGCCGGCCGAGTACGCGTGGCGATTGCTGCGCGCCGCCGATCCGGCGCTTGCGCAGAAGTCCGGCTACGAACGCGAACTGCTGCGCTGGCGCATCTTCTCCCTGCTGCCGGCGCTCGCGCGCGAACCCGGTTGCGGCGAACTCGCGACCGCGCTGGGCGACGGCGATGCGAGCCTGCGCCTGCGCTTTGCCGATACGCTCGCGCATGCCTGCGAGCGCGACCTCGCCTACCGCAGCGAACGCCTCGCGCGCTGGGAGCGCGGCGCCGAGCCGGGCGATTGGCGCGCCGAGCTCTGGCGCCGCCTCGTCGGCACATCCACGCAGCCGCATCGCGCGCGCGCGCTTGCCGACTGGGTCGCGCGCCACGCGCCCGCTTCGGCCGCGCCGCCGGGCGTGCCGGCGCGCCTGTCCGCGTTTGCCTGTACCAACATCTCGCCCGACCTGCTCGGTTTCTACGGTCGCCTCGCGCAGCACTGTCGCGTCGATTTCTATCTGCCCACGCCGTGCCGCGCCTACTGGGGCGACGTGCGCAGCCCGCGCGAGCAGCTGCGCGCGGGACAGGAGTTCGACAGCGACGCGTTCGTCGACGACGAGAATCCCGCGCTCGCCGCGTGGGGCCGCGCCGGCCGCGATCTGATCGATCGGATCTACTCCTACGAGTACGTGCAGCCGGAAGAGGAAAGCGACGTATCGCGGGTGCCGTGCGGCAACTCGCTGCTTGCGCGCGTGCAGCGCGACGTGCTGGACCGCAGCGCGCCATCAGGCGAACCGGCGAAGCACGACGGCTCGATCCAGTTCCACCGTTGTCGCTCGCCGCTGCGCGAGGTGCAGGCGCTGCACGACCGCCTGCTCGACCTGTTCGCGAACGATCCGACCTTGACCCCGCGCGATGTCGCCGTGATGTCGCCCGACATCGCCGCCTACGCAGCGCACATCGACTCGGTGTTCGGCGGCATCGCGCGCGACGACAAGCGGCATCTGCCCTACACGCTCTCGGACTGCCCGCTGAGCCGCACGCATCCGCTGCTCGGCGTCGCCCGGCGCCTGTTCGCGCTGCCGGCCTCGCGGCTCGAGCTGGCGCAGATTTGCGAATGGCTCGCGCTGCCCGCACTGCAGCGCCGTTTCGGCTTCGACGCCGACGACACGCTGCGCCTGTCCACCTGGCTGCAGGAGGCTGGTGTGCGCTGGGGCCTCGATGCCGCGCAGCGTGTGGAGCTCGGTGCCGGCGACTATGCGGAGTTCAGCTGGCGCTTCGGCCTGGAACGCCTGCTGCTTGGCTATGCCAGCGGCGACCTCGACGAAGCCGGTAGCGCGCTGATCGCGGGTATCGCGCCCGACGCCGCGGTCGAAGGCACCGGTGCGCGCCTGCTCGGCGCGGTCCTGCGCATCGTCGATCTGCTCTCCGGCCTGCTGCGCGCGCAACGGCGTGAACACACGCCGCGGCAGTGGCAAAAAATATACAACGATGCCTTGTCGCAATTCTTCGATGCGGGCGACGAGCGCGCCGATGCGCAGGCGCTGGACCGCGTGCGCGCGGCGCTCGCCGACTTCGCCGAGGAAGCCGCGCAGGCGCGGATGGACGACGTCCTCGACTGGCGTTGCGTGCGCGACGAGCTGGAAACGCGTCTTGGCGATGCCGAGCGCGGCTATCGCTTCTTCGCCGGCGGCATCACGATCTGCGGCATGGTGCCGCTGCGTGCGGTGCCGTTCCGCGTGATCTGCCTGATTGGCATGAACGAGAGCGCGTTTCCGCGCCGCGACCGCGCCGCGCCGTTCGAACGCGAACGCGCGCCGCGTGGCGAACCCTCGGTGCGCGATGAAGACCGCTATCTGTTCCTGCAGCAACTCATGGCCGCGCGCGACGGCCTGCAATTGAGCTGGGTCGGCGAGGATGCGCGCGACGGCTCGCTCATGGAGCCGTCCGCCGTCGTCGCCGAACTGCTTCACATCCTCGCGCAATACGGCATCGCCACGCAGACCTGTCTCGTCGAGCATCCGCTGCAGCCGTTCTCGCCGCGCCTGTTCGATGCCGCCGGCGACGCCGCGCTGTTCACCTACGACGCGGCCTGGCTCGCCGCGACGCGCGCCTCGCCCGCCGCGCACGCGCAACGCTTCGTCGTAGGCGAAGTGCCGGCTACCGCCGTCGCCGGCGATGCGCCGACGCGCCTCGACCGGCGCGATTGGCAGCGCTTCTGGCGCAATCCCGCCGCGGCGTATTTCAGCCGCGCGCTCGGCATCGCGCTGGCCCGCGCACCGGAAGCGGATGGCGACGAGGACGACCTCGTCCTTTCCAACCTCGGTCGCTACGTCGTACTCGACGAGTTGCTCGACATGCGCGGCGACATCGACCCGGCCGCCGCCTGCGAGCTGCTGCGCGCGCAAGGCAAGTTGCCCGTGGGCACGGCCGGCACGCAGGCATTCGCGGCGTTGCGCGCGCCGCTCGCGGCGCTGTCCACGGCAAGCGCCGGGGTGATCGGCACGCGCGCCGCCGTGCGCGGCGAGACGTTCGAACTGGATCTCGGTGATCTCGTGCTGGGCGGCACGCTGCCGGAACATCGTGACGGCCTGCTCGTGCATGCGTTGCACAAGCCGGCCGAAGGAAATCGCCTGCTGCAGGCCTGGCTCGACTATCTTCTGCTCGCGACGCAGCGCGCCGACGCGCACCTGGTCCTGCTCGAATGGGACGAGAAGAAATCGTCGATCAGGCGCCGCGATGCGCGCGCAACATCGTTCGCGCAGGCGCGCCTCTGGCTGGCTGACCTGGCGAGGTTGCACCTGTGCGGCATGACAGCGCCGCTGGCGTATTTTCCGAAGGCGTCCTGCGCCTACGCGATGGCTTTCGCGGCCGGCGAGCGTAACGGGTCCGCCGCGGAAGACGCCCGCGCAAACCATGCCGGCGCGCTGCAATCCGCGCGTTGCAGGTACCGGAGCAACAAACACCCCAACGGCATGTCCCGCGGCGACGACGCGGAGCCGGCATTCGCACTCGCCGCACGCGGCACCGATCTGTTCGACGCCGCGTCGCCTGCGAGCCGCGCTTTCGCCGACTGCGCGCTGCGTGTGTTTCTGCCGGCGCTGGACACGTTGCGGGCGGTCGATCCCGGCAGCGGCGAAGCCTTGGCCGCGAAAACCCCGCGTGCGCGGGCGAAGGCGGCGCGCCCATGAACACGCGCGACCTCACCCTGGACATGCCGATCGACGGCCTGCAGTTGATCGAAGCGAGCGCCGGCACCGGCAAGACCTGGACGCTTGCCGGCCTGTATCTGCGTTTCGTCGTCGAGCGCCGTCGCGCGGTCGGCGAGATCCTCGCGGTCACCTTCACCGAGGCGGCCACGCAGGAGCTGAAGCGACGCCTGCGCGAGCGCCTCGTCGATTGCGCGGCGCTGGCCTCCGCCGAGGTCGCCCTGACGGCGGCGATATCCGACTCCGCCGAGGCAGCCCAGGCGAAAACGCTGCTTGCACGCGCGCTGGATGCCGGCGAAACGCGCGCGCAGCTCGCGCGACGCCTGCGTCTGGCCGCGCTCGACGTCGATCATGCGTCGATCACGACGATCAACGGTTTCTGCCGGCGCGCGCTGGCCGAGTACGGTTTGCTCGCCGGCCGCGCGCTCGCGGGTACGCTCGTTGCGCAGGACCGCGACCTGGTCGAGACCGCCACGGCCGACTGGTGGCGCGGCAAGGCGACCGCCGCCGCGGCCGCGGATTTCGACGTGTTGCGGGAAGCGTTCAAGACTCCGCAGGCTTTGGCGAAAGTCCTGGACTCGTTGCTGCCCGGCACGCGCCGCCTGTTGCCGGCCATCGATGGCGGCGATCGCGCCGTCGCCCTGCTGCACCAGGCGCTGGACGCGGTGCGCGAACGCGTCGTCGCGGCCAAGCGCGCGACCGCACGGCATTCGCACGACGACGAGATCCGCGAGCTGCACGGCGCGCTCGCGGGCGAGAACGGCGCGGAACTCGCCGCACGTTTGCATGCGCGCTGTCCGGTTGCGCTGATCGACGAGTTCCAGGACACCGACGCACGCCAGTTCGCCATCTTCGAGTCGATCTACGTCCCGCGTGGCGATCTCATCCTCATCGGCGATCCGAAGCAGGCGATCTACGGTTTCCGCGGCGGTGACGTGCACACCTATCTGCGCGCGCAGCGACGCGTTGCCGAGAGGCAGACCCTGACGCGCAACTTCCGCTCCACGCCGACCTACCTGCGTGCGCTCAACGCGCTGTATCGGGGCGCCGGCAAGCGCGCGTTCGAAGAAGATGACATCGTCTACGAAGCGCTGCAGCCCGGCGGCAAGGCGGCCGACGATGACCTTCTGATCGACGGTGTCGCGGCCACGCCGCTGACGCTGTGGTGCGACACGGACGCGGCGATCAAGCGCTCGAGCAAGGACGCAGCGCGCGCCCAGCTCGCCGCGGCCTGCGCGGCGGGCATCTTCGCCCTGCTCACTCCCGGCCGCGCGCGATTGCGCGAGAAACCGGACGGCGCGCACGCGCCTCTGCGCCCGGCGCACATCGCCGTGCTCGTCGCCATGCACGAGGAGGCGCGGGCGGTGCAGGACGCGCTGCGCACGCGCGGCATCGCCAGCGCGAGCATCACCCGCAGCAGCGTGTTCGCGAGTGAGGAGGCGGGCGAACTGCATCGCCTGCTCGATGCGCTTGCCGACTTCGACGAGGCGCGTCTGCGCGGCGTGCTGACGACGCGGCTGTTCGGCGCGACGATGACGGACTTCGCCGGTTTCGTGGCCGCGCCGCACACGTGGAGCGACCAACTCGCTTGGCTGGCCGAACTGCGCGACATCTGGCGCGCGCGTGGAGTCGCCGCGATGCTGGCACGCGTGTTCGAGGTGCACGCGGCGGCGCTGCTCGGTCTGGCGGACGGCGAGCGGCGCATGACCAACTGGTTGCAGCTTGCCGAACTGGCGCAAACCGCGTCGATCGACTGCGTCGGCCTGCGTGGCCTCGTCGATTGGCTGGCAGCGCGCATCGCGCAGGCTGACGACAACAATGAGGACGAACAACTGCGCCTCGAATCCGACGCGGGCCGGGTGCAGATCTTCACCTACCACAAGAGCAAAGGCCTGCAATTCCCGGTCGTGTTCCTGCCGTTCACCGGCATGCGGGGCGGCGCGCCCAAGCCGCCGTACCGGTTCCACGATGGCGAGGGCAATCCCGCCCTGTTTTTCGCGGCAAACGCCGAAGCTGCCGCAACGCCCGCGGCCCTCGCCGCGTGTGTCGCCACCGCGCACGACGACCTCGCCGAGGAATTGCGCAAACTCTACGTCGCGCTGACCCGCGCCTGTTGCGCGACGTTCGCCTGCGTCGATGCCATCGGCAGCCGCGGTGAAGAACCGGCGCTGCTGCACCTGCTCGGCGTCGCGCCGGCCGGCGGCACGAAGGATGCCGCGGCGACGGACGCGCAGCTTGCGTCGCGTCTCGCCGCGCTGCGCGCGAGCGCCGCGGGCGCCATCGCGATCGAGACCTTGCCCGCGGCCGCGGCGACCCGGCTCGCCGATACGCGCGAGGCCGCCAAACCGGGCACGGTGCGGCGCATGCCGCGCGCCCTGCGCGACGACTGGCGCATCGTCAGCTATTCGCGCCTCGCCGCCGGTGCGCGCGATGACGTGCGCGCGGACCGAAGCGACGAAGGTGCGTCGGCGCCGGTCGATGGCGCGGCGTCGGTGGCGCGAAGCGCGGTCCTCGGCGGCGCGCGCTTCGGCACCGCCTTCCACGAACTGATCGAAGTCGCCGACTTCCGCGCCTGGCGCGATCGCCATCCGCGCAACCTGCCGCCCGGCGAGGACGCGCGGATCGACCGCATCCTGCAACGCCACGCACTCGACGCTGACGCGGCCGAAGCGCACGCGCTGCTCGCCGACCTGCTCGCGCGCACGCTCAACGCGCCGCTGCCGTTCGGCGCGCGCCTCGCCGATCTCGCAGCCGAAGCCTGTCGCGCCGAGATGCCGTTCCACTTCTCCATCGGCCACGCCGACACCGCGCGCTGGTTGGCGCTGCTCCACGAGCACGGCTACGTGCGCGAGCGCGGCCGTTTCGAGCTCGCCCGGCTCGAAGGCCTGATGACCGGCGTGCTCGACCTCGTCCTGTTCCACGCCGGCCGCTGGTGGGTGATCGACTACAAGACGAACATCCTTCCTGACACCGGCGACTCGCGCCCCTATGCCGCGACCGCGCTCGCCGCCGCCGTGCGCGACAAGGAATACGATCTGCAATACCTGATCTACCTCACCGCGCTGCATCGCTGGCTGAAATCGCGCGACCCCGGCTACGACTACGCGCGCGACATCGGCGGTGCGCTCTACCTGTTCGTGCGCGGCCTCGACGCGCGCGGCGTCGACGGCGTGCATGTGGATACGCCGCCGGCCGCGCTGATCGAAGCGATCGACGCGCTGCTCGCGCCCGCAGCCGAGGCGGCGGCATGACGCACCGGATCGACCGCCTCGAAGCACTCGGCGTGCTGCCTGCCGTCGACGCCGCGCTCGGCCGCCTGTTGGCGAAAAAGTCGCCGCGCGACGGCGATGCCATCGGCCTTGCCGGCGCGCTTGCGAGCGCGGCGCTCGCGCACGGCCACAGCTGCCTGCCCCTGGCCGCGCTGCACGGGTTTGCCGCCGATCTCGCCGCCGCGACCGGTGCGGACCTGGCCGAGGCCTTGCCGACGGTGGCCGACATTCGCGCCGCGCTGCGCGCATCCAGCCTCGCCGCCGCCGATGCCACACGCGCCGCCGCACTCGTGTTCGACACGGACGAGCGCATCTACCTGCGTCGCTATTTCGTCTACGAACAGACCGTCGCGCAGGCGCTGCGCGAACGCCTCACCGATGCGAGCCTGGGCGCCGATCTCGCACGCATCGATGCATCCACGCTGCGCGACGCGCTGGCGCAGGGAATCGCCGCAGGCCGCAGCGACGATGTCGACCAGCGCATCGCCGTGCTGCTCGCGCTGCGTTCGCGCCTGCTCATCGTCAGCGGCGGCCCCGGCAGCGGCAAGACCACGACCGTGCTGCGCCTGCTCGCGCTGATCGTCGCGCAGGCGCGCACCGCCGCGGCGGTCGTGCCGCGCATCGCCCTCGCCGCACCGACCGGCAAGGCCGCCGCGCGCCTGGCGCAAACGCTGCGCGTGCGCGGCGGCGAGCACGCCGACGCCGCGATTCCCGCCACGGCGACGACGTTGCACCGCCTGCTCGGCCTCGGCGCGCCCGGCGGCCGCGCACGTTTCGACCGGAACAATCCGCTGCCGTACGACCTTGTCGTCATCGACGAAGCCTCGATGCTCGATCTCGCCCTCGCCGCGCGCCTGTGCGAGGCGCTGGCGCCGTCGACGCGGCTGATCCTGCTCGGCGACCGCGACCAGCTCGCTGCGGTCGAGGCCGGACGCGTGTTCGGCGCGCTGAGCCACGCTGCGACGGCGGCCGGCGGCTACTCGTCCGCGCTCGCGCATTGGCTGCAGAATATACTTTTGGAAAAAGTGGAAATTGCGTCACAACCGGCGCTGCTGGCTGAGGCGTTCGTCGAACTGCGTGGCAACCACCGCTTCGGCGCGCACGGCGCGATCGGGCGTCTCGCGCGCGCGCTGCGTGACGGCGAAGCCGATACGGCGCTGGGCATCCTGGGCGAGGCGCAAGCCGAGGCCGCCTTGCACCCGCTCGGCACCACCGGGCTCGCGCAGCGCATCGTGCGCGAACTCGTGTCGCGCTACGCCGATCTCGCGCAGGCCGCGGATGCGGACGCCGCCTTCGCCATCGCCGACCGTTTCCGTGTGCTCTGCGCATTGCGCGAAGGCGCGTTCGGCGCCGTCGCGATCAACGCCGCGATCGAGCACGAGCTGCGCCGCCGATGCAGCGTTGCCGAGACGTGGTACCCCGGCCGCCTCGTCATCGTCGGCGGCAACGACTACCGTCTGGGCCTGTTCAACGGCGATGTCGGCGTTGCCCTTGCGCGCGCGGCCGACGGAGCGCTCGAAGTCTGGTTCCGCGACGCCGACGGCAGCCTGCGCGCGCTGCCGCCGGCCATCCTCGGCGACTGCGCGCCGGCGTATGCGTTGACCGTGCACAAGGCGCAGGGCTCCGAGTTCGACGAGGTCGTCGTCGTCCTGCCCGCGCGCGACGCGCGTGTGCTCACGCGCGAGCTGGCCTATACCGCGGTTACGCGCGCGCGCAGCAAAGTGGAGTTGTGGACGAGTGCGGAGATTCTTGCCGCCGCTGCCGCGCGCAGCACGCAGCGCTGGTCGGGGCTGGCGGACCGCCTGGCGTGAGTTGCAGTCTGCGTCGGCGCGGGTTCAATGCACGGTCGGATTGCGCGTACTGCGCGGCTGCGCAAACTCGATCACGTTGTCGCCACCGACCGGCTTCGCGCGCGGTCCGTTCCACAGCACGGGCACATTGCGCGGGCGATCCGGCTCCAGGCCATCGTTGAGTCCGTCGCCGCCCTCGTCCGCGGAGTCGTCTTCGATCTCCCAGCTGTAGCGCTTGCGCGGCGCCAGCGGGTCGAGCCGGTAGAAGGCGATCGCCGCGATCACGCCGGCAATCGCGCCGGCGAGATGGTATTCGAACGACACGTTCTCTTCGCGCGGCAGCACGGTCAGGGTCATGCCGCCGTAGAGGAAGAACACCGCGAGTGCGATAGCCACGCCGAGGCGGTCGCGGCGGAACAGGCCGGTCAGGAACAGGAAGAACATCAGGCCGTGCACGATGCCGCTGATACCGACGTGCAGCGACGGCCGCGCGAACAGCCACACGCCGAGCCCGGAGACGATCCAGATCAGCGGCAGCGCGTAGCGCGCGGCGCGCGGGTAGGCGTAGAGCAGGAACGCGGACAGCAGGCCGAGCGGCAGCGTATTCGACATCAGGTGCTCGAACGAGGCGTGCACGAACGGCGCGGTCAAGATGCCGACGAGGGCGTGCGGGTCGCGCGGGCGGATGCCGAGCGCATCCATGTCCCAACCGAGCGCGAACGCGGCCAGCCAGACGATCCAGATGCCGGCGACGAGCGCGAGCGCACCGAGCACGGCGTAGCGCACGCGCTCGCGGTCGTTGCGCACGGTGGCGGCGCTGGCTTCGCCGCTCCAACCATCCTTGGATTTTCCAGAAGATGGTGGAGAAGCCCGAGCCGAAACCGAAGCCCGGCAGCGTGGTCGACATCGTCGACCGCGACGGCATGTTTGCCGGCCGCGGCTTCTACAACGGCCATTCGCGCATCGCGCTGCGCGTACTCACGTCCGATCCGGACGAGGCCGTCGACGAAAGCTTTTTCGCACGCAAGATCTCGGATGCGATCACCCTGCGCCGCGAGGTGCTCAAGCTCGACGCGGCGACCGACGCCTACCGCGTGATCCATTCCGAAGGCGATGGCCTGTCGGGCCTCATCGTCGACCGTTTCGCCGACACGCTTGTCGTCGAATATTTCTCCGCCGGCATGTTCAAGCAGCGCGACCTGATCAAGCGCGTCCTGCTGCAGCATTTTCCCGAGGCGGAAATCTATGCCTTCGCCGAGGAACACGTGCAGAAGCAGGAAAGCTTCGATTGCTCGGTGCCGCCGACTCCGCGGCCGACCGTGATCCACGAACACGGCGTGCAGTTCCATGCCGCGCCGGGCAGCAAGCACAAGACCGGTTTCTTCGCCGACCAGCGCGACAACCGCCTGTTCCTGTCGGAGTTCTGCGCCGGCAAGCGCGTGCTCGACCTGTGCTGCAACTCCGGCGGCTTCGGCATCTACGCCAAGGCGCGCGGCGGGGCCGAGGAAGTCGTCGGCATCGATCTCGACGAGGAGATTCTCGGTATCGCCGAGCAGAACGCGCGCTTGAACAAGGCCAGGGTCAAATTCATCCAGGCCGACATCTTCGCCTGGCTGCGCGATGTCGCCGGCAATCCGCAGAAGAAGTTCGATGTCGTCGTCCTCGACCCGGCGAAGATGACGCGCGACCGCGAGCAGGTGATCCCGGCGCTGAAGAAATACCTCGACATGAACAAGCTCGCACTCGGCGCGGTCAAGCCGGGCGGCATCTTCCTCACCTGCTCGTGCACGGGCCTGATCAGCGAAGAACAGTTCCTCGACATGCTGCGCCGCGCCGCGTTCTACGCCAACCGCACGGTGCAGGTGATCAAGGTGTCCGGCGCCGGCCCCGATCATCCGTGGCAGGCGCATGTGCCCGAGTCGCGTTATCTCAAAGCGGCGTTCTGCCGCGTCGAGTAGCGTTCGACGCATGCGCCGCCTTGCGCGGCGCATGCAATGCGGCAAATGGCTGATCGGGGCGCAATGCCCTTTTACGTTTTCTTTCCCTGCACTCAGCTATACCAAATCTCCAATCGGGTTGCGCGGGTCCGCCCGTGCGCAATGGCCGCTTGCGATCTGCTTGCGCGCCGTGACCCCGACCTTTCCACACTCATTGCAGGGGATGAGCGAGACGGCTCGCGCCCGTGCGCGTCCGTCGCGACTGCGAGGGCCGCATTTGAACCCGATCAGCAGAAAGTTTGGTCGCCTGATCCTGCCGGCGATGGCGCGTCTGGGTTTGCGTCGTGGCATCGTGCGCGGGGTGGGCAAGCGCGGCATGCGTTCGCGGCTCAGCGAAGCGCCGTTGCGTGTGGAACTGCTGACCGCGGCGCAGATGGCCGAGCGTGGCCAGGAGCTCGCCGGCGAGCACGAATGGCGACGTGGACGCCGCGGCGACACGCTGCTGCTCGAACGCCTGCGCCACAACGAGACGCTGATCGAGGACACCAGCCGCGCGCTCGCCGCGGCGATCGCCGGACAGCACCGCATCACGCCGGCCGGCGAGTTCCTGCTCGACAACCTCTATGTGATCTTCGACCAACTGCGCAAGACGCGCACGCACCTGCCGCGCGGCTACAGCGCCGAATTGCCCGTGCTGACGCGCGGCGCGAGTGCGGGCATGCCGCGCGTCTACGATCTCGCCCTCGATGCGATCTCGCACGGCGATGGCCGGGTCGACCAGGATGCGCTCGCGCGCTTCGTGCGCGCCTATCAGGAGCGCGCGCCGCTGAGTCTCGGCGAACTCTGGGCGATCCCGATCATGCTGCGCGCCGCGCTGATCGAGAACCTCGGGCGCGCCGCGGCGCGCGTGCGCCGCGGTCTCGCGCACAGCCGCCTCGCCGCGCAGTGGGCGCAGCGCATGCTCGACGCCGCGCAGCGCGATCCGAAAGCGCTGATCCTCGTCGTCGCCGACATGGCGCGCAGCGAGCCGCCGCTGACCCAGGCGTTCGTCGCCGAGATGGCGCGGTGCCTGCATGGAGCGGGCGCCGCGCTCAACCTGCCGCTGAGCTGGATCGAGCAGCGTCTCGCCGAGGCCGGCGTGTCGATTGCCCAGCTCGTGCAGGCTTCGCATCACGAGCGTGCATTGGACCATGTCACGATCGACAATTCGATCGCGAGCCTGCGCCTGCTCGACACGCTCGACTGGCACGACTTCGTCGAGGCGACGAGTGCGGTCGAACGCGTGTTGCGCGAGGATCCCGCGGGCATCCACACGCACATGGACTTCGCCACGCGCGACAGCTATCGCCACGCGGTCGAGCACTTCGCGCGATGCAGCGGACGCGACGAACTCGAGGTCGCGCAGGACGCCCTCGCGCTCGCGCGCGACGCCGCACGCTCGAGCGCGTTGCCGGAGCAGGAAGCGGCCGCGCACGTCGGCTACCACTTGGTCGGGCGCGGCCGCGCGCAGCTGCTGCGCCGCTGCGGTGCGGGTTTCAGCGCGACGCTGCGCGAACGCTGGCGCGGTGATCTGCCGTTCGCGGTCTACCTGACGGCGATCGTCGCGCTCGGCCTCGCCGTCGCGCTGCCGCTGCTGCACGCGTTGGTGGCGACGCACGCGCCGATCTGGTTGCGCCTGTCCGCGGGCCTGTGCATCGTCATCGTGCTCAGCCAGCCCGTGGTTTGGCTGGTCGATCGCATCGCGCTTGCGCTGATCGGGCCGCGGCCGCTGCCGCGCATGGATTTCCGCAAGGGCATCCCGGCCGAGGCACGCACGCTCGTTGTCGTGCCCTGCCTGATCGGCAGCGTGGCCGAGGCGCACACGCTCGCCGACCAGCTCGAGTTGCGCTACCTCGCCAATCGCGACGGCGGTCTCGGCTTCGCCCTGCTTGGCGACTTTCCCGACGCCGATGCGGAACAACTGCACGGCGACGCGGCGGTGCTCGACGCCGCGGTCGGCGCGATCGAAGAATTGAACCGGCGTCACGCCAAGGCGCGTTTCTTCCTGCTGCACCGGCCGCGCACCTGGAACGAGAGCGAACAGCGCTGGATCGGCCGCGAACGCAAGCGCGGCAAGCTCGGCGATCTCAATGCGTTGTTGCGCCACGGCGATGCGAACGCGTTCACCTGCATCGTCGGCGATCGCGCCGCGTTGCACGGCGTGCGCTACGTGATCACGCTCGACGTCGACACACGCCTGCCCAGCGACGCGGCGCGTCGGCTCATCGAGACGATGGCGCATCCGCTCAACCGTCCGCGCCTTGCGCCGGACGGATGTCGCGTCGAAACAGGCTATACGATCCTGCAGCCGCGCATCGGCAACCTGCTGCCGTCCTCGGGCAGCACGCGTTATGCGGCGTTGTTCGGCGGCGATGCCGGAGTCGACCCATACACGCTCGCCGTCTCCGACCTGTACCAGGATCTGTTTTCCGAAGGTTCGTTCATCGGCAAGGGCATCTACGACGTCGCTGCGTTCGAGCACCTGCTCGGCGATCAGGCCGCGCGTTTTCCGCACAACCGCATCCTTTCCCACGACCTGCTCGAAGGTTGCTATGCGCGCGCCGGCCTGAGCACCGACATCGAACTGTACGAGGAATATCCGCAGAGTTGGCGCGTCGACGCGCAGCGGCGCGCACGCTGGACCCGCGGCGACTGGCAGATCGCGGCGTGGCTGTTCCCTTCGGTACCGATGGCGGGCGCACGGCGCGAACGCAACCCGCTGACTTGGCTGTCGCGCTGGAAGATTTTCGACAACCTGCGCCGCAGCGTGCTCGCGCCGGCACGGTTCGCGCTGCTCCTGCTCGCCTGGTTCGCGTTGCCGCAGCCGGCATGGTGGTCGCTGTTCGTGCTTGTAGCCGCGCTGCTGCCAGTCGCGCTCGACGCATCGATCGCGGCGCTGAACTCGCCGGCCGGCGGCGTCGTGCGCCATCTGGGCAGCGTGTTGCGCGGTGTCGTGCCGGCCGCGGCGCGCGTTGGCCTCCGTCTCGCCTGCCTGCCGTTCGATGCGCTGCGGAACACGACCATGATCGTGCGCACCGGCTGGCGCGTGCACGTGTCGAAGCGGCATCTGCTGCAATGGGTCGCCTCCAGCGTCGTCGCCGAGCGCGCGCGCGGCGACGACGCTGCGTCGACGTGGCGGGAATTGAAAGCCGCGCCGGTCACCGCATGCGTCGTCGGCGTCGCGTTGGCCCTGTTGCGCGCCGACGCGCTCGCCCCGGCCGCGCCGTGGCTTGTCGCCTGGTTTTTCGCGCCGGCCGTCATCGCCTGGTCCGCGCGGGTCCCGCCACGTCGGGTGCGACCGCTGGATGCGCCGCAAACGCAGTTCGTGCGCCAGGCCGCGCGTCGCACCTGGGCCTGGTTCGAGCGCTTCGTCAGTGCCGAGGACAACTGGCTGCCGCCGGATCACTACCAGGAATTTCCGGCGGTCAAGATCATGCACCGCACCTCGTCGACCAACATCGGCATGGGCCTGTTGGCGAATCTCGCCGCGTACGATCTCGGCTACGTGTCGCTGCGCGGCCTGCTCGCGGCGACGCGGCGCACCATCGACACGCTGCGCAAACTCGAACGCCATCGCGGCCATCTCTACAACTGGTACGACACCGCGACGCTGACGCCGCTGCAACCGATGTACGTGTCCACGGTCGACAGCGGCAACTTCGTCGGCCATGTGCTGACCTTGCGCCAGGGTTTGTTCGAGCTGCTGCACGCGCCGATCGTCGGTACGCAGGCATTCGCCGGCCTGGCCGACACGTTCGCCGTGCTGCGCACGTTGAGCGGGCGCGAGACGGATGCGGTCTGGCTGCCGTTCGCCGACGCGCTCGCGGCCGCGCGGCGATTGCCCGCACAGCTGCCGATCGCGGCCAGTCGTGCCGCGCTGCGCGACCTGTTCGAGCGCGCACGCGCGCTGCAACCGGCGCTCGCGGACGCCACACCTCTCGTGCGCGAATGGAGCGAGAAACTGCTGCACCAGGCGGCGCTGGCGATGGCCGATATCGAGGATTTCGTCGGCGACGTTGCGACCCGCGCGGCGACAGCCCGCGATCCCGATGCGACCGTCGACTCGCCGATGCCGAGTCTTGCCGGCCTGGGCGCGGACAAATCGGTGCCGCCCGCGGCGGCGGAACTCGCGCGTGCCTGCATGCAGGAAATCGAAGCGCTGGCCGCGTTCTGCGCCGATTTCGCGCGCGTCGATTTTGCCTTCCTCTACGATGCGTCGCGCGAGCAGTTCGCGATCGGCTACAACGTCGGCGAAGGCCGGCGTGACGCCGGCTACTACGACCTGCTCGCCTCGGAGGTGCGGCTGGCGGTTTATCTCGCCGTCGCCCAGGGGCAGATCGCGCAGGACGGCTGGTTTGCGCTCGGTCGCGTGCAGACGCAGGTCGCCGAAGGCCGGGTGCTGCTGTCGTGGAGCGGCTCGATGTTCGAGTACCTGATGCCGCAGCTGGTGATGCCGGCGTGGCCCGGCAGCCTGATCGCCGAGTCGGCGCGTGTCGCGGTCGCGCACCAGATCGCCTGGGGACGCGCGCAAGGCTTGCCGTGGGGCATTTCCGAGTCGGGCTATTTCCTCACCGACGCAGGACAGAACTACCACTACCGTGCGTTCGGCGCGCCCGGGCTGGGCCTGCAGCGCGGCCTCTCGCAGGACCGCGTCGTCGCGCCGTACGCGAGCGCGCTCGCGCTGCTGGTCGCGCCGAACGAGGCCGCGAACAATCTCGCCGCGATCGCCGCGCGCGGCTGGTGGTCGCAGTACGGCTATTACGAAGCGATCGATTTCACCGCGGCGCACCTGCCCGCGGGCGAGACGGTCGGTGTCGTGCGCGAATACATGGCGCACCACCAGGGCATGAGTCTCGTTGCGTTCGCCGAGTGCCTCAACGGCTCGGCGATGCAGCGCCGCTTCGCCGCCGACGCCGAACTCGCCGCCGTGTTGCTGCTGCTGCAGGAACGCATGCTGCGCGACGTCGCGCTCGCGCCGGCCGCGCCGGCCGCGCTCGACGTGCGTGCCGAGCCCGATGACGCGCCGACACCGCAGCGCCGCTACACCCAGGTCAATGCGCCGCAACGGCCCGCGCTGCAACTGCTCGGCAACGGCAGCTATCGGGTCATGCTGACGCACAGCGGCGCCGGCTACAGCCGCTGGCGCGAACTCGACCTCACGCGCTGGCGCGAGGATCCGACGCGCGACGCCTGGGGCACCTTCATCCACATCCGCGACGTGGCCGGTGGCCGGGTCTGGAGCACGGCCACGGCGGTTGCCGCGGATGCGCCGGCCGCGCGCGAGATCGTGTTCGACGACGCGCGCGTGGAGCAGCGCCTGGTCCTGGAGCAGGCCGAGGCGCACGTGCAGATCGTGGTCTCGCCCGAGGACGACATCGAGTTGCGCCGCCTGCGCCTGACCAACCGCGCACGCGTGCCGCGCACGTTCGAGCTGACCAGCTACGCCGAGATCGTGCTCAACAGCGGCGCGGCCGATGCGTTGCATCCGGCGTTCAACAATTTATTCGTGCAGACCGAGATCCTGCGCGCGCACGGCGCAATCCTCGTCACGCGCCGGCCGCGCCTGGCCGGCGACGCGCAGCCCTGGCTCCTGCATCAATTCTGCGTACGCGGCGAAGCCGGTCGCGCGCTGCCGGTGCTCGAAACCTCGTTCGAGACCGACCGCGCGCGTTTCCTCGGTCGCGGCAATGGCGCGACCGAGGCGGTCGAACTGGGCCGCGCGGGCGCACTGTCGAACAGCGCAGGCGACGTGCTCGATCCGATCGCCGCGATCCGTCAGCGCGTGAGCGTGCCGGCCGAAGGCAGCGTCGTCGTCGATCTCATCGCCGGCGCCGGCGCAGATCGCGAAACCATGCTCGCGCTGGCCGGCAAGTATCGCGAGCGCGCGCTCGCCGACCGTGCGCTGGCGATCGCGACGACGCACAACCGCATGTTGCTCGGCCAGATCAACGTCAGCGAAAGCGAGGCGCAACTGTATTCGCGGCTCGCCGCAGCGATCCTCTACGCCGATCCGGCCCGGCGTGCGCCGGCTGAGGTGATCGCGAGCAACCGGCTCAGCCAGCCGGGGCTATGGGCGCACGGCATTTCCGGTGACCTGGCGATCGCGCTCGTGCTGATCGAGGAGGTGGAGAAACTGGCGCTGGTGAGGCAGGTCGTCGCCGCACAACGCTACTGTCGCGAGAAGGGACTGGGTTTCGATCTGGTCGTGCTCAACGAGGAGCGCGGCGGCTATCGGCAGGAGGTCAACGACGCGATCCATGCCGCGGTCGCCGCGGCCGGCGAAGGCGCGATGATCGACCAGCGCGGCGGCGTCTTCGTCCGCAGTGGTGCGCAGATCCCGCACGAGGACCGCGTGCAGCTGCTCGCGGTCGCGCGCGTCGTGCTCTCCGACCGCGCGGGCAGCTTCGCCGAACAGCTGAAGGACGCCGGATCCTCCGCGGCTGAGCCGGCCGTGCCGGAATTCGCGCCGACGCGCCGGGTCGCGGACATCGATGCGCGGCCGGTTCCGATTCCGAAACTCGACGCGTACAACGGCCACGGCGGCTTCGCGCGCGGCGGACGCGAGTACGTGGTCGTCTGCGAGGAAGGCGAGCCCACCCCGCTGCCGTGGGCGAACGTGCTCGCAAACCCGCATTTCGGCAGCGTCGTCAGCGAATCGGGCTGCGGTTATACCTTCTTCGACAACGCGCACGAATATCGGCTCACGCCTTGGCACAACGATGCCGTGGCCGACGCCAGCGGCGAGGCGTTCTATCTGCGCGACGAGGAAACCGGCGCGTACTGGTCGCCGACACCGCTGCCCGCGCGCGGCCGCGGCCGCTATCTCGCGCGCCACGGTTTCGGCTACAGCCAGTTCGAGCATGTCGAGGACGGTATCGCCAGCGAGTTGCGCGTGCACGTCGACGTCGACGCGCCGCTCAAGTTTTTCGTCCTGCGTCTGCGCAACGACTCGGGCCGCGCACGCAGGATATCGGTGACCGGCTACGTGGAATGGGTGCTTGGCGACCTGCCGGCGAAGGCCGCGCAGCACGTGACGAGCTGGCTCGACGCGAGCGGCGCGCTGTTCGCGCGCAACACCTGGAACGCCGAGTTCGCCGGCCATGTCGCTTTTTTCGACGTCGAGCAGGCGCAGCGCACGATCAGCGGCGACCGCAGCGAATTCCTCGGCCGCAACGGCAATTCGAAGTCACCCGCGGCGATGCGGCGCGCGCGCCTGTCGGGCCGCATCGGCGCCGGATTCGATCCGTGCGCGGCGATCCAGGTACCGCTCGAACTCGCCGACGGCGAGACGCGCGAGGTGATATTCCGTCTCGGCGCCGCGCGCAGCGCCGAGGAAGCCGAGCGCCTGGTCGCGCGCTTCCGCCGCTCCGGTACGGCGCGCGCCTCGACCGAGGCAGTCGCCGCGCTGTGGCGGCGCCTTACCGGCGATGTCGTCGTCACCACGCCCGATGCGGGCATCAACCTGCTCGCGAACGGCTGGCTTCTGTACCAGACGATCGCCTGCCGGCTGTGGGCGCGCAGCAGCCTGCACCAGTCCGGCGGTGCATTCGGCTTTCGCGACCAGTTGCAGGACGCGATGGCACTCGTCCACGCCGCTCCCGCGCTGCTGCGCGAGCAGATCGTGCTTGCCGCGCAACGTCAGTTCCGCGAAGGCGACGTGCAGCATTGGTGGCATCCGCCCGGTGGCCGCGGCGTGCGCACGAGCTGTTCCGACGATCACCTGTGGCTGCCGCTCGCGCTCGCGCGCTACCTGCGCGCGAGCGGCGATCGTGGCGTGCTTGCCGAGCGCAGCCACTACCTCGAAGGCCGCCCGCTCAATCTCGGCGAGGATTCGTACTACGACCTGCCGCTGCGCTCGAACGAGTCCGCCGATCTCTACCAGCACTGCGTGCGCGCGATCGAGCATGCGTTGCGCGGCGTCACCGGCAGCGCGCACGGCCTGCCGCGCATCGGCGGCGGCGACTGGAACGATGGCCTCAACGCGGTCGGCGCGCAGGGCCGTGGCGAAAGCGTCTGGCTCGGCTTTTTCCTGTACCACGTGCTCACCCAATTCCGCGAGGTGGCGTGCCTGCGCGGCGACGACATCTTCGCCGCACGTTGCGAACGCCACGCGCGCGAGCTGGCCGGGAACCTGGAGCGCCACGCCTGGGACGGCGACTGGTACCGCCGCGCCTGGTTCGATGACGGCACACCGCTCGGCGCGAAGGAAAACGCGCAGTGCCGCATCGACTCGATCGCGCAGAGCTGGGCGGTGCTGTCGGGTGCGGGCGACCCCGTGCGCGCGCAGCGCGCGCTTGACGCACTCGATGCGCAACTGGTCGACGATGAGGCGGGGCTGATATGCCTGCTGCATCCGCCGTTCGATCGGGCGACCGCGAACAGGCCCTCGCCAGCAAACGTTTCTGTCGGTGGCGAGGAAGTCAGGATGCCCGATCCCGGTTATATCGCCGGCTACCCGCCCGGCGTACGCGAGAACGGCGGCCAGTACACGCACGCGGCGGTGTGGGCGGTGATGGCGTTCGTGCAGGCGGGCCGCGTCGAGCGCGCCTGGCAATTGTTCGACCTGATCAATCCGCTGCGCCATGCGGCCGACGAAGAAGGTGTAGAAATATACAAGGGCGAACCCTACGTCGTCGCCGCCGACGTCTATGCGAATCCAGCGCATCGCGGCCGCGGCGGCTGGAGTTGGTACACCGGCTCGGCCGGCTGGATGTACCGGCTGCTGATCGAAACCTTCCTCGGCTTGACGCGCGAAGGCTCGCGCCTGCGCATCGCGCCGCGTCTGCCCGCGGCATGGCCCGGCGTCGACATCGCCTACCATCATGGCGAGGCGACGTACGCGATCCATGCGCAGCGCGATGCCTCGCGGCCGCCCGGTACCGTGCTGCTCGACGGTGTGGCGCAGGCCGGCGAAGCGATCGACCTCGACGCGACCGCTGGCGTGCATCGGGTCGACGTCTATCTTGCCGTGGCGCCGGCCCAGCCCGCCGCGCGCAGGATCTGAAACGCAGATGATCGAGGATCGCGCTACACTGCGCGCCCGTTTCCGTGTTGCCGGCTGGTCCCATGAAGAAGAAATCGCCCAAATCCTCGCCCGTCACCCAGACCCAGGCCGAGGACGCCGTGCGCGTGCTGCTGCGCTGGGCCGGCGACGATCCGGCGCGCGAGGGTCTGATCGACACGCCCAAGCGCGTGGTCAACGCCTACAAGGATTGGTTCTCCGGCTACGCCGACGATCCGGCCGACGAACTGCGCCGCACGTTCGAGGAAGTCGCCGGCTACGACGAGATGGTCGTGCTGCGCGACATCGAGTTTTCCTCGCACTGCGAGCACCACATGGCGCCGATCATCGGCCGCGCGCACGTCGGCTACCTGCCGACCAACCGCGTCGTCGGCATCTCCAAGCTCGCGCGCGTGGTCGAGATTTTCGCGCGCCGCCTGCAGGTGCAGGAGAAGCTGACCTCGCAGATCGCGCACTGCATCGAGGACGTGCTCAAGCCGCGCGGCGTCGGCGTCGTCATCGACGCTTCGCACGAGTGCATGACCACGCGCGGGGTCAACAAGACCGGCGTATCGATGATCTCCAGCCAGATGCTCGGCACGTTCCGCACCGACGCGCGCACGCGCGGCGAGTTCCTGCGCTTCATCGACATCGATGCGGGGCGGCGCAAGTAAGCCCGCGCCGATTCGCCAGAAAACCGTTCCTGCCGGGATTTCCGAAATGGAAAACAGCGCTGCGTCTACGCCCACGCCCGCCCGTCGCGCCGCGCTGATCTTCATCTTCATCACGCTGCTGATCGACATCCTGTCGTTCGGCTTGATCATTCCCGTGCTGCCGCATCTGATCCTTGGATTCGTCGGCGAGAACGTGTCGGCTGCGGCGTGGTGGTATCTCGCGTTCTCCGTCACCTTCATGGCGATGCAGTTCGTGTTCACGCCGGTACAGGGCGCGCTTGCCGACCGCTTCGGCCGCCGGCCGATCATCCTCGCCTCGAATCTCGGCCTCGGCCTCGACTTTCTGATGATGGCGCTGGTCAATTCGTTGCCGCTGCTGTTCATCGGTCGCGTCATTTCCGGCATCACCTCGGCGAGCTTCTCCGCCTCGAACGCCTATGTCGCCGACGTGACGCCGCCGGAGAAGCGCGCGCAGGCCTACGGCATGCTTGGCATCGCGTTCGGCATCGGCTTCGTCATCGCGCCGGTGATCGGCGGCTTTCTCGGCGAGATCCATCCGCGCCTGCCGTTCTGGGCCGCGGTCGTCATGTGCCTGACCAATTTCTGCTACGGCCTGTTCGTGCTGCCGGAATCGCTCACTCCGGACAAACGCAGCGCGTACTTCGACTGGGCGCACGCGAATCCGTTCGGCGCGCTGAAGCTGCTGCGCCGCTATCCGCAGGTGTTCGGTCTGGTCGGCGTGGTCGGCCTGTACGCGCTCGCGCACATGGTCTATCCGACCACATTCGTGCTCTATGCCGACTATCGCTTCGGCTGGGGGCCGAAGATGGTCGGCATCACGCTCGGACTCGTCGGCATCTTCTCGGCGATCGTGCAGGGCGGCCTGATCAAGTTCATCGTGGCGAAGCTCGGCGAACGTCGCGCGCTGCTGTTCGGTCTCGCCTGCGGCACGGTCGGCTTCACCTTGTACGCGCTCGCGCCAACCGGCTACTGGTTCTGGGCGATGATGCCGGTGGCGGCGCTATGGGGCGTCGCCCAGCCCGCGGCGCAGGCGATGATGACCCACTTCGTCGATCCGCGCGAACAGGGCCGCCTGCAGGGCGCGGTGACGAGCGTGTCGAGTCTCGCCGGCATACTCGGCGCGTTCCTGTTTCCGTCGACGCTGGCGCTGGTGTCGAGTTCGCACGACCACGGCCTGTGGGCCGGCGCGACGTTCTTCGCTGCCGCCGTCATCGTCGGCGCCTCGCTGCTGCTGGCCTGGTACATCTCGGCGCATCTGCCCGCGTCGATCTCCGCGGCGAGCGCGAAGCAGCCCGGTCCGGACATCACCGAAGAAATCGCCGCGGTTACCAGCGACTTGCATTCGCCGATTGCCGAAACCGAGTCGCGCGCATAACCGCGGCTCGCGCTTGCGGGTGCATCATGGACCCGGGTCCACGCCGGTCACGGAGCGACCCTCGCGCGCTGATTGGCGCGCGGATTCCAGCACGGCCATGACCGCAAGCGCTTCCCCGGGCGTGACCGGGTTGGGGCCGGCGCCGCGCAGTGCGCGCTCGACGCCCAGGTAGTAGCGGCGCTGGTCGCCGGGCGGCGTGGCGATGTCGCATGTCGCGTCGATGTCGAAGAACCGCAGCGGGTCGGGATCGACGCCCCAGCCGTCGGCGCCGGGCACGATGCCGGCCTTGAGTTGTGCTTCCTGTCGATCCGCTTCGCGCTTGACCAGGCTGCCGCGTTCGCCGTGCACGACGAAGCGCGGGCTGGCCCCGGCGACGAGCATGCCCGCATGCAGGATCACGCGCAGGCCGTGCGCGTAGTCGAGCACGACATGCGCCCAGTCCTCGCTCAACGCGCCGGCGCGCTGCATGGCGAGGTTCGCCTGCACGCGCGCGGGCGGGCCGAACAGTTGCAACGCCTGGTCGATCAGATGCGGGCCGAGGTCGAACCACAATCCCGCACCGGGCCCGGTGCCTTCGCGCCAGCGCCGGCGCACGTCGGGACGATAGCGGTCGATGTGCGATTCGAAATGCACGACGCGGCCGACGCGGCCGTCCGCGATCGCCTGTTTCACGCCGAGGAAGTCGCTGTCCCAGCGCCGGTTGTGGAACACCGAGAGCAGGCGATCGCAGGCGTGCGCGGCAGCGACCAATTCGCGCGCCTCGTCGAGGTTCAGTGCGAATGGTTTGTCGACGACGACATGTTTGCCCGCGCGCAACGCCGCGTGCGCGAGTGGGGCGTGCGTTTCGTTCGGCGTGGCGATGACGATGAGGTCGATGTCGCCGCGCGCGATCAGCGTCTGTGCATCGGCGGCCACGTCGACCCGCGGCCAGTCGGCACGCACCTTGGCTGCGTCGCTCGATGCGACGCCGGCAAGCTGCAGCCCTGGCGTCGCCGCGATCAACGGTGCGTGAAACGTCTTGCCGGCGTAGCCGTAGCCGATCAGGCCGACGCGAAGCGGAGTTGGGGGCATCGTGCAGTCGAAGCGTTCCGGAGCTTTCGGGTGGAGGGCGAGTCTAGTCCTGCCGCGCGAGCACGGCATCGACCCATTCGATCCAATGGCGTACGGGTACCTGTGCGGCGCCTTCCAGGTGCGCAAGGCAACCGATGTTGGCGGAGAGGATCATCGCCGGCCGATGGCGTTGCAGGTTGTCCAGCTTGCGATCGCGCAGGCGTTGCGAGAACTCCGCCTGCAGGATCGAATAGGTGCCGGCCGAACCGCAGCACAGATGCGCCTCGTCCACCGGCGCCAGCTCGGCGCCGAGTGCGGTCAGCGCGTTCTCGACCGCGCCGCTGATCTTCTGCGCGTGCTGCAGCGTGCAGGGTGGATGCAACGCCACGCGACGCAACGTCTGCGGCAGGGCGAGCTGCCTGCGTGCGCCGAGCGGCTGCAGCAATGGCGGCAGGAATTCGGCAAGGTCGCGTGTGGCGGCGACGATGCGCCGGGCCTTGTCGGCGTAGTCCGGATCCGCGCGCAGCAGGTGCGCGTAGTCCTTGACCATCGCGCTGCATCCCGAGGCATTGATGACGATCGCTTCGACGCGGGCATCGAGCTGCGGCAGCCAGGCGTCGATGTTGCGTCGCGCCTTCGCCTGCGCGGCGCTGTGCGCATCGAGATGAAAATCGAGCGCGCCGCAGCAGCCGGAGTTCGCCGCGACGACGGCCTCGATGCCGCACCTGTCGAGCACGCGCGCGGTAGCCGCGTCGATACCCGGCATCAACGCCGGCTGGGCGCAGCCGTTGAGCAGCAGCACCTTGCGTGTATGCGCACCGCGCGGCCACTTGCCTGCGTCGCGCGCGGGCGGGAGCTTGGCGCGCAGTGCCGAAGGCAGCACGCCGCGCAGCGCGCGGCCGATGCGCACCGCCGGAGCGAACAACCATCGCCGTGTCAGCGCGAAGCGCAACAAGCCGCGTTGCGCCCGCTGCGCGCCGGAGCGCGGCAGGCGTTGCGCCATCGTCGCGCGGCCGATATCGACGAGGTGGCCGTAATCCACGCCCGAGGGACAGGTCGTCTCGCAATTGCGGCAGGTCAGGCAACGATCGAGGTGCAGTTGCGTCGACGCGCCGGGCGTTTCGCCTTCGAGCAGACGCTTGATTTGGTAGATGCGTCCGCGCGGGCCGTCGAGTTCGTCGCCGGTGAGCTGGTAGGTCGGACAGGTCGCATTGCAGAATCCGCAATGCACGCAGGCGCGCAGGATCGATTCGGCCTCGCGGCCCTCGGGCGTGTTCCGGATCCAGTCGGCGAGATGGGCTTCCACGGTCACCAGCCTTCGTTCATGCGGCCGGGGCTGAAGACGCCGTGCGGGTCGAACTGGCGCTTGAGGCGCCGGTGCAGTTCGCGCTGGACCTCCGCAAGCGGATGGAACATCGACGCCGAGCGCGCGCCGCGCCAAAGCATGGCCGTGCCGCCGAGCGCGTCGGCCAGCGCACGGATCTCGCGCGCGGGCGCGTCGCTGCGCAGCCAGCGCAATGCGCCCGACCATTCGATCAATTCGCCGCCCGAGCGGTCGAGCGATGCAGTGGCGGGAAGGGACAACCGCCACAGCGGCGTTTCGTCGTTGCGGAAAAAATCGAGCGTCTGCTCGCGCAGACTCGACCACCAGGCGCGTGCGTCGGCTTCGTTCATCGGCGTGCCGCCGAGCGCGGCGCAGGCGGTACGCAAGGCACTGGATGATCCCGACAGGCGCGCCACGGCGGCGCCGTCGTGCCAGCACGTCGCCGAAACCGGCAACGGTTGCGCGCGCCAGCGCTGGAACATCGTCAACGCCTGGACCGCGCCGCACTCGAAGCGCAAGCTGATTTCTTCGCGCGGCCGTGGCAGCACCTTGAGCGAGACCTGAGTGATCAGCCCGAGCACGCCGAGCGAGCCGCACAGGAGGCGTGCGACGTCGAAGCCGGCGACATTCTTCATCACCTGACCGCCGAAGCGCAGAACGTCGCCATGTGCATCGAGCAGATGCGCGCCGAGCACGAAGTCGCGTGCGGCACCGACGCTCGCGCGGCGCGGGCCGGACAGGCCGGCGGCAATCACGCCGCCGATCGTTGCCTCGCCACCGAAGGCGGGCGGTTCGAACGGCAGGAACTGGCCTTGCCGCGCGAGCGCGTCTTCGATTTCCGCCAGCGGCGTGCCGCAGCGCGCGGTGATGACGAGTTCCGACGGCTCGTAGGCGAGGATGCCGTGGTGCTCGCGCGTATCGAGCACGTCGCCGGCCAGCGTTTCGGCGTAGAAGTCTTTCGTGCCACCGCCACGCGGCCGCAGCGGCGTCCGCGCGGCGACGGCGGCGGCGATGCGTTCACGCAGGCGGGCGAGCGTGGCTTCCATCGTCAGAATCGCGGCAGCTCGGCGAATGCGAGCTGGCCGTCGTGCACGTGCATGCGGCCGTATTCGGCGCAGCGCGCGAGCGTCGGGATCGCCTTGCCGGGGTTGAGCAGGCCGGCCGGATCGAAGGCGCGCTTGATGCCGAAAAATACCTCGCGCTCGGTCGCCGCGAACTGCACGCACATCGAGCCGATCTTCTCGATGCCGACGCCGTGCTCGCCCGTGATCGTGCCGCCGAGCTCGACGCAGAGCTCGAGGATGTCGGCGCCGAAACGGTCGGCGCGATCCCATTCGCCTTCACGGTGCGCGTCGAACAGGATCAGCGGATGCAGGTTGCCGTCGCCGGCGTGGAACACGTTCATGCAGCGCAAAGCATACTTTCTCTCCATTGCTTCGATCGCGCGCAGCATGTGGCCGAGGTGCTTGCGCGGAATCGTGCCGTCCATGCAGTAGTAGTCGGGCGAAACCCGGCCGGCCGCGGGGAAGGCGTTCTTGCGCCCCGACCAGAAGCGCAGGCGCTCGGCTTCCGATCGCGACACCGTGCAGCGGGTCGCGCCTGCCGCCTGCAGGACGCGCTCGATCCCGGCGATTTCGTCGCCGACTTCCTCGGCGGTGCCGTCGCTTTCGGCGAGCAGGATAGCCGCGGCGCCGAGATCGTAGCCGGCGCGCACGAACGGTTCGACCGCCGCCGTTGCCTTGCGATCCATCATTTCGAGTCCCGCCGGGATGATGCCGGCCGCGATGATCGCCGCGATCGCATCGCCGGCCTTGACCACGTCGTCGAACGAGGCCATGACGACCTGCGCGACCTTGGGCTTGGGGATGAGCCGCAGGGTCACCTCGGTGACGATCATCAGCAGGCCTTCCGAGCCGATCGCGAGCGCGAGCAGGTCGAGCCCGGGCGTGTCGAGCGCGGCACCGCCGAGCACGACTTCTTCGCCGTCGATGGTATAGCCGCGCACGCCGAGCACGTTGTGCACGGTCAAGCCGTACTTCAGGCAATGCACGCCGCCCGAATTCTCCGCGACATTGCCGCCGATCGAGCAGGCGATCTGCGAGGAGGGATCCGGTGCGTAGTACAGGCCGAACGCCGCCGCCGCGTCGGACACGGCGAGATTGCGCACACCCGGTTCGACACGCGCGGTGCATGCGACCGGATCGATGTCGAGTATGCGGTTCAACTTCGCCAGCGAGAGCACGAGGCCGTCCGCGCTGGGCATCGCGCCGCCGGACAGCCCGGTTCCCGCGCCGCGCGCGACGACGGGCACGTTCAGCCGGCGGCAGCTGTGCAGCACCTCGCGCACCTGCGCCTCGGTCTGCGGCAGGGCGACCGCGAGCGGCGCCTGGCGGAATGCGGACAGCCCGTCGCACTCGAACGGCGCGGTCTGCTCGGCGTCGAACAGCAGGCAGGACGGCGGCAGCACGCCAGCGAGCGCGCGGCGCAGTTCGGCCCGGCGTGCATCGGCTGCGTCGGATTGCGGGCTGGCATCGTTGCGGGACATGCCCGCATGCTAGACCGGAACGCTGGCCGTGGACAGCCGCGAATTCGGGAACACGGCATGATGAGGTCGAACCGCAGCGCACACGGGTCGGCGGCCAGCGACGGGTTTGCCTGTGTCGACTCCGCGATGCGGTCAGGCCGGGTCGGGTCGGGGTTCGAGGCGCAACACGAAGGCGTGGTCGCCGTTGCTGCCGACGTTTTCCTCGAGATGCCAGCCCCAACGCTCGCAGACGCGACGGATCATGCCGAGGCCGAGCGCATGTTCGCGCACGTCGAGCGGCGTCGCCTCCGCGGCGGCGGGCGAGCGTTCGTGCGCGATCGCGACCGCATCGCGCGCGACGCCGATGCGCAGCACGCCGCCGTCGGCGAACTGGGTCGCCGCGCGCAGCAGGTTGCCGAGGACGACGCGCAACACCTTCTGCGGCGCGGCCACGGCGATGTCCGCCTCGCCCGCGTGCGCGAGGCGCAGATGTTTTTCGTCGAGCGCGTCGCGACGCTCGGCGAGCAGGCTGCGCACGAGTCCGTCGAGATCGGGCGTGCGCCCTTCGTTGGCTTCGGCTTCGTCGCTGCGTGCGAGCACGAGCAGGGCATCGAGCAGGTCGCGCAGCTCGTCGGCGCCGCGCTGCATGCGCCGGAGCCGGGTCACGACCGCCGTGCCGCACTGGCCCGAGTCGAGCAACACCTCGATCGCGCCGCGGATCACCGCAAGCGGCGTGCGCAGCTCGTGGCTCGCGTCCGCGGTGAACGCACGCTCGCGGCGCACATAGCCGTAGAGCTTTTCCTGGTAGTTGTCGAAGGCCAGCGCGAGTGCACCGACTTCGTCTTCGGCGAAACCGGGTGCGAGCTTTTGCGCGCCGCGGCGCGAAGGCTCGAGTACCTCGACGCGCCGGGCGAGGCGGCGCACGGGCGCGATCGCGCGCCCGGCCCAGAACCAGCCCAGCCAGGCGGAGAGCAGCGTGCCGCACAGCACGAGGGCGATCAGGTCGCGCGTCCAGCGGCGTTCGCGCACGCCTTCCATGCCCATGTCGAGGACGATGTACAGACGCTTTCCGTCGGCAGTCGCATGCACCGCGACGTAGCGGCGTGGGCCGCTGCCGCCGAGCTCGTACGGATCGCCGGGTTCGAGGTTCGCGATCCCGCCCGGCGGCGCCTGGTCGCCGGTTGCGCCGCTGAGAAAAATGCGGAAATGCGCTGAATGCGTCTGCGGCAGCACGCCGAACTCCGTGTAGCGCTGGACGAAATAGTCGCCTTCGACGCGCAGCATTTCGCGCGCGACGCGGCCGACGTAAGCCGCGGAGAAGTGCAGCGAGATGAACGCCAGGCAGGTACTGACGACTAGGCCGAGCAAGGCGAAGGTGAGCGCGACGCGCGCGCGCAGGCTGAGCTTGAAGGGCATGGCGACACTTCGCGTGGACGGGGCCGGGAGCATTCTAGACGCGGATATGGCGCATGCATGAAAAGCCTGGTCCACGCGCCTGTGTGGCGCAGGTCATTCATGCGTCGGCGTGCTCGGCGATGCGATAGCCGAAACCGTGCACGGTGTGCAGCAGATGGGTCTTGAACGGCCGGTCTATCGCCGCGCGCAGTACCGACAGATGCGTGTGCAGCGTGGCGATGTCGCCGACGCCGTCGCCCCAGAGCGCGTGCGCGAGGTCGTTGTGGCGCACGAGGTTGGGTGATTTGCGCATCAGCGTTTCGAGCAGGACGAGTCCGGCGCGGGTCAGGGTCAGGCGCTGGCCGGCGCGTTCCACGGTGTAGTCGAGTGGATCGAGCACGAGGTCGGCGACGCGCAGACGGTCGCCGTGTTGCATGGTCCCGCGTCGGTGCAGGGCGCGGATGCGCGCCTCGAGTTCCTTCATCGCGAACGGCTTGACCACATAGTCGTCGGCGCCCTCGGCGAAGCCGGTAAGCTTGTCCTGCAGCGTGTCGCGCGCGGTCAGCATCAGCACGGGCGTGTCGCGGTTGGCGCGGCGCAACGCACGGCACAGGTCGATGCCGTCGAGCTTGGGCAGGCCGAGGTCGAGAATGATCACGTCGTAGCCGCCGGCCAGTGCCATGCGCAGCCCGTTCACGCCGTCGGCGGCGTGGTCCATGACGAAGCCGCGCAGCTCCAGGAAATCCCAGATATTCGCCGCGATGTCGCGCTGGTCTTCGATCAGCAGGATGCGCAAACCGATGCCCTTGCCCGAGTTGTCGGCGACGAGTTTCCGCTGCATCCCCTTAAGTCCCTCTAAAGAGCCAGGGAAAATTGAATTGTGTAGCAGCCACCGCTGGCCGCAGTTCGGTTCTTGCGTTCAGCGGTGAGCGCAAGAATGCCGATCACAACAGCAGCGTCCCCTGCTTGGCCTCGATACGGCCCTCACCGGTCATGATCTTCTTGAACTCGCCGCGGCTGACCGAAACGTAGCGGTCGTTGCCGCCGATCTCGACCTGCGGGCCGTCGACAACGGCGTGGCCGTGCTCGTCGACCCGCACGACCATCGTCGCCTTGCGGCCGGTGTGGCAGATCGTCTTGATTTCGACGAGGTTGTCGGCCCAGGCGAGCAGGTACTGGCTACCGTCGAACAGCTCGCCGCGGAAATCCGTGCGCAGGCCGTAGCTGAGCACGGGGATGTTCAGGCGGTCGACGATCTCGGTGAGCTGCCACACCTGCGCCTTGGACAGGAACTGCGCCTCGTCGACGAGCACGCAGTGCAGCGCGCCGTTCGCGCCGATGTCGTCCTGCGCGAGGCGCACGAGGTCGTCGTCGCGCGTGAAGATGCGGCCTTCGGCCTTGAGCCCGATGCGCGAGGCGACCACGCCCTGGCCGTAGCGATCGTCGAGCCGCGGCGTGAAGATCAGCGTGCGCATGCCACGTTCGTGGTAGTTGTGCGCGCTCTGCAGCAGCGTCGTCGTCTTGCCGGCGTTCATCGCCGAATAGTAGAAGTAGAGTTTGGCCATGGTCGTTCCGGAAGCGCAGCGCGCATCCTAATCCGAGTCGGCGACGAGAAGAACCCCACGGCTGGCGACCTGGCCGGCGCGCCGGCGCGCGGCTGTCAAGCTGCCGCAAACGAGAATATCCCGGCACAATTGCCGGCCTGATGAGCCTCAATCCCCAACAACGCGCCGCGATCGAGTACGGCGACGGGCCGCTGCTCGTGCTGGCCGGCGCGGGCTCGGGCAAGACGCGCGTGATCACGGAGAAGATCGCGTATCTGGTGGCGCGCAAACATCTCGCGCCGGCGCAGATCGCCGCGATCACGTTCACCAACAAGGCGGCGCGCGAGATGCGCGAGCGTGCGGCGAAACTGATCAGGGGCGAGGCCGCCGAGCAGCTCGCGATCAGCACCTTCCACGCGCTGGGCTTGAAATTCCTGCAGATCGAGCACGCCAGGCTTGGCTTGAAGCGCGGTTTCTCCGTGCTCGATGCCGACGACGCCGGTGCGATCGTCAAGGAACTGCTGCCGGCGGCGATCAAGCCCGACCAACTGTTCGCGCTGCGCAATCTCGTCGCGGCGGCGAAAAACGAAGGCCTCACGCCCGCGGCCGCGCTCGAACGCGCGCGCAGCCCGCGCGAGCACGAGGCGGCGACCTTGTATGCGAACTACCAGCGTCGCCTCGCCGCGTTCAACGCAGTCGATTTCGACGATCTGATCCGCCTGCCGCTGACCCTGCTCGAAAGCGACGACGAGGTACGCGCTGCATGGCAGGAGCGCATCCGCTACCTGCTGGTCGACGAATACCAGGACACGAACACGGCGCAGTATCGGTTGCTGAAGGCGCTTGCCGGCGAACGTGGTGCGCTGACCTGCGTCGGCGACGACGACCAGTCGATCTACGGTTGGCGTGGTGCGAACGCGGACAATCTCGACCGGCTCGGCCGCGACTGGCCGCAGCTCAAGCTGATCAAGCTCGAGCAGAACTACCGTTGCACGAAACGCATCCTGCGCGCCGCCAATGCGCTGATCCGGCACAACCCGCATGTACACGAGAAGTGCCTGTGGAGCGAACATGCCGAAGGCGCGCCGATCCGCGTGCTCGAATGCCGCGACGACGAGCAGGAGGCCGAGCGCGTTGCATCCGGCATCGCCCATCTCGCACAGAAGCACAAGGCGCAATGGAACGAATTCGCGGTCCTGTATCGCGGCAATTTCCAGTCGCGCGCGCTGGAAAAGGCGCTGCGTCTGGCGCAGGTGCCGTACCACCTGACCGGCGGCACGGCGTTCCTCGATCGCGCCGAAGTGAAGGACGTGCTCGCCTACCTGCGCCTGATCGTCAATCCCGACGATGACGCGGCGTTCGTGCGCATCGCCAACATTCCGCGCCGCGACATCGGCGCGACCACGCTGGAAAAACTCGGCGAACTCGCGCAGGCGCGGCATTCCTCGATGCTGCGCGCGAGCAACAGCGACAGCGTGCTGAAACAACTCGCCGCGCGTTCGGCCTCGGCGCTGGCCGGTTTCGCTGCGCTGATGCACGAATTGGAAACGGCGGCGCGCACCTTGTCCGCGGCGGATCTCGTCGACGAGGTCATCCGGCGCACGCGCTACCTGACGCATCTGGAAGCCGAAACGCGCGACCAGGCCGTGCGCGGGCGGCGCATCGAGAACCTGCGCGAACTGGCCGACTGGTTCCGCGCGATGCAACGCAACGACTCCCGCGTCGGCGATCTCGCCGCGCAGCTTGCGCTGCTGACCTACGCCGACCGCGAAGAGGCCGGCAACGCGGTGCGCCTGATGACCCTGCATTCGGCCAAGGGCCTGGAGTTCCGCTTCGTCAACATCGTCGGCGTCGAGGAAGGCAAGCTGCCGCACGAAGCCGGTATCGAGGAGGGCCGCACCGAAGAGGAGCGGCGCCTGATGTACGTCGGCATCACGCGCGCGCGCGAAAGCCTGTGCCTGTCGTACGCGGCGCGCTCGCGCCGCTACGGCGAAATCGTGCGCAACGAGCCGAGCCGGTTCCTTGCCGAACTGCCGGCAGATGATTTGCACCGCGATGGCCTGGACGAAGCGGCCGACGCCGAGGCGAAGAAGGAACTGGCCTCCTCGCACATCGCGCGACTGGCAAGCCTGCTGGCGGACTGAAGCTCTGCCCGTCATTCCCGCCTTGGCGGAAAAGATGGCAAAGAGCGAAATCTGAAACTGAACAAACAATAAATTCAATAACTTAGCACACACAAGCTAAGGTATTGCATCAGTTATGTCATTTAAGTATATTCTGCCACGAGCGTTTAACCACGCTCACGAATACGGCGATTACCAAACGATCAGCCTCGCATAACGCCCCGATTGCCGTAGGAACACCGCAAACAACAAGAAACGGTTCCCGCTGGCGAACGGCCAGCACTCTGCCGGACGACCTCGAGTCGTCCGATTTTTTTCCGGTGTGTTTTTGCGATCGTCCTTGATTGCGAAGATCAAATAGCGGCCGCCCGTGGCCGAACTTCCCGACCGAATCTTCTTTTCCCCTTTCGGCGGACAAGGGTATTCCTTGCCAAGCGCAGTGCGGCTGACTACAGTCGCCGCACTTTTCCACTATAGTTGTCGGGGAACGCCATGTCTGTAATGTTGAAACGCACCGCTTTGCTGCTTGCCCTCGCCGCCGCCGTCGCCGCCTGCGGCAAGAAAGAAGAAGCCACTACGCCCGCCACGCCGGCCCCCGCGGCGGCGGCAACGGCAACGCCCGATGCGACGGTGCTCGCTGCTGTACGCGCCCTGCGCGGCAACGACATCAACGCCTTCCTCAACGCCGCGATGCCGGCCGCCGAAGTCGCCAGGATCAAGGCCGACTGGACGAAGAAGATGACCGAAGACCCGATCACCGACGAGGATCGCAAGAAATTCGCCGATCAAATGGGCAAGCTGACCGCGCCTGGCGCGGAGGAAAAACTCTTTGCCGAAGCCGAGCCGCAGCTGAAGAAGCTCGACGCGCAGGCCGCGCAGATTCCGATGATGATCGCGATGGGCCAGGGTTTCCTGCAGAGCGCGATCCAGCAGAACCAGGACCTGACCGACGAGCAGAAGAAGCAGTCCGCGGCCATGGTCGATGCGGCGGCGAAGTGGGCGCAAGGGGTGAAGTTCACCGATCCGGCGCTGACCAAGGCCGCGATCGCCGCGGTGAGCAAGACCGCTCGCGATCTCAACCTCAAGTCACTCGATGAAGTGCGCGCGCTCAACTACGACCAGGGCATGCTCAAGGCGGGAATCGCGTTGGCCGGCTTCAAGCAGGTGGCCGGCGCTTATGGCCTGAAAATCGACCAGTGGCTCGACTCGGTCAAGGCCGAAACCGTGAGCACGACGGGTGATGCGGCCAAGGTCAAGGTCACCTACACCGCGTTCGACCAGCCGTTCACGGCCGAAGGCGATCTGGTCAAGGTCGACGGCAAGTGGTACGGCAAGCAGGCGATCGAGAAGTGGCAGAAGGAGCAGGCGACCGAAGCCGCGGCTGCCGCAAACCCGCAGGCCAAGCCCGATGCCGCGCAGGCGCCAGCGAACAAGTAGGACCTTCGCATGAGGCGGACGACGGCGCCCCAGCGGCGCCGTCGTAGTTTGCGCGCACGTAACGCGCGCTTTGCCGGCGCTTGCGTACAATCCCGAGCATGAACGACGATTCCGGTTCGCTTTCGCCGGCCGCGGCCAAGCCGCAGGCGCCGTGGTGGTTGCGCGCGCTCGGCGCGCTGGCCGAGCCGTGGCTGAAGATCCAGCGCGATCCCGCCGACCCGCGCGCGGGCATCGATCCGGCCGTGCCGGTCTGCTACGTGATCGAACGCTACGGCCTGTCCGACGCGTTGATCCTCGAGCAGGCCTGCCGCGAGGCCGGCCTGCCCGAGCCGCTGCGCCCGTTCGACATCGCCGGGCTGTCCAAGCAGCGCGCGATGTTCGCGCTGTCGCGGCGCGACGGCTGGTGGTTCCAGAAGCCGCGTTCGAAGACGCATTCGCAGACGCTTGCGCAACTGCTCGACACGGTGCGCACGCATCCCGATATCGACGTGCAGCTCGTCCCGGTGGCGATCTTCGTCGGTCGCGCGCCCGACCGCGAGGCGGGCTGGTTCCGCGTGCTGTTCTCGGAAAACTGGAACGTGGTCGGCCGCTTCCGTCGCCTGCTCGCGCTGCTGCTCAACGGCCGCAGCACGATCGCGCATTTCGCCGCGCCCGTGTCGCTGCGCCAGGTGATCGCCGGCGAGCGCGATGCGCCGAACACGCTGCGCAAGGTCTCGCGCGTGTTGCGCGTGCACTTCCAGCGCCAGCGCGCGGTCGTCATCGGCCCCGACCTGTCGCATCGGCGCACGCTGATCGACGCGGTGATCAACGCCGCACCCGTGCAGGCCGCGATCGCCACGGCAGCAAGCAAGGAGAACGTCGACAAGGGCGCGGCGACGGCCAAGGCGCGCGCGATGGCCTGGGAGGTCGCCGCGGACCAGTCGCATCCGGTCGTGCGCTCGGCTTCCGGTTTGTTGACCGGCTTGTGGGACAAGATCTATTCCGGCGTGCGCATGCACCACTTCGACAAGTTGCGCGCGATCGCGCCGGGCCACGAAGTCGTTTACGTGCCGTGCCATCGCAGCCATATCGACTACCTGTTGCTGTCGTACCTGCTCTACCGCAACGGCATCGCGCCGCCGCACATCGCCGCAGGGGTGAACCTCAACCTGCCGCTGCTCGGTTCGTTCCTGCGGCGTGGCGGCGCGTTCTTCATGCGCCGCAGTTTCAGCGACCCGCTGTACTCGACCGTGTTCCGCGAATACATGAGCCAGCTGTTCGCGCGCGGCGTATCGATCGAATACTTCGTCGAGGGCGGGCGCTCGCGCACCGGGCGCACGTTGACCCCGCGCGGCGGCCTGCTGTCGATGACCCTGCGCAGCTTCCTGCGCGAAGCGCAGCGCCCGGTGGTGTTTCAGCCGATCTACATCGGCTACGAGCGCATCATGGAAGGTGACTCCTACATCGGCGAGCTGTCGGGCAAGCCGAAGGAGAAGGAATCCTGGTTCCAGTTGCTGCGCGCGCTCGGCAAGCTGCGTGAGAATTACGGTCGGGTCGCGGTCAACTTCGGCGAACCGATCTTCCTGACTCCGCTGCTCGACGGCGTCGACGCGGACTGGCGCGCGGCGATCGCCGATCCCGAGGCGAAACCGGCCTGGCTCAAGCCCGCAGTCGACACGCTCGCCGAGCGCATCGCCGCCGGCATCAACGCTGCGGTCGACATCAATCCGATCAACCTGCTCGCGCTCGCGTTGCTGGCGACACCCAAGCACGCGATGGCCGAGGCCGACCTGCTCGCCCAGATCGACCTGACCCGCGAACTGATCACCGCGCTGCCGTATTCGGAGCGGCTCACGATCACCGATCTGTCTGCCGCGGAGATCATCGCCTACGGCGAGAAGATGCAGGCGATCGCGCGCATCAAGCATCCGCTCGGCGATGTGCTCGCGAGCGAAGGCAAGGCCGCGGTGCTGCTCTCGTACTTCCGCAACAACGTGTTGCACGTGGTTGCGACCGCGGCGTGGATCGCCTGCTGTTTCCTCAACAACCGCGGCATGAAGCGCGAGCAGATCCTGCGCCTCGGCCGCGTCGTCTACCCGTTCGTGCAGGCCGAATTGTTCCTGCCGTGGAGCGAGGACGAATTCATGGCGCGCTGCGAGGCGACGATCGACGTCTTCGTCGCGCGCGGCCTGCTCAAGGCCGATGAGCAGCGGGAGTCTCTGCAGCGCGAGCCGGGACAGAGCGACGGCGCGTTCCGCCTGCGCGTGATCGCGCAGAGCCTGCTGCAGACGATCGAGCGCTACTACATCGCGATCGCCGCGCTCGTGCGCAACGGGCCGAACACGCTGAGCGCCGGCGAGCTTGAAAACCTGTGCACGCTGACCGCGCAGCGCCTGTCGCTGCTGCAGGAATTGAATGCGCCGGAATTCTTCGACAAGGCGCTGTTCCGCGGCTTCATCGGCAAATTGCGCGAACGCCGCGTGATCTGGCCCGACGCTGGGGGCAAGCTCGAATTCCACACCGATCTGGAGAGCATCGTGCGCGACGCCAAGCTGATCCTCAGTCGCGAGATCCGCCACGGGATTTTGAAATTGACGCCGGAGCGGCACGGTGCGCTGGCCGAGCCGGGCGCCGGGGCGAAGGAAGAAAATTGAGAAGTGCGGCCATGGATAGCCGCTTTGTGATCCTCGCGTTCAAGGGCGAACGCCAAGGTACGGTTCACGCGTCGAGATCCGGAATCAGTTTCGATTCCAGATACGAGATCATGTCCTTCAGGCGCAGCTTGCGCACCTTCATGCGCTTCAAGCGCAATTCGTCGCCGTGCGGGCTCGCGGCCAGGGCGGCGATCGCCGCGTCGAGGTCGCGGTGTTCGACGCGCAATTCGACCAGCTGGCGCGTGATTTCGGATGGGTCGAGCGGCACGGATACGTCCATTCGCGGGGCGCGATTAGTGTAACGCGTGCAAGGCGCCGGGGAGCAGGGGTGCGTCCCGCGCCGGTCGTTTGCGCGCCGGCAAGGTTGTACTCTTGTCGCTGGCTCACCTCGGGAAGCACCATGAACGCATTGATCGAAACGCGCCGTGTCCCGCGCGCGATACCGCTGCTCGCGGTGACGAAAGCGACGCTGCGCGCCACCACCGCCAAGCTCGGCAAGAGCGCCGCGAACTGGATCGCCGCGAGCGGCTTCGATGCCGCGCCCGGCACGTTCTGCCTGTTGCCCGATGCGCAAGGCAAGGCGAAGCGCGTGCTCGCCGGCATCGCCGCGGCAGACGACCTGTACGCGCTCGCGAGCCTGCCGCTGCGCCTGCCGGAAGGCAGCTACCGGCTCGACGACGGTGGCATCGCGCTCGACGCGG
>JAFEFS010000087.1 GCA_018240465.1 Pseudomonadota bacterium
CACATTGACCCGGAGACCTTGCATGAAACGAGTTACCGGCATTGGCGGCATCTTTTTCAAGTCGAACGATTCGAAGGCACTGGCCGAGTGGTACCGGGTCCACCTCGGCATCGAGGTCGAAGCATGGGGTGGCGCCGCGTTTCGCTGGGCATCCGCAGACAATCCGACCGGCGTTGGAACAACCGTATGGAGTCCGTTCAAGGCCGACACGAGTTACTTCGAGCCGAGCCCGGCGCCTTTCATGATCAATTACCGTGTTGCCGATCTGCACGCCTTGCTCGCCGCGCTGCGCAGCGAAGGCTGCAACGTTGTCGACAAGGTCGATGAGTCGGAGTACGGCAAGTTCGGCTGGGTCATCGACCCGGACGGCAACAAGCTGGAATTGTGGCAGCCGCCGGCTGGGCAGTGAGCGCACGCGCCGACTTGTTGCGACGCAGCCCGAGCATGCGCCCGATGCCTGAAACGCCGAACGAACGCACCGAATGAACACGAACACTCCTTGTTTCGAATACCTCGTCATCTCGCGCGGCCATTGGGACGCGTCCGCCTCGAAGGAAGACATCCAGCGCGCGATCGACGCGTTCTACGTCTGGCACGAGCGCATGGTCGCCGAGGGCCGGATGAAACACGGATCACGGCTGATGAAGGACGGCAAGTCCGTCTCGCGCCACGGCGTGACTGACGGACCCTACACCGAAGCGAAGGAAGTGATCGGTGGCTACTGGTTCGTGTACGCGCGCAGCCTCGAGGAGGCGGCGCAACTGCTCGCGCAGAATCCTTGCCTCGGCTATGGCCTCGTCAACGAGGTGCGCGAACTCGATCCGGTGCCGGGCAGTGCGTTCGCCGTGACTGCGGAAACGCCGCCACGCGGCTGACCCGCATTGCCTCGCGTGTTGCGCTGCGATGGAGCATCTGCTCTAGCGCCGGCCTTTAGCCTCGCTCATGTCTGCCGCGCGCGCGGCGCATGGATTTCCGCATGAAGTACGACTGCATCATCGTCGGTGCCGGATCGGCCGGTTGCGTGCTGGCCAACCGCTTGAGCGAAGACCCGAACCGGCGCGTGCTGCTGCTCGAAGCCGGCCCGTCCGACTGGCACCCGTTCATCCACATGCCCGCCGGCCTCGCCAAACTGGCCGGCAACAAGAGCGTCAACTGGGACTATTCCACCGAACCCGAGGCGCAGCTCGACAATCGTCGACTGTGGTGGCCGCGCGGCAAGGTGCTCGGCGGCTCGAGTTCGATCAACGCGATGTGCTATATCCGCGGCGATGCGCGCGACTACGACGAATGGGCGCGTCTGGTCGGCGACGGGCGCTGGGCCTGGCAGAACGTGCTGACCTACTTCAAGCGCGCCGAAGGCAACACACGCGGCGCAAGCGACCTGCACGGCGCGGATGGGCCGCTGGCCGTGCAGGATCTGCGTTGCCGCAACGTGTTGACCGACGTGTTCGTCACCGGCGCAGGGGAATGCGGTCACGCGCTCAACCCCGATTTCAATGGCGCACATCAGGAAGGTTTCGGTGCGTACCAGGTCACGCAGAAGAACAGCGCGCGTTGTTCCACCGCGGTCGGCTATCTGCGCCCCGCGCAAAAGCGCCCGAACCTCAGCATACGCACGCACGCGCGCACCGAGCGCGTGCTGTTCGACGGGCACCGCGCGATCGGCGTCGATTACCGTCACGGCGGCCGCCTCACGCGCGCGGAGGGTGGCGAAGTGATCCTCTGCGGCGGCGCGATCAACTCGCCGCAACTGCTGATGCTCTCGGGCATCGGCCCGGCCGATCATCTGCGCGCGCACGGCATTCGCGTCGTGCAGGATCTCGGCGGCGTTGGCGCGAACCTGCAGGATCACCTCGACATCTGCACGCTGCAGCAGTGCACGCAGCCGGTCAGCTACGACCGGCTCAACGACGTCGCCGTGCTGCTCAAGTATCTGGCAAAGCGCGATGGCCCGGGCACGTCGAACATCGCCGAGGCCGGCGGCTTCGTGCGCACGAAGTGGGCGACGGACGAGCGCTGCGACCTGCAATTCCATTTCATCCCCGCACTGCTCGACGACCATGGCCGCCATCGCCTGCCCGGCTACGGCTTCACCATGCACGCGTGCATGCTGCGGCCGAGGAGCCGCGGCACGATCCGCCTCGCGTCCGCCGATCCGGGCACCAAACCGGAGATACGCGCCAACTATCTCAGCGACGCCGAAGGCTACGATTTGAAGATGCTGATCGAAGGCGTCAAGCGGTCGCGCGACATCTTCGCCGCACCGGCGTTCGATGCCTATCGCGGTGCCGAGGTCTATCCCGGCGCGGACGTGCGCGACGACGCCGCGATCACGGCGTTCATCCGGCGCAAGGCGGAGACCGTCTACCACCCGGTCGGCACCTGCCGCATGGGCAACGACGACGATGCCGTGGTCGATGCGGCGTTGCGCGTGCGTGGCGTACCGGGCCTGCGCGTCGTCGACGCCTCGGTGATGCCGACGCTGCCGGGCGGCAACACCAACGCACCGACGATCATGATCGCCGAGCACGCGGCGGAGCTGATCCGTTCCGCGTAGGGGCACGGCTGCCGTGCGGAACGCGGCGATGGCAGATGTCCGGATTGGACAACGGCGTCCCGCTCGACGCGGGCAACCCGAGGCCTTCGCCTTGGCAGCGGAAGCAGCGAAGGCGCTGGATTCCGGCTTCCACGGGAATGACGAACGCGGAATGCCAGCGCGCGCCGCAACGGCCGCGGACTATTTCTGCCGCAGTACCAGCTGTTGCAACAGGACGCTCGCCTGCGTGCGATTGCGCACGCCGAGCTTCTCGAAGATGGCGCTGACGTGTGCCTTGACGGTGCGCTCCTGGATGCCGAGCGAGTCGGCGATCTGCTTGTTGAGGCGACCTTCGCCGATCTGCGCGAGCACGCGGAACTGCTGGCCGGTCAGGCGCGACAGGCGTGCGGCAAGCACGGCATCGGCCGGGTCGCTCTGCGCCGAGTCGAGCGCGTGCGCGAGCGCCGGCGGCAGCCAGCGTTCTCCGGCGAGCACGGCGCGGATTGCGATGCCGATGTCCGCCGGCGGCGTGCTCTTCGGCACGAAGCCGACCGCGCCGTGGTCGAGCGCGCGACGCACGACGCCGGCCTCCTCGGAGGCGGAGACGACAAGCACGGCGACTGCGGGAAACTGCGCGCGCAGCGCGGCCAGGCCGGTCAGGCCGTGACTGTCGCGCATGTGCAGGTCGAGCAGGACGAGGTCGGTATCGGCTTCGGCTTCGAGCCGTGCGATCACGCCGGCAAGGTCGTCAGCCTCGGCGACCACCGCATCGGGCTCGGCCTGCATCACCGCGCTGCGCAGCGCGGCGCGGAACAGCGGATGATCGTCGGCAATCAGGATGCGCGTGCCCATCGGCGCGCACTGTAGCAGTTCGCTGGTGCCCGATGTACGCATGGTATCGTTGCCAGCGGAGGCAGCGATGTCGATAACCTTTCCGCTCGGCACCATCCGCGAAACCACGCATCACGGCGGCGACGATCTTGTCAGCGCCGGGCTCGGCCTGGCCGGGCTGCGCGCGGCGCCCGCGCCGTTCGCCGATACGGCCGCACCCATACCGGCGGAACTGCGCCGGCGCGCGATCCAGACGGCGTGGACCGGCATCGCCGACCTCGGCCCGCTCGGCGGCTACGGTGCGGTCTACGGCGCCGTGCCGAAGGTCGATGGCCGCGAGTACCAGGCGTTCGCACGCGTCGCAGGCTCGACCCAACCGCATCGCGTGCTCGCGCAGATACCGGACAGCTTCGACGCCGATGCGCGCTGCCTGATCGTGACCGCATCGTCGGGTTCGCGCGGCATCTACGGCGCGATCGCGGTCGCCGGCGTGTGGGGACTCGCGCATCGCTGCGCGGTCGCCTACACCGACAAGGGCGCCGGCTCGGGTTACTTCGACACGGCGACGGACAGCGGCGTTGCGCTCGACGGCACGCGCGCCGAATGCGGCGCGGCCGAACTCGAGTTCGTGCCGACCGACTGGTCCGGCGATGCCGGCATTGCGATCAAGCATGCGCACTCGACCGACAATCCCGAGGCGCATTGGGGCGAGCATCTGCTGCAGGCCGCGCAGTTCGGCCTCGCCATGCTCGACCGCGCGTTTCCGCAGGCCGCACCGTTCACCCCGCAGAACACGCGGATCATCGCGGCCGGCCTGTCCAACGGTGGCGCGGCGGCACTGCAAGCGGCGGGGCTCGACGCCGCGGGTTGGCTGGCTGGCGTCGTCGCGGTGGAGCCGAACGTCCATGTCGCGAACGTCGACGGCAGCCACGCGAGACCGCTCTACGACTATGCGAGCGAGGCGGCGCTGCTCACGCCCTGCGCGCTGCTCGATGCGCGTTTCGACACGGTCCGCGGCGTGCTGGCGAGGCTGCCGGGCAACGCCATCGCGGGCTGGGCCGCGCGCTGCGCCAGTCTGGTCGATGCCGGCATCGTGCCGGCCGGCAGCACACCGGCGCAGGCCGCGGAAGCGCTCGCGCGCCTGCGCGCGGGCGGCTGGGAAGACGGCGCGCTCGCGACCGCGGCGAGCACGGCGGCCTACGATATCTGGCGCGCGTTCGGCGCGACCTACGCGAGCGCGTACACGCGAAGCCGCGTCGGCGCGATGCCGGGCGGTTTCCGCTTCACGGCACTCGACGCCGACTTCCGACCGCGCCAGGCGACCACGACCGAACGCGCCGCCTGGTGGAGCGACGCGAGCGGCATTCCACCGGGCGCCGGCGTATTCCTCGGCGAGGCCGCGCCAGGGCACGGTGCCGATCCGAACTGGCCCGGCCTCATGGCTTTGCGCGGACTGTGGACCGGCGACGGCGACCCGGCGATACGCCTGCGCGAATCGGTGCAGGCAACGCAGGCACGGCTGCCGCGCAAGGAGTTGCCGATCTTCCTCGTCCACGGCGCCGAGGATGGGCTGATTCCGCCGACGTTTTCATCGGATGCCTATCTCGCCTGGCTGCGCGCGCACGGACGCGACGCGGCGTACTGGCGCGTGCCGCATGCGCAGCACTTCGATTCGTTTCTCGCCTGGCCCGGCTTCGGCGAACGCTACGTGCCGATGCTGGCGTATGCCTACGTCGCGCTCGATCGCATGTTCGCGCACGTCGTGCGCGGCACGCCGCTCGATGCGGGCGCGACACCGCAGGCGCGGCCGCGCGGCGCAGGCGCGCTCGAAGCGAGGCATCTTGCGTTGACGTAGCGGCGCTTGCGTTGCCTGCTCTTGCGGCAACCACGCTCGATGCGGGGCGGCCCCGCGGAGCGCGACGAATCGCGCCCCGCGTTTACCTGTCAGGACTCGCGCAGCGCCGTCGTCACCGGCAACCGCGCCGCGCGCAGCGCCGGATACAAACCGCCGATGAAGCCGATCGCGAGCGCCCACTTGAGGCCGGTCCACAGCACCGACGGGGCGACGTGGAACTGGAACGTCAGCGCGCCCGTGCTCCCGCCCGCGAGCGTGGACGCGGTGTAGCCGTTGAAGATCAGCCACGCAATCAGGCCGCCGAGCGCGCCGCCGATCAGCGCCAGCAGCATCGTCTCGAGCATGATCGCGACGACGACGGGCAGGCCGCGGAAACCGATCGCGCGCAAGGTCGCGATCTCGCGCGCGCGCGTCGCGACTGCGGCGAACATGGTGTTGAGCGCACCGAACACCGCGCCGATCGCCATGATCGCGCCGACCACGCTGCCGATGATCGTGATGATCTTGGACATGCCCTCGGACTGCTTGCTGAAATAGCCGAGCGTGGTGTCGACATCGACCTGCAGACGCGGGTCGGACGTCAGCGCGGCCTTGAACGGCTCGAACGCGTCCGCTCCGGTCAGGCGCGCGAACACCGTGGTCACGCTCGACCCGCGCCGGTAGGCGGCGCCGACGATCTGCGCATCGGCCCAGATTTCGGATTCGAACGAATCGCCGGTCGCGAAGACGCCGCTGACGGTCCAGAGCTGGCTGCCGAGCTTGATCTCCTTGCCCGGCTCGAGGCCGGAAAAATTCGCCTGCGCACCCTTGCCGGCGACGAGCTCGTACTTGCCCGGTTCGGGTTTGCGTCCGGCGAGGATCTTCGCGTTCTTGCGCAGCTTCCACGCTTCCTCGCCGATGCCGCGCAATTGCACACTGCCGAAATCGTCGCTGCTCTTGGCGTTCTTGAGCGGCAGGTTCGCGGCCACGACCAGTTCGGCCGAAACGATCGGCTTGCCTTCGGCGTCCTTGGCGACGCCCGGCGCCTGCCCGATCACGAGCACGCTGTCGTGGCTGAGCACCGAGGAAACCTCCGAAGCCGACGCGCCGCGCAACACGATCGCCGTGTCGGCGCTGCCGGTGCTGCGCAGCGTGTCCGCATAGCCTTGCGCCATCGCGAACAGCGCGACGAGCACGCCGACGACGCCGGCGATGCCGATCACGATGACCGCGGACGAACCCAGGCGCTGGCCCAGCGTGCTGACGCCTACGCCGGTGACGGAAGCCGCCTGCTGCCCGCGGCGCGTCAGGCCCATCCACGCGGCGAGCGCCAGCGCGATGACGACGAGCCCCTGCCACGGCAGGACGACGAAAAAGACGATGCTCAGAAGGACGACGAGAAACGTCGCAAGGCCGGTCAGGAATTTCATCGTTGGTCTCCGTTAACGGCCCGCGAGGGCATCGACGATATTGAGCCGCATCGCGCGCAGCGCCGGCAGGCCGCCGATCACGAGGCCGATCGCGAGCGCCAGCGCGACGCCGAGCACCCAGGTCGTGCCGCCCACGCGCGGAAGGTTCAGCACGCCGCCGCTGCCCTGGCTGATCGCCGGTGACAACACGCTGACGAGGGCCAGGCCGATGATGCCGCCGAGCAGGAGCAGCAGCACCGATTCGGCCAGCACCATGCCGAGCACGCTCGTGTTCGAAAAGCCGATCGTCTTGAGCACGGCAAGCTCGGAGGTGCGCTCGCGCACGGCCTGCATCATCGTGTTGCCGGTGAGCAGCAGCAGGGTGAAGAACACCGCGCCCATGATCGAGGTTACGATGAGACTGATGTTGACCGACTGCTTGATCCAGTTCGCCATCACCGCCTGCTCGGTCATCGTCTTGGTTTCGTGGTCCGAGTTGGCCGACAGCGCGTCGATCGCCTTGGCCACGCGATCGGCGTCGTTGACGTCCTTCACGCGGCTGATGTACCAGCCGACCTGGCCGCGATTGTACGGCGTGGTCTCGTCGAAGTTCTTCCAGTGCAGGATGATCATCTGGCTCTGGAACGCCTTGCCGTCCTTCGACTTCATCACGCCGAGCAGGTCGAAGTTCCAGTTCTTCGAGCCCTCCTTGTTCGGGAAGATCTGCGACTGCAGCGGAATCTTGTCGCCGATCTTCCAGCCGTATTTCTTGATCAGCGCCTCACCCGCGAGAATGCCGTTCTGCGTGGCGTCCCAGGCTTTGCGCTGCGCCGGATCGACTTCGACTTCGGGGTAGACATCGAGATAGTTCGGGCTCACCGCAAACGTGAAAATCTGGTTGTGCGGGTCCTGATAGGCGCCGCCGAACCAGTTCGCATAGGCCACGTCCTTGACACCGTCGACCGCAGCGATCCGCGATTCCAGCGCGGAGGGCAGCGTCTGGATGAAAGACAGGCGCGATTGGGTCTGCAGCCGCTCGGCGCCGTTCACGCTCTGCCCGGCCTGTTCGAACGACACGCGCACGGCATCGAGCAGGCCGAACAGCAGGAAAGCCGCGGTGATCGACACGAGGGTAAGGATCGTGCGCGTCTTGCGGCGGAACAGCGCCGCCCAGATGAGATGCAGATATTTCATGACGGCGCTCCCTCAGACGTGCGCGGCTTGTTCGACCAGCGCGCCTTTGTCCAGATGCAGGGTGTGGCTCGCGTACTCGGCGGCTTTCGGGTCATGCGTGACCATGACGATGGTCTTGCCGTGCTGGCGATTGAGCGTCTGCAACAGGCCGAGCACGTCTTCGGCGGATTGGCGGTCGAGGTCGCCGGTCGGCTCGTCGCAGACCAGCAAGGTCGGGTCGGACACGATCGCGCGCGCGATCGCGACGCGCTGCTGCTGGCCGCCCGACAGTTCGGTCGGCTTGTGCCCGGCGCGGTCGGCAAGGCCGACGAGCTGCAGCGCGATCGCCGCGTTCTTCCTGCGCTGCGCTGCGCCGAGTTTGGTCAGCAGCAGCGGCAGTTCGACGTTCTTCTGCGCCGACAGCATCGGCAGCAGGTTGTAGAACTGGAAGATGAAGCCGACGTTGGATGCGCGCCACTTCGCCAACGCGCCCTGGTTGAGGTTGTCGATGCGCGCGCCACCGACGCTGATCTGGCCCTGGGTCGGCGAGTCGAGGCCGCCGATCAGGTTGAGCAGCGTCGTCTTGCCCGAACCGGACGGCCCCATCAGCGCGAGGAAATCGCCCTGCGCGATGTTCAGATCGACGTGATGCAACACCTCGACCTTCTGCTTGCCGCGCTCGTACACCTTGCTGACATTGCGGATTTCGACCAGCGTACTCATGCCTGAACTCCTCTCTGCTTTTTTCTTCCCTGCTCCCGCCGGGAGTAAGGTGGCGCGAAGCGCCGGATGAGGGAAAACCTCTCGACTTCCAACTCTCACTTCAATCTGCAACGCCCTTCCCTCATCCGCCCTTCGGGCACTTTCTCGCGCGGAGGGAAGGGAAGATCGCTATTTCGACTTGATTTCCACTTTGGCGCCGTCGCTCAATTCCGCCGGTGGCTGCTTGATCACGCGCGTGCCCGCGCCGATGCCTTCGACCAGGCGCAAGTCGTTGTAGGTTTGCCCCGGAGCAACGGTCCTGGCGCGCGCATGGTCCGCATCGATCGCGAACACGATGTCCTTGCCCTCGCGCCTGACGATCGCGGACACGGGAACGAGGACGCCTTTCGGCGGCGTCGCTGCCGCTGTTTTCGATGCGTCCGACGCGTCCTCGAAGAACGACACGCGCGCGCCCATGTCGGGCAGGATGCGCGGGTCCTTCGCATCGATGCCGATACGCACCTTGACCGTCGCCTTGCCGCGGTCGGCGGTGGGAATGATCGCGATGACGTGCGCGGGAATCTTCCAGTCCGGATAGGCGTCGAGCGTCGCCTGTGCGGACTGCTTCGGCACGACGCGCGAGATGTAGGACTCGTTGACGTCGACCTCGATTTCGAGCGAGTCCATGTCGACGATCGTGCCGACGCCGGTGCGGGTGAAGCCGCCACCCGCCGACAAAGGTGAGACGATCTCGCCGACCTGCGCGGCCTTGGCCGTGACCATGCCGCTGAACGGCGCGCGCACGGTGCAGTAGTCGAGCTGTACCTGCGCCGCTTGCACGTTCGCCAGAGCCACGTCGACCTGCCTGCGCTGCGCGGCAACCGTGGCGGCCTGCGTTGCGACCTGCGTCTGCGCAAGCTCGAGCGACTGCTGCGAGGCGAGCTTGCGCGCGACGATGTCCTGCTGGCGCGCAAGGTCGCGCTGGTTCTGCGCGAGCAGCGCCTGAACCTGGGCAAGCTGCGCCTGCGCCGCATGCGCGCCGGCCTGCGCCTGCGCCAGATACGCCTGCTGCTGGGTCGATTCCAGGCGCGCCAGCACCTGGCCCTTTTCCACCCGCTCGCCTTCTTCGATCAGCACCTCGGTCAGCGTACCGGTGATCTGCGCGGACACCGTCGCCGCGCGACGCGCGGTCACGTAGCCGGTCGCCTGCAGCACCGAGGTGTCGGCGCCGCCGGCGTTCGGCGCGGATGCGGTCGCCGCCTCGACGGTGAACCCGTGGATGTTGCCGGCGACGTAGTACCAGCCTGCGGCGCCGACGGCGGCGAGTGCGACGAGGGACGCGACGGCGATCCAGGGCCAATGCGGTCCACCGTTTGCGTGATCGTCGCGATGCTCCTTGCCGATACGCAGCTCGTTCAGCAGATCCGATTTGTCCATGATGCCCATGCGAATGCTTCGATTCCCGAAGTTTGCCACAGACTACCGTCGCCATGATTCGCGCGGCAGGGGCAGTCCTCACGAATGCGCAATGACAATTGTCAGGTCACCGCATCGCAGACGATGCAGCGGCACGTCTGATTCTCGCCCTGCCTTTCTCGATCCCGACGAACGAGACACACCCATTTCGACACGCAGCAATTCCGCCATGTCGACCGCCGCAAAAAAATGCCCGCACTCGCAGCCGGCTATTCCGGCAAGCCGCTGCGGCCGAAATTGAGGCTAGCCGGGGCTGCGCGTGCGCCTGGTCGGCGCGCCGGACGGCTCTTTCAGTCTATGCGGCTTCGACGCCACACAGGTTGCCTTGATTGCGCACAGCGCCGGCCGCTGCGACTTCGCTCATGTTTTCACCACCCGGCGAGCGACACTGTGGCGTGGCCTGCCCGACCTGATCGCGGGCCTCGCCGACCGCGGCGTGTTGTGGGTCGCGTGGCCGAAGCATCGGCCACGATCGCAACCGACACCACCGGCGATACGCTGCACGAAGCGGTACCACCGTTCTGCCTGGTCGAAATCAAGGCCTGCGCGGTGGATGCGGTGCGGCGCGCGCTCAAATTCGGGCGCCGAAGGACGGGCGAGACGGGCTGAACCGGGCGCGCTTCCGCCGGGCAAAAAAATGGGTTTCCTTCGATGCCCATTGGTGTAAATTAGCGACCGCGTCACGGATCGTTGTTCCCCACAACTGACACTGAGGTCTCCCATGAGTCTGGCTACCGAATTCAAGGCTTTCGTTCTGCGCGGCAATGTCGTCGACCTCGCCGTCGGCGTCGTCATCGGCGCCGCATTCGGCAAGATCGTCTCCTCGCTCGTCGACAATGTCATCATGCCGCCGATCGGCCTGCTGATCGGCGGCATCGATTTCTCGGCGTGGAAATGGATACTCAAGGCCGCCGGCGCCGACGGCAAGGGCGAGGTCGCGATCCAGATCGGCGTGTTCCTCAACACCATCATCCAGTTCGTCATCATCGCCGCGGCGATCTTCCTCGTGGTCAAGATCATCAACTCGATGACGAAGAAAGCCGAGGAAGCGCCGGCCGCGCCGCCTGAGCCGACCGCGACCGAAAAACTGCTGACCGAGATCCGCGACGCGCTGAAGAAATAGCCGTCCGCCTCACGATGAAACGGGGCGCGGCGATTCTGCCGCGCCCTTTCTTTTTGCGCGCCCGCGCAACCCATGCAAAACATGGCCGCCCCGTGCGCGCGCAAAGCGGCCCTACAGCGCGGCGGCAGATTTTGCGATTCTTGGGGCCGCCGCAAGCATGCGCCGCGTACCGTTTTCTTCCCGTCAGTCCCCCGGAGTCCGCCGTGAAAGTCCTTTCCGCCTTGAGTCTCACCGTCGTTTCGGCACTCGCCGCAAGCGCCGCACACGCTGCCGACACGCGCATCCCCGACGCGGCCGTGCGCGCCGCCGAACAGTTGCGCGACCGCGCCATGAACGACGGCACCGCGTACAAGTTCGTCACGGACCTGACCACGGAAATCGGCCCGCGCCTCGCCGCGAGCGACAACGACGCGAAAGCGCGCGAATGGGTGATCGCCCGCTTCAAGGCGCTCGGCTTCGACAAGGTCTATGCCGAGCCGGTGACCTATCCGAAATGGGTGCGCCGCCACGAATCCGGCGCGATCGTCGCGCCGTTCCCGCAGAACCTCGTCGTGACCGCGCTCGGCCACAGCTTCCCGACGCCCGCCGGCGGCCTCACCGCCGAAGTCGTGCGTTTCGAGAATCTCGACGCGCTCAAGGCCGCCGATCCGGCCACGGTGAAAGGCAAGATCGTCTACGTCGGCTTCCGCATGCAGCGGCACAAGGACGGCCACGACTACGGCACGGGCTCGTCGATCCGCGTCGACGGGCCGCCGCTGGCGGCGGGCAAGGGCGCCGGGGCATTTCTGCTGCGCTCGGCCGGTACCGACGCGAGCGACCGCATGGCGCATACCGGCGTGACCGGCTTCGCCGACGCCTCGGCCAACGGCATCCCCGCCGCCGCGCTGTCGAACCCCGACGCCGACCAACTCGAGCGCGTGCTCGCCTACGGCAAGCCGGTGACGGTCAAGCTCGACCTCGACGTCGGCTTCGACGGCGAATACACCGGTGCCAACGTGATCGGCGAAGTCACTGGCAGCAAGCACCCCGACCAGATCATCGACATCGGCGGTCATCTCGACTCCTGGGATCCGGGCACGGGCGCGATCGACGATGCCGCCGGCGTGGCAATCACCGCCGCCGCCGCGCATCTGATCAAGCAGATGCCGCAGCGGCCCGAGCGCACGATCCGCGTCATCGCGTTCGCCAACGAGGAAGCCGGCCTCTACGGCGGCAAGGCTTACGCGCAGCAACATGCCGGCGAAGTCGCAAGGCACGTGCTCGGCACCGAATCCGATTTCGGTTCCGGCCCGATCTGGCGCATGAGCGCGAGCGTGAAACCGCAGGCGCGTGCGGCGATCGCGCAAATCGCCGCCGTGCTCAAACCGCTCGGTGTCGACTACGACGAAACGAAATCCGGCGGCGGCGGCTCCGATCTTTCGCAGATGCATGCCAAGGGCATGGCAGCGCTGACCCTGCTGCAGGACGGCGCGCACTACTTCGACGTCCATCACACGGCGAACGACACGCTCGACAAGATCGACCCGAAGGAGCTGGCGCAGAACGTCGCCGTCTACGCCGCCTGGGCCTATATGGCCGCACAGGCCGACGGCGACTTCGGTTCGGCGCCGGGCGCATTCGCGAAGGACAAGGACGCGGAGTGAAGGCAACGCGGCGATGCTGCGCGGAGGCTGTCACTGCGGCGGCCTGAGCGTCGAGTTTTCGACGACGCTCGCGGCCGCGACCATCAGGCCGCGCGCATGCGATTGCCCGTTCTGCCGCAAGCACGGTGCGTCCTGGGTTTCCGATCCGGGTGGGCGGCTCGAGCTTGCCACGCGCAACGGCGGCCCGCTGGAGTATCGCCAGGGGTCGGGCACGGCCACGTTCCTGCTGTGCCGCCTGCGGCGTACTCGTCGCGGTGACCTACGCGCAGGCGGCGCGCGTCTACGCCGCGGTCAATGCGGCCTGCCTCGACGGCGAACCCGGCTTCGGCGCCGTGCTGCCGGTCTCGCCGCAAAAACTCGGTGCGGAGGAAAAGACCGCACGCTGGCGCGAGCTGTGGGTGCCCGATGTCCGCATCGTTTCAGCCGGCAACTGAACCGCGACGCGGAATCACGCCTGCCGCCGCTGCGCTACACTGATTGCGATTCCACCGGCGCGAGGCGCGGACCGCATGACCGCATCGACTTGGCTTTTCTGGGCACTCGCCTCGGCGGTGTTCGCCGCGCTGACTGCGGTTTTCGCCAAGATCGGCATCGAGGGCGTGGATTCCGACCTGGCCACGCTGATCCGCACCGCCGTGATCATCGTCGTGCTCGCCGCGTTCGTCTACGCAACCGGAAAATGGAGCAATCCGCTCGAATTGTCGACGCGCACGTGGTTCTTTCTCGTTCTGTCCGGCCTGGCCACGGGCGCGTCGTGGGTCTGCTATTTCCGCGCGCTGAAACTCGGCAATGCCTCGCAGGTCGCGCCGGTCGACAAGCTCAGCCTCGTTCTCGTCGCGATATTCGCCTTCGCCTTCCTCGGCGAGCGGCCATCACTGCGCGAATGGCTCGGTATCGCGATGGTCGGCGCGGGCGTCGTGGTGCTGGCGCTGAAAAAGTAGGATTCGATTCAGCGTACCCGGTTTCGGCAAGGAAAATTTTTCCGGCGCTGTCGATTCGCGCCGCTGCCGTTCGACCAGATCACGGCGATTCCGCCGAATCTTCGAGGAAACGATGATGCAATACCTGCTGCTGATCTACGAAAACGAAGCCCGCTACGCGACGATGAGCGAAGCGGATCTGGGCAAGTTGCTGGGCGACTACCGTGCCTGCACCCAATCGATGATCGAGGGCGGCCAGTTCAAGGCCGGCAATGCGCTGCAGCCGACCTCGACGGCGACGACCGTGCGCGTGCGCAACGGCAAGGCCGCGGCTACCGACGGCCCGTTCGCGGAGACGCGCGAGCAGCTCGGCGGCTTCTATCTGGTCGAGGCGAAGGATCTCGACGAGGCGGTCGCGCTCGCTGCGCGCATTCCGAGCGCGCTGGTCGGCAGCATCGAGGTGCGGCCGATCCAGGTCTTCGGCTAGCTCATGGCGGCACCGATCGCGACGGTGCTGCAACGGGAAGCGGGTCGCGTGCTCGCGACGCTGATCCGCCTTCTCGGCGACTTCGATCTGGCCGAGGACGCGCGCCAGGATGCGTTCGCCGCCGCGATCGAGCGATGGCCGGCCACAGGCGTGCCGGCCAATCCGGCGGCATGGCTGGTGCAGGTCGGACGCAACAAGACGATCGACGCGCAGCGCCGGCGCACGTTCTTCGACATGCGCATCGCCCCGGAATTTTCCGCCGATGCGTTCATCCAGGCCGATGACGCGCGCCTCGACGACGCGCATTTCGACGACGACCGCCTGCGCCTGATCTTCACCTGCTGCCACCCCGCGCTGAACATCGAGGCGCAGGTGGCGCTGACCCTGCACACGCTGTGCGATCTCGACACGCAGGCGATCGCGCGCGCCTTCCTCGCCGGAGAGGAGACGATGGCGCAGCGCCTCGTGCGCGCGAAGAAGAAAATCCGCGACGCCGGCATTCCGTTCGAAACGCCCGCGCCGGCGCAACTGGAAGAGCGCCTCGCCGGCGTGCTCGCGACGATCTACCTGATCTTCACCGAGGGCTACGCGGCGACGAAGGGCGATGCGCTGATCCGCCGCGACCTGTGCCGCGAGGCGATCCGTCTCGGCCGCCTGCTCGACGAGTTGCTGCCGCAGCACTCCGAAGTGCAGGGCCTCAACGCACTGATGCTGCTGCACGATGCGCGCGGTGCGGCGCGCACGACCGCGGACGGCGACCTCGTACTGCTCGAAGACCAGGACCGCACGCTCTGGAACGGCGTGCAGATCGACGCGGGCACCGCTCTGCTCGATCGCGCCTTGCGCACGAAGGGGCGCATCGGCCCGTATGCCGTGCAGGCCGCGATCGCCGCGCTGCACGCGCGCGCGCCGCACCATGCCGACACCGACTGGCGGCAGATCGCCGGGCTTTTCGAGGTGCTCGCGCGGCTGCAGCCGACGCCGATCGTCGAACTCAACCGCATCGCCGCGATCTCGATGGTCGACGGCCCGGCCCATGCACTCGACCTGCTCATCGCGCTGATCGCGCGCAGCAATACCGAACACAGTCACCTGTTCGCCGCGGCGCGCGCGAACCTGCTGCAGCGCCTCGATCGCCGTGCGGAAGCGCTGGGCCAGTACCGTCTCGCTCTCGCCACGGCGAGGCTGGAGCCGGAACGGCGCTGGTTGGCGCGACGGATCGCCGCGCTCGGCGGCTGAGTCCGTGTTCGCTCAATCGGCGAGGCCGAGGGCGCGGGCGGTTTCCGCGGCGAGCGCGTAGCTGTCGCCGTGCGGCCGCGTCGGGTAGCGCTGCGTGCCGCGGTTCCACTCCTCGCCGAGGGCGAACCAGTCGATCGGCTGCGCCGTGACGCCCGTACGCAACTCGCCATCGAGTGCGGCAAAGTATACTTCCCAGCGGCGCATGTGGTAGTCGCGCGTCAGGCCGGCCCAGTCCTTGTTGCCGTAGTCGTGCAGTTCGGCGCCCTCGCTCGCCTTGCGCTCGCCCCAGGTGGTCAGGATCGAACGTGCGTCGTAGTCCAGGCGGCGCAGTTCCGCGGGCGTCGAGGCCCAGCCGCGCACGCGGTCGAGCCAGACGCCGACGAGAAAGTCGCGCTGCGTCGAAAGCAGGCGGTCCTGCAAATCCATCAATGCCAGCCAGCGCTGCGTCAGCGTGACGAAATGCGCGCGATCCTTCGCCTCGAACGCTGCCTTGATCCGCGGCAGCAGGCTGCGACTCTCGTTCGCCAGCGTCTGCCGCGCCACATCGACGAGGTCGTAACGATAGGTCGCACTCGCGCGCAGGGCCGGCGCGACAGCGAGCAACTGCGGCAACGCAGCGGCAAACTTCTTCGCATCGTAGCGCATCGCCTCGGGCGACCAGCGTGAAGCCTGGACCGCGGTCAGGCCCGGCTGCGCGGCGAACAGCGATTCCTGCCCGGCCTCGCGCTCGCTGTGGAACTCGACCGTATCGGGCGGAATGCTGTACGCCGTCTCGCGCAGGATCTTCCACGCCGCGAGCGCATGCGTGTCGGCCGCGCCGTAGCGGCGCTGCACGTAGTTCTCCGTCCACCGCGCGGCGTCGACTTCGCCGTCGCGCCAGGCCATCTCGGTGAACAGATCGAATGCAAACGGGTTGGTGTCCATGCCTTCGGCAAACACCGCCGTGCCGATCATGTTGGGGTTTGCATCGGCCATGCGCGGGAGCCGCTCGGTGTAGTTGCGGATGTCGGCGCCGAACGTCGTGCGGCCGCCGAACGCCCAGATGCCGCCGAACAGGAACGGCGCACCGTGGAAGTCGGTCATGCGGTCGTCGCGCGGCACCTTGTCGTGATCGATGTCGATGATGAACAGCTTGCTGCGATCGACGCCGGCGAGCAGTTTCGGCTGCGGATTGCCCTGCCAGGCGAGCATCATCCACTTCGCGCCGGGATGCGCCGCGTCGAGCGCCGCCTGGATGAGGCGTGCGCCGTCGCCTACGGGAACGTCGCCGGAGGTTCCGCCTTCCTGGAAAATCTCGAGGTCGTAGATCGTCGAATCGCCATACAGCTCGCGCTGGTGGCGGTAGAAGCTCGCGGCGATTTTCGCGAACAGCGGATCGCGCGGATCGAGCCAGCCGGGTCGGGTGAAACCCGCCCATTCGCCTTGTTCGATCACGTGGGCATGCGGGAATTTCTTCGCGAAATCCGCTGGCACCATGCCGTAGAACCCCGGCAGCACGGGCGTGATGCCAAGCTCGCGCAGGCGCGCGAGAATCTGCCGCGCCGACTTCGCACGCCGCGCCATCAGTTCACGGCTGATCGGCCCGTCGAAGCAGCACATGTTGCCCATCAACTGCCAGTTCTGGTGCGCGGGCTGGGTGATCCATTCGCGCAACTCGCGGTCGGAGTAGCCGAAGTCGCGAAAGGTGTCGTAGAGCACGGAATCCATGCCGCGCTCGACGATCATCGCATTGATTCCGCTGAGCGCGTAGAGATCGATCTCGCGCTCCCAGCGCGCCCAGTCCCAGTACGGCATCGTGTAGCCGTCGGTATTCTGGTTGAGCGCGTAGCGCCAGGGAAAACGCGCGCGCTGCTCGATCGGAGCGTCGGGCGGCGGCAGCGGCGAGTCGCCGAGGCGCTCGCCGTTGGTCGAAACCTGAAGCTGCGCGACGTACTTCAGATACCAGTTGACGCCAAACAGCAGCGCACTCGTCGTGCTGCCCTCGACGCGCGCGCGCGTGCCGGCGCGCGCGATGCGGAAACGCTCACCATCATCCTGCGCGGGCAGCGGCGCCAACTCGATCTGCCCCGCGCGGCGACCGAGCACGCGCTGGACGACCGCCTGCGCCGGACGCAGATCGAATCCCGGCGCTTCACCCGGCGTCGCGGCCAGCGGGACGCAGAATGCGAGCAACCCAAGGGCGAGGAGAGTACGCATGGAACTACCGATGCTGGCGCCAGTATTCGGCAAACAGCACAGCCGCGCTCGCCGACACGTTGAGACTTTCGACCGCACCGGTGCCGGGAATCGTCAGGCGCAGGTCCGCAGCCGCGATCAACCGCGCCGACATGCCTTCGCCTTCCGCGCCGAGGATCAGCGCAAGCCGGGACGGCAGCGGGTTGGCGTACAAGTCCCGGCCATCGCGCGGCACGGTCGCGGCCACCGCGAAGCCCGCATCGCGCAGCGATGCGAAAACGTCCTCGCCCGCAGCCGCCTGCGCGAGCGGCACCGCCTCGGCGCCACCCTCGGCCACGCGCAGCGCGGCACCCGGCAACGCGGGCGTGCCCGCCGGCAGGATCGCGCCGCGCGCACCGAAATTGGCCGCGCTGCGCAGCAGCGCGCCGACGTTGTGCGGATTGCCGACGCCATCGAGCCAGATCAGCAGCGCGGGCTGCGCGCGCGGGATTCCCTGCAGCAGCTCGTGCAGCGACCATGGCGCTATCCTGCGCACCTCGAAGCAGACGCCTTCGTGGTGTTGCGATTCGGTCAGCCGGTCGAGGTCCGCGTTTTCGACCACGCGATAGCCGATGCGCTGCTTCACGCACCAGGCCATGACCGGCTTGAACTCGGCGATGCGCGCCTCGACGAGATACACCTTGCGCACGTCGTCGGCACGCCGCGCGAATATGGCGCGACAGGCATTGCGGCCATAGACGCGCACTTCCTCGCCGCGACGCTGCGCCGATGGCGGCCGCGCCGGCGCGTGCTGCGCCATGTGCTCCGCCTCGACCGACGAAGCGCGCTGCGCGGGCGGCTTGATCCGCGCGTTCTGCCAAGGATTGCCGGTACCGGGATTTTTTCTTTGCATGCGCCTATGCTAACCGCATTGCCCGGCAACCGTGGCCATATGTCGACGCCCGGACACATCGCCTGCGTGGATACGCGCCGGACGCAGGTTTGCTCGCCAGGCAAGCGGACGCGAAGCCAGCCACGAGTCATCGACTGCGGAGCCGGGCGATGCCCAGAATCGAAGTAATCGAAGCCGACATCACCACCCTGGCGGTGGATGCGATCGTCAATGCGGCAAACCAGACATTGCTCGGCGGAGGCGGCGTCGACGGCGCCATCCACCGCGCCGCCGGACCGAGGCTGACGGCGGCCTGCCGCGCGATCCCGTTCGTGCGCCCCGCGGTGCGCTGCCCGACCGGGGACGCACGCATCACGCCCGGCTTCGACCTGCCCGCGCGCCACGTTATCCACACGGTCGGGCCGGTCTGGCGTGGCGGCAAGGACTGCGAAGCGGAGCAGCTCGCGAGCTGCTACCGCGAATCGCTGCGGCTGGCGTTCGAGCACGGCGCGCGCAGCATCGCGTTCCCGGCCATCAGTTGCGGCGTGTTCGGCTACCCCCTCGACCAGGCGGCGCGCATCGCGATACGCGAGGTGCGCGCCTGGCACGGGATCTCGCCGCAACTCGTCTTGTTCTGCTGCTTCGGCAGCGAGACGGTGGACACCTACAACACCCTGCTCTGAAGGCGGAAATGCAAACGGGCGCCGTAGCGCCCGTTTGCTCTCGCCGCCGCGCCGGGTGGCCGCGCGCGGATGGTACGGTCCGGATCAGGCGGCTTTGGCCTTCGTCCACTGGCCGAGCGCGGCCAGGCCGTTTTCCTTCGCGCGCGAGACGACGATCTTCTGCGCCTCGGCGAAGTTCTTGACCAGATCCTTCGACCAGACCTTGAGCGCAGCCGACTGCATCGCACGGCCATAGCTGAACGACAGCGGCCACGGATGCGGGCCGATCTGGTTCATCGCGTTGAGATGCGCGGTCGACTGCTCGTCGGTCTGCCCGCCGGAGAGGAAGACGATGCCCGGCAGCGAGGCCGGCACGGTCGCCTTGAGGCAGCGCACGGTCGCTTCGGCGACTTCGTCGACGGACGCCTGTTCCAGGCAATCCTTGCCCGAGATAACCATGCTCGCCTTGAGGATCGTGCCTTCGAGCATGACGTTTTGCTCGTACAGCGCGCCGAACAGCGAGCGCAGTGTCGCCTCGGTGACTTCGTAGCAGATGTCGATGTCGTGGTTGCCATCCATCAGCACTTCGGGCTCGACCATCGGCACGATGCCCGCTTCCTGGCACAGCGCGGCATAGCGCGCGAGCGCGTGGCAGTTGGCCTCGATGCAGGTGCCCGACGGGGCATCGTCGGCGATGTTGATCACCGCGCGCCACTTGGCGAACTTGGCGCCGAGCTTGGCGTATTCGGCGAGGCGCTCGCGCAGGCCGTCAAGGCCTTCGGTGACGACTTCGCCCGGGAATCCGGCGAGCGGGTGGGGGCCCTTGTCGACCTTGATGCCCGGCAGGATGCCGTTGTCCATCATGACCTTGGTGAACGGCACGCCGGCCTTGGTCGCCTGGCGGAGGGTTTCGTCGTACAGGATCGCTCCGGAGATGTGCTCGCCGAGCTTCGGCGCGGTCAACAGCATTTCGCGATAGGCGCGACGATTCTCTTCGCTGTTCTCGATCTTGACCGAATCGAAGCGTTTCTTGATCGTGCTCGTCGATTCGTCGATGGCGATGATTCCCTTGCCCGGCGCGACCATCGCCTGGGCGATGCTTTCCAGTTCTTCGATGCTCATGGATGACTCCGTAAAGTGAAATCTTGCGCGTGCGCGCCGCCGCGATTCGCAAATCGCGGGGCGGGAATTATAGGCCGATTCGGATTTCGCTGCTCGTCAGCGCAACGGCAACATCGCTACGCCGCCGGCTGCTTGAAATCATCGAGCTTGCATTGATCGAGGATGCGCTGACGCTCGCTCGCCGCACTCGGCCCCTTGTTCACGTCGGGCGCGTTGAACGGCATGACCACGTAGGTGTAGACCGGATCCTTGCCGACGTTCTTCTGCGCGGCGGTGTATTGCAGGCCCTTGACGATCCCGACCGCGACCGCGCCGAGGTCGCCCTCGGGCGCAACCTTTTCAAGCTTGACCTGGCTCGTCGTGCCGCCGCGGTCGATGCGATAGGACACCGCCACGCAGGTCGGCGCGGTCAGCCCCTTGCCGTACGAGGGCACCTTCGGATCGCCCGTACCGGAGACGAGCCACCAATTGGACAGGTCGGCGGGTTGCACCAGATGTGCACGCTCGAGCGCGGACGCGCTGCCAGCGGCAGCGAGCAGAACCAAAGCGAGAAGACAGTTCGTCGTTTTCATCTCGATCTCCTGTGACGCGCGCGAATCGGCGCCTGCGTTGCTTGGATCATACGCAAGGCGCAGCGTTCGAGGGAACACGGCCAGGCGTTTTTGCGACGTTCATGCATGCCGGAAGGCATATTGCCGCCGCACGCGCGCATGGCAGAATGCGTTGTCTTTTCCCGGGGAATCATTCATGCGTGCATTCGCGCTCGGTGCCATCCTGCTCGCCAACCTTGCCGCGGCCGCGGACGACCCCGCCCACGACCCGCGGATCTTCGTCCCGCTCGACGTGTTCAAGCTCGAGTGGGCCGACCATCCGCAGCTCTCGCCCGACGGCAAGCGCGTCGTCTACGAGCGCATGCGCTTCGACGTGATGAAGGACCGCAAGCGCTCCAGCCTCTGGCTCGCCGACACCGCCGGCCGCGGCCAACGCGCCCTGACCTCGGACAGCGCCGACCAGCGCGGCGCGAAATGGTCGCCCGACGGCAAGCGCATCGCCTGGATCGGCGCGAGCGAGGGCAAGGCGCAGATCCACGTGCTCTGGCTCGATTCGGGCGCAAGCTCCGCGATCACGCACCTGACCGAAGGCCCGGGCAACCTCGCCTGGTCGCCTGACGGTCGCTGGATCGCCTTCACCCAGCACGTGCCCGCGCAGGATCCGCCACTGGCGAAAGTGCCGCCCGCACCGAAGGGCGCCGAGTGGGCGGAGCCGGCGAAGCTGATAGATCGCCTGACCTACCGCATCGATGGCGGCGGCTACATCGATCCGGGCTATGCGCACGTCTTCATCGTCGCCGCCGACGGCGGCGCCGCACGTCAGGTGACCACGGGCAAGCACGATTTTTCCGGCCCGATCGCGTGGGCGCGCGACGGCAGGAGCGTGTACGTCTCCGCCAACCTCAACGACGACTGGGAATACCAGCCGTTGGAAAGCGAGCTGTATCGTGTCGACGTCGACAGCGGCGCCTTGACCCGCCTGACCGAACGCAAAGGCCCCGACCGCAATCCGGTGGTCTCGCCCGATGGCCGCTCGCTTGCCTACGTCGGCTTCGACGACAAAGGCCATCCCTACCAGGCCGCGCATCTGTACGTGCTCGATCTCGCCAGCGGCAAATCGAGTGCGTTGACCGCCGACACCGACATCAACGTCGCCGAGCCGGTCTGGGACGGCGACGGCGCGCTCTACTTCACCTACGACGAACGCGGCACAACCCGGATCGGCCGCGTCGGCGCGAAGGGCGGCAAGGTCGAGACCGTGGCCGATGATGTCGGCGGCACCGAAATCGGCCGACCGTACACGAGCGGCTCGATCTCGGGCGCGGCCGGGCGCGTGGCGTACACGCGCGACGCGCTGGGCCACCCTGCCGATGTCGGCATCGTCGCGCGCGGCGGCAAGCCGATCTCGCTGACCGACCTCTCCTCCAACCTGCTCGACCACAAGATGCTCGGCCAGGTCGAGGAGATAGACGCGAAGTCGTCGGCCGATGGGCGCGGCATCCAAGCCTGGATCGTGCGCCCGCCGCACTTCGATCCGAAGAAGTCGTATCCATTGCTGCTCGAAATCCACGGCGGCCCGTTCGCCGCCTACGGCCCGCACTTCGCGCCGGAGACACAGCTCTACGCCGCGCAAGGCTACGTCGTCGTCTACGCCAACCCGCGCGGCAGCACGAGCTACGGCACGGAGTTCGCCAACCTGATCGAGAACGCCTATCCAGGCCAGGACTACGACGACCTGATCAGCGTCGTCGACGCGGTGATCGCGCGCGGCAGCATCGACACGGGCAACCTGTTCGTCACCGGCGGCAGTGGCGGCGGCGTGCTGACCGCGTGGATCGTCGGCCACACCGACCGCTTCCGCGCCGCGGTTGTCGCCAAGCCGGTAATCAACTGGTACAGCTTCGTGCTGACCAGCGACTTCTACGCGCTGTTCACCAAATACTGGTTTCCCGGAGTGCCGTGGGAGAACGCCGAGCACTATCTCAAGCGCTCGCCGATCGCCTACGTCGGCAACGTGAAGACGCCGACGATGCTGATCACCGGCGATGCCGACCACCGCACACCATCAAGCGAGGCCGAACAGTTCTACCAGGCGCTCAAGCTGCGCCACATCGACACCGCGATGCTGCGCATCCCCGGCGCCTCGCACGAGATCAACACGCGGCCGTCGAACATGCTCGACCAGGTGCTGTACACGATCGGCTGGTTCGAGAAGCACCGCGCGAATGCACAGCAGAAGTGACCGCGCGAATCTCACCCACGTCCGTCTTCCCGGCGCTATAAATCGCCCAATCCTTCGGCCACCCCGCCCGGCCCCACGCGCAGCAGCTTCATCGTGTTGGTGCCGCCGTGCTGGCCGGTGTGGTCGCCCGTGGTCAGGATCACGCGGTCGCCTTCGCTGAGGTGATTGAGGTTGAACAGCGTCTGTATCGCGGCCTTGGCCGCGTGCGCGGGATCGACGCCGTGCGCGTCGAACGCGATCGGGGTAACGTCGCGATAGATCATCATGCGCCGGCGTGCGCCGACGCGGCGCGACAGCGCGTAGATCGGCACGCGCGAGCGGTAGCGGCTCAACCATTGCGCGGTGCCGCCCGATTCGGTCAGGGCGATGATCGCGCGCACGCCGATATGCCGTGCCGTGTACATCGTCGCCAGCGCGATCGCCTGGTCGACGCGATCCAGGCGCACGGCGGGCGCGCGAAACTCGTCGGTGCCTTCGTCGAAGCCGCGCTCGGCGCCGACGCAGACGCGCGCCATCGCCGCGACGGCCTTGTCCGGATGCTTGCCGGCGGCGGTCTCCTGCGACAGCATCACCGCGTCGGTTCCGTCGAGCACGGCGTTGGCGACGTCGAGCACCTCGGCGCGCGTCGGGATCGGCGATTCGACCATCGACTGCATCATCTGCGTCGCCGTGATCACGACCTTGCTGCGCGCGAGCGTCTCGCGGATGATCTTTTTCTGGATGCCCGGCAGCTCGGCGTCGCCGATCTCGACGCCGAGATCGCCGCGCGCGACCATGACCACGTCGGAGGCGTCGATGATGCCGGCCAGCGCCGGGCCGATCGCCTCGCTGCGTTCGATCTTCGCCACCATCGCCGCGCTGCCGCCGGCCGCGCGCATCAACTTGCGCGACTCCTCGATGTCGGCCGCCGATTTCACGAACGAAATCGCGAGGAAATCCGCATTGATCTGCGCCGCGGTCTTGATGTCGTTCTTGTCCTTCTCCGCGAGCGCGCTGAGCGAGAGGCCGCCACCCTGACGGTTGATGCCCTTGCGGTCGGACAGCGCGCCGCCGGCAACGACGGTCGTGTGGATGCTCGTGCCGACGATCTTCTCGACCTTGAGCGAGATCAGGCCGTCGTCGAGCAGGAGCATGTCGCCGGCCTTCACGTCGTTGCGCAGGCCCAGATAGCTCACGCCGATTCGCGTCGCGTCGCCCGGCGGCGCCTCGGTGCGGCAGTCGAGCTCGAACGGATCGCCGGATTTCAGGATCACCGGCCCGGCGAGGAATTTCTCGACGCGGATCTTCGGCCCCTGCAGGTCGGCGAGCACGGCAACCTCGCGGCCGAGTTCGGCGGCGACCTCGCGCACTTCCCTGGCGCGGCGCGCGTGATCCTCGGGCTTGCCGTGCGACATGTTCAGGCGCACGACGTCGACGCCCTCGGCGAGAATCTTCTTCAGCATCCCCGGCGCGTCGGTGGCCGGCCCCAACGTGGCGATGATCTTGGTGCGGCGGACTTGCGTTTCCATCTCTGCCTCTCGCTCTGCTCGGTTTCTGGTATCGGTGTCGCTACGCTAGCACACTGTTCGGGGGCTGCGTGGTCCCGCGCTGTGCTGGATTCGTTCACTTGCTCTTTATCATCGTCTTGAAGCGTTCCACGACCTCGCTGGCCTCGGCGGGAGCGGCACCCAACGACTGCCGGGCCCGTTTGACCCAACCCGCGCCGCGGGCGGACAGAACCTGCCATGCGTCGATCAGCGCCCCCGGCGCACGTTGCAGGTGCCAGTCGATCAGGCACACCGCCTGCGCGATGTCTTTGCGGTACTTCGCGTGGCGCGGCCCGCGCTCGGCGGCGACGATCAGTTTGTGCAGCCCGTAACGCGCGGGATCAGGCAAGTTGACCAGGCACGCATCGGCACGGTCGATCAGCACCGCCTGTCCGGGCGATTCGAACAAATAGTCGAGGAACTTCCGTGGTGCCGGCACGATGCCGAGATCGGGCATCGCGAGCAGTTCGGCCTTGCGCCGCATCGGGGTAATGAAATCGATGCGCAGATCGGGTTCACGTTCGCTCACGTACTGGCTGGCCAGGCCCTTGGGGCCGCCGAGCGCCGGCAGATAGCCCATCTGCAGCGAGGCCAACGCATCGTGCGCATCAATGCGCAAATCCGCGGGCAGCGCCACCTCCACGTTGCCGCCTGCGCCGCGATGCGCGAAATCAAGATCAAGCGTGCGCGTATTGCCTTCCCACGCGACCCCGAGCTGGTTGCCCATGGCCGCGAACGCATGCGTGCCCACGAGCAGCCCACCCGCGCGGAAGAACTGGTAGTCCGCAAAGCGCTTGACGATGCGGAAGTGCTTGGGCGGAACCGGCGCGCACCCCTGCGCCAGCGCGCTTGCGGCCTGACGCGCTATTGCGGCCAGTGACGGCACCCCGCGCGCGCGCGCCTCCTCGATGGCCGTGATGGCGGGCCCGTCCGGACCGAGATAGTACTCGCGCTTGCGCCCATCGATTTCCTTGAACGCCCAATAGGCGTAGCGCCGGCCCTTGATCGTCTTCCACAGCACCTTGCCCGACAATGCGGCTGGCGTGCGCGTCGTCTCGTGGGCCTGCACCATCTCGAACAATTCGGCGTAGGCGGTCTGCGCGGCAACGGGCAATTCGCGGTACATGGACAGGGCAGGTCCGGTGTTAAACGTTTAACGTCGCTTTTGCCTCGTCGCGGCGGGCGATTGGCAACACAGGGACGTTACGCCCCCAAGACGTCCCATCTGTTATACCACCGAAGCGATATCGGGTGGTATAACTTTTGCAATAGGCATGATGGAGCCGCCGCGCTACCCCTGCCCTGCGATGCCAAGGTGCTTCCGAATTCGACACACGGAGCGGGCGCGGCGCCGGGACTCGAACCCGGATCATAGCGAAGCCGAAGCTCCCCTAACCGTTCCATTTGGAAACTACCGCGCCCGCGCGGACATTCTCGCATACGTCGCTCAGCGCACCACACTCCGCATGGCCATCACGATTTCCTGCGTGCACACGCTCACGCGCGTCACGCGCGCGATGAGGTCGATGACCTTGTCCTTGTAGTCGGCAAAACGATAGGTGCTGAATTTTTCGCGGATGGTCGCGTCCTTGGGCTTTTTTTCCTTGTACTGGTCGAGAATCCATTCCAGTGCGCAGCGGTTGCCGAGCTTGTAGTCCCAGGCCTCGGGCGGGATGCCGGCGAGCGTGGTTTCCGAATCCAGCGCGATCGTGCCGTGTTCCTTGTCGGCCATAAGCCGCGCCTTGGGCGCGGCACCGTTCTTGCGCGCTTTTTCGTCCGGCGTGTCGAGGCGTTGCAATTGCCACGGCTCGACTTTTTCGTAGCCGATGTGCAGGTCCATCAGTTCCCGGCCCCACTGCGCCCACTGCCAGAAGTCGGCGTAGAACGGAATGCGCGGAAAATCGCGCTTGAGGTTCTGCGCGTATTTTTCGCGGTAGACGGGATCGTGCAGCACGGCGTAGACGTAATGGAAAATCGCTTCCTTGGTGATCGACCGTTCCTTCTTGCCGCGGCCGGGCGTGTAGTGCTTGCGGAACTGATCGAGCGCCCAGTCGGTGATGTTGTCGATGCACTTGCCATTTTCGTATCGATTGAGCGCAAGAACTTGCGCCGCACTCGGCATGAACACGTCCTTGTTTGGCACTTGATCCAGTGCAATCACGCCGAACTCGCTGCGCTCTGGAAAAGCGTGAAACATTTTTCACTGTCCGCGAAACCGTTGAAAGACGTTTTTTTCAATGCAGCACGACGCGACCGTTTACAATTCCGCCATGCCTCTGATCCAGCTCCAAAGCGTCGACTTCAGCGTCGGCGGACCGCTGCTGCTCGAACAGGTCGATCTCACCATCGAGCCGGGCGAGCGTGTGTGCGTGGTCGGCCGCAATGGCGAGGGCAAATCCACTCTGCTGCGCCTGCTCGCCGGCGAGATAAAACCCGACGACGGTGAGCTGCGCGTACAGGGCGGCGTGCGCGTGGCCAAGCTCGCGCAGGAAGTGCCGCGGGACGCGCGCGGCAGCGTGTTCGACGTGGTCGCGCAGGGCCTTGGGAACCTCGGCGTCCTGCTCGCGCAATATCATCATCTGATCGCGGAGCATTCCGCCGATCTGGCGGCGCTCGGCACGGTACAGGCGCAGATCGAGGCGCAGCACGGCTGGGACCTGGACCGCCGCGTCGCGCAGGTGCTCGAGCGCCTGGAACTGCCCGCCGACATCGATTTCGCCGCGCTGTCCGGCGGCATGAAACGCCGCGTGCTGCTCGCGCAGGCGCTGGTGCGCGCGCCGGACGTATTGCTGCTCGACGAGCCGACCAATCACCTCGACATCAGCGCGATCGCGTGGCTGGAGGAATTCCTGCGCGGCGCACCGTTCAGTGTCGTCTTCGTCACCCACGACCGCAGTTTCCTGCGCGCGCTGGCCACGCGGATTGTCGAAATCGATCGCGGGCAGGTCACATCGTGGCCCGGCGACTACGGGAACTACCTGCGCCGCCGCGAGGAACGCCTGCACGCGCAGGCACAGGCGAATGCGCTGTTCGACAAGAAACTCGCTCAGGAAGAGGTCTGGATTCGCCAAGGCATCAAGGCGCGGCGCACGCGCAACGAAGGCCGCGTGCGCGCACTCAAGGCACTGCGCCGCGAACGCGCCGAACGGCGCGAAGCAACGGGTAGCGCGAAAATGACGCTGGCGACCGGGCAGGCCTCGGGCAAGAAAGTCATCGAGGCGCGCGCCGTCGACTACGCCTGGGACGACAAACTCATCCTGCGCGATTTCTCGACCACGATTTTGCGCGGCGACCGCATCGGCATCATCGGCGCGAATGGTTCCGGCAAGAGCACGCTGTTGAAACTGTTGCTCGGCGAGTTGAAGCCGCGGCGCGGCGAAATCGAAGCCGGCACCAACCTGTCGATCGCCTACTTCGACCAGCTCCGCAGCGCGCTGCGCGAAGACTGGAACGCGCTCGACAATGTCGCCGAAGGCACCGAGTACATCGAACTCAATGGCAGCCGCAAGCACGTGCTCGGCTACCTGCAGGACTTCCTGTTCTCGCCGGAGCGCGCACGCGCGCCGATCACGCGCCTGTCCGGTGGCGAGCGCAACCGCCTGCTGCTCGCGAAACTGTTCGCGCAACCCTCGAACCTGCTGGTCATGGACGAGCCGACCAACGATCTCGACGTGGAGACGCTGGAGCTGCTCGAGGAACTGCTCGCCGCCTACCCGGGCACCCTGCTGCTCGTCTCGCACGACCGCGAGTTCATCGACAACGTGGTGACCTCGACCCTGGTGCTCGAAGGCGACGGCCGCGTCGGCGAATACGTCGGCGGGTTCGGCGACTGGCTGCGGCAAAGACCCGCGTCGGCTCGCCATCCCGGCAAAGAAACAGAAATACAGATGAAAGGGATGCCGGCTGACGCCGACATGACGGATACGCCGGATCCCGGCTTGCGCCGGGTTGACGAGCGAAAGGAATCCGCCGCTGCGGCAAAACGCAAACTCAGCTACAAGGACGCACGCGAGCTCGAACAGCTGCCGGTCCGCATCGAGTCGCTCGAAAACGACATCGCCGCGCGCAGCGCGGCGATGAACGACCCGGCATTTTTCAAGCAGGACAGCGCCGCGATCCTCGCCGCGAACGGCGAACTCGCGAAACTGCAGGCCGAACTCGACCAGGCCTACGCGCGCTGGCAGGCGCTCGAAAGCTGAGCGCAAGTCGGCTAGGCTTGGCCTGCCCCTCCAACGTCGATCGCCGCGCCCGACCATGCTTCGCCTCCTCGCCCTCCTCGCCTTCCTCGCACTCGCCACGGCGGGCGTAGCCCCCACCGAAGCTTCCGCGCAATCACTTCGCCCGAAGACCTGCCTCGTGCTCGGCGGCGGCGGCGCGCGCGGTGCCGCGCACATCGGCGTTCTGAAAGTGATCGAACGCGAGCACATACCGATCGACTGCATCACCGGCACCTCGATGGGCGCGATCGTCGGCGGCCTCTACGCCGCGGGTTACAACGCGACGGAGATAGAAGTGGTGCTCAAGAGCATCGACTGGAAGGACGTGTTCAACGACGATCCGCCGCGCGAAGAGTTGCCGATGCGGCGCAAGGAGGACGAACTGCGCTTCCTCGGCGGCATCGAGTTCGGCCTGCGCGACGGCAAGATCGCCCTGCCGCGCGGCGCAATCCAGGGGCAGAAGCTGCAACTGCTGCTGCGCCGTCTGCTGCTGTCCACGTTGCGCACCGAGGACTTCGACGACCTGCCGATTCCGTTCCGTTCGGTTGCGACCGACATCGGCAAGGGCGAGAAGGTCGTGTTCGCGAGCGGCGATCTGGCCATGGCGATCCGCGCAAGCATGTCGGTCCCCGCGGCCTTCGCGCCGATCCGCTACCAGGGCCACCTGCTCGTCGACGGAGGCATCGTCGACAATGTGCCGATCGAGGAGGCGCGCAAGCTCGGCGGCACGCGCCTGATCGTGGTCAATGTCGGCGCGCCGCTCGCCTCCGAGAATGAACTGACTTCGCCGTTCGCGATTGCCAACCAGATGTTGACCGCGATGATGAAGCGGCAGACGGACGCACAACTGCACACGCTCGGCGCCGGCGACGTGCTGCTCGTGCCGGCGCTAGGCGATCTGTCCAGCGCCGCATTCGACCGCACTCCCGAAGCAGTCGCGTACGGTGAGCAGGCCGCCGACGCCCAGCTCGCCGCGTTGCGTACGTTCTCCGCCAGCGAAACCGATTACGCCGCGTTCACCGCGCATCATCGACAGAAGCCGTTCGATCCGCCGCTGATCGCGTTCCTCGACGTACTCACCGGCCGCAGCCGCACCGCGGACTACGTGCGCCAGCGCCTGTCCGATACGGTCGGCAAACGGTTCGACACTTCGATGCTCGAAGACCGCATCGGCCTCGCCTATGGTGAAGGCAGCTACGAGCGCATCACCTACGATCTCGCCGACAGGGATGGCGGCACCGGTCTCGTCGTGCAACCGGTCGACAAGGGCTGGGGACCGAACTTCCTGCGCGTGGGCCTGCGCCTGGCCGACAACTTTGCCGGGCGCAGCAGCTACCAGTTGTTCACCGAGGCGAATTTCACCGGCCTCAACTCGCTCGGTGGCGAAAGCCGCAACCGCGTCCAGCTCGGCGAGGTCACCGAACTGTACAGCGAGTTCCTGCAGCCGTGGGGACGTCTGGGCCAGTTCTACGTCGCGCCCTTCCTGCAATACAAGGCCTACAACTTCCCGCTCGACGACAACGGCATCGAACTCGCCGAGTACCGCCGCCAACGTTATCTCGGCGCGGTCGAGTTCGGTTACACGCCCGATGCGAGCTGGCAGTTGTCGTCGGCACTCGAATACGGACACGATGCGGCGCACCTGCGCATCGGCACGCCCAGCAGCGCCGAGCGACCGGTCGGGCTGCCGAAGAATGTGTCCAGCGACTTCGGTGGCGTCGTCCTGCGTGCGGTTTACGACGACCTCGACAACGGTGCGTTTCCCAAGCGAGGGGTGCGCCTGGACGTCTCCGAAGAGCTGTTGCTGACCCAACTCGGGTCGAGCGACGCCGCGCGCATCACGCGCCTGCGCTGGGATTGGGCGCTGTCGCGCGGCGTCAACCATGTGCTGCTCGGCGCCAGCGTCGCCGCCGCCAGCGGCCACGGCGCGAACGCACAGATCGCCGCGCTGAGCCAGATCGGCGGCCTCGCCAACCTCTCCGGCTACACCGAAAACCAGTTGTTCGCCTCGAACACCGCGTTGCTGCGCGCGATCTACTACCGGCGCATGACCAATGCCGATGCGCTGTTCAGCGTCCCGCTCTACTTGGGCGGCAGCCTCGAAGCCGGCGGCTGGTGGAACGAGCGCCGTCGCATCGGCAGCAACATGATCGGCGCCGGCAGCGTCTTCGTCGGCATCGACACGTTCCTCGGACCGATCTTTCTCGGCTACGGCTACGCGCAGGGCGGGCACAGCGCGGCGTACCTGACGTTCGGCTCGCTGCTGCGCGCGAACGAGTAGCGGCGCAGATCAGCGCCAGGCCGAGGTGATCGGATACCGGCGCTCGCGCCCGAACGCGCGCCGCGACACCTTCGGCCCCGGCGCGGCCTGATGGCGCTTCCATTCGTTGATGCGCACGAGGCGCAGCACATGCTCGACGACCTCGGCACTGTAGCCGGCGCGCACGATGTCCTCGCGCGATTGCTCCTGGTCGACATAGCGCAGCAGGACCGCATCGAGCACGTCGTACGGCGGCAGCGAGTCCTGGTCGGTCTGGTTCTCGCGCAGTTCCGCGGTCGGCGCACGCGTGATGACCTCGGGCGGAATCACCGGCGCGCCGCCGACCGTGTTGCGCCAGTTGGCGAGCGCGTAGACCTCGGTCTTGTACAGATCCTTGATCGGCGCGTAGCCGCCGCACATGTCGCCGTAGATCGTCGCGTAGCCGACCGCGTATTCGCTCTTGTTGCCGGTGGTGAGCACGAGGCCGCCGAACTTGTTCGACAGCGCCATCAGCATCGTGCCGCGGCTGCGCGATTGCAGATTTTCTTCGGTCGCATCGACCGCATGTCCGGCGAACATCGGTGCGAGTGCATCGAGGAAACCGTTGACTGGCGCTTCGATTGGCACGGTGAAGAGCCTCACGCCGAGCGCGCGTGCCTGCTCGTCGGCGAGATCGTTGCTCTGCCCCGAAGTGTACTTCGACGGCAGGCGCACGCCGGTCACGTTGTCTGCGCCGAGCGCATCCACCGCGATCGCGAGTACGAGCGCCGAGTCGATGCCACCCGACAGGCCGATCCAGACTTTGCTGAACCCGTTCTTCGCGCAGTAGTCGCGCGTGCCGCGCACGATCGCGCGCCAGGCGAGTGCATCGCGGCCCTCGTCGCCATCGGCGGGCCAGCCGACCGGGGCGAACTTGCGCGTGGTTGCATCGTAGTCGGCAATGCACCAGTGGTCTTCGAAAGCGCGCGCGGCATGGTGGATGTGGCCGTCGCCGTCGGCGAGCACCGAGGCTCCGTCGAACACGAGCGCGTCCTGGCCGCCGACGAGATTGAGATAAGCCAGTGCCACGCCCGTTTCCTTCACTCGCGTCGCGAGCAAGGCGTCGCGCTGCGCGTGCTTGTCGCGCTCGAACGGCGAGGCGTTCGGCACGATGACGAGTTGCGCGCCGCGCTCGACCGTGGCGGCGAGCGGCTCGGCAAACCACAAGTCCTCGCAAATGATGAGGCCGACAGACACGCCGCTCACCGCGAACACGCACGAGCCGCCATCCGCGTCGACGTCGAAATAGCGGCGCTCGTCGAACACCGCGTAGTTCGGCAGCTCGCGCTTGCGGTACGTTGCCTCGATGCCGCCGTCGCGCAACACCGAGGCAGCGTTGTAGACGACCGCGCCGGCCGCCTGCGGCCAGCCGACCACGGCGACGATGCCGTGTACGCTTGCCGCGATGCGCTGCAGCGCAGCTTCGCATTCGGCGAGAAAGCTCGGCCGCAACAGCAGATCCTCGGGCGGATAGCCGCTGATCGAAAGCTCCGGAAACAGCACGAGATCGGCGCGGTGCACGTCGCGCGCCTCAGCGATCATCGCCGCGATGCGCTCCGCGTTGCGCGCGACTGCGCCGACGGGAAAATCGAATTGCGCGAGAGCGATACGCATCGTAGAAACCTGCTGACTCGGCGCTAAGCGGCTCCGCCGCTTAACGCCGAGAGTTATTGCCGCAAGCGCAGCTTGTCGGCAACAACCTTATTTCAACCGCGCCGCGATCGCCTTGCCCAGATCGGCCGGCGACTTGACCGTGGTCACGCCGGCTTTCTCGAGCGCCGCGAACTTGGCCGCGGCCGTGCCCTTGCCACCGGAGATGATCGCGCCGGCATGGCCCATGCGCTTGCCCGCGGGCGCGGAGGCGCCGGCGATGAAGGCGACGACCGGCTTGGTCACGTACTCGGCGATGAATTCGGCGGCTTCTTCCTCGGCGCTGCCGCCGATTTCGCCGACCATGATGATGCCTTCGGTCTGCGCATCGTCCTGGAACAGCTTCAGGCAGTCGATGAAGTTGAGGCCGTTGATCGGGTCGCCGCCGATGCCGATGCAGGTGGACTGGCCGAGGCCTTCGTTGGTGGTCTGGAACACGGCCTCGTAGGTGAGCGTGCCCGAGCGCGAGACGATGCCGACCTTGCCCGGCTTGTGGATGTGGCCCGGCATGATGCCGATCTTGCACTCGCCCGGGGTGATGACGCCGGGGCAGTTCGGGCCGATCAGTACGGTGTCGGAATAGTCCTTCAAGCGGTTCTTCACGCGCAGCATGTCGAGCACCGGGATGCCCTCGGTGATCGCAACGATGACCTTGATGCCCGCGTCGGCCGCTTCGAGGATGGCGTCGGCCGCGAACGGCGGCGGCACGAAGATCATCGTGGCGTCGGCGCCAGTCTCGTCGACCGCGTCCTGCACCGTGTTGAACACGGGCAGGCCGATGTGCTGGGTGCCGCCCTTGCCCGGCGTGACGCCGCCGACGACCTTGGTGCCGTAGTCGAGCGCCTGCTCGGAATGGAACGTACCCTGCTGGCCGGTGAAGCCCTGGGTGATGACCTTTGTGGATTTGTTTACAAGTACACTCATGGGAATTCTCGTCTCTCGATCAGGCGGCCTTGACCGCAGCGACCGCCTTCTGGGCGGCATCGTTCAGGTCCAGCGCCGGCGTGATCTTCAAACCGGAATTGGCAAGCAACTCGCGGCCCGCTTCCACGTTCGTGCCTTCGAGGCGCGCGACGACCGGAATCGTCAGGCCCACCTCCTTGACCGCGCCGATGATGCCCTCGGCGATCAGGTCGCAACGCACGATGCCGCCGAAGATGTTGACCAGGATGCACTTGACCTTGTCCGAGGACAGGATCAGCTTGAACGCCTCGGTCACGCGTTCCTTGGTCGCGCCGCCGCCGACGTCGAGGAAGTTCGCCGGCTCCGCGCCGTTGAGCTTGATCACGTCCATCGTCGCCATGGCGAGGCCGGCGCCGTTGACCATGCAGCCGATGTTGCCGTCCATGGTGACGTAGTTGAGGTTGTGCCTGACCGCGACCGCTTCGGCCGGGTCTTCCTGCGATTCGTCGCGCATCGCGGCCAGATCGGCGTGGCGGAACTCGGCGTTGTCGTCGGAGTTGACCTTGCCGTCGAGCGCGACGAGGTCGCCGGCCTTGTTGATCGCGAGCGGGTTCAGTTCGACCAGGGCCAGATCCTTCTCGTTGAACAGCTTGTACAGGCCGAGCATGATCCGGGTCAGCTGGCCTGCCTGCTTGGCGTTGAGCCCCATCGCGAAGCCGAGCTGGCGGCACTTGTACGGCTGCAGGCCTTCGACGAAGTTCACTTCGAGGGTGTGGATGTCCTCCGGGTTCTCGCGCGCGACCTGCTCGATATCGACGCCGCCGCGTGCGGAGGCGATGAAGGCGACGGATTTCGTGCCGCGGTCGACGAGCACCGACAGGTACAGTTCCTTGGCGATGTCGCTGGCCTCGGTGACGAGGACGACGTTGACCGGCAGCGCGCGGCCACCCGACTGGTAGGTCTCCATCTTCGTGCCGAGCATCTTCGCGGCCGCCGCCTTGACCTCATCGAACGTCTTGACCAGCTTGACGCCGCCGGCCTTGCCGCGGCCGCCGGCATGGATCTGCGCCTTGACCACCCATTCATCGCCGCCGAGTGCTTTCGCGGCATCGACGGCCTCTTCGGGCGTCCTGGCGATCTTGCCCGGGGGCACGGGGATGCCGTAGTCGGCGAACAATTGCTTGGCCTGATACTCGTGGAAATTCATGGACCACCTTGGGGGGAGTTGGTGAATACACGCGGCGCGCCGGCGCGGCCGGGGCGCGTATTGTGATGAATCGCCGGGCCAAAAAAAAGGCCGACGCCATTTCCCGTGGCCACGAACCTGCTGCGGCGCAGCCCGGCCGGCAACGCGCCGCCTCACAAGTGCGATTCGACCGCTTATACTTGCCCACGGGGAAAAACCCGCAAAACAATAAGGAATCACCCGGCCGTGGCCGTCGCCGCCGTCCAATCCAGCTTCGCCGCCCGCGCCGCAAGCGATACCGCCGCAATCACGCGCGAGTTCTATTTTTTCAACCTGTTCCGCGTCCTCGAAGCGGTCATCATCATTGCGCTGATGTTCAGTCCGTACGCGGTCGAATGGGTCAGCCTCGTGCACCCCGAGCTCGGCCGCGGCACCGCGCTGTTCTACATGATCTTCGCAGTGCTCACCGTCGCCTTCGCCACGCGCGAGGCGCGCTACTACCGAACCTGGGTCGATGCCTCGCTGGTCGTCGACATCCTGGTCTGCGCCCTGGCGATGTTCTCCATCCGTCACCAGTTCATCAGCCTGGCCCTGCTCCTGCTCGTCAATATCGGCGGCGCGGCGACCCTGCTGCCGCGACGCATCTCGTTCTTCTTCGCCGCGTTGGCGACGTTCGGCGTGTTCGCCCAGAACATCGCCGGCAACCTGCTCAACGAGGATCATCGCGAAGTCCTCGAGGCCGGCATCTGCGGCCTGGCTTACTTCTCGGTTACCGGCCTGTGCCTGTTCCTCGGTCGGCGCATGCGTGCCTCCGAAGCGCTCGCCAGCCGACGAGGCAGCGACCTGCGCAACCTCGCCCAGATCAACGAGTTGATCATCCGGCGCATGAAGACCGGCGTGCTCGTCGTCGACGGCGGCAATACCGTGCACCGCTGGAACGAGGCCGCTGCCGCGTTGATCGGCAACCCCACCGACGGCCACAACGACCTCGGCCGCATCGCGCCCGAACTCTCGCGCCGGCTCTACCACTGGCGCACCTCGCGCAAGATCGACAACACGGCGATCTCGCTGGCCGAAGGTGCGCCCGAAGTGATCCCGCGCTTCACGCGCATGGCCGCGAACGACGCCGAGAACGTCCTTATCTTCCTCGACGACACCTCGCTCGTCTCGCGTCGCGCCGAGCAACTCACGCTCGCCTCGATGGGCCGGCTCGCCGGCTCGATCGCGCACGAGATCCGCAACCCGCTCGCCGCGATCAGCTACTCGGCGCAGTTGCTCGCCGAGTCCGAAGCACTCGACAGCGCAGACCAGCGCATGATCGAGATCATCCGCAGTCATGCCGGGCGTGTGAACGAGATCGTCGAGAACATCCTGCACCTTGCCCGGCGCGAACGCTCGATGCCGGAAAGCGTCGATCTCGTCGCCTGGACCGAGCGTTTCATCGTCGACTTCAAGGCCACGATCGACATCGGCGCAAACAGCCTCGCCGCCAAGCCGCAAAAGACGAAGGTGGAAACGCTGGTCGATCCGAAGCAGTTGCAACAGGTCGTGTGGAATCTCGTGCAGAACGCCCTGCGCTACGGCCATGCGCCCGGCGACCCGGCCCGCATCAGCCTGATCGTGCGCCAAACCGGCGACCGTGGCCCGCCGATGCTCGACATCGTCGACCGCGGACCCGGCATCCCGGCCAAGGTCGCAGCGCAGATTTTCGAGCCATTCTTCACCACCCATGAACTCGGCACGGGCCTGGGCCTCTATCTCGCGCGCGAGATGTGCCTGGCCAATCTCGCCACCCTCGAATATCTTCCGATCGCCGGCGGCGGCAGTTGCTTCCGCATAACCTTCGCGCCACCGCCGACGCCATCACTCAGCTGAACGGGGATTCGCGCCCGGCCCTGCGTCAGCGAAATTTTTCCGGTACGATCCCTCCGATGAGCCAACCCGCCGCCCTCATAATCGACGACGAACGCGACATCCGCGAACTGCTTTCGATCACGCTCGGCCGCATGGGCCTGCGCGTAGACACCGCCGCCGATGTCGCCCAGGCCAAGGCCCGGCTCGCGGAAACACACTACACACTCTGCTTCACCGACATGATGCTGCCCGACGGCTCCGGCCAGCAGATCGTGGAGTGGATCGCGGCCAATCATCCACGGACGCCGGTGGCAATGATCACGGCGCACGGCAACGTCGACGCGGCGGTGACCGCGCTCAAGGCCGGCGCGTTCGATTTCGTTTCCAAGCCGGTGGACATCACGATCCTGCGCCGTCTCGTCCAGGCCGCGCTCAAGCTCGCCGAGGAGAAGGGCTCCGACGCGCCGAGGACCGACGCCTCGCGCCTGCTCGGCGATTCTTCCGCGATGACCCAGCTGCGCGCGACGATTGACAAGCTCGCCCGCAGCCAGGCACCGGTCTACATCGCCGGCGAATCGGGGGTCGGCAAGGAACTCGTTGCGCGCCTGATCCACGAGCAGGGTCCACGCGCCACCGCCCCGTTCGTACCGGTCAACTGCGGAGCGATCCCGGCCGAGCTCATGGAAAGCGAATTCTTCGGCCACATGAAAGGCAGCTTCACCGGCGCGGCCGCCGACAAGATCGGCCTGTTCCAGGCCGCCGCCGGCGGCACGCTGTTTCTCGACGAGGTCGCCGACCTGCCGATGCACATGCAGGTCAAGCTGCTGCGCGTGATCCAGGAGAAAGCCGTGCGCCCGATCGGCGGCCGCGCCGAGCTGCCGGTCGACGTGCGCATCCTCTGCGCCACGCACAAGGATCTCGGCCGGCTGGTCGAGGCCGGCCAGTTTCGTCAGGATCTCTACTACCGCATCAACGTCATTGAACTGCGCGTGCCGCCGCTGCGCGAGCGCCGCGACGACATACCCAAGCTCGCCGGTCGCATTCTCGAGCGGCTGGCGGGAAATTCCGGCGGCGCGCCCGCAAGGCTCAGCCCGGACGCGCTCGACGCATTGCTCCGCTATTCGTTCCCGGGCAACGTGCGCGAGCTCGAGAACGTGCTCGAACGCGCCGTCGCGCTGTGCGAGAACAACATGATCGCAGCCGACGACCTGCATCTTTCCACGCGCGCGCGCGTGCCCGACCTCGCCGCCGCGCCCGCAGTCGCCGCGCCGCAGGAGGACGAAGACGACGACGGTCTCGACGACGAGGCCACCGGAGTCGGCCTCGACAGCTACATTTCGAACCTCGAGCGCGAGGCGATCATGAAGGTGCTTCAGGAAACGCGCTACAACAAGACCGCCGCGGCGAAGAAACTCGGCATCACCTTCCGCGCTATGCGTTATAAGCTGAAGAAGCTCGGCATCGATTGAAGCCTTTCCGGAGTCATGGACGGGAAATCCCCGCTCATGCTGCAGACTCCGGAAACTCCACCCTGATGAGCAAGCCGCTGCCGCCCGCTGCCGTCAGCAGGCGGACAACGGCACCGTGTCTCGACGCGATGTTGCGAACGATCGCAAGACCCAGTCCGCTTCCGGTCTGCTGCGTCCCCTGACGGCGGAAGAACCGGTCGAATACGCGCTCGCGTTCGGCCTCTGGAACGCCGGGACCCGTATCGGCGATTTCGACGCAAGCATGCCGATCGCCGCCGTCGACGCGTACTTCCACCTGGCCGAAAGATGGAGTGTAGCGAATGGCGTTTTCGACGAGATTCTGCAACATGACGCGCAGCGCATCGAGATCACCCATGATGCCAACCGGCTCATCGGCGCGCACTTGCAGATCGATGGCTTTTTCGCGCACCAGAGGAGAGCATTCGTTGACGACCGAGGTCACCACGCCGGCGAGATCGAGTGGGAGCATCCGGTATTGAATGCCGTCCGGCTCATGTTTCGCCAAGGTCAGCAGTTGCTCCACGAGGCGTACCGCACGGTTGACGCCGTTGGCAAGATCGTTGAAGGCGGAAATCCGCTCGTCGGAAGATTGCGCACGCTGGGCGAGCTGCATTTGCAAGCGCACCGCGGCCAAAGGCGTGCGCAACTGATGCGCGGCGTCGGCCACGAAATTGCGTTGCACGGTAATCGCGCGGGCAAGCCGTTCGAGCAAATCGTTGAGGGCCAATACGAGTGGCAACAACTCTGCCTTCAATCCCCCCGTCGGCAGCGGCTGAAGCGCCGTCACCGATCGCTCCTTGAGGGATCTCATCACCTGCGTCAGCGGACGCAATCCCCTGTGGACCACGATCCAGACCAGCGCGCTGACCAATGGAAACAGAATCAAAAGCGGCACGATCGCCCGCAGCGCGATGCGCACCGCAAGCTGGTTGCGTGCTCTGAGCTGCAATCCCACTTGTATGTAGCGTCCACGCATGAGTACGCTGTAGATGCGCCAGGGTCCCGATGCCGTGGCTACGGTTTCATATCCGCTCTGCCGATCCAGTCGCAGACCGAGTGCGGGAACCGAGGAGTAGGTTTGAGTCCCATCGGGATCCCAAGTCTGGATGATGAACTGGTCATCGTCGTCGATGTCGAATTCCGTGCGTTTCGAGGCGTCGTTCTTCACCACGTCGAGCGGATTGCTCGAAATCGCCTCTGCCACCAGTCGCAACTGGTAGTCGTTGAGTTCGCCGACTTCGTTTTCGACGAGCGAGTACACCGCAACGGCCGCCGCCAGACAACACAACAGCAGGCCGCCGTTGAGCCAGCACAGCAACGCTCCACGAATGGACGTCATGTTTGAGCCTGCAGCACGTAGCCGACACCGCGCACGTTGCGGATGAAACCGACCCCGAGTTTTCGGCGCAGGGAATGGATGTGGACTTCAATCGCATTGCTCTGCACTTCCTCGCCCCAGCCGTAGAGTTTTTCCTCCAAGCGGTGTCTCGAAAGCACCACGCCCGGACGTTCCAGCAATGCCTCGAGGATCGCGAACTCCCGATGGGAAAGAAACAACGGCTGACCTGCCCAGATGGCCCCATGCGTTGCAGGAATCAGAACCAGTTCGCCGTAGCGCAAGGATGCATCCGAAATACCCATCGAGCGGCGATGCAGGGCGCGCAATCGCGCCACCAATTCGCCCAGGTCGAACGGCTTGGGCAGGTAGTCGTCCGCGCCGCTGTTGAGTCCCTTGACTCGATCGATGACGGAATCCCGCGCCGTGAGTATCAAGGCCGGCGTCGCCACGCTGCGCTCGCGGGATTGTCTGAGGAGATCCAGGCCATCGCAATCCGGCAAGCCCAGGTCGAGCAACCAAAGATCGTAGTCGCCGTCGACGAGTGCGCGGATCGACGAACGCCCGTCGCGCACCCAGTCAACGGCCATCGATTCCTGGCGCAGGCCCTTGCGCAGACCCGATCCGATCATTTCGTCATCTTCGGTCAAGAGCAGCTTCATGGCGTCAACCGGCCCAATGCCCATGCAACAGCGCCATCATGCCACGGGATGCCGGTCGGTCCACGAACTTCAGCATCCCATCGTCGCGATCCCGGATCGAGCTGCACCTCGCTCGCGGGATCGCGTTTCCGGACTCAGAATTGAAGTTCGAGCGAAGCGTAGGTCAGCCGTCCAAGCGGCGAATACGTGGCGACATCGGCATTGTTGTCGACGAAGGCGCGCGGGGCGAGCGGCGGCATGCGGTTGGCGAGATTGTTCATGCCGACCGCGATCTTGATGTCCTTGATCGCCTTGCCACCCTCGGTGCGGATGTCGTAACCGACACGCAAGTCCCAGGACGTGTAGCTGCCGACGTGGATTGGCGGCGAGGTACCGTTCGCGCCGGTGTCGTTGACCGAGGAGATCCAGGTGTTGCCAACGGTGACGTCCCATTCCTTCCACGCCCAATTGAACGTGGTGTAGAAGCGGTATTTCGGCAGGGTGCCACCAAACACGCCGGTGTTGTTCGCATTGCCCGCGTATTCGATGTAGGCCATGCCGGGCAGACCCTGGAACTTGAACTCGTTGAAGATCGCGCCAGCGGTCGAGATGCGGAAGTTGCCGTAGTTGTCGGTCGGGATCGTGTAATCACCCGAAACGTTCAGCGACTTCTCCTCGAGCGACGCGAGGTTGCGGAACTGGTCGACAAGGTAAAGGTTGTTCGCCTGGGTCGGATCGCCCTTGCCCGTTGCCGGATTGGTCAAATACGCGAGCAGATCACCCGGGTGCGTGAATGGCTGGGTGGCACCGCTCGTGCCCGGAAATGCGCCGACTGCGAGGTTGGCGAAATACGGTGATGCGGATCCGAGCGTGTTGATGCTCGAAAGGATGTTGTTGAAACCGATGCCGCCGGCGAACCCTTTCAGCGTGATTTCCGAGTAGTCGACTGCCAGCGACAGACCGGGCACGATGTTCGGACGCACCGTGAAGCCGAGTAGCTTCGATGTCGACTTTGCCGGCTTGAGATTCGGGTTGTTGCCGTCTTCGCCGTTGATCGGCATCGCGGTGTAGTTGCTGCCGAACACTCCCTGGATCACGCCGGCGCCGACCTGGCGCGTGTCAGTGGGTCCGTACTCGGCGTACAACGACGGCGCGCTGAACGACTTCGAATAGTTCCCGCGCACGATGAATTGCTTGTCGAATGGCTCCCAGCGGAAACCGACCTTCGGCACGAAGGAGGAACCGGCGTCGCTGTACTTTTCCTCGCGACCGGCAAGCGTGAGGTCGAGCGCATGCGCGCCGGCGAAATTCCATTCCTTGCCGGCGATCGGTACGCGCAATTCGGCGAACGCGCCGTAGATGTTGCGGCTCTTCGAGAACGGATCAGCGTAGGTTCCGCCGAGCCATTGCTGGCTGTTGCCGGTGGTGCTGCCGGTGACGGGGTCGGTGACTCGACCGTTCGCGTCGGCATGGCCGGACAGGCTTTCACGCCGCCCGCTGACCCCCAACGCGATCTCCACCTCGTCGGCCGGCAGATGGAACAGCTTGCCGTTGACGCTGGCGTCGAACGAGGCAAGCTCGCTGCTCGCATTGATCAGCTCGTTGCCGTAGAGATTGGCGAGCGCGGCTGGATTGACGCCCGCCGTCAACGCGAATGGATCGAGCGCGGGCTGGAGCACGAGCGGGCCGGTCAACGCGTAGCCGCCGTAGACCTTGCTGAACGTACCGCCCGCGATCGGGTTCCCGTTCGCGTCGAATCCGCCCGCGATCGCCTTGGCGATGTTCGGTTTGTAGATCAGGTTCGTCTGTGTCTGGTCAAGATCGCTGCGGCTGTAGACCGCTGCCGCCTCCCACGACCAGTCCTCACTGAAATGCCCGCGCAGGCCGCCGGTCACGCGATACGCGGTCACGTCGTTGTAAAAGTTGTGCGTGTTGGGAAGGTAGGAGAAAGCGACGCCGGTGAACGCCGCCTTCAACGGGTTGTATGGCGCGCCGGCCGGCACCGCGATGCCGGTGGCGGCCACGGGCCCCCAACGCGTGAAGCTGCGCCCGTGCGAGGCCTCCACGTCGCCGAACGCTTCGAGCTTGTCCTCGATCAGCGTCTTCGACAGGTTCGAAACGAAGGAAAGCTGGTTCTGGCGCAGCAACAACGTCTGGTACGGAGAAATGTCGAAACCGGCGGCGATCGCGGCCGGCGTCGTCTTCATATAGGTGCCGTTATTGACCAGGTCGATGATCGAGCCGGCCGTGGCGCCCGCGCCGACCGGGTTGTTCTGTCGTGGCGAGTACAGGCCAGCGTTGAGTAGATAGCCGGCCCCGCCGACCGCGCCCGGTATCGATGAGGTCTTGCCGTAGAGCGGGCTCGTGAACGAACGTGTGTTCTGGTACAGCGGATCGGACAGGTTGGCGGTCAGCGTGGCCACGACCTTCACGCCCGCGAGCGTGCCGCCGCCGGTAATCCACGCCGAACGCTCGCTGTAGTTGCCGTCCGCATCGCCCCAGCGCGAACCGGCGGTCACGCCCTCGTAGTCGGATTTGAGAATGAAGTTGACCACACCGCCGATCGCATCCGAGCCGTACAGCGACGAAGCGCCGTCGGCGAGCACCTCGATGCGATCGACGGCCTGTGCCGGAATCTGACTGATGTCGACGAAGTTCTTGCCGTTGATGCCGCCGATGCCGCTGTTGGCGACGCGGCGCCCGTTGATGAGGACCAGTGTCGGCAGGTTGCGCAACTGTATCTGCGAGCCGCCTGCGGTGTTCTGGTTGTTGTTGTTCGCGTTGCTGTTGCCGGCATTGCTGCGGCCGGCGAACGCGGGAACCGTCTTGCGCAGCAGTTCGAGCGCATTCGTGGTGATTCCGGATTGCGCGATCTTCTCGGCATCGATCGTCACCACCGGCACGACGACTTCGTCGGGCGCGGTGCGGATTGCACTGCCGGTAACGCTAACCTCGCCAAGTTTTTGCGTTTCGCCTTTCTCCGCGCCTAGCCTCTCCTGCGCACACGCTTCGGAAACCAGCGCTGCGCTGATACTTAGAGCCAAGGTCGACACCACTCCCAACGAAATCAGTTTATGGCTACGCATATCTCCCTCCATTGTGATGCCCGCTGGGGTGCTTGTGCCCCGGAGGCTGTGTGTTGTGGGATGTACGTTGTCCTGCGTGTCGCTCCCCCGATGGAACCTCCCGCGTGACGACCGCCCCCCCGGCAGCCGCAACGATTCTTCTTACCTCACGTCGTAGGCCATTACCGCCGCCGTCGCCTTGGTATCTCCGGGCGAAACAGCGACGAACAGTTTGTTCAATTGCGGCACGAGAATGCCCGTCTTGGCGCCGGGCGCCGAAAGCACCCGCGGCAATGGTTCGTAGTGGTCGGCGTCCTTTTCCGAGAACACGCCGATATAGCCCTCGCCGCCGAGCACGTAAACGCGTTTGCGCGCCGGATCGAATATCGCCTGGTCGCAACGTTCCGGCGCCTTGAATTCGGCGATCCGCGCGCCCGTGTCCGCGTTGACGACGATCAGCGTGCCCGGATTGCGCGTGACCACGAACAGCCGATGCGTCGCCTCGTCGAACGCGAGTGGCGCGTTGTCGCCTTTGGTCCTGATCGGCCAGGTGGTGATGACCTTGCGAGTGTTCTTATCGACCACCGCCATCTCCTTCTTGCCGGTGACATTGACGAAGATCTTGCTGCCATGCTCCTCGATCGCCATCGCTTCGATCTTGTCCGTGTCGAACTTGAGTTCGCCGTAGTTGTGGCCGGTATAGGGATCGAGCTCGACGAGCCAGGTGCTCGCCTGCTTCATGTCGCGCCCGCCGGCAGCGATGTATAGGCGCTTGCGCGTCGCGTCGTAGGCCATCGAATCGGCCCCCTTGGTGTGCTTGAACGAGCCGACGATCTTGTAGCTTGCGCCGTCGATGACCTTGGTCTCGCCGTCGGAGCCGGTCTGGGTCACGACGAGCTTATTGACGTCGGGCAGATACAGCAGGCCGTGCGGGGTTTCCAGGCCGTCGATCGTCTTCAGATGCTTGAGCGATTTCAGGTCGAAGACTTCGAGCGTATTGTGGTCCTCGGCGGCGAGAAACAGGCGATTGCCTTTCAGGTCGACTTCGAAATGGTCGAAGTCGCCTTCGTAGCCCGGCAACTCCACCTTGGCGGACGCTTCCATGGCAGTGACCGCGGCTTTGTGTTGCGCGGCATACGATATTTGCCAAGTCGTTGCCGCGATGAGGGCAGCGAACAACTTGCGGGCCAGCGGTTTGTGCGGCGTCATTTTCATGGTTCTCCAGATACGTTCGTCGGACCGGCGCCGAGGTCAATGCGCGGGCTGCACCAGTGCATCGGCGCTCGCGATCCGCGCCGCCATCACGGCGCGCATCTTTTCCGCGCGTTGGTGCATCGCCTGCCGGTCGTCGCCCTTCTTGTACGCAAAGACGACGCCGGCCGCGCCGATGACCTTGCCGTGCGCGTCGTGCAGCACGCCGAGGGATTCGAAGCGATCACCGCTTTCGTTCAACTCGAGCTTGGGCTTGCCGCTCTTGATCACGCCCATGTCGTCTTCGTCGGCAGGCTTGCCGATGCGGCCGATGTTGGAGGCGACAATGGGATATTCCGCCTTGGTTGGCACCGCGGCATGAACGGCGATGATGAGCACGTCCTTGTTGGCATCCAGCGCCTCGTCGACCAGTTTCTGTGCCAGGGTGTCCGCGGGCACTGCCGCATCGAACGGCGCCTTCTCGCCGAGGTTGGCGACGTGCGATATGCGCCGCGACATGTGATCGCGGATGTTCGTGGCTTCCTGGTCGAACGCCGCCTTGTCGTCGCCCGCCTTGTACTTGAACGCGACGCCGATGCTGCCGACGGTGCGGTGCGCAACGTCGAACAGCGGCAGGTTGACCTCGTAGCGATCGCCGGCCTTGTCGACGCCGACGCTGGCCTTGCCGGTCTTGATCACATCGAGATCTTCCGGATCGGCCTTCTCGCCAAGATGACCGTTATAGGTGGCGATCACCACGTTCTCGGTCGTCTTCGGCGGCGTGGCATGGATTTCGATGACGGCGACGTCGGGATGCGCGGCCACGACTCGGTCGACCAGTTCCTGCGCATAGATCTTCTTCGGCGCTTGCGTGGCTTGAGCGCACACGCAAGCCACGCACGCTGCAAAAACAATCGCGATGCGACGCATATCCTGTTTCCTCCCGACGCCGGCTCGTGCCGACCTTTTGTTGTGGATCTGCCGATCGCGACATGCTCTGCGGTGATGGAGAAACCGTCATGCCTGCGCGAGTGGAAAGCAAGCTAACATGCGAAACTGAAGTCATTCTTAAGGGATTCGGCATGCAGCGACCGGCGCAGATCAACGCGGAATCAAGACAATCGGCGGTCGAGGAGCTGCAGCGGGGTATCGCCAAACAGCAGGCTGGGCAAAGCGCCGTGGCACTGAGCCATTTCGAGCGTGCGGCCAAACTCGATCCGGCCAACCCGCAGGTGCGGCACATGCTCGGCATCTGTACCTTGCAGGCGGGCAATCTTCCACTCGCGGCGAAGCACTTCCGCGACTGCCTGCAGCTGGCCCCGACGTTCGCCGCGGCGTTCAACGCTCTCGGCGTGGTCCTGCGCCGCATGGGTAACCATGCCGAGGCGATGGAGGCGTTTCGTTCCGCGCTCGCGACGAAAGAGCGGTACGTCGAAGCAATCTACAATCTCGGCCTGTCGCAGGAAGTGCTCGGCGCGCTCGACGCGGCGGAGCAGGCCTACCGCCAGGCGTTGCAATGGCGACCGGCCGATTTCAACGCCGTCAACGCGTTCGGCAATCTGCTGCGCCGGCGCGGACGACTCGAAGAGGCGCTGCCGCTGTTGCTGCGCGCGCGCAAACTCCGGCCGAACCTCGCCCACACCAACGGCACGCTCGCGCAAGCCTTGCTCGACCTCGGTCGGCCGCGCGAGGCGCATGCCTGTGCGCAGGCCGCAGCCGTGCTTGAGCCTGCGACGGCGGCATGGTGGGCAACCCTGGGGCGAACCGAACGACTGCTGCACAACGTCGAAGCCGCGATCACGGCCTTGCGCAAAGCGATCGCGCTCGACGTGGACGACTGGGTTTCGCGCTGCGAACTCGGCCTGGCGCTTGCCGAAGCCGGCGAAATCGTCGAATCACGCGCCATCCTCGCACAAACCCGGGTCGGCGAGCGTCAGGCCGAGCGCATCCGCTGGACGGTGCTGCTGTCGCTGCCCTCGGTCTACGCCGACGAAGTGGAAATCGACAGCGATCGCGCACGCTTCGCCCGCGGCCTCGACGAGATCGGCGCGGGCCTGCGCCTGGACACGCCGGCGCAGCGCCAGTACGCCTTCGAGGCCGCCTGCGGCGTCGCCCCGTTCCAGCTCGAATACCAGGCGCGCGACAACACCGCGCTGCGCATCGGCTTCGGCGATCTGGTCACGCGCGTCATGCACGCGGCCGCGCCGCAATACGCCGCGCCCTGCGCGTGGCGCGCGCGCGCGCACGGCGGCCGTATCCGCGTCGGCATCGTCAGCAGCCATCTGATGCAGCACACGGTATCGCGCTACTTCCGCAGGCTGCTTGCCGGGCTCGACCCGGCGCGTTTCGATGTGCGCGTCTGGTACAGCGGCGAGACGCGCGATGCCGCAACCGACATGATCGCCGCGCGCGTCGTCGCATTCGAGCAGGTCAACGAAGACGCGCTCGCCAGCGCCGCGCGCATCCGCGCCGCGCAACTCGATGCGCTGGTCTATCCCGAGATCGGCATGGACCCGCGCCATCATGCGCTCGGCGCCTTGCGTCTCGCCCCCGTGCAATGCGCGCTGTACGGACATCCGGCCACGAGCGGACTGCCGGGCATCGACTATTTCCTCGGCGCCGACGCGCTGGAACCGGTGGACGCGCAACGGCACTATCGCGAGCAACTGGTCCGTCTGCCCGGGCTGGGTACCTTGCCCGAAGCGCCACCCGCGCCCGGCGATGGCGCGTGGCTGGATGCCTGGTCCGCCGCCAAGCCGATCGCGCTGTGCCTGCAGAATCATCTCAAGCTGCCGCCCACGTTCGATGCGGTGCTCGCGCGCATCGCGCAGCGCAGCGGCGCGCGCATCGGCCTGTTCGTGCGCAACAGCGGCGTCGCGCAACTTCTGCGTCGACGCATCGAGGCGGCGTTCGCCGCGCATGGTCTCGAGCCGGCACAGTCGCTGGTTTTTCTGCCGGCAAAAGATCATGCGACCTACCTCGGCGCGGTCGCGCGTGCGACGCTGATTCTCGATACGCCGGGTTTTTCCGGCGGCGCCACCAGCCTGGATGCGTTCAGCGTCGGCGCCCCGGTGCTGACCTGGCAAGGCACCATGGCGCGCGGCCGCCAGACCGCAGGCATGCTTGCGATGATGGGCATCGACGGGCTCGTCGCCGCCGACGCAAACGACTATGTCGACCAAGCCGCTGCCCTGATCGCCGACGCGCCGCGTCGCGACACGCTGCGCAAGCGCATCCTCGAACGCAAGGCAGCGCTGTTCGATGACGCCGGCGTCATCGCCGCCTTCGAGGACTTTCTCGACCGCGCGACGCGACGCGCGGCAGCAAGCTAGCGCGGCAGATCGAGCGCCCCGGTCAGGTCGCCCATCGGCGCCGCGCCGTTCGCCTTCAGCGCCGCGTCGCGCTGCTCGATGCCGGGCAGCGGGGCGAGGCCGAAGCGGCGGTTGAGCAGACGCTGGATCGAGCCGGTGTCGTATTGCGTGTGGTCGACGTAGCCGCGTTTGGCGAACGGCGAGACGACGATCGCCGGAATGCGCAGGCCCGGACCCCAGCGGTCGCCCTTCGGCGGCGCGACGTGATCCCACCAGCCGCCGTTCTCGTCGTAGGTGACGATGACGACCATGTGCGGCCACTGCGGACTCTTCTCCAGGTGCGCGATCACGTCGGCGATGTGCTCGTCGCCGGCGCGGACCGTCGCGTAGCCCGCGTGCTGATTGAGGTTGCCCTGCGGCTTGTAGAACGTCACCTGCGGCAGCCTGCCGGCATCGATGTCGGCGATGAGCTTCGCACCGTCCATGCCGCCGTCGCGCAAATGCTCGGTGCGCGCCGGTTTGCCGGGCGCGTAGTTCGCGTAGTAGTTGAACGGCTGGTGGTGGTACTGGAATGCGATGTGGGAGAGCTCCTTGCCCTGATCGAGCGCGATCTGCCAGGCGCCCGCATACCAGGCCCAGCTGACGTTCGCCGCGTCGAGCCGCTCGCCGATCGTCTCGGCGACCTGCGGGCTCAGGGTATTGCGCTTGTCGGGATCGGCGAAGCGCGCATCGCCGCCCTTGGCTGCAGTGTTGCCCGAGGGCTGGTACGGCGGCTGCATCGTGTTGACCGCGTAGTAGTCCGGCGTCAGGTTGCCGTAGCGCAGGTATTTCGGCGGGCCGTCGAGCGCGGATGCAGGGCTCTTCGGATCCGGCGTGAGGCTGACCCCGTCGGCGTTGACGATCGAGATATTGGCCTCGTAGGTCTTCGGATCGGCCTTGGTCTTGAAGTCGAACGGTGCGCAGGCGCAGATCAGGTACTGGTGGTTGAGGAACGAGGAGCCGAACGCGCCGTGGAAGAAATTGTCGGCCAGGGTATACTTTTGCGCAATTTTCCAAAGCGCCATCTTCGAGCCGTCGAAATGGCCCATCGTCTCGCCGCCGGCATCGCTGTAGGCGGCGAACAGGTCGTTCCTGCCGCCATCGATCTGCATCTGCTGGTTGTAGAACGCGTGAATCAGATCGTGCAGCCGGTAGTCCAGGCTGACACCGTAGCCGTTCGGATCGTCGAGCGCGAATGGACGATTGGGATGGCCGCGCGTCGCCTCGGTGGGAATCTGTTTGGGGTCGGCCGCCGTCGTCAATGCGTTCGGCACCGGCGGCAATTGCTTGAGCACGCTGCCGTCGCGATCACGCTGCAGGTACTGTTCCGGCTTGAGGTTCTGCAGGCCGTTCGCACCGGGGAACATGCCGTACAACTGGTCGAACGAACGGTTTTCGGCGTAGATCACGACGATGGTCTGGATCGCATCGAGCTTCGCATCGCGTCCCGCGGCAGCGGGTTTGCGCGCCATCGGCGAAGATTGGCAGGCCGCGAGCAAGGCGGCCGCGGCGAGCAACGGTATCGGGCGAAGACGGAGCATGCGGGTCACCATTTGCGACAAGGCATTGAGGCAGAATGGTCGCATGCGCCGCCACCTTTGTGTACTCCTTCTGACCGCCTCGCAGTTCGCCGCGCCCGCCCGCGCCAGCGCAGCGGAGCTCGCATCCTCGTACGCGCGGGCGCGCGAACGCACGGCGCAGTTGCGCGAAGCCGGCCGCGCGATCTTCTCCGATCCGATGTTCTCCGCCTCGGGCAGGCAATCCTGCGCGAGCTGCCACGATCCCGCGCGCCGCTACAACCCGCCGAACGCACGCGATGTGCAAACGGGCGGCCCTGCGTTGCGCGATCAGGGTCTGCGCGCACTGCCGACGCTGACCTATCTCGACCGCGTACCGCCCTACGACAACCACCACTACGACTCCGAGGACGAAGCCGACAACTCGATCGACAACGGCCCCACCGGCGGCCTGACCTGGGACGGCCGCGTCGACACCGGCGCGCAACAGGCGGCGATTCCGCTGACCTCGAAGTTCGAAATGGCGAACACGATCGCCGGCGTCGCCGCCGCCGCGCGCAAGGCGCCGCATGCGCCGACGCTGCGCGCGGCGCTTGGCAGCACCGTCCTGGACGATGACGAACACGCCTTCGCCGCGGTCGCGCGCGCGCTCGCCGCATTCGAAGAGGACGACGCCGAATTCAGTCCGTACACGAGCAAATACGATGCCGTCCTCACCGGGCGCGCAACGTTGAGCGCGCAGGAGCAACGCGGCCTCGCCCTGTTCGAGGACGCACGCAAGGGCAATTGCGCGCAATGCCATCTGTCCAGGCGCGGACTCGATGGCACGCCGCCCGCGTTCTCCGACTACGGCCTGATCGCACTCGCCGTGCCGCGCAATGCGAACATCGCGCGCAACCGCGACCCCGCCTTCTTCGACCTCGGCGCCTGCGGCCCCGAACGCGAGGACAAGGCGAACCAGGACGAATACTGCGGCCTGTTCCGCACGCCGACGCTGCGCAACGTCGCCCTGCGCAGTGCATTTTTCCACAACGGGAAATTCCACGACCTGCGCGAAGTGGTCGAGTTCTACGTCACCCGCGACATCACGCCGGAGCGCTGGTACGCGAAGGATGCGAACGGAAAGACTGTTTTTTACGACGACCTGCCTGCGCCCTATCACGCCAACATCAACCGCGATCCACCATTCGCCGGACAGAAGCCCGGAGCACGCCCGGCGTTGAGCAAGAGCGAGATCGACGACATCGTCGTGTTCATGCGCACGTTGAGCGACGGCTACCTCAAAGATAGCCCCTATCGCGCGGAACGAGGGCCTGCGGTCTCCGCCCTGCCGCACGAACAGTCGGCGCGCTGACGCCCAGCCGACGCGCTATTCCCGCCGCGCCGCGTGCGCTGTACGTCACTCGCGTTGCGGGCAAGCCGTCGTCCGGGCGAACCGCCTGGCGACAGGCGCCAAGCGAGATCGCTGCGATCACACAGGCGGATGCCGCATCCATGCTCCAAAACCGGCAGTGCTCAAGCATGACCGCCTTTCTTCGCCGCAGCGGGAGCTTGCGTGGGCTTGTTGCGCTGCGGACACGGGTCTTCCTTGGTGCATCCATGCGTCGAGAAATCGATCGGCACCAAAGCGTAGCCCTCGAACGGCTTCCCATCCTTGAGGCCGGGATTGAATTTCCACGACAGCATTGCCGCCTTCGAAGCCTGAGCAAAGCTTTCTACCAACGCTGCCCTGTCCGGAACCGTGCCATCGGCGGCGCTCTTCGGCTCGCCAATCAGTTGCAGCTTCTCGATTTCCGCGGATTTGGCGTTGCCCTGCTCGTCGATCAACACTTTGAGGATCACCTTCGCGCCCACACCGGCCTTGATGGCTTCCAGCGGATACTTGGGTGGCTGCATCTTGCGATAGGTGATGTTCTCAGACGGAGCCATGTCCGGGATTTCGCCAGGTTGAACCGATGTTGCAGGCTTGTCGGAAGCCGTCGGCTTTTCGCCGTTGAACGCGAGTTGCTTGGCTATCGCCGGGGTCGTTGCTGGCACGAAAGCGCCATGCTGCCGCGATCCACGCGGTGCCTCGAAATCAATTTTTTCCATGCCAGCGTCCTTCGCATCGGTCATGACCGACGCGACGAGCTCGTATTTCGCGCTGCTGTCGGCCTGAATCAACAAGACAGGCTGCGGACTCTGCTTCGCCAGCACTTCCATCGCCTGCCGCACTTCCTCCTCACTCACTAATCTGCCGTTCCAGTAGAACTGGCCATTCGAGCGCACCGACAAGGTGACCGGGGCAGGCAGATTTTCGAGCGGCGGCAGCTGATTCCTGTCCGGTTGCGGCAGGTCAATCTTGAGCGACGGCGCAGCGATCATTTGTTTTGACTCAGCGGCACCAGCAACTTTCGGAGCCGCTTCGTCTGCAGGCGCCCTGCCCGGCAACGCCGCCCAACTCGCATAACCCGCACTGGATACCAGCGCGACAATCGCCGTGCTTGCCAACGTGCGTCGCACACCTGTCATTGCCGGAAACTTCAACATCGCAATTCGCTCCTTCAAGGGATGGCTCGCAGGCCACAGACAACCGGCCGGAAGTCGCAGCTCCTGCCACGACTCGCCGACCCGTTGCGCCTTCAACATCGCGTCGGCGTAGCACCGGCGCGCTTCCGGAAAACGGGATATCACGGCCGCGTCGCAGGCGATTTCCTGGTCGAAACGGAAACGCGAGGCGGCGAGATGGAACAACGGATTGAACCAGTTGAGGCAGCGCAGCAGCGCGGCGAGCGCGTTGATTTGCGCGTCGCCGCGCACGAGGTGCGTGCGCTCGTGGGCCAGTACGAGTTCGCGTTCTTCCTTCGTGTAGCGCAATTCGAAATCGCTGGGCACGACGATGCGCGGACGCAGTGCGCCGACCAGCGCAGGGCAGCCATCGGTCGCCTGCGCGCGCAGGGCGCCGTGATCGCCGGCGCTCAGCGCGCCGAGATTCTTCAGGTAGCGGCGCTGCTGGCGCGCGAACACGACGACGAGCGCGAGCGCTCCTGCGATCCACAATGCGAGCAGCCACGGCTGCCAGTCGAACGACGCCGCCTGCGCGACCGCGGCCCGCAGTTCGATGGTCGCCGAAGACGACGGCGCGGACGGCGCGACCTGCAGCGCGGGGGTCAGCGGCCGCACCGGCGCCGGCAGCAGCGTCGCCAGCGCGGCGACCGGCACGAGCAGCCACAAGCGGTAGGCGAACGCGGCGCCGAGCCAGCGCCGCGCCGGCACGCGCACGGCCAGCACGAGGACGAGGGTGAGACCCGCGGCGAGCGCGCCGCAGCCGAGAGCCATGAGCAAGTCATGCGTCATCGTCGAGCTCCTCGATCAGTCGCTTGAGTTCCGCGAGATCCTTCTTGCTCAGTTTTCCCGCTTCGGAGAAATGCGCGACCAGCGGCGCGACGCGGCCGCCGAACAGGCGGTCGATGAGGCCCTTGCTCTCGCTGTGCACGTAGTCTTCGCGCTTGAGCCGGGCGCTGTAGAGATAGCGCTTGCCGTCGCGTGCGGCGGTGATCGCGCGCTTGGTGAGCAGGCGGTTGAGCAGGGTCTTGATCGTCGCCTCCTGCCAGTCGCTGCTGACAGAAAGCGCAGCGACCACTTCCTCCGCGCTCATCGGCGCGCGGCTGCGCCAGAGCACGTCCATCACCACGCTTTCGGCATCGCTGATCGGCATTGCGCTCTCCAATTACGTTCGTAATTGACATCTAGATTACATGTGTAAATGGATAAGTCAAGTCCCGGTGCAGCAGGCAGTGGCGGTTACAATTGCCGGACAGCCCCAGGAAAACATCCATGCCCTACACCCCGATCCTCGCTACGCTGGGCTACGTGCTCTCGCCCGACCGCGGGCGCGTGCTGATGATCCATCGCAACACGCGCGAAGGCGATCATCACCTCGGCAAGTACAACGGCCTAGGCGGCAAGCTCGAAGCGGACGAGGACGTCATCAAAGGCATGCGCCGCGAGATCCTGGAGGAAGCCGGCATCGACTGCCTGGATTTGAACCTGCGCGGCACGATCAGCTGGCCCGGATTCGGCAAGCACGGCGAAGACTGGTTCGGCTTCGTCTTCGTCATCACGCGCTATGCAGGCACGCCGCTGGAACGCAATGCCGAGGGCACGCTGGAATGGGTCGAAGCGGAAAGGATTCTCGACCTGCCGCTGTGGGAGGGTGACCGCCATTTCCTGCCGCTGGTGTTCGATGCCGACCCGCGCGCGTTTCACGGCGTGATGCCGTACCGCGACGGGCGCATGCAAAGCTGGAGCTACAGCCGTACGTAGGTTGGCGGTGAGCACAGCGGACCCCGACCGTGCCCGGAAAAGGGAAGTCGAACGCTATTTCAGCGCCTTGACCGCATCGGCTACCGCAGTCGCAGTGATGTCGAAATATGCATACAGCGCTTCCGCGGGCGCCGACGCACCGAAGCGGTCGATGCCGATCACCGCGCCGTCGAGGCCGACATACTTGCGCCAGTACGCGGTGACGCCCGCCTCGACCGCGACGCGCTTGCGGCACCACGATGGCAGCACGCCTTCGCGATAGGCAAGCGGCTGGCGGTCGAACACTTCGGCGCACGGCATCGAGACGACGCGTACATGGACGTTCTGCTGGGCGAGGCTGCGCATCGCCTCCATCGCGATGCCGACTTCGGAACCGGTCGCGATGAGGATGGCATCGAACTTCGCGCTGGCCGGATCGCTGAGCACGTAGCCACCGAGTTCGATCAGGCCAACCTGCTCGTCGCTGCGCAACTGGTGCGGCAGATTCTGCCGCGACAGGATCAGGCAGCTCGGCCCCTCGCGGCGCTCGATCGCCGCCTTCCACGCGATCGCGGTTTCGACCGCATCGCAGGGACGCCAGACGCGGTTGTTCGGAATCAGACGCAGGCTCGCCACATGTTCGATCGGCTGATGCGTCGGGCCGTCCTCGCCGAGGCCGATCGAGTCGTGGGTGTAGACGTGCACGACCTGTGCCGGAATCAGCGCCGACATGCGCACCGCGTTGCGCGCGTAGTCGGAAAACACGAGGAAGGTGGCATCGTACGGAAGAAAACCGCCGTACAGCGACAGACCGTTGCTGATCGCGCTCATGCCGAATTCGCGCACGCCGTAGTGCACGTAGTTGGCGCGGGCGTCGCCGCTCTGCACGTCCTTCGAGCCTTTCCAGATGGTCAGGTTCGACGGCGCGAGATCGGCGGAACCGCCAATCAAACCCGGCAGCAGCGGACCGTAGGCGTCGAGCGCCATCTGCGACGCCTTGCGTGAGGCCACGGTCGGCCCTTCCTGCTGCAGCTTGCGCGCAAACGCGTCGGCAGCGGCATGGAACGTGTCGGGCAACGCGAGCTTCAATACGCGCCGCTCGAACTCGGCGGCGAGCTCGGGATGCAGCTTCTTGTACTTCGCGAAGTTCTCGTTCCACGCCGCCTCGGCCGCGGCGCCCTTCGCCCGCGCATCCCAGCCGGCGTAGATCTCCCCGGGCACCACGAACGGCGGGTAGTTCCAGCCGATGTGCGCACGCGTCGCGGCGACTTCGTCCTTGCCGAGCGGCGCGCCGTGCGTAGCCTCGGTGCCCTGCTTGTTCGGCGCGCCCCAGCCGATGATCGTCTTCGCCATGATCAGGCTCGGCCGGTCGGTATCCTTGCGCGCCTGTTCGAGCGCGGCGGCCACCGCGGCCGGGTCGTGACCGTCGATCGGGCCGATCACCTGCCAGCCGTAGGCCTCGAAACGTTTGTGCGTGTCGTCGGTAAACCAGCCGTGCACTTCGCCGTCGATCGAGATGCCGTTGTCGTCGTAGACCGCGATCAGCTTGCCGAGCTTCCACGTGCCGGCGAGCGAACAGGCTTCGTGCGAGATGCCTTCCATCAGGCAGCCGTCGCCAAGGAAGACATAGGTATAATTATCCACAATGCCGCAGTCCGGCTGGTTGAAGCGCGCCGCGAGCACGCGCTCGGCAAGCGCAAAGCCAACTGCGTTCGCCAGGCCCTGACCTAGCGGCCCGGTCGTCGTTTCGATGCCGGGGAATTCGCTCGCCTCGGGATGCCCGGCCGTCTTCGAGTGCAGCTGGCGGAACTTCTTGAGCTGATCGATCGGCAGGTCGTAGCCGGTCAGGTGCAGCAGCGAGTACAGCAGCATCGAGCCATGCCCGTTGGAGAGCACGAAGCGATCGCGCCCCGGCCACTTCGGATTGGCCGGGTTGTGGCGCAGAAAATCGCCCCACAGCACCTGGGCAATGTCGGCCATGCCCATCGGCATGCCCGGATGGCCCGACTTGGCGGCTTCGACCGCATCCATCGACAGCGCGCGGATGGCGTTGGCTAGTTCCTTGCGGCTGGTCATGGGCTGTCGCTCGATCAGGTTCGGGGAAGGGCGCGTATTGTCGCCGATCGACCCGGCTTTGTCGCGCTCGCGACAACGCGCCGATGCAGGCCGGCACGTTGTCGGGCGTCGAAGCGCACAGCTAGGCGTGCGAGGAGCTTGTCGGCAGCGGCAGCTTGATGTCGCCCGCGTCCCGCGACACGACCACCGCGGTCGCGAGGTCGCCGGTCACGTTGAGCGAGGTGCGGCACATGTCGAGGAAGCGATCAACGCCGAGGATCATGCCGATCGCCTCGGGCGGCAGGTGCAGGTAGCCCAGGATCACCGCGATCACCGGCAGCGACCCGGCCGGCACGCCGGCCGTGCCGATCGAGCCGATGATGCACAGACCGATCACCGCGACCTGCTGGCCGAGGCTGAGGTCGAGGCCGAAGCACTGCGCGATGAACAGCGTGGTCAGGCCCTCGAACAGCGCGGTACCGTGGTGGTTCGCGGACGCCCCGATCGTCAGCACGAAGCGCGCGATCTGCGGAGGCAACTTGAGATTCTCCTCGGCCACCTTGAGCGTGGTCGGCAAGGTGCCGGTGCTCGATGCGGTCGAGAACGCGAGCAGGATCGCTTCCTCGCTGCCCTTGAAGAACTTCAGCGGACTCATGCCGCCGAACATCCGCACCCACAGCGGCAACACCACGAACATGTGGATCGCGATCGCCAGCACCACGCTGAGCGCGTAAAGGCCGAGCTTGCCGAGGATGTCGGTGCCGAAGCGCGCGGTCAGCGAGAACATCAGCGCGGCGACCGCGTACGGCGTGAGCTTGATGATGAGCTCCATCAACTTCATCACCAGGTCGAGCAGGCCCTGCACCGTGGCCTTGAACGCCGCGGTCGCCGGCGTCGGCTTGAGCACTAGCGCGATGCCGAGCATGACGGCGAAGAACATCACCGCGAGAAAGTCGCCGTCGGCTGCGGCCTTGATCGGGTTGTCGGGCACGAGGCCGAGGATGATCTTGACCCCGGACAGGCTCGGCTTGGTCGCGGTGATCGCCTGCGCATCGTGCGAGTTGGCGGCGAGCAGGCCATCGCGAATCGCCGGGTCGAAGCCGACGCCGGGCTGGATCAGGTTGATCACGACGAGGCCGACCGCGATCGCGATGCTCGTCACCACGACGATGTAGATGAGCATGCGCAGGCCGACCTTGCCCAGGCTGGCGATGTCGCCGATCTCGGTGATGCCCACGATCAGCGCCGAGAACATCAGCGGCAACACGAGCATCTTGAGGAACTTGAGGAACAGCAGGCCGACCGGCTGCGCGATCGTGTCGACGAAGCCGTTGACCCAGCTGACGTCGCCGCCGTGTCGCGCCCACCAGAATGCGATCGCACCGGCGACGGTGCCGACGATGAAGCCGATCAATACGCGCGTATGCAGCGCCAATTTCATACCAGAGTCCCGGATTTTCTGCCTGCCCCGGGGCGATGGTACACGAGTCGGGCCGGGCTCCGCCGCCGCGGCGCGCGGAGCAGGCGCAGCGCTACGGCAGCGCAGCAAGCAGCAGGCTGTCGCCCGCGCGCACCCCGCTCAGCTTGCATAGGTCGAAATCGCGGCGCACGACCCGCTGCCCGTCGGCGAAGCCGACGCGCAGATCGCGCACGCAGTGACCGTCGCCCTTGCGCAGCGCGACCGTGACCTTGCCATCCGGATCCCGCGGATCGATCTGGATCGGAACCGGATGAAAACGGTCAGTGCCGCGCGCGGCAACTTCGAACGAGACGATGCGGCGGTTCGCATGGTGCAGATCGACTTGATAGACGACTCCGGCCAAGGCGGCTTGCGACAGCCCGGCAAGAACTGCGGCGAAAAGAATTTTGTGCATGAGCTGCTCCGATTCGTGACGATGGCGGAAATCGCGCCAAGCCGGTCCCGTCGGCATCGTTCGATACCGTTTTTTTTCCGCAGGACGATTTCCGTCAGATAGGATGCAACGCGGCGCAATTTGGTTGCCGCGCGACGTCGACGCGTTTTCGATTCAAGTGCTGACGCGGAACCTCATCCCCCCCCCGGCGGAGAAAGGGCCTTTCGCCATCGCGATTGGCCAACACTCGAATCAAAGATGCTCTAACGCGTCGGGAACGGATAGAGTGGCGGCAACGGTGAATCCACTTCCGCTCGCGCCATCGAGGCGAACGCGAAGCCATTGCGGAATGCTGCCGCGATGCGTCCGCCATCGAACGCACCGGAACCCGCCGCATAGAGACGACGCTCGAGTTCGCTCAACGCAGCACGCTGCGCCTCCCCGACTGCGGCTGCGAGTTCGCCGAGCGTGCGCGCGTTGCAACCCTCGTCGCGCGCCCAGGCGATCAACGCGCGCGCCATCGCCGCGGCATCATCGCGCTTGCAGGCTGCGACGAACGCCGCGCGCGCGCGGCCATCGCCACGCGCAGCCGGCCCGCTTCCGGACTCGCCGCCACCGCGTCCACGGCGCCGCATCCACGTCGAAACCGCCCACGCTGCGATGGTGAGCAGCCACAATGCGCATGCGGCAAGCGCCAGGGTGCGCCACGGCGGCCCGATATTGCGATCGGACATCGACGCGACCGGCAACGACGACGGCGATGACACGGCACTTTGTATACTAGTGGATTTTGCCGCACCTGCGGCAGCCGCGCCTGCCGCACCCGTTACACCGAAGCTGATCGCAGGCAAATCGGCGCTGGCCGCACGATCGTGCGCGGTATCCCACCAGGCCAGGCTCAGCGGCGGAATTTTCAGCGTGCCGCCGCGGTTGGGCACGATCGCGAATTTGCGCGTGCGCTCGCCGTACTGCCAGGCGCCGTCGTCGCGGTTGATCGTGGTCTCCTTGTCGGGATAGACGTCGGCGCCGTCGATGTGCGGCAACTTCAGTTCCGGCAGCTGCTCAAAGCCCAGCCCTTGCGCCTTCAGATGTAGGGTCAGGGTCAGCGGTTCGCCGACATGGGCCGGCGAATTCGCGTCGATGCCGTCGGCCGTCAGGGTCAACGATTGCGCCGGCAGCCATGCATCCGTGCCCGAACCCGCGGGACGCGGGCGCACGTCGAGCGTGGCGCCCGCCGCCTGCGCAGTCACGCTGCGCCCGCGCGAGAAGAAGCTGTTGACGTCGTTCGGATCGACCGCGTGGCCGCGAAACACGATCGGCACCAGCGTCGCCGCGCCGCTTTTCTCCGCGGTCAACGCGTAGTGGCGTTCGAGCACGCGATAGCGGCGCCCGTCTACTTCGGCCGTGTAGCTCGCGTCCTGGCCGAGCTTGCGCGCGTTGAGGCCGTCGCCGTGAGGATCCTCGAGATTGCCGTCGGTCAGGTTGAGCGCAAAGTAGAGCTTGACCGTCACGCGCACCTGTTGCTGCACGTAGGGCGACTTCGGTTCCACCGAAACGTCGAGAAACAGGTCATCGCCGGCCTTGGCCGAAGCCGCACTCGCCGGCACTACCGTCAACGTGATCGGTTGTGTCTGCGCGCCGGCCACGGTGAGTGCGGGAATCGTGAACGTTCCCGCACGCTTCGGTTCGAGGCCCACCGCCCAGAGCAGCTTGGACGTAGCCTGGCCGTTGACGATGTTCATCGAGGTCGAACTTTCGGTACCGAGAAGGTTGAAGTCCTGCTGCAGCGCGCTGAAGTCGGGCCGCGTTGCGGTTGCGTTGCCGCTGACCTCGACGTTGAGCGTCGCGGTCTCGCCGAGCTGCATGCTGTTGCGGTCGAGCCAGGCGCGGACCTGCGCGGCATGCAGGTCCATGCCGATGAGCGATGCCGCAAGCACGAGCAGCACACGCAACGCAGCAGGCGCACGGCGTGGCGTGCAGGAAAGGAACATTGCGCGCATCGTCGCGCGTGACAACAAGACGTTCATTGCGATGACTCCTGCTCCTGACCCTGTCGGCGGCGCTGGTGTTCGAGCTGGAACTTGCGACGCAACAGACCGCCCGGGTCATCGGGCACACGTTGCAGCCATTGTTCGACGGCCTGGTCCTTCTCGCCGCGCCGGTCGGCCTCGCGCGCGCCCAGACGCACGGGCTGCGCATCCTTGCCGGTGTCGGCCTGGTCGTTCAGCGCCTTGTCGATGCCCTGCTGGAATTTTTCCTGCGACTCCTTGCCTGGCTCGGCGCCTTGCGCGGGCTGTTGTGCCGCGTTCTTTTCCTCGCCGGGCTTGTCGCGTCCGTTCGCGGACTGGTTCTGTTGCTGCGAATCCTCGGGTTTGCCGTCCTGCCCGCTGCTGCCCTTGTCGTCCTTGCCCTGATCCTTCGATTCCCTTTTTTCGCCGTTGTCGTCGCCCTGCTGGTCGCCCTTGCCGTCTTTCGAGTCCTTCGAGTCCTGCGCCTGATCGTTGCCGGGTTGCTGCTGCTTGTTGCCTTGATGGTCCTGCGAGCCTTTCTGCTGCTGATCCTGTTTCTGCTGTTGCTGCTGCTTGAGAAAGTCCTCAACCGCCTTCTTGTTCGCCGCGGCATCGGCCATGCCCGGCTCGCGCTCGAGTGCCTCGTCGTAAGCCGCGATCGCGTCGGGAAACTTGCCTTGTCTGGCGAGCGCATTGCCGCGGTTGTACGCCGCATCGGCGGATGCCTGCTGCGCGCCGGCGGCGGAAAAGTCCGCCGTTGCCGCAGCGAAGTCGCCCGCGCGATACGCCGCGCTGCCGCGCAGTTCGGGATTCTTCGCCAACGCCTGTGCTGCTTTCGCATTGCCCGCGTCGAGCTGCATTTGCGCCTGCTGGTCGGCACGCTGCCACAGGTCGGTCCATAAGCTCGCTTCGGCGCGCTGCGGTTGCGCCAGCAACACCAGCGGCAACAACGTCAGCCAGCCGCGGCGGAAACCGAGCGCCGCCAGCGGCAGCAAGGCGAACAGCAGCCACGGCCCGCGGTCGAGGAAACGCGCACTCTGCACTTCGGCACCGCTCGCGTCCTGCGCCGCTTCGCCGCCCGCCGCGAGCGTGCCAAGCACGGCATCGAGGTCGCCCGCGTCGCTGCGGTATTCGGCGTAGCGGCCGCCGCCCGCGCGCGCAAGCGCGGCCAGCGCCGCGCCGTCGAGCTTGGGCAGCACGATATTGCCGGACTTGTCCTTGAGAAAGCCGCCGTCGCCGAGCGCGATGGGCGCGCCCTGCGCAGTGCCGATGCCGAGCACCGACACGCGCACGCCGGCGCTGCGCGCACTCGCGGCCGCCGCGTCGGCATCGTCACTCGCGCCGTCGGCGAGCAGGACGATTTCACCCTCGCGCAAGCCGGCCTGGTGGATCAACTTTACGCCGAGGTCGATCGCGCGGCCGGTGTCGTTGCCGGGCGCCGGCATCACCGAGGGATCGAGCGAGTCGACGAGGTTGGCAACCGTGTTCGCATCGTCGGTCAGCGGCGCGACGACGAAGGCGTCACCGGCATAGGCGATCAGCGCGACCTGGGCATCGCCCGAGCGCTTGAGGATGTCCGCGATCTTGTAGCGCGCGCGTTCGTAACGACTCGGCTTCACGTCTTGCGCGCTCATCGTGGCCGACAGCTCCAGCGCGATCACGCGCGCGGCCTGGTTCTTGTACAGCGGCTGCGGCAGGCGCTCCCAGGCCGGACCCGCGAGCGCGAGGCTCGCGATCACCAGCGCGGCGAGCGCGAGCCATGCCGGCCCGCGCGCCGACGTCGCGTCCGCGTTGCGCACGAGCAGATGTTCGAGCAGATGCGCATCGACCGCGCCGCGCCATGCCTGCGCATCGCCGCCCGCCGATTTCAACACGCGCCAGAGCAGCGGCAGCGCGAGCAGCAACAGCAGCCAGGCCGGGCGCAGGAAGTGGAAATCGTGCAGCGCGTTCACGATGCAGCCCCGCGGGTACGCGCGAAGCGTGGTGCGTGCAGCGATGCGGCGAGCGGCGCGAGTGCGCCGGACAATGCCAGCAGCACCGCCGCGGCCAGCGGCCAGAAGAACCATTCGTCGACCGGGCGGAATTGCTGGCCCTTGTCGACGCCCGGTTCGAGTTTGTCGATGTCGCGGTAGATTTGCGCCAGCTCCGCCGTATCGCGCGCGCGGAAATAGCGCCCGCCCGTCTTCTGCGCCATTTCCGCGAGCATCTTCTCGTCGATCTCGGCCGAGGGATTGACCACGCGGCTGCCGAAGAAACCATCGTTAATGCGCATCGCCTCGGCGCCGATGCCGATGGTATAGATTTTCACTTTTTCCGCGACGGCGAGATCGATCGCCTTGGCCGGGTCGAGCTCGCCCGCATCGTTGACGCCATCGGTGAGCAGGATCGCCACGCGCTGGTCCTCCGGCCGCTCGCGCAGGCGCTTGACCGCGAGCCCGACCGCGTCGCCGATCGCGGTCTCGCGGCCCGGCAGACCGACCGCGGATTCGGCGAGCTGCTTGCCGACCGTGTCGCGGTCGAAGGTCAACGGCGTGAGCAGGTAGGCCTGGCTGCCGAACACGATCAGGCCGAGGCGGTCGCCGACACGGCGCTTGATGAAGTCGCCCGCGATCGCCTTGACCGCGCCGTAGCGGGTGACCTCCTGCCCGCCGATGCGCATGTCGGGCGTGTCCATGCTGCCCGAGGCGTCGACCAGCAGCATCAGGTCGCGGCCGCTGCGCGCCAGGTCGATCGGCTGGCCGATCCACTGCGGCCGCGCCGCCGCGGCGACGAGCAATGCCCAGGCGAGCCACGCCAGCCAGCGCTTCCAGCGCGCGACCGGGTTCGCGCCGCCGGCAGGATCGAAGCCGGACAGCGCCATCGGCAGGCGCAGCGCGGCGCCCGCCTCGGCTGCGGCAGGTTTGAGCACGCGCGCGACCAGCCACGGCAACGGCAACAGCGCGAACAACCAGGGCCAGGTGAACTCAAACATGGCCAATCCCCGCAATTCTTGTTCCC
>JAFEFS010000088.1 GCA_018240465.1 Pseudomonadota bacterium
GGCGCGAATCGCGCGCACGCCGACGACATGCGCTTTTGCATCGACAAGGCGAGTCCTTCGGTCGCAATCGACGCAGACGTCGCGCGCGCCGTCGCGACCCAGCTCGGCGCACGACCGGTGCTGTACGAATACAGCGGCCAACCCAAAGGCGACGATCCGGATTTCGATCTGCGCGCCTACAAGGGACTGCTCGCCGAGCACTGCGACCTCGTGCTCGGGTTTCCGTACGACGCTTCCAGCGGCTCCTTGCCGAAATTCCTCACCGCAACGCCGCCCTATGCCATAACCGGTTTCGTGCTCGTCACGCACAAGGGCGATCCACGCACGAAACTCGCCAAATTCGCAGCGGGCAGCAAGGTCGCCGTGGCGTACAACACGCTGCCCAATCTGTACTTTCCACACCATCCCAATCTTGTGCGCGAGATCCGCGCCGATGACGACGATGTCGTCGCCGCTCTCGAACATCGCGACGTTGTCGCCGCCATGATCTGGCGCCCCGGCGTGGTCGGCGCACTGCAACGGGCCAAGGCGGTGGCGAAGTACGAGTTCCACCCGCTCGACGACGCCGGCACGTCGTGGCCGCTGGTGGCCTTGCACGGCGACAAGGGCGCAGAAGCCGCGCGCCGCTTCGAGCATGCCATTGCCGTGTTGCGCGACAACGGCGGGCTCGCCAAATTCCTGCGCGGCTACGCCGATGTGGCGCCCGCTGCGACGGGCAGGCGCGGTGCCGAGCCGACGGGCTTCAACCATGCACGCCGCCACGCGCAGGGCCCGGCCACATCGACTTGCGCTGCGAAGTCCACCGGCAAGCGCAGCGTCGCCAACTACACCGCAGAGCAGGCCGCGGCCGGCCAACAGTTGTTCGAAGACAAATGCTCGATTTGCCACGGCAAGAACCTGGAAGGCCGCAATGGCCCGATGCTGAAGGGCAAGATGTTTTTTTCTGCCGAGGCGAAGCACACACTAGGCGAAATTTTCACGATCGTCGTACAGAATATGCCCGCCACGGCCCCGGCTACACTGCCGCATGACCAGTACGAAAAAATCATGGCCTACATCCTGCAGGTGAATGGTTTTGGGCCCACCGGCTCGGCGTTGACTTACGAGGACGCCAAACAGTCGAAGGCACTGTTGGTCTACAAAGACTCGAACTGAACACCGAGAAGGGCACCATGGGGACGACCAGCAAGCATGAACTCGACACACGCCAGGTCATCGCCACACCCGCAGCTATTGCCCTGATCGATACGCTGCGCAAGGAAAATGGGCCAGTGCTGTTCCATCAATCCGGCGGTTGCTGCGACGGCTCCTCGCCGATGTGCTATCCACGCGGCGAATTTCTCGTCGGCGACAGCGACGTGCACCTCGGCGAGATCGGCGGCGTGCCGTTCTACATCAGCAAGCCGCAGTTCGAATACTGGAAGCACACGCAGCTGATCATCGACGTCGTCGAAGGTCGCGGCGGCATGTTCTCGCTCGAGAACGGTCGCGGCGTGCGCTTTCTCGTGCGCTCGCGCCTGTTCGAGGATGCGGAGATCGAACTGTTGCGTGAACGCGGGAGACTGGGTTGAGCGCATCGCGTGCGTCTTCGCCTCGCGCGCCGCGCCCGCACGGGCGCTCCGCCCTGCTCGCCGTGCTGGCCTGCGCTCCGGTCTTCGCCGACGAACCCGCCGCGGTCGATCTGCCCGACATCGTCGTTACCGCGACGCGCGGCGAACGCCCGGCGTTCGAGGTTCCCGGCGCGATCGACGCGGTCAAGGTCGAAGCCGGCAGCTCGCTCGGCATCAATCCATCCGAATACCTGCAAGGCATTCCCGGCCTGCTCACGCGCGACCGGCAGAACTACGCGCAGGACGAGCAGATCTCGATTCGCGGTTTCGGCGCACGCTCGACCTTCGGCGTGCGCGGCGTACGCCTCTACGTCGACGGCATCCCGGCGACGATGCCCGATGGCCAGGGGCAGGTATCGAACTTCCCGCTCGGTTCGGCCGAGCGCATCGAGGTGCTGCGAGGGCCGTTCTCGGCGCTGTACGGCAACTCCTCGGGCGGCGTGATCCAGATCTTCACCGCCGACGGCGGCGACCATCCCGAGCTGCGCTTCGATGCGGCCGGCGGCAGCTACGGCACGCTGCGCCTCGGCGCGAACGCGCGCGGGCGCGTAGGCATCGTCGGCTACAACATCGACCTCTCGCAGTTCCACACCGACGGCTACCGCGGGCACGGCTACGCCGAACGCAGCAACGGCAACGCCAAGTTCAGCGTCGACTTGGGCGAGGGGCGCAAGCTGACGCTGCTCGCAAACGCGGTGGCGCTGCCGAATGCGGACGACCCGCTCGGCTTGACCCGTGCGCAGTTCGAGGCCGATCCGCGCCAGCCGGTCACGAGCGCGGCGCAGTTCGACACGCGCAAGAGCGTGCACCAGCAGCAAGGCGGCGCAATCTACGAGCAGTCGCTGGGCGATTCGCAGAGTCTGCGCGTGCTCGGCTACGCCGGTCATCGCGACGTCGAACAGTACCAGTCGATCCCGGTGGCGACGCAGAAAGCGCCGACCAGCCCCGGCGGCGTGATCGACCTCGACGGCGACTACGGCGGCGGCGACGCGCGCTGGAGCTACCGTGGCGTCCTCGCCGGCCGGCCATTGGATGTGTCCGCCGGGGTCAGCTACGACCGCCAGAACCAGCATCGCCAAGGCTACAACAACTACCTCGGCACGATGCTCGGCGTGAAAGGCGTACTGCGTCGCGACGAGCAGAACCTCGTGTTCAATTTCGACCAGTATGCGCAGGCCACCTGGAGTTTCGCCGAGCATTGGCTCGCCAGCCTCGGCGCACGCCACAGCGAAGTGAAATTCTCCGCCGCCGACCACTACATCGCGCCGGGCAATCCCGACGACAGCGGCCGCGCGAACTACGCGGCGACGACGCCGGTCGCAGGCCTGCTCTACCGCGTGAACAGCCAATGGCATCTCTACGCTTCCTACGGGCGCGGCTTCGAGACGCCGACGTTCAACGAACTCGGCTATCGCCCCGACGGCAGCGCCGGCATCAACTTCGGCCTCGTGCCCGCGCGCAGCCGCAACAGTGAAGTCGGATCGAAATGGCGCTTTGCGGGTGGCGAATTCGATGTCGCCGTGTTCAACGCCAGCACGCGCAACGAAATCGCCGCGGCCACCTCGAGCGGCGGTCGCACGACCTATCAGAACGTCGATCGTGCGCGCCGGCGCGGTGCGGAATTCAAGCTCGACCTGCCGCTCGCCGCACGCTGGCACGCACAGTTCGCCTACACGTATCTTGACGCGAAATTCCTCTCGCCGTTCCTGACCTGCCCGGCGGCGTCGACCTGCACGAAACCGAACACGCCGGTCGCCGCGGGGGCGCGCATCCCGGGCGTGCCGCGCTCGAACCTCTACGCCGCGCTGCGCTGGGGCGAAGCACTCGGCTGGAACGCGACGATCGAAGCGAACGCCGCAAGCGCGACGCCGGTCAACGATCTCAACAGCCAATACGCGCCGGGCTACGGCACACTGTCGCTCGGCACCGGCTACGTGTTCGAGACCGCCGCGACGACCGTTTCCACGTTCCTGCGCGTACAGAACCTGTTCGACAAGAACTACGCCGGATCGATCATCGTCAACGAGAGCAACGGCCGCTACTTCGAGCCGGCGCCGGGATGCTCCGTGTTCGGCGGCGTGCACGTCACCTGGAAGCAATGATCCGATCTTGTGCCTGGCCGCGTGAGGCTCAATTCGCAATACCGCACCGCGCAGCGATGCGGGCCAATTGCGCACTGTTGGTTGCGCCGAGCTTGTGACGAATCGACGTCTGCAGATTCGCCACCGTTTTCGCGCTGAGGCGAAGACGCTCGCCGATCGCCAACGGCGAATGGCCACCGACGATCAAGGTAAAAATCTCGAACTCGCGCGGCGACAGCGCGTTCAGCGCATCGGCCTCGCCCACCGAAACCTCGCTGCCCAGCGTCCTGGTCACATCGCGGCTCAGATAGCGCTGACCCAGGGCTACGGCACACACGGCCTCCACCAGCACCTCGGGTGCGCTGGCTTTGGTGATGTAACCCGTCGCCCCCGCTTCAAGCGCCTTGCGCACGAAGATGCCTTCGTCATGCATGCTGAAGATCAGCACTCTCGCCGAGTTGTCCCTGGCCAGCAGCCGCCGCGTCAGCTCGATGCCACTGCTGCCGGGCAGGCCGATGTCCACCACCGCCACGGCCGGACGAAGCCGTGCGAAGTCGCGATAGGCCTGCTCGGGGTTCGACGCCTCGGCGCAGACAATGATGCGCGGGTCGCGTTCGAGCAAGCGGCGGTAGCCTTCGCGCACCACCGCGTGATCGTCCACCAGCAGGACGGTGATCGGTTCACTCATGACTTGCTTCGCTGTGCACAACCGGAATACTTGCGACAAGGCGGAAACCCCACCCGGGCGCGGTTTCGATGCGCAATTCGCCACCCAGCGCCTCGATCCGCTCGCGCATGCCGATCAGACCGAGGCCGGCATTGCCGTCCTCGTCGCGGCTCCGGCCACAGCCATCGTCGGATATCTGGATGCGCAGTTGCGCCTGCCCCTCGTCTGACTCCGCCCGCCATACACGCACTGCCACACGCGACGCGTGCGCATGCTTGACCACATTGGTCAGTCCTTCCTGCACGATGCGGTAGGCAGCAAGGCTGACCGCATTGCCGAGGCTGCAGAGATCGCCATAACATTGCAAGGTCACCGCTGCTTGCGGCAATCGTTCGCGCCAGCCGGCGATATGGTGTTCGAGCGCCGCCTCGATACCCAGTTCATCGAGCCCCACGGGGCGCAGCTGCCGGATCAGCCCCGCCACCGCTTTCTGCATGTGATCGAGATTGCCCACGATCGAGCGGGCAATTTCGCCGATGTCGTCGGCCTGCCCGCGCCGCTGCGCGAGCGATACGGCGTCGATCTTGACCGCGTTGAGATACTGGCCCAACTCGTCGTGCAGTTCGCGACTCAGGCGCGCGCGCTCGGTCTCCTGCGCTTCCGCGTATTGACGGACGAGGCGGCGGTTGTCCAACAACGCCACAGCCAATTGGCGCTCGGCCTGGACGCTATGCGCCAGGGCCCGGCGCGTCTCACGGTAGCGTCGCCACGCGTACCACAACGAGCCGGTCGCGATGACGAGCAGCACCCCGGGAGCCTCGTCCAGCTGCAGGTTTTCGGCAAGGTGGAACTCGCCGGCAAGGAACTCGGCGAAATCCCAGTGAGCCGAAGCAAACGCGGCCAGGATCGACAACGCGACCACCAAGGCCAAATCGCCGCGCCAGCGCGAATGCTGTGTCGGCGGCGGCACAATCTGTGCGATCTGCGGTCGGCTCATGCACGCATTTTCGGCGGAATCGTCCGCCATGCAAGCCGCAATACACGTCGGGAATTTTTCCCGCCCGTGGGCTGGCAGACTCGCGCCCTGCTCGTTGCGCACCGACAAGATTTCCAAAGTGCGCGCTGCGGCGCAGAACCCATCACCACAGGACGACCAGGGGTAGTCGAATGACGCGTGCGATTCCGGTAAAGAACCCGTTTGCGCCCGCCGCGCTTGCTGCGGCCTTGCTGGCCACGACCGGCAACGTCGCTTTCGCCGTCGTCGCGGACGCGGACGCGAGCAGGGACGCTTCCGCGAAACTGCCGGTCGTCAACTTCGACACGATCGAAGTGACGCCGCTCAACGGCGGCGCACAACCGCGCAACGCGATCGCCGCGCCGGTGCAGACGGCCAGCGGCGACGACCTGCGCAACAGCAACGCGATCGACCTGACCGAATTCCTCAATCGCAAGTTCAGCGGCGTGTACTTCAACGAGTCGCAGGGCAACCCGCTGCAGCCCGACGTCAACTACCGCGGCTACACCGCATCGCCGCTGCTCGGCACGCCGCAGGGACTCTCGGTATACATGGACGGCGTGCGTCTCAACCAGCCGTTCGGCGATGTCGTCAGCTGGGACCTGATTCCGCGCAGCGCGATCGCCGGCATCACGCTGATCCCGGGATCGAATCCGCTGTTCGGCCTCAATACGCTCGGCGGTGCACTCTCGCTCGAAACGAAAAGCGGGCGCACCGATCCGGGCACCACGGTCGAACTGGGTTATGGCGCGCATGCACGCGGCACCGCGGATATCCAGTCGGGCGGCGTCGACGGTGCCTGGGACTGGTACCTCAATGCCCACTATTTCACCGACGGCGGCTGGCGCGAATACTCGCCGACCGACCAGGGCCAGTTCTTCGGCAAGCTCGGCTGGCACGATGAAGGCAGCGATTTCGAACTGAGCTACGCCTACGTCAAGGACTCGTTGATCGGCAACGGCCTGCAGGACATGCGTCTGCTGGCGCAGGACTACAACAGCGTCTACACCATTCCCGACCGGACCAAGAACCAGTCCCACTACCTCAACCTCGAAGGCAGGCATGCTTTCGGCGATGCGTTGTCGATCGCCGGCAACGTGTACTACCGCAAGATCGATACGCGCACGCAGAACGGCGATCTCAACGACGACTCTATCGGCGAATCGGTGTACCAGCCTTCGGCTGCGGAACGGGCGGCGCTGACCGCAGCCGGCTACAGCGGTTTTCCGGCCAGCGGCGCGACCGCGGCGAACACGCCGTTCCCGAAGTGGCGCTGTATAGCCAATGTGCTGCTCAACAGCGAGCCGAACGAAAAGTGCAATGGCATCGACACGACGACGCGCACGCATCAGCACAACTACGGCGTCAACCTGCAGTTGGACTGGAATGCCGAATTCGGCGGCAACCGCAATGCATTCCTGGTCGGCGGCGGTTACGACGCGGACCGCATCCGCTACGCGCAGTCGGCTCGCTTCGGCTATCTCGCTGCCAATCGCAGCGTCGTCCTCGTCGACGGCCCCGGCGCCTACGCCGACGGCTCGCAGAATTCCGAAAACGCGTTCGACTCGCGCGTCGACCTGCGCAGCCGCGCGCACACCTGGAGCGCGTTCTTCAGCGACACGCTGACTCTCGCCGACGTGTGGAACCTGACCATCTCCGGCCGCTACAACCGGCAAACCGTCATCACCCGCGACCTGCTCGATCCCGACGGCGGCATCGACTCGCTCAACGGCAACGACACCTACCGCCGCTTCAACCCGGCCGCAGGACTGACCTGGTCGCCGAGCGCGGCGTTCAACGCCTACATCGGCTACAACGAAGGCAGTCGCGCGCCGTCAGCCGTCGAACTCGGCTGCGCAAACGAGAACAACCCGTGCCGCCTGCCCAATGCCATGGCCGGCGACCCGCCGCTCGCGCAGGTGGTCACGCGCACGCTCGAAGCCGGCCTGCGCGGTACGCTGTGGGACAGCACGCACTGGAACGTCAACATTCATCGCGCGGAAAACAAGAACGACATTTTGTTCGTCGCCGCGCCCGATGCACCCGGCGCGGGATTCTTCCAGAATTTCCCGAAGACCCGGCGCGAAGGCTTCGACCTCGGTTTCGACAGCAGGGCGTCGGCGTGGAGTTACGGCGCGCAGTATTCCTACGTTAAGGCCACGTACCAGGCCTACGGCCTGTTCCCGGGCGACGGCAACAGCACGAACAGCTTCGCCGCGATGGATCCGGCATTCCGCGGCCTCGCGGGCGGCACGATCACGGTAAGCCCCGGCGACCGCATGCCGCTGATTCCGAAGCAGACCTTCAAGGCCTTCGTCGGCTACGACTTCGGCGAGACGTTGTCGCTGAACCTCGATTTTCGTGCATCGGGCGGTGTTTACGCACGCGGCAACGAAAACAATGCGCATCAGCCGGACGGCACCTACTATCTCGGCCCCGGCAAGACGGCCGGCTACGGCGTGTTCGACCTAGGCATCAACTACAAGCCCACGCCGAAGTTGACCTTCTTCGCCCAGATCGACAATCTGCTCGATCGCGAGTACTACACGGCGGCGCAGCTCGGGGCCACCGGCTTCGATGCAAACGGTAGTTTCCATGCACGTCCGTTTCCCAAAGTGGCGGACGCGCCCGGCGATGAAAATTATCCCGTTCCGCGCACGACGTTCTTCGCACCGGGTGCGCCGCGGCTGATCTGGGCCGGAATCAGATACCGCTTCTGATCCGCGGTGCCCGCCGAAGAATGGCGCGCGCCGGAAGCCGCACAGGGCGCGGTCGAGAAGAGGGCGTTCGTGGCGCTCGCACGCGGTTACCAGGCAAACCGGCGGTGCCATCGCGCACGGCACGCAAAACTTTTTACCGTATACTCCGCCGCGCACCGTCCGCCGAGCCATGGTCACCCGCTCACATGCCCGCGCCCTTGGTATCCGTCGTCATCCCGGGATTCAATTGCGCGCAACACGTTGTCGCGACGCTGGAGAGCGTGTTCGCGCAAACCCATCCGAACATCGAAGTGATCTTCGTGGACGATGGCTCGACCGACGACACGCCGAAGATCCTCGAGCAATTTCGCCAGCGCATCACCATCATTCGCACCAAGAATGGCGGCCTGGGTGCAGCAAGGAATGCCGGAATGGCGCATGCCCAAGGCGAATACATCGCCTGGCTCGACGGCGATGATCTCTGTGAGCCGGAACGTATTGCGGTGCAGGCAAGCTTCCTGGCGCATCGGCCTGAAGTCGCCGTCATCTCGACCGCCTTCTCGACATTCAATGAAGAAGGACTCATTGCAGCCTCCGGGGGCCCCGCGTACTACACCGCGCTGAAGCGTTACCCTCTCGATACATTGTTTTCGCATCTGGACGTCTTCACCGGGGCGGATGTCGGATGGCTCGGACGGACGTTCGAACCGGTCCATCGCATCTACTGGGGGCGAATCTGGGAACGCCTCATCCTCGGCAACTTCATGCATCCGCCTACCCTGATGATGCGGCGCGACGCGCAGCGCGAGGTCGGGAACCTGTCGCTGGGAATGGATATCGGTACCGACTGGGACTACATCTTGCGACTCGCTCACGTTGGCCCGGCCGCGCTCGTCGACACTCCGTTGCTCAAGTACCGGCGGCACGGCGAGCAAATGTCCGGCAGGCTCTTGGAGGGCCAGCTCACCGCAATCCGCGTGCTCCAGGCGCTGCTCGCGCGGCACGGCGACGAACTCACCGAACTTCGGCCTCAAATCGAGCGGAAATTTGCGCAGTGTCATGCGCTCGCGGCCTATTTCCTCGCCGAGGAATCGCGCTCACGCGCTCTGTCCCATCTCGTCAGCGCCGCTTTGCGGGATCCTCGTGAAACCCGCGTGGGGTATCACCTTTCCCGTATCATCGCCGGCCGTTCCGGCCTCGCCCTTCTGCGTCGATTGCGGCGGCAGCCCACCGTTCGACGTTGAGCATCTCCGGAAGAAGCGGAAAAAGGCTCGTTTCTCCACGAGCCTGGCCGAACTAAGCTTTCACCCACACGCCGCACAAGTGCGACGGAATGGTGGGCCCGCCAGGATTCGAACCTGGAACCAAGAGATTATGAGTCTCCTGCACTAACCGTTGTGCTACAGGCCCTGCGTCGTCGAAGTATGCAACTGCGTGCGGCAGGATGCCGGGCCGCCGTCGTGATGGCAAGTCCATGCCGGCGCGATATCGTGGCCACGGACTACATCACGAAGCCGGTGCGGGCGCGAGGCAGGCGTGCGGGTCAGGGCCCGGCGTAGCGCACCCGCCAGATTGACCCCGTGCCGTCATCGGTGACCAGGAGCGAGCCATCGCTGGCCACAGCGACGCCGACCGGGCGGCCCCAGACGGTGCCGTCGTCGAGGACGAAGCCGGTGAGAAAATCCTGATATTCGCCGCTGGCGCGCGCGTTGCCGTGGCGCGACACGCGGATCACCTCGTAGCCGGCGCGCGCGGAGCGGTTCCATGAGCCGTGTTCGGCGGCGAAGATGTCGCCCGAGTATTCCGCCGGAAACTGCTTGCCATCGTAGAAGGCCAGGCCGAGCGAGGCGCTGTGCGGCTGGATCAGCACGTCGGGCACGATGACCTTGTCCTTGAGCTCGGGGTGCTTGCCGGCGTGGCGCGGGTCCTGGTTCGCGCCGATGTACCACCACGGCCAGCCGTAGAAGCCCCCTTCCTGCACGTGCGTGATGTAGTCGGGCACGAGGTTGTCGCCGAGCATGTCGCGCTCGTTGACGCTGGTCCACAGCTCGCCCGACTTCGGATCGATCGCGAGCCCGACCGGGTTGCGGATACCGGCGGCGAACACCTTGCGCCCGGCGCCGTCGGAATTGTATACAAGTATATTCGCGCGAAATTTCTCCGCCGGCGTCGTATCCGGATCGTCGACGTTGGAGCGCGAGCCGACCGCGACGAACAGGCGCTTGCCGTCGGCCGAGAACACGACGTCGCGCGTGGAATGCCCACCGCTCGGCAGGTCGGCAAGCTTCTCGGGCTTGCCGCTCGCCTTGAGATCGCCGTTGCGATATGGCAGGCGCACGAGCGCGTCGGTGCTGCCGACGTAGAGCCATTGCGGTTCGGCGCCGGGCGGATAGAACGCGAGACCGAACGGCTCGTTCAACCCATTTGCATACACTTCGACCTTCTGCGGCTTGCCGTCGGCGCCGATGCCGCGCAGCACGCGGATGCGCCCGGCGGCGGTTTCGGCGACGAAGATGTCGCCATTCGGTGCGCGCCGGATCTGGCGCGGGTTGTGTAGATCGCTGGCAAACCACTCGACCTTGAATCCCGCCGGCACCTTCGGCCACACGCCGGCCGGCCGCGGCACCATGTGCGGGCCGTTGCCGACGCCCTTGGTTGCATACGGCGCAGGCAGGTCGGCCGGCGTGATCTTGCGCGTGGTGCCGGGCGATTCGTAGCGGAAATCGGTGAACGGCGGTGTCGGCGCGGGCGCGTCGAACTTGCTCGCCGCAGCCTGCTGCGCGAGCACCGGAACGCCGGCAAGCAGCGCAGCGGCGGCGATCAAGGTGAATGCTGGGTGGATCATGGCAACTCCCGTGCGGGTAGCGGACGCGCCGGTCCGGGCGCGAGTCGGACCGTTATTCTGCAACGACGACAGCGCGAAGTCGCGACGATTTTCATTACGTGCTGCTAACAGAATGTCTACCGTTTCTCGGTATACTCGCGCCGAATTCCCCACCGCAGACCGCAACGGTAATGTCGAACCCCCGGCCCGGGCGCCCGCACAACCTGCTGATCGATCTCGCCTGGTTCCTGCCGGCACTGGCCGTCTTTTCGCTAGCCGCCTTCGTTCGCCACCCCGCGGTGGCCATTGCCCTGTTCGTCGGCAACGGCCTGACCATGGTCGCGATCACCCACGCGCTGCACCTGCGGCGGCGCCCGGTCGACATCGAGCCGCTGGTTCTCGGCGGCGCGGCCTATGGCGTGCTGCTCGCGGTCTATGCCGCCGTGTTCGCGCTCGTCGCATTCTTTCCTTCACGCCTGATCCTCGCCCACGTCTCGTTCGCCACGGCGCTGCTGCTGGCGGCGGCGGTCGTGCTGCTGCTCGCGCCGTGGCGCGGCTGGCCCGCGTTCGGCCTCGCCGCGTTGCTCGACGAGTTGCGCACGCGGCGGCGTCCGCCCGGTCTCGGCGAAACGGTCGGCAACAGCGTCGACCTCGCGCATCGCCTGACCGCGCGTGAAGACCTGTATTTCCCGCAGGGCCTGGTTGTGTCGCTGGCCGTGTTCGCGCTGACGCTCGGCACCTTCGCCATTGCCGGGATCGGTGTCGATCTGCCCGAAACAACGCGCCTGTTCGCACTTGGCGCCTACGCGCTGGTGCTGGCACCGCTGTGCCACTGGTTGATGGTGCGTACGAGTCTCGCGGCGATACTCGATCAGCGCGATCTGCTGCGCCCCGCGCATCCGCGCGACGCGCGTCCGCAACGGACGCCGCCGTCGCTGGATACCACGGTCGCTCCGGCTCAGCCCGTTTCGGCTGCGGCGCCTGAGCCGGTCGCGGTACCCGCGCCGGCTTCCATTTCGCCCTCCACTCCCGCGTCGGTGCCGGTCGATCAAGCGCAGCTCGACGCGCGGCTGCTGCGCCATGCGCGCGCCTGCGACGGCGTGGCCGCACTGGCCGCGCTTGCGCAAGGCGCCGACCCGAACTTCGTGCCGCACGCGGGCGAGCGCGACCAGCGTTCGGTCGTCGTGCTCGCCTGCGTCGCCCAAGACCTGACCCTGCTGCGGGCACTGATCGCCAAGGGCGCCGACATCAACCGCGCTCACGCCGGCCTGACCCCGCTGATCGCGGCGACGCGCGACAGCTATCAGGGTCGGCCCGACGTCGTCGTCACCCTGCTCACCAACGGCGCCGATCCGCACTGCGTCGACGCCGAGGGTAACACGCCGCTGCATTTCGCCGTGCGCGCGGCCGAGCCTACCGTCGCCGCGTTGCTCTGCGATGCGTCGGCGCCGGTCGACGCGATCAATCGCGAAGGCCACACCCCGCTCGCCATCGCCTGCGCGCTGGGACGCAGCGACCTCGTGCGCTTCCTGCTCGAGCGCCGCGCCGCGGTTCACGTCGCCGACGCTGTGCCCGCGTTGATCGCGGCCGCGGCCTCGCCCGACGACAACACCGACGTGGTCAAGCTGCTGCTCAAGCGCGGCGCGCGCGTCGACAGCACCGACAATCACGGCCGCACGGCGCTGGCGATCGCCGCGCAGCACGACAACGCCGACATCGCAGCGCTGCTGCTCAAGTCCGGCGCCGCGATCGACGCAACCGACGCGCTCGGCGTCAGCGCGCTGATGGAAGCCGCGCTCGCCGGCGCCGCCGACGTGCTCGATGTGCTCGGCGCGAACGCGCCCGCGCTCGAACAGGCCGACCACAGCGGCCGCACCGCGCTGATGTTCGCCGCCGAGTCGATCTACGCCGACGACGCCTTCGTCGCGCGCCTGCTAGCGCTCGGTGCCGCGATCGACACGACAACGCGCGAAGGCAAACGCGCGGTCGATTTCGCCGCCGCCGCCGGCCGCTGGAGCGTGGTCAAACTGCTCGACCCGGACTACGCGCTGCCGGCCAGTATCGATGCGGGCGCAACGTCCACCGCGACCGCGCGCGAGGATTCGCCCGCGCACCTGCTAGATGCACTGCGCTTCGGCCACTGGCAGATCGCCGACAGCTTCGCGCAGACCCAGCGTGCCTGGCCGATGGCGCGACGTGCGCAACTCTTTCTCGATCTCGCCGAACACCGCGACCCGGCCGCGCGCGCGTGGCTGCTGCGCCACGGCCTCGACGCGAATGCGACACTGCCCCACGGTACCGCGCTGGTCGGCGCCCTGCTCGCGCATTTGCCCGAGAGTCTCGCCGCGCTGCGCGAGCTGATCGATGCCGGCGCGCAGACCGCGGGCAGCGGTCTGCTCGGCGCAGTGTTCGATGCGCTGATCCGCCATCCCGAACGGCGCGCGGAGCTCGAGACGCTCGCACTGACGATGCTCGAACGCGGCGCCGATCCATTCGCCAGCGACGCGAACGCGCAGACGCCGCTCGCGCGCTGCATCGCCTGTGGCAGCGCGCGCATCGCGCAGACGCTGCTCGAACGCGGCGCCGATCCGAACCCGCGTGACCGCCACGGACGCACGCCGCTATTCGCCGCGTTCGCGCTGCCGCCCGATGCGGCCGACGCGATCACGCGCGCGCTCGTGCGCGCCGGTGCCGATCCAGAGCTGGCCGCCGCCAACGGCGAAACCGCGCTCGGCCTCGCCCTCGCCTCACCGCAAACGGGCCTGCGCCGCTGGCTGGACTGGACGCGATGGAAACTGCCCAAACGTGCGCTGCGCGCCGCCGACCTGCCTGCCGCCGCGCAACTCGGCGACGCCGATGCGGTGGCGAAACTCATCGACCTCGGCCTCGCCATCGATGCGCCCGATGCGCAGGGCGCAAGCGCGCTGCTGCGTGCCGCGGGCGCCGGCCGCGTCGACCTCGTTGCGCTGCTGCTCGATCGCGGCGCCGACCTCGCGCAAGCCGCAGCGAGCGGTGCGACGCCATTGTCCGCGGCGGTCACCGCGCGCCGCACCGGCGTGGTCGACGCGCTGCTCGACCGCGGAGTCGCGGTCGACCAGCGCATGCCGGGCGGCAGTACCATGCTGATGATCGCCGCGGCGCTCGGCTATCCCGACCTCGTCGCCGGTCTGCTCGCGCGCGGCGCCGATGCCAACGCGCAGGACGAGCGCGGCAAACGCCCGCTGCACGCTGCCGCGCAATTCGCCTTCGCCGGTCGCGACACTGCGCGCGCGCGGCAGACGCTGGAACTGCTGATCGGCAAAGGCGCCGAACTCGACGCGCGCGACGCCAAGGGCGGCACCGCACTGCACACCCTGCTCGGCGCGCACGCCGCACCCGGCAGCGTTGGCGACCAGCACCATTTGCAGGCCCTGCTCTCGCTGTTCCTGGTCGGTCGCGCCGACGTCAACGTGCAGGACGAACGTGGCGTCTCGCCGCTGCACGCCTGCGCGATGCATGGTTTGATCCTGCCCGCGCGCGCGCTGCTCGCCGCGCGCGCCGATGCGGAAGCAACGGACTCGATGGGCCGCACGCCGCGCGACGTCGCCAACCTGCTCGGCTTCATCGACGTCGCCGCCGAACTGACCGCGCGCCTGCCGACGGCGATGCCGCTGCCCGGGCGGCCGGCGGCACAACGCTAATCGCGGAAATTCTCGTACTGCAGCGGCATCTTCAGATCCGCTGTGCGCAGCAGCGCGATCGCCATCTGCAAGTCGTCGCGTTTCTTGCCGGTCACGCGCAGCTTGTCGCCCTGGATCTGCGCCTCGACCTTGAGCTTGGCGCCCTTGATCATCGCCACGATCTCCTTGGCCAGCGGCTGCTCGATGCCCTGCTTGAGCGTCACCTTCTGCTTCGCGCTGGCGAGATTGGTTTCGGGATCGTCCACTTCCATGCAGCGGATATCGATCTGCCGGCTGGTCAGGCGCTGCTTGAGGATGTCGAGCATCTGTTTCAGCTGGAACTCGGCCTGCGCCTTCATCGTGACCACCGTTTCCTCACGCTCGTAGACCGAGCCGGTACCCTTGAAGTCGAAACGATTGGTCAACTCGCGATTGGCCTGATCGACCGCGTTGGTCAGTTCGTGCAGGTCGAGCTTGGAAACGATGTCGAACGAAGGCATGGCGGCGGCGTTGTGTGGGAGTCACGGCATTCTAGCAAGCGCGAATTCGGCGTGTGCTCGCCTGCTTCGCGGCCGGAGCCGCACACGCAAGCAGCGCGTGGACGGCCGCCTCGAGAGGCCAAGCAACCTCTGCGCCGGAATGGCGGCGACCTATTTTTCAGCCACGTCCTGCCACCCGAACCGCTCAAGCACCTTCAGCCAAACCGGGTCCGGTCTTGCGACCAATGCCATGCGCGTACCCGACATCGGATGCACAAATTCCAACTGCCACCCATGCAGCAACATGCGATGCATGCCGAAATGGATGCGCCACAGCCGGTTGTGATCGCCGCGCCCATGACTCGTGTCGCCGACGATGTGGTGCGAGACGTGGTGGAAGTGTTTGCGAATCTGCCGGTAGCGACCGGTCTCGGGCAGCGCTTCGACCAGCGCGTAGCGTTGCTCGGGATACCGGCCCATTTCGATCGGCACCGTTGTCGTCGCCAGCGTGCGCCAGCGCGTCAGCGCCGGCTTGCGCGGCCCGTGCTCGCGCACGCCGGGCAACGGATAGTCGATCGCGCCCTCGCCCGCCGGCCAGCCACGCACGACCGCGAGATATTTTTTCGTCACCTCGCGCGCCATGAACGCGCGGCCAAGCTCACCGGCGATTTCGCGCGACTTCGCCAACAACAGCACGCCCGACGTCGCGCGATCGAGACGATGCGCGAGATACAGATTCGCACCGGCCTGCTGCTTGATCCGGTCGAGCAGGAAATCGGTCTCGTCGTTGGCGATCTTGCTCTTGTGCACGAGCAATCCAGCCGGCTTGTTGACTGCCAGCAGCTCGTCGTCTTCGTGGATGATCTCGATGGATTCCGGCAATGTCATTCCAGTCGCACAGGAACCACGTTCCGCATGCCTTCGGGTGGAGGTCAGTGATAATCCTGCTCGACCTGATGCCGCACTGCCAGCACCAATACGAGGTTCGGCGGAATGATTTCATATAACGCAACGTATCCGCGGTTGCCGAACGGAATCGGCAATTCGCGGCGCAAGCCATTCTTGCCGTCGCCTGCCTTGCGGTAAATCATCGGCGATTGCGCCAGATGCGTGTTGACTGCGGCGTCGATCGCGCTCAATGCCTGCTCGGCGATTTCCAAATCCTCAACGTATTTCGCGCGGTCAATCAAGAATGCATACAGCCGCCGCAAATCCTCTTCGGCAGCAGGTGCGAACTTGACGCGAAATATCACGAGCCGCGCTTGAGCTGCTTGCGCTTGGCTTCCAGTTTGGCGCGCAAGTCCGCCAGCACTTTTCCTGCGGGACGAGCAACGCCGTCACGCTGGAATTGCCGGAATGCGGCGTCGCCGCGCGCATGGAAGGCCTCCTGGATGCGCCGGTATTCCACCGCACCACGAACGCTGGCCTCGACGAAACCGGACAGGGTTTCGTCTTCGCGCAAAACGCTTTCCAGTTCGGCGCGCAATTCGGGAGCGACGCGGACTTGTGGCAGCACGGCTGTTTTCATGTGCATGATGTAACGCATTCGCGTTGCACGGTCAAGCGGCCGCACAACCCACGAATTGACAAGCGCCAAGGATGCGACGCAGATTGTCGCAACATCGTGCGATAGCGCCTCTTTCACAAAAGGCATCCTCGCATGACCGCCAAATCGAACAGGGTTGCGATCATGTCCAAGCATCAGGATGCCTTGCTGCGCCAATGGATCATGCTGCGGCATGTGCCGCGGTATCCGCGCAAGATCACCGTGCAGGAGTTGCGCAGCGCATTGGCCGACGAAGGTTACGACATCACCGAACGATCGCTGCAGCGCGATCTCAATGAGCTTTCCGGCGCATTCGCGATCACTTGCGACGACCGCGAAAAGCCCTACGGCTGGAGCTGGCAGAAGGACGCGCCGAGCTTCGACCTGCCGGGCCTGACCGCCGCCGAAGCGCTGACGCTGGCGATGACCGAGCAGCACCTGCAACACCTGTTGCCCACGCCGATGCTCGAACAGTTGCGCCCGTACTTTCGCGCCGCGCGCCAGCGGCTCGACGCGGAACCCGCGCCGCGCAGAAGCCGCAGTTGGCTCGGCAAGGTGCGTTCCGTGCCGCCGACACAGCCGCTGCTCGCGCCGAAGATCGAAGCAGCCGTGCAAGACGCCGTCACAGAAGCGCTGCTGCACGAACGCCAACTCGACATCTGTTATCGCAAGCGCGGCGAGCGTAATGCCGAGGAATACCGCGTGCAGCCGCTGGCACTGGTGCAGCGCGGGCCGGTGCTTTACCTGTCCTGTCGCTTCTTCGACTACGAGGACGTGCGAATCATCCCGCTGCACCGCATCCTTGCCGCGACGATACGAACCGAACCCGTGCGCTACCCGAAGAATTTCTCGCTCGACGAGCAGATCGAGCAAGGCGCGTGGGCGTTCGGTTCGGGCAAGAAGATCAAGCTGGAAGCGATCTTCAGCGCCGAGGCGGGCGAGCATCTTTACGAAACGCCGCTGTCGAAAGATCAGACTATCGAAGTGCAGCCCGATGGTCGCCTGCGGGTTACGACGACTGTGGCCGATACGCCGCAGTTGGTGTGGTGGTTGCTGGGGTTTGGTTCGGGCGTGGAAGTGACGGCGCCACGAAATTTGAGGGCGAAAGTTCGCAGTGAAGCGCTTTTAATGAAAATTCAGCACGAAAAAGGGTGAAATCGACCGCTTGTACGTTCTATGGTTGGAACAACTCTTTTCTGTGCGTTTGTGGGGAAACATGAGTATCGAACTGTCGATTTCAGTGCGTGAAGACGCACTTTTTTCAGAGTGGAAAGTACATCGCCCGGCATTCGTTGCCGACGGTGTGGTCAACGAAACGGACTACATAGGCTCCAGTCCTCGCCTTCTTTTCGTCCTAAAGGAAGTCAACGATCCAGATGGGGGAGACTGGGATTTGCGCGAGTTCCTCCGAACTGGAGGTCGCCCGGCAACTTGGGACAACCTGGCTCGATGGATAGAAGCTATACGTAGTCCAACGATTTTGCCTTGGGAGCAGATAGAGACTATCGACATCCAGCGTCGAACCGCTGCTTTGCGCTCAATTGCTGCTGTGAACTTGAAGAAGACTCCTGGGTGGTATACATCGGACCCCAATGAAGTGAGTCGTTTTGCCGACGAAGACTCGAAATTCCTGCGACTGCAGATTGATCTTTACAAGCCGCACTTGGTCATCTGCTGCGGCACTGGAGACTGGTATAAACACATCATGGACGCTAGCAATCTGCGTGAGTGGCGCCGCACAAACCGAGGAGTCTGGTACTACGTCGATGCCACTGACGTTCCAGTTCTGGCGTTCGCCCATCCCGAGGCAAGAGTTCCAGCCCAATACCTCCACTACGCGTTGCTTGACGCAGTGAGGGAATTGCGCGGTTCGTTGCCTCAAACCACTCTTCGATGATGCTCACGCATGTACTGACGCGACATAGTCTGTCGCTTGCTTCGACATACTGGCAGCGGCTCGAATCGCTGCCATGACTGCGGGGCAACTATCAGTCCGTGGGCTTCGCAACTGAGATGAGAGAACATGATTCTGCTACACATTCCTGATGCGCCGCCGATTCGATGCACTGAACAGGTGTCGCTTGCCGTGACGCCGGCTTGCGCAAATCCGTTCGTCTTGAAAGCCATGACTGCCACAGCCGCGACGTTCGTCTACAGGGTCGAATACAAGCTGCGTAACCGTGAAACGGGCTCCACGGGAGATACCCACGCCACGTATATCCGCGCTGCGAGCGAGGCCAATGTGCTAACCGAGTTGAACAAGCAGAACCCCGGAAAGGATGTCGTGGTTCTTTCGCTGGTCAAGCAGTAGCGGCGAATCCCGCGACGCTATCTGCGAAGCCACCCATAAACCCATGCAATGGCACCTGACTCCCGACCCATGGGACTTCCGTCGCGGTGCGGCGACCCTGCTAATCACCGATCACCCGGTCGTATGGCGTTTTCGTGATTGTTTCGCGGAAACCGGTATAGACCTGCTCGACCCCGGCAATGCACACGAAGTGGAGCTTGGCCCGGCGCTGCGCAGCATCGATTCGCCATTGATCGCCGTGGCCTTGCGGGACACTAGCCGATACGGATCGACCGTCATTCACTATGCAAAGACGAACGGAGTGCTTGGCTCGTGCCTGTTTTACATCGGCAATGGGCAGTGGTTGCGCGGCAGTCATCCGCAGCTATTGGCGCAAATCGAAAATCCGGCAAGCAGCGCATCCGGCTCGTTGGACAATCTCGCAGACATCATCGCTTTTGCGCGCCTTGTGCAGATATTGAAGCCCAATCTGATCAGCGTGGACGTCGTCGATATCCTTGCATGCCTGGACCTATCCAGACACGATTGCGCAATTGTCATTGGAACATTTCACCTGCCGCGCGACCCGGCGCAGGTAGCCGATTCGTTCAGTCGCTGGATGCGCGAACAAGGCATCGCAGCGCCATGGAACTGCGTATTCTGTATCGAAACCTCGCACGTCGAAAACAGTATGGCGTTCTTTAATCAATGCGCCGACGCTGTTCACCATGAGCTTCGCAAAGACGCTTTCGTCGTTGTCGGCACCCACTTGCGCCCTTCGATCACAGCGCGCTGCACTATGGCTCTTCTCAGTTCACGCGAGCCCTTGAACTGCTCGCCCATGACTTGAGCAAGCGCGCTGGCGGTTTTCCCGAAGACTATTCAAGCAATCAAGGAAATCCATGACGCTTTGACAAGCGCCTTCACGTGGTTGGGTTTTCGCGGTTACGTTTCGGCCAATCCTCGAACTTGGCGTATTGCGGCAGGTATCGCAGCTTCAAGGAACCCGTGCGCTCATTGCGATTTCGCGCGACGATGATTCGTGCTTCCTGCTGCTTCGCGGATTCGCCGGATATCGACTGATCCCTGTCCAGCAGCAATATCGCGTCGGCATGATTTTCCAGCGAACGATCCACCAAGCGAACCTGCTCGCCGACAGGCCCGCGCGTTTGCGCAAGCACGATTACTGTCACGTCGAACTCACGCGCGAAGGCACGCAACTCGAACGCCAAATCTGGTTTGTCCATCAATTCGAGATGATCGATCACGACCAGCCGCGCAGCGTGCATGCTGCGCATCCCGCGCATGCGGGCCCGCAATGACGCCGCCGATTGCGATGGTGTGGCGTCGATGATGATTGGCGCATCGCTCAGAGCCTTGATCGCGCTGGTCACGCGCGGCCAATCCTTTTCTCTTATCCGGCCATCCCGCAGATGTTCCCGATCGATGGGGCCGAGTGCGGCGATCAAACGCAGCGTATATTCTGTCGCTGCCCGTTTCATCGAGAACACGCAGACGTGTTGTTCTGCTGTCGAAACGTGCATGGCGATCTGTGCGGCCAGTGCCGATTTACCTGCGCAAGGTTCCGACGCCACCGCGATCAACTCGCCTGAGCGCATCCCGCCCAGCAATGCATCCAGTTCGGTGAAGCCCGTGTACAAGCCCGCCAGCGCATCCTTTTTCTCGTGACGCGCGTGGATGACCTGGAATGCGATCTGTACTGCGGAGCGCAGACCCACCGCTTCTGCATCGTTCCATTCCCCCTCGTCGGCGATTTCGCGTACCCACTGCGAAACGGTCGTCGTTATTTCGCGGACTTTCTCCGCGGAATACGATTCGCTTTTCGTGGCGAGCGAGATCGTGCGCGTGCAAGCTTCGATGAGCTTGCGCAGAATGGCGTGTTCATTGGACATGGCTGGTTCTTTCGTATACGAAGCCGTTGGATCGCGCGCGATCCGGCTTCAGTTGGTCAGGACAGGAATGATCGGCTCGGCTTTGGCATCCGATGCGTTCCTTCGAGCGGCGAACGGCTCGAACTTGTTTCCAAGTCAAAGAATCACGCGGGAATGCGGCAAAAGCAGCGAACGCAACAGCAACAAGACGATGAGGAGGAAGACCAGAAGAATCCCGTAGCGAAACGCCGGGAATGGTTCTGTTCGAGAAGGTTCGATGCTGGATGAAGTCGTCATGGCAGGACAGTGATGAATCCCGCCCGCCATTCTTCACGTTGCTGCGACAGATTGCGTCGCAGCAGTTCATCCAGTCCAGAAGCGCGGCATTCTCGCGTTTCGATATTTCGCGAATGCAAATTGTCGCGCAACGACTGAAGAAGGCGCTCCGGCGCTTCAGCGTGCGCGTCGCCAGGCAATGAAGAACGTGATTGCGCTGACCGCCAGCGCAATCCATGCCGACACCGGCACGTGCGCCCACAATGCACCGCGTGTGTCGAAAGCGTAGAGCAGCGCGGCGCTGACCAGAGACGCTGCAGCCAGCGGCAACACGGCGAGCTGGCGGCGTTGCATGCGCGCCAGCCTTTCGTTCTGTTCGAGCGCGGCGGTCTGTGCCTGCAATGTCAGTTCACCGGCGGCCGCGCGCTGCAAGGTCGAGTGCACCAGGTCGGGCAGATCCGGCACGGCGGCGAGCCATTCGGGAAGCCGCTTGCGTACCTGCTTCCACGCGTGGCGTACGCCATACCGCTTGCGCAGAATCCCGGCGAGCACGGGCCGCGCCACGGCCCAGATGTCGATCTGTGGATGCAGCAGACGGCCGACGCCTTCGATGTTGAGCAGCGTCTTCTGCAGCAGGATCAGCTGCGGCTGTACGGTGAGCTGATAGCGGCGCGCGACCGAGAAAAGTTTGGCGACGACTTCGCCGAGCGATATTTCGCTGAGCGGGCGCGTGAAGTACGGCTCGCATACGGTGCGCACGGCGGCTTCGAGTTCATCGATGCGCGCGGTCTTCGGAATCCAGCCGGCGGCTACATGCAGCTCGGCGATGCGGCGATAGTCGCGGTCGAACAGCGCCATGAAATTCTCGGCGAGCCAGAACTGGTCCGCGTCGGGCAGCGAGCCGACAATGCCGAAATCGAGCGCGATGAAGCGCGGATTCTGCTTGCGCGCGGGATCTACCCAGATGTTGCCCGGATGCGCGTCGGCATGGAAGAAGTTGTCGCGGAACACCTGCGTGTAGAACAGACGCACGCCCTTCTCGGCCAGCGCGACGCGATCGATGCCGGCGGCGTCGAGCGCCTTGAGATCATCCACCGCGATGCCACGCACGCGCTCGAGCGTGAGCACGGACTCACGGGTCTGGTCCCAGTAGACTTTTGGAATGTAGACATCGTCGCCCGCGGCGAAATTGCGTTTGAGCAAGCTTGCGTTCGCGGCCTCGCGCTGCAGGTCGAGTTCGTTCTCGAGCGTGGTCTCGATCTCGGCGACGATGTCGCGCGGGCGGATCTTGTCCGCTGCCGGATGCCAGCGCTGGGCGAGTTCGCCAAGCGCGCGCAACAGCGCGATGTCGGCGCGGATGCGTTGCTGGATGCCGGGGCGCAACACCTTGACCACGACTTCCTCGCCCGTGCGCAGGCGCGCGGCATGCACCTGCGCGATCGACGCCGAGGCAAGCGGCGTGGTGTCGAAGTTCGCAAACGCCGACGCCACCGGCGCGCCGAGCGCGGCCTCGACCGCGGCGCGCGCCTGTTCACCGGGGAACGGCGGCACGCGATCCTGCAGCAGTGCCAGTTCGTCGGCGACATCGGCCGGCAGCAGGTCGCGGCGCGTGGACAGGATCTGGCCGAACTTGACGAAGATCGGGCCGGCATCGATCAGCGCCGCACGCAGGCGCGCGCCACGCGGCAGCGCGGCGACGTCCGCGGACGGTTTCGGCAACACGGCGCGCAGCAGGCGCAACGCACGCGGCGGTTCGAAGCCGTCGATGATGGCGTCGAGCCGATAGCGTGCGATCGTCGCGACGATGCCGGCGAGGCGCGGCAGCTGCCCGAATGTCGTCATGCGGCGTCCTTGCCGCGACCCACGCCGAGACGCTGCACGCGCGCTTCGAGCCGGTCGGTACGTTCGCGCAGCGCGTCGACCTCGTCGAGAAACGATTCCATTTCGGCCGGCGCGACGAGATCGCGGCTTTCTTCGCGCAGAAATTCAGCGGTGTCCTGCGTGGCCGCGCGCGCGGACTCGCGCGCGTACGCGAACGCACGCTGCAGTGCGCGTGCGAGTGGCACGCCGGCGATGTCGCCGAAGGTTAGCGCAAACGCTTCCTCGATGTCGGGACGGTAGCCGCGCAGCAGTTTTTCCATGCGCCGGGCGAGATCGGCGTCGCCGGAAATCTCGACCTTGCCGGGCACGACCGCACCATCGTCGCCACGGCGCAGGGCAAACGCGAGCAGGCTCGCCGGTGCCGCGCGCAGATTCAGATCGCCGGATTTTTCCCAATGCGGACCAACCACGAGCTTGCCGTCGACGACTGCGATCGCAAGCGCGAGTCCGGTGCCGCGCAGGTCGACGCCGATGCGCTTGCCTTCGAGCGCGGACAAGCGCGCCCGGGTTTCCGCGTCGAGCGCTAGCGTGCGGTTGAGCGCGGATGCGAGCGCGACGCCGAGGCGTTGCAGGAGCGGATGGGGCGTGCGCGGTGCGGACATCGTGCGACGGTTCGAAGACAGGCCGCTATTGTAGCCCGCGCGCACGGCGCTTTTGTCCGCCTGCGCTGCGGTTGTCCTCGAGATGCTGCGCCAGCCGCCGTATGCCTTCCTCGAAACCGACCTGCGGCGCGTAGCCGAGATCGCGTCTGGCCGCGGCGATGTCGAACCAGTGCGAGGTGGAGAATTCCTCGACGATGAAGCGCGTCAGCGGCGGCTCGCCGCGCACGCCGAGTGCGCGCCAGGTGCCTTCGAGCGCGACAGCGAGCGTATGCGCAAGCCAGCCGGGAATGCGCCGCGTCTCCGCCGGCAACCCCGCGGCGGCGAGCCAGGCGCCGAACAGGCGCGCATGCGTGATCGGCTCGCCCTGGCTGATGAAATACGCCTTGCCCGCGATCGGCGCGCCGACGTGGAGCTTGTCGAGCGCGAGCACATGGGCACGCGCGGCATCGTCGACATGGACGATATCGACGCGCTTGTCGGCCTTGCCGATCAGGCGCAGGCGCCCCGCGCGGGCGCGCGCGAGCACGCGCGGCAGCAAGTTCGGATCGCCTGGCCCCCAGATGAAATGCGGGCGCAGCGCGACCGTGGCGAGGTCCGCGCCGTTCGCGGCGAGCACGCGCTGCTCGGCCAGCGCCTTGGTTTGCGCGTACACCGATGCGAAATGCGCGGGATACGGCAGCGACTCGTCAGCGCCTTCGATGTCGCTGCCACGCTGCACGACGCTCGGGCTCGAGGTGAACACGAGCTTGCGGATGCCATGCTGCGCACAGGCGGCGAGCACGTTGTCGGTGCCACGCACGTTGATGTCGTGGTATTCCCGCGCCGGACCCCAGGCGCCGACCTTGCCCGCGCTGTGCACGATCGCATCGACGCCCGCGGACGCGGCGAGCACGTCGCCGGGATTGGCGATGTCGCCGCGGCGCGGCTCGATGCCTGCCGCGGCGGCCGTCGTCGCCGAACGGTTGAACGAACGCACTTCGTCACCGCGCGCAGCCAGTTGCACGCAGATGGCGCTGCCGAGAAATCCACCACCGCCGGTAACGAGAACCTTCATCGCCCCTCCTTCGAGAAGTCCATCGTAGCGGAAGCGTCAACGTCCGGGATTTACCCGCGTTTCAGCAACCAGGGATGATCATTCCACGAACGGGTCACGACATGGGGAACAGGGCGATGCGACATCGTTTGGCAACCGGCCTGGCGGCGCTCGCCGGCGTGTTCGCTTGCGCCGATGCGGCGCAGGCCGTGCAGATGCTGAGCGGACAGACCGCCTCCGGCGCCTATTACCAGATCAAGGCGCCCGACGGCTGGAAGGCGGGTGACACCCTGGTGCTGTTCCAGCACGGCCTGTCGTTCGATCCGCCCAAGCCCAATCCGAGTCTCGGCCCGCTCGCCGACCTGCAATTGAGCGAGGGCTACGCGGTCGCCGCATCCAGCTACAGCCAGCGCGCATGGGCGCTGTTCAACGCGCCCGACGACAACGCGCAGTTGCTGGCCGTGTTCAAACAAAAGATCGGCGCGCCGGGCGCGATCATTCCGTGGGGCGGCTCGCTCGGCGGGCTGATCTCGCTCAAGCTCGCCGAGGACGCGCGCTTCGCGCCGGTACCCGGCGTGCTCTCGCTGTGCCCGCCCGCGGCCGGCTCGCGCACCTGGGACTTCGGCATCGACGCGCGCCTCGCCTACGATGTGGTGTGCAAGGATGTGAACAGCGCGGGGCAACTGCCCAAAGGCGCCGCGCCGATGACCTGGGCCTACAATCTGGGCGACATTCCCGACAATCTTTCCGACCTGCAGGACAAGGCGGAGCTCGCGCGCACGCTGCTGCCGGTCAATGTCTGCACCGGCGTCAGCCTGCCGCCGCTGCTGCAGAACGACGCCATGCTGCGCCGGCTCGACCAGCTGAAGAACTTCGCGCACATCACCAGCGATGATTTCTTCCTCACCGATCTAGGCTATGCGACCTTCGGCCTGTCCGACCTCGTGCGCGCGCCGGACAAACTCGGTGGCATCAATCCATTCACCACCACGGGCGTCATCTATGCCGACGCAGCGATCGACGCCGGCATCGCGCGCATCACCGCCGATCCGTTCGCCCAGCTTTATCTGCGCTGGGCCTCGGACTTCCGCGGCCGCGTCGATGCGGCAACCAAGGTGATCTCGTTGCACACCAGCCGCGACGAACTGGTGATTCCCGCGCACCAGTCGGTGCTTCGCGCGACGCTGCCGGCGATGCAACTGACCAGCGCGCTGGTCAACGAGTCGAGTCCGAGCCATTGCGGGTTCAACACGGCCGAAGGCATCGCGGCATGGGAAGCGCTGCGTGCATGGATCGCCGGCGGCAGACAACCGACCATCGCCAACCTGCAAAGCGACTGCCAGAGCGCCGTCGCCGCCGGCGTCAAAGGGCCGTGCCGCATCGATGCAAACCTGACGCCGCCGAGCTTCGACAGCCAGGTTGCACCGCGCCCGGCCTCGACCGCGCCCGGTGTCGACGCCAGCTACAGCGGTCTGTGGTACGACCCCGCACGCAGCGGCGAGGGCATCGAGCTTGAAATTCTGCCGAACGCCAGGGCGTTGCTATATTTTTTCACCTATCCGCCGATCGGCGCAGCCGGCAAGCAGGCCTGGCTCATGGGTATCGGTGACATCGTCGGTAACGGCATCGAGTTCGCCGATGTGCTGCGCGGCGCGCGTGACGCGCAAGGCAAGGTGACTTCGCAGCACTGGGGCCGCATCGCGCTGACCTTCGACAGTTGCGGCAGCGGCGGCATGCGCTGGGACGGTCCGGCCGGTTGGGGCTCGATGGAAGTTCCGCTGTACCGGCTCAGCGCGCTGCAAGGGCTGGGCTGCCTGCCGCCGGGCTATGGCACGCGCGTGATCCCGCCGCAGCAGGCCTCGGGTGCCTGGTACGACCCGGCGACGACAGGCAACGGCTTCCTCGTCGAGCAGACGGACGCAAGCCAGCTGCAGGTGCTGTATTTCCAGTTGAACACGGACGGCACGCAGAACTGGATGACGGCCGCGGCCACACTCGGCGACGACGGCGCCTACCACGCACCGATGTACCAGCCCGGCGGCACACATTTCGGCGCGGCGTTTGACAAGACGCAAATCGTCAAACCGGCCGACTACGTGTTGAACATGCGCCTGGGTTGCGCAAGCGGCGATGCGACGATTTCCGCGCGCGGCGACGGCTCCAGCGTGCAAACGTTCGCCCTGCGCCGCCTGACCACGCCGGCGGGCATCGCAACCTGCACACCCTGACGTCCGCTGACGTCGCGCCCGGGGCGAGCGCGTTCCGGGATCAAACCCAAAGGTCGTTCTGCGCGGTGAGTTCGCCCTCGGTTTCGCCGGTGTTGACCACGCCGCGCGGCTCGATGATCAATGCGTGGCATTCGTTCGATGCGCGCGTTATGTGCTCGACGCCGCGCGGCACGACGAACAACTCACCCTCGCCAACCGTCACCTCGCAGTCGCGAAACCCCACTTGCATTTCGCCTTTGACGACGAGGAACACTTCGTCGGTGTCCTTGTGCTGATGCCAGACGAATTCTCCCTGCAGCTTGACCAGTTTGAACTGGTAGTCGTTCATTTCGGCGACGACGCGTGGCGACCAATGCTCGGAAAATTTGGCGAGTTTCTCCGCTAGATTGATGGCATCGGCGGCTTTCATGTGGTCGGCGAACGATGGCTGACGAGCCTCAATGCTCCTTGACCGGAAACGTCTGCACGCCGTCCTGGGCCGCGGCCGGCTGCGTGGCGGGTACCGACGCTTCGCCGCGCTGGCGCAGCAGGGTCTTGCCGCAGACGTAGGCCTGGAAGCGCTGCGCGCCGTCCTTCGGCTCGCTGCGCGGCACGATCGTGTCGGCCGGCAGGCTCGCCGCTTCGTTGCGCGCCATCGTCTCGAGTTCGTCGGCGACCTTGTATTCGTTGCGGTGGTAGAAGGCGATCTTGTCGGCGACGGTGACCGCGACCGTGCCGGCTTCGCGGCAACCGGCGATCTTGCCGTCGTAGGCGACGCGCACGGCATTGCCGCTCACGGTCGGCTCGACCCAGGTACAGGCGGCCGGAAGCAGGGAAAGCGAAAATATACAAAAACACAATGCAGCGTCTTTCATGGCTGTCCGGAAAAATGGATGGCCGGCATGAGCCGGCCATCGTTCGCGTTGGTGACGATGACCCGCGCTACTTTACTACGTTGCCGTCGGCGTCGATCACCTTCGTTTCGCCGATCTTGAGCGCACGCACCGGTTTTTCGATCTTGGCCAGATCGCCGACGATGACCCAGGTCAGCGCGTTCGGTACGAACAACGACTTCGCCGCCGCATCGACCTGGGCTTGCGTCTGCGCCTCGATCTTCTGCTTCAGCGTCGACACATAGTCGTCCGCGCGGCCGTACAGCTGGTTCGTCGCCAGCGCCCCGAGCACGGCACCGGTCGTCTCGTAGCTGCCCGGCAATGCGCGCACGCGCTGCGCCTTGATCTTGTCGATCTCGACCTGCGTCGGCGGATTGCTGCCGGCGACGCTGCGCACTTCCTTGAGTGTCTCGGCAACCGACTCGGCCGTCTTGTCGGTCTGTACCGGCGCCTGCAGGATCAGCGGACGCTGGCCGAGCGCATCGGACAGGCTGCTGCGCGCACCGTACGACCAGCGCTTGTTCTCGCGCAGGTTCATGTTGAGGCGCGAGGTGAACGTGCCACCGAACACCGAGTTTGCGGTCTGCGTCGGCAGGTAGTCGGACGAGGTGGTCGGATCCGCGAGGCTGCCGGCGAAGATCAGCGACTGCGGCGAATCCTTGCGGTCGATCAGGAATACGCGTGGCTTGGTCTGCGCGGCGACATGGGCGATTTTCTTCGCCGGCAGCGGCGTCGCCGGCGCGGTCCAGTCGCCGAACGCCTTGTCGAGCAGCGGCACGATCGTCGCCAGCGTGGTGTCGCCGGCAACGAGGATTTTCACGTTGTCCGGGCGATACCAGGTTTGGTGGAACGCGGCGAGATCGGTCGCGCCGAGCGACTTGATCGCCGCCTCCGTGCCCGAGCCGGTGAACGGAATGCCATAGGCGTGATCGGCGCCGTAGAGCAGCGGCGGCAGCGTGCGCAGCGCCATGCCCTGCGGCTGCGTCTTCTCCTGCGCGATGCCGGCGAGCCACTGCGCGCGGATGCGCTCGATGTCGGCGTCGCGGAACGCGGGGTTGCGCACGACGTCGGCGAACAGTTCGATCGACGGTGCGAGATTCGCATTGAGCGCATTGAGGCCGACACTTGAGGTATCGAGACCGGTGCCCGGGCGGATGATCGCGCCAAGGCTTTCGCGGCGCTTGGCGATTTCGATCGAATCGAGCGTCTTGGTGCCCTCGTCGAGCATCGAGCTGACGAAACTCGCGGTGCCGAGCTTGCTGCCATGGTCGGCCGCATAACCCGCGTTGAACTGCATCTGGATCTGCGTCACCGGAATCGTGTGGCGCTCGGCAAGGATCACCTCGATGCCGTTCTTGAGCTTGCCGCGCTGCACGGCCGGGAAGCTCAGCTCGGGGAACTGGCTGACGTCGGGAACGCCCCTAGAGCGATCGACGTCGCTCTTTTCAGTGGTGTAGTTCTTCGCTGGTGGCGTCACCGAGGCAGGCTTGCCGTCGCGCGCGGGCAGGCCCTGCACCGCCTTGTCCTCGGCGGCGAGATCGGCGCCCGCCTTGGCCGGCACCACGGTCAGCGTGTAGTCGCCGCGGGCGATCCATTTGCGCGCGGCTTCGAGCACCGAGGCCGGCGTGGCCGCCGCGGTGCGCTCGAGATCCTTCTTGTACGCGCCGGGATCGCCGAGATAGACCTGGCTCTGCGCGAGAATCACCGCCTTGCCGCGGAACCCTCCAACTTCCTCCAGGCCGCGGATGAAGCTCGCGCGCACCGATGTCTGCGCGCGCGCGAGTTCATCGGCGGTGGGGCCATCCTTGAGGAACTTCGCCCATTCGTCGGCGATCGCGGCTTCGACCCTGGCTGGGTCCACGCCCTTCTTCACATCGGCGCTGAGTACGAACTGGCTGGCGAGGGCGAAGGTCTGCAACTCGACCGAAACGTCGTCGACGAGCTTGTCCTGATAGACCAGGCGCTGGTACAGGCGCGAGGTCTTCCCGCCGCCGAGCACTTGCGCCGCGAGTTCGAGCAACGGATTGTCCGGCGCGCCGAGTTGCGGCACGTTCCATTCACGGTAGATGCGCACCTGGGCGACATGGTCCGATTGCGTACCTTGCGTGGACGTCTCGCGCTGGGCGACCCACGGTTGCTGGCGCGGTACCGGCGGGCCGGCCGGGATGTCACCAAAATATTTCTGCACCTTCTCCCGGGCCACGGCCGGGGTGATGTCGCCGGCGAGCACGATCGTCGTGTTCGCAGCGCCGTAATAATCGCGGAACCACTGCTTGACGTCGTCGAGCGAGGCCGCATCGAGATCGGCCATCGAGCCGATCGTGTCGTGCTGGTACGGATGATTCGCCGGGAACGCGTTGGACAGGATGTTCTGGTCGGTGCGGCCATATGGGCGGTTCTCGCCCTGGCGCTTCTCGTTCTGCACGACGCCGCGCTGGGTGTCGAGTTCGGGCTTGCCGATCGCCGACAGCAGATGGCCCATGCGGTCGGACTCCATCCACAACGCCATGTCGAGCGCGGTCGTCGGCACGGTCTCGAAGTAGTTCGTGCGGTCGAACCAGGTCGTGCCGTTCATGCCGGTCGCGCCGGCCTTCTCGAACGGAGCGAAGTAGGTGCCTTTGTGATTCTCCGAGCCGGAGAACATCAGGTGCTCGAACAAATGCGCGAAGCCGGTCTTGCCGGTCGGCTCGTCGGCCGAGCCGACGTGATACCAGATCGACACGGCGACGACGGGCGCCTTGTGATCCTCGTGCACGACCACCGTCAGGCCGTTACTGAGCTGGAACCTGGTGAACGGGATATCGATCATCGGCGCGGCCGTCGGTGTGGTAGTCACGGGTTTCGTATCGTGCGCCGCGGGCGTGCTGGCACAACCGCTCACGGCGATCGCCAACGCAAGCGCGGTCGATTGGATCAAGCCGGTCCGCAGCGAACGGAAGCGGATCGGGGCGTGGGTCGAACGCGAAGTTGCGGCGGGCATCATTTCCTCCGGCTGGCGAAAAGTGGACGAGCCTAACCGACGGCGGGTGACCCGGGCAATGGCCGAAAGTCAGGGGCCGGCCGCCTTGGCTTGTGCACCGCCTTGTGCACACCGATCGCGCAACGCGTTGAATATAAATAAATAATTGCCCTGAATAAATACTATACCGAATAGTTTCGTATCAGTTCAGGATTGGGCTCGTATGATGCGCCGCAACAAAGTAGTCCGCCGTCATCGATCGGCCCGCGTACCCGCCGCCAGCGCTATTGCGCGACAGGCTCCGGGTTCCTCCAGAGCCCGATTTTTGAGGCTGACATGGGACGCAGGGATATCCCACCGGACCCCAGCGCGGCCTACTTCGCAGAGACCATGCATTGCCATCGTGGCCGGCGAACAACACAGACCAGATGCCCCAACGACAAGGATAAAACATGAACTTCAACACTCAGATCAAATGCGCCGTCGCCGCACTCGCGCTGTTCGCTGCGGTCGGCGCCACCGCCCTGACGCGCGCCGAAACGACAGGCAAATCGACCGCGACCGACGTCGTGCATACGCGTATCGAAATCAGCGCGCCGACATCGATCGATGCCGACAGCGCCCCGATCGCGCGCGTGCGGGTCGGCAGCCCGGTCATGGTCGAGGCGAATCCGACCACCGCCGACATCGAGCGCGCTTCGCGCTGACGCAAGCGCCAGCTCATCGGCGTGAACAGTTCGTTGCAACGATCGGCGAGCCTCGTGCCCGCCGATTCGTTCTTGTGTCAGGTGGTTTTCGCGTCATCGATCACAACGGACGGACAGTGTTTGTCCGCGGACACCCGCCGCTCCGTGCCGGAAGTCACGATTGGTTTAGCGCGCAGTCAGCCGCAGCCATGCCGGAAGTCACGATCGCGGAACTTCGTGCAACCCCGGGCCTCGATAGCGCATCGAAATCACCGAACAAAACGCGAATCCGACATCGTTGGCACAGGGTTTGCAATTTGCACAAATACCAAAGTATACGAAGGAGCAAGCCATGAACCCCTCCATCCACATCCATCGCGGCCTCGTCGCCATCGCGTTGTGCGCAGCCGTCAGCGCCTATGCCGTCGCCGCCTCGCATCCGACGGTCGCCGTCGGCGCGCCGCAGGAAATGCAGATGCTCGGCACGATCACCATCACCGCCTTGACTGAAGACATGGACGACAGCGTCGTCTACACCCAGGTTCAAGGCAAGGCGCGCGTGACCGTCGGCGAGCCGGTCACGATCGGCCCGAAGGAAGACCCGCGACTGATCGCGATGCGTTGAGGGCCCAGGATGCGCAACCGCGCACGAGCTTGCCGTCCGCGCGAGAAGCGCGAAATAATCGCGGCATGTTGCACGTCGTCCTCTACCAGCCCGAGATTCCGCCGAACACCGGCAATGTCATCCGCCTGTGCGCAAATTCCGGCGCGCACCTGCATCTGATCCGCCCGCTCGGCTTCGAGCTCGACGATGCGAAACTGCGCCGCGCCGGCCTCGATTACCGCGAGTTCGCCGCGATCGACGTGCACGACGACCTCGACACGTTCATCGCGAATGTCGAACCCGAACGCTTGTTCGCGCTGTCGACGCGCGGTCGCACCATGTATACGAATGCGCGGTTCCGCAGCAGCGATGCGATCGTATTCGGCCCGGAAACTCGCGGCCTGCCGCAGGCGTTCCTCGATTCACTGCCGGCAGAGCAGACCTTGCGCCTGCCGATGCGTCCGGACAACCGCAGCCTCAATCTGTCGAATGCCGTCGCCGTGGTCGTCTACGAGGCGTGGCGCCAACGAGACTTCGCAGGCGGGGCGTGAGCGTGCGCGAACACCAAAAAAACGTTTGCCGCGGATGAACGCGGATTGGAAGCATGGAGCACGGAGCACAACCGATGGAGCAGGAATTCGGCTTTTAGCTCGATCCGTCGTTGCCCGTGGCAAACGCCCTTGTCTGCTTTCTAAGCCGGATACTCGGGTTTGCGCTCGCGCGCGAGCAGTTGGCGCAGGCCTTCGGCTGGCGTGATTTCTTCGTGCAGTACGCGTTGCACGCCGCGCGCGATCGGCAGTTCGATGTTGTGCTCGTTGGCCAAACTCATCACCGTGTCGACCGTCTTGATGCTTTCGACGACCTGGCCGATCTGTGCAACGGCGTCTTTCAAGCTGATGCCGCGGCCGAGCGCGAGGCCGAGACGGCGGTTGCGCGAGAGATCGCCGGTGCAGGTCAGCACGAGGTCGCCAAGGCCGGCGAGGCCCATCAATGTTTCCGCGCGCGCACCGATCGCGGCGCCGAGGCGCAGCATCTCGTTGAGTCCGCGCGTGATCATGCCGGCGCGCGCGTTGAGGCCGAGCTGCATGCCGTCGGCGACGCCGGTGGCAACAGCGAGCACGTTCTTCATTGCGCCGCCGAGTTCGGCGCCGATTACGTCGCTGCCGGTGTAGGCGCGGAAATTCGTCGCGTGCAGCAACTGCGCGACGGTGTGCGCGAATGCTTCGTCGGCGGAGTGCACGGTCACCGCGGTTGGCAGGCCCTGCGCAACCTCGCGCGCGAACGAGGGGCCGGTGACGATCGCCGCGGGCACACCGGGCAGGCGCTCGGCGACGATCTCGTGCAGAAAGCGGCCCGAAGCCGGATCGAAACCCTTGGTCGCCCAGGCGACACCTGCACCCGGTGCGACGGCGCCGGCGATGCGCGCGATCAGCTCGGCGAAGGCATGGCTCGGGGTGACGATCAGCAGCACTTGCGCGCCGCGCACGGCGGCAGCGAGATCGGCTTCGTAGCTCAGCGACGCCGGCAGTTCCATCTCCGGCAGGTAGCGCGCATTGCGATGCAAAGCGCGCATCGCATCCAGCGCCTGCGCATCGCGGCCCCACAACGTCGTCGGCACGCCGTTGCGTGCGAGCACGGCGGCGAGCGCCGTGCCCCACGATCCCGCACCAAGTACTGCAACTGCAGGCTTTTCGCTCATTTGAAAAGTGCGGCCACGGAGGGCCGCTTTTTGATTCTCGCGATCATGGACGAGCGCAAAAAATAACGCAAAGTGCGGCCATGAACGGCCGCTTTTTGACTCTCGCGATCAGAGGCGAGCGCAAAGGTTCAGGCGTTGCCGCTGAGGCCCTGGCCTTCGGCCTGACGACGCTGCTGCTCTGCGTAGAGCGCGTCAAAGTTGATCGGCTGCAGCAGGAACGGCGGGAAACCGCCATTCTGAACCAGGTCGGAGATGACCTGGCGCGCGTACGGGAACAGCACATTCGGGCAGTAGGTGGCGAGCACCGCGTCGCGCGAGGCCGCATCGAAACCGATCACGCCGAACACGCCGGCCTGCTGCACTTCGGCGAGATAGGCGGTCTTGTCTTCGAGCTTGCAGGTCACGGTGACCGTGAGCACGACTTCGTAGACGTCCTGCGCCAGCGTGCCGACCTTGTGCTCGAGGTTGAGTTGCACCTGCGGCTGGCCCTGCTCCTGGAAGATCTGCGGCGCGGACGGCACTTCGAACGAAGCATCCTTGATGTAGACCTTCTGCAGTTGCAGTTGCGCGCCGGCGTCGGCGCTGCCGTTGGCGGGAAGGTTGTCAGTCATTTCGATAACTCCAAAAAATCAAAATTGAATTGAAAAGTGCGGCCAGGGATGGTCGCTTTTTGATTCTCGCGATCGGGCATGATCGCAACGAACCAACCCAAAGTGCGACCACGGATGGCCGCTTCTTGATTCTCGCGATCAGGGGCGATCGCAAAGACAAACCCGTGGATTATCCCATGCGCGCGGCTTGCGCGCACCCGTGGGCACAATCAGCGACCCTTGGCGACCGGCAGGTTGGCTTCGCGCCACGCGGCGAGGCCGCCACCAAGCCAGAACACCTGCTTGAAGCCGGCCTTGACCAGCTTGGCCGCAGCCTGCGCCGAGATCGTGCCGGCGCGGCAATAGACCGCAACCGGACGGTCTTTCACCGGCGCCAGGTCCCTGTTCTCGGGGTCGAACTGGCTCATTTGCACGCTGCGCGCGCCGGGAATGTGCGCCTTCTCGAAGTCGGCCGCGGGCGACAGGTCCACGAGCAGCGGGCCTTCGCGGTTGATCAACTGCGTGAGCGCAGCCGGCGTCAGCTCGCGATAGCCGCGGAACAGGCGCGAGAACTCGTTGCCGATCAATGCGACCAGGACGCCCGCGAACAGCATCGCGAGGACGAGGTGATTGCCGAGGAATTCCGGCAGGCGGTGAAGGATGTCGGACATGGAATGCGGGCGCGGCCGGCGCCGTTGAAGACTTGCGGGCACGGATTATCCGTCAGAGCGCGCCCTCAAGGCAAAATCGCGGCGAAAAGCGCCGCGCCACTCAGCGTTGGGTGATGTCCGGCAGGCCCGTGACCAGCCACCAGCGCCGGGCCTTGTCGTCGTAGCGCCAACGCTGGCGGTCGAGCACGCTGCGCACGCTTTGCGTGTTGTTGTTGGTCAGCACGACCTCGGCCGTCAAGGCGACTTCGTTGTCGCCGGTGGGGCGCGCCGGCTGCGCGTTGTAGCCGCTGATGCGCACCTGGCGATAGCGTTCGAAATCAAGCGCGGTCAACGGATGTGCCTTGAGCGTCTCCGGATCTACAAAGGCCGCGGCGTCCTCGAAATTGCCCCAGCGTATCGTCGCCGCGTAGCTTTCCAGCGTCGTCTCGAGCAGGTCGCCTTTCGATTTCTGCGTTGCGCAGCCGGCGAGAAGGCTCAGCGAAACCAGCACGAGGAAGATGCGCAGCATGGCGATATCCGGCGAAAACCGCGGTCATTGTATATGCGCCGCGCAGGACATGCGCCAGCGCCATCAATTCGCGGCGCGGACCGCGACGAAGCGCGCGTCGAGCGTGCACGCGTCCTTGCCGTCCGCGAGCGGCACGCGGCAAGCCAGGCGCAGGCGGCCGCGGCCACGCGCAGCGAGCGCCTCGAGGAACGTCTGCCACGACTCGCCTTCGGCCAACATCGCGGTCGCGACCAGCTCGCCCCATACCGGGGTGAGGTAGCGAATCGTCGAATCCTGTACGTAGACCTCGCACTCCAGGCCGAGCGACTCGAGCTTCAGCGCGATCAGACCCCAGCCGGCCAGCGTGGTCAGGCCGGCGAGGCTGCCGCCGAACGCGCAGCCCTTGTCGTTGACGTTCGGCGCGAGCGGCGCGGCCAGGGTCAACGATTCGCCGTCGCAGTCGCGCAGCGCGATCTGCATCGCGCGCGCCAGCGGGATCGCGGCCAACAGGGAATCCAAATGCGCATGCGCAAACGCAAGGTCGGGAACGGGTTTCATGGCCAACGACAAGGCGAGAGGCACGTAGTGTGCGCAGGCGGGCAGCCGCGATCAAGCGCGCTTGCTACAGTAGGCGACATGGCAAACCCGTCGTCGGCCCAGCACACCCTCACGCCGCCGCTGGCCGGCGCGACCGTGGTCGCGACCCGGCCCTCGACCTCGGCCGGCGCGATCAAACGCCGCATCGCCGCGCTCGGCGGCGCGGCACTTTCGCTGCCCGGCGTCGGCGTACGCCGCATCGACGATGCGAGCGGCGCGCGCGCGGCGCTGGGTGAGGCGCGCCGCGCCGACGTCGCCATCTTCGTCAGCCCCAATGCCGTACGCCATGCGTTCGCCCTGCTGCCGACGCTGCGCTTCGCGCGCACGACCACGGTCTGCGCCGTTGGCCGCGCGACCGCGCGGGCGCTGACACGACGTGGTGTGAGCAACGTGGCACAACCGGGCTCGCGCCAGGACAGCGAAGGCCTGCTTGCGTTGCCGCAGCTCGTACGCCTGCACGGGCGCCGCGTCGCCCTGATCGGCGCTGCGGGCGGACGCGAGCTGCTGCCCGCAACGCTGCGTGCGCGCGGCGCAACACTGCAAAGTGTCCATGTATACCAGCGCTGCACGCCGCGCTGGAACCGCCGACACTTCGCCGCACTCGAAAACGCCGCGATGCCGCTGCTGACCCTGGTGTCGAGCGCCGAGGTCATCGCCAACCTCGCGCGCTGCCTGCCGCGAGAACTGTTCGCCAGGCTGGCCGCGGGAGAATGCGTGGCCAGCAGCCTGCGCCTCGCGCAAAGCGCGCGCGCCGCGGGTTTCGCGCGCGTGCATGTCGCCGCCTCCGCCGGCAGCGACGATCTGCTGGCCGCCGCGCAATCCGCGCTCGCGCAGCACCGACTTTGACAACGGCTATTTCGCCAGCCAGCGCGTCGCCTCGGTGAGACCGTCGGGCGTCAGCGGATACATGCGTTCCTCGACCAGATCGCGGATCATCTGGTTCGAC
>JAFEFS010000089.1 GCA_018240465.1 Pseudomonadota bacterium
CACGAATGACCGCAACAAACCAGGTCCGCAATTGGCAAAAGAAGCTCCCATCGATCCCGTCGATGCAGGAATCCGCGGATCTTCACCGGCGACTCCACAGCAGGTGTTCGTTTGCGCGGGCTAACAAACGCCGAAGTGGAGCAGCAGCCTGGGCGGGTTCGATACGTTTGATGCCGGAAAACCGCGGCGAGCGGCCCGCAGGCCGGCTCCGATGCCGCGCACCGGTCCGGCGCGCAATGTCCGGACTAACCCGCCTTGGCCAAGCCGAGCCGCTCGGCCAGATCAGCCATGCCTTCAGCCATCGCGCGCGCACTCTCGGCCATCTGCTCGGCCGCGGCGAAGGCGGATTCGGTCATCTGCCCGGCCACGGCGAGCGCATCGTCGAGCGTGGCGTGGCTGTAGCTGGTCGCGATCGGGGCAAGGTGGCGCAACGCGCGCTGGTACACGTCGCGCTTGAACGCAACGACGTGGCTGGCCGGATACCAGAAATCGACCCAGCGCCATTGATCGAACTCGGGTTCGTCGGTCGCGTCCAGGCGCACCGCGGACTCTTCGCCGACGAAGCGCAGCAGGAACCACACCTGTTTCTGGCCGATGCACATCGGCTTCTGGTTGCGCCGGACCATGCGCGGCGGCAGGCGGTAGCGCAGCCAGCCCGGCGTCGCGCCGAGCACCTGCACGTGATGCGGCCGCAGGCCGGTTTCCTCGTGCAGTTCGCGGTACATCGCCTCCAGCGGGGTTTCGTCGCTGCGCATGCCGCCCTGCGGGAACTGCCAGCCGTCCTTGAACGCACGGCGCGCCCAGAACACCCTGCCGTCGTCGCGCAACAGGATGATTCCCACATTCGGACGGTAGCCATCCGGATCGATCACGTAGCTCTGCTCCAAATCCCGACGCGCCGCGCCGTGGAAACCGATACCAACGGCGGGAAATGGCGCTTTTGTCCCGATTCTTCCACAGCCGGTCACGCCGGGCAAGCGAACCGGGGCGCATGCCGCGCCTGAAACAGGTTGTGCCGCGATCAGAGTTCTTCGACCGCCGTGCGCTTGGAGCGGCGGATCAGCCAGGCCACGCCGCGCAGGTCGGAGATGCCGACCAGCGCCCGATTGAGATTGTTGTACTTCGACACGCCCGTCCCGCGCGCACGGTGGTTCACCGGCACGCTTTTCACCTGCCAGCCGGCGCGCTGCATGAGCGCGGGCAGGTAGCGATGCATGTGGTCGAAATACGGCAGGTCGAGGAAAACGGCGCGCTCGAACAGCTTGATCCCGCAGCCGGTGTCGGGCGTTTCGTCCTTGAGCAGATTGGAGCGGATGCGGTTGGCCCAGCGCGAGGCCCAGCGCTTGCTGCCCGAATCCTGGCGGTTCACGCGCCAGCCGGCGAACAGCTTGATTGCGGATGCCGACGCGTCGCGCATCGCGATGAGCTTGGGGATGTCGGCCGGGTCGTTCTGGCCGTCGCCGTCGAGCGTGGCGATCCAGGCGCTGCGCGCGGCCTTGATGCCGGTGCGCAGCGCGGTGCTCTGCCCGCTCTGCGAAACATGGCGCAGCACGCGCAGCTCGGGGAACTGCGCTTTCGCCGCAGTCAGCACGGCGAGCGTGTCGTCACGGCTCAGGTCGTCGACATAGACGATCTCGAAATCGACCTTGCCGCGCAGCGTGGCCACAATTTCGCTGAGCAGCGGGACGATATTGTCACGCTCGTTGTGCACGGGCACGACGACGGATAAGTCGGGCATCGCTTCGATCCGGAAGTTGACGCGGCCATTATCGCCTGCCGCGGCGCCGCTTGTCGCCCGCGCCCCGGCTCAGCCGGCGATCGCCGCGCGCCACTGCGCCTCGGCGCGGCCGAATTCGGCGGAAGTCCTGGCCAGCAGGATCAGGGTGCCGCTGCCGAGTGGAAGACTACGGCCGCGCAGGCCGTCACGCTCGAAGTCTGCGGCCGTCGCCACTTTCTGATCGACTATGTAGATCACGGTCAGCGGGCCGTCCTCGGTCGGCATGACCAGATGCACCGAACGATGTTTGCTGGCGCCGACCGGGCAAGGCGCAACAAAGCTGATGCCGTCGGGGACTTGCTTCAGGGTGACGCCACGCTCGGCGAATGTGCGCACCACTTCTGCGGCCGGGACCGGTGCGGTCAGTGCCAGCACCTCCTCCTCCGAATGCAGGTGCTCGACCGCCTGCACCGACAACGGCTTGGCCTCCGCGCGCATGCCGGCGACGCCGATCGCGAGCACGAGCGCTGCGGCGATCGCGAACATCGAGGCGCGACGCAGGTTCGTGCGCCGGCGCCTCTCCGCGGTGGTTTGCGCAAGCAGGATGGCCTCGGCGAGCTGCGCGGGCACGGCGACGCTCAACGCGCGCACCAGCTCACCCTCGAACGCCAACGCACGCGCCTGCGCCTCCGCGCAACGCGGGCATTCCGTGCGATGTCGCACGAAATCCGCGGCAGTCGCCTGGGGCTCGATCGCGAGTTGTCGCCGGAATTCAACGCAGTTCACAGTACTATCACCTTGGCCTGTGCATCGTTCGACTCGCCGCCGAGCATCGCCTTCAACTTCTGCCGCGCGCGGAACAACTGGGTCATCACCGCGGCGCTGGAAATGTTCAACTCGCGCGCGATCTCCTCGCAGGAGAACCCGCCGACCACCTGCATGAGCAGCGGCTCTCGATATTTCACTTCGAGCTTGAGCATGGCCGCGCGGACCAACGCATCCTCGCCCGAACCTTCCGGCGTCAATGCCTCGCGCACGTCCGCCACCTCGACCTCGTCCACGTCGACGAACTGCGGCGTCTTGCGCTCGTACAGGCGCGCATGCTCGCGGCGCAGGATCGTGATCAGCCACGCCTTGGCCGCGCCGGTCTCGCGCAAGCTGTCGAGCGAACGCCACGCACGCAGAAACGACTCCTGCACGAGATCCTGTGCCAGTGCCTCCTCGCCGCAAAGCCAATACGCATAGCGGAACAAGTCACCCGAATGACCGCGCACGAGCGCGTCGAACTGTCGCTGCTTGCTGCTCACAGAAGACATGACCGGGCGGATGCTATCGAGCTTTCATGGAAAATTTGTGCTGTCATTCGCGCGCGCTTCCGGCGGAAGGACGAAAAAAAGTTCAACGGCGGATTTTTTCGAGGATGCCTTCCAGCTCGTCCAGGCTGTGGTAGCCGATAACGAGCTTGCCACGCCCGCCGCTGCCGTGCTGGACCGCCACGCGCGCGGCGAGCTTCTCCGACAGCTCGCGCTCGAGCGCGACGATGTCGGCATCGCGCGACGCGGCTTTCTTCGCCTTGCCCTGTGGCGCGGTCTGCGCCTTGCGCGCCGCAGCCTCCAGCTCGCGCACCGACCAGCCGTGCGCGGCCGCATGCCGCGCCAGACCGAGCGCCAGCGCCGCCGGCAGTGTGGCCAACGCCTTGGCGTGCCCGGTTTCGATCCGGCCTTCCTTGAGCAGGCGCTGGATCTCCTCGGGCAGGTCGAGCAGGCGCAGCAAGTTCGACACCGCCGAACGCGAACGGCCGATCGCCTCGGCAACCTTCTCGTGCGTATGCTGGAACTCGTCGATCAGGCGGCGCAATGCGTGTGCTTCCTCGAGCGCGGACAAATCCTCGCGCTGGATATTCTCGATCAGGGTCATCGCCGCGACCGCGGGGTCGCCGACTTCGCGCACGACCACCGGAACCTCGGCGAGGCCGGCAAGCTGCGCGGCGCGCCAGCGGCGCTCGCCGGCGATGATCTCGTAGCGTTCCGCACCGAGCGGACGCACGACGATGGGCTGGATCACGCCCTGCGCCTTGATCGAGGCGGCAAGCTCGGCGAGCTTGTCCTGATCGAACACGCGCCGCGGCTGGTACTTGCCCGGCGCGATGCGCCCGACCGGCAGCGCACGCAGATCGTCACCGTGCGCGGCGGTTTCCGCGGCGACATCGCCGCCGCCGAGCAATACGTCCAGATCGCGCGAACCCAGCCCGCGCCGCTTTGCCGCTGCCATGTGCTATCCAATCACCGATTCGGGGCGCGCAAGTTTAGCGCACGAGCAGTGAGGCGATGGACGGTGGTGGTGTTTCCGCGGGCTGGGACTTTTCATCGACCGCCGCGGCGGCCGGCGGATTCGCGTCCGCCGCGGGCACCGGTGCGGGATGCGCCGCCCCGGCCGCCGCCGCGCGGTCGCGCCGCAACAGCTCGCCGGCCAAGCCGAAATAGGCGATCGCGCCGCGCGATTCACGGTCGTAGAGGTTGATCGGCTGACCGTGGCTAGGCGCTTCGGCGAGGCGGATGTTGCGCGGGATCACCGAGCGCAGCAGCTTGTCGCCGAAATGCTTGGCGAGTTGCGCGGAAACGTCGTTGCCGAGGTTGTTGCGCACGTCGTACATCGTGCGCAGGATACCGTCGATTTCGAGATGCGGATTGAGCCGCGCGCGCACCGCCTTGACCGTGTCGAGCAGGCTGGTCAGGCCTTCCAGCGCGAAGTACTCGCACTGCACCGGGATCAGTACGCCGTGCGCGGCGGTCAGCGCATTGACTGTGAGCAGGTGCAGCGACGGCGGGCAGTCAATCAGGATCGTGTGGTAACGCTCGCCGAGCTTGGCCAATTGCTCCTTCAGGCGCGACTCGCGCGCGAGCATGTCCATCAGCTTGATTTCGGCCGCGGTCAGGTCGCGGCTGCCGGGCAGCAGGTCGAAATTGGCCGGCGTCGGCAGGATCGCCGCCTCGATTGCGGCCTCTTCGAGCAGCACTTCGCAGCCGGTCGGCTTGGCCGTGCGCTTGTCGATGCCCGAGGCCATCGTCGCATTGCCCTGCGGATCGAGATCGACGAGCAGCACGCGGCGTTTCGCCTCGGCCAGCGCCGCGGCGAGATTGACCGCGGTCGTGGTCTTGCCCACGCCGCCTTTCTGGTTCACCACCGCGATGATGCGAGTCATGCTTGGATCGCTCTGCAACGATAAAAAACACAAGACAGCCACGAAGACACGAAGGTCGCCAAGGAAAGCCGCGAAGGAAATCTCAACCACGATCCTTGCTTCGTGATCTTCGTGTCTTTCATGGCAACGTTTTGATTTCCCTGCGCCGCCGGAACCGAAACCGGGTTTACGAACGGCGAAGTATGATGGCATGCCGCGCCGCACCCAAGCCCGGGACGGACAGCGGCACGATTTGCTCGATGCGGAAGTCCGGCGGGATGCCGCGCAATTCCCCCTCGTCGATCACACCTTTCATTGCCACGCATATGCCGTCCGGGGCAAGCAACTGGCCGCCCCAGGTCAGAATATCGCCCAGCGCGGCGAATGCGCGCGCGGTGACGCAATCGTACTGCCCGGCCACCTCCTCGACGCGCGCCTGCTCGACGCGCACATTGGCCAGGCCGAGCACACGCACGGCCTCGCGCAGAAAGCGCGTCTTCTTGCCGTTGCTGTCGACCAGGGTGACGGCGCGATCCGGAGCGAGAATCGCCAGCGGAATGCCGGGCAACCCCGGGCCGGTGCCGAGATCGACCAGCGTGGCGCCGCGCACCAACGGCGCAATCGCGAGCGAATCGAGCAGGTGGCGCGTGACCATTTCCGCCGGATCGCGCACCGCGGTCAGGTTGTAGACCGCGTTCCAACGCACCAGCAGATCGAGATAGTCGAGCAGGCTCCCGCTCTGTTCCACGGTCAATGCCAGGCCGAGTTCACCCGTGCCGGCCCGCAGGCGGGCTTGCAAGGTGGCGCGATCGGGAGCAGGACGGGCGGCGGGCATGCGGGCAATTCCGGCGCGGAACGGCCGCGCGGCGGCCGGCAAGTATCGCGGCAGCGCGCGGCAAATTCCACCGGCGCGGCCACTCCGGGACAGACTGCCCCGGGCAATCCGGGGCAGACACGCCGCTCGGTTACGCGAGCTGCACCCGCGTCACCATCAGGCCGCGCTCGCGCAATGAGCGGTTCAGTTCGGTCTTCAGGTGCTGGTTGCGTGCGGCAATGTCGCGTGCCGGAGCGGCCGCGACCAGTTCGGGCAAGCGCTCACGCAGACGCACGCCGACCTCGTCGATGATCGCGTCGGCGCGCGCGGCGTCGAGCACCTGGTAGTAGATCTTGCCGTGCAACGGGCCCTGATCCGGAGTCGCGATTTCGCCAACTTCGACGACATTGCCGAACAGCCGGATCTTGTGCGCGACGCGCTCGATCACGGGCAGGACCAGGTGGGTACCGGCACCGAGCGTACGCATGTGGCCGTCCACGCGCCGCAGGGTATATGCCTGCCCTTCAGGAATGCGCTTGATCGACGCAACGAACAGCAGGACCGTGGCGCCCAACAGCGCCATCATCACGATAGGGGCTAGCATTTTTATTCCCTCTTCCAAGAGGTTATGTGAAGCTTGCAATACGCACTCTGGAAAAAACCCGCACCTTGGTGAATATACGGGCTTTTCTTGAGTATGCCGCTGCGCCGCCGAATCGGCGCTGAATCATTCTGGTATTTTTGCGTTTTCATACTTGTCTTCCCGGGAAGCCGCACCCGATTACACAAGCAAGTAACTTGCCAAATTCCCGAAATCAGCGCCTGAAACGCGGCATGCGCCAAGGAGTGATGTCGATGTCCTACCCCGCCACCCGTCTGCGCCGCATGCGCCGCGACGCGTTCTCGCGCGCGCTGATGCGCGAGACGACCCTGCTGCCCAGCGACCTGATCATGGTTGCCTTTGTCATCGAGGGCGAAGGCCAGCGCGAGCCGGTCCCGTCGATGCCCGGCATCGCACGCCTGTCGATCGACGAACTGGAAAAACTGGCCGGCGAATGCGTCGCCGCTGGCATTCCGGCACTGGCGCTATTTCCTTCGCCGGGCGACAAGGTCAAATCTGAAGATGCATGCGAGGCGTGGAATCCCGACGGGCTGTTCCAGCGCGCCGCGCGCGCGCTGAAGCGGCGCTACCCCGGGCTCGGCCTGATCGGCGATGTCGCCCTCGATCCCTACACCACGCACGGCCAGGACGGTCTGATCGACGCCAATGGCTACGTCATGAACGAGCCGACCATCGAGGCACTGGTGAAGATGTCGCTGGCCCAGGCCGAAGCCGGCTACGACTTCGTCGCGCCGTCGGACATGATGGACGGCCGTATCGGCGCGATCCGCGATGCGCTGGAGCGCGCCGGCTTCATCCACACGCGCATCCTCGCCTACTCGGCCAAGTATGCGTCGGGTTTCTACGGCCCGTTCCGCGACGCGGTCGGCTCGGCCGGCAACCTCGGCACGGGCAACAAGCACACCTACCAGATGGACGTCGGCAACAGCGACGAGGCGCTGCGTGAAATAGAACTCGATCTGGCCGAAGGCGCGGACGCGGTGATGGTCAAGCCGGGCATGCCCTACCTCGACATCGTCCAGCGCGTGAAGCAACGCTTCGGCGCGCCGACCTTCGTCTACCAGGTCTCCGGCGAATACGCGATGCTCAAGGCCGCCGCGCAGAACGGCTGGCTCGACGAAAGGGCGGTCGTGCTCGAATCGCTGACTTCGATCAAGCGCGCCGGTGCCGATGCGATCCTGAGCTATTTCGCGCTCGATGCGGCGCGCTGGCTGAACGAACGGTGCCCGCCATTGCGGCGGGGATTGCCGGAATGACGCACAGGTGGATGAATCCATGACCATTGCGAACTACGCCGTCTTCGGCCACCCGATTTCACACTCGTTGTCGCCGCGCATCCACGCCGCGTTCGGCAAGCAGGCCGGCATCGCACTGAATTACGTCGCGATCGATGCACCGACCGACACGTTCGCGGCGGTGCTCGCGCGCTTCGCCGACGCAGGCGGACGTGGCGCAAACGTCACCTTGCCATTGAAGCAGGAAGCGTTCCGCCTCAGCGCGAGCGCTTCCGATTTCGCCCAACGTGCCGGCGCCGTCAACACGCTGACGCGCCTCGACGCCGGCTGGCGCGGCGACAATACCGACGGTGCCGGCCTGATCCGCGACCTCACCGGGCGCCACGGGCTCGACCTGCGCGAACGCCGCACGCTGCTGCTCGGCGCCGGCGGCGCCGCGCGCGCGGCCGCGCATGCGCTGCTCGACGCCGGCATCGGCGAACTCGTCATCGTCAACCGCAGCCCCGAGCGTGCCGACGCACTCGCCGATGCGATCGGCCTGCCCAAGCGCGTGCACACGCGCTACTGGAACGATCTCGCCAATCTCGGCAGCTTCGACCTCGTCGTCAACGCCACCTCGGCCGGCGTCGCGCGCGAAACGCTGCACCTGCCGTTCGCCCTGGTCGCGCCGCGGGCGCTGTGCTACGACCTGTCCTACGGCGCGGCCGCGTTCGGCTTCATTGCCTGGGCGCGCGCCGCGGGCGCGGGCAAGGCGCTCGACGGCCTCGGCCTGTTGGTCGAACAGGCCGCCGAATCGTTCTCGATCTGGCACGGCACGCGGCCCGAAACCGATCCGGTGCACGACCTGCTGCGCGCCGAATTGCCGCTGCTCGCCACGGACTGACGATGGAATGCCGTGTCGGCTGCGGCGCCTGCTGCATTGCGCCGTCGATTTCGTCGCCGATTCCCGGAATGCCGAACGGCAAGCCGGCGGGTGTTCGTTGCGTCCAGTTGGACGACCGCAACCGCTGCCGGATTTTCGGCCGGCCGGAACGACCCGCCGTCTGTGGCAATCTCGGACCGGAGCCCGCAATGTGTGGCAACAGCGCCGCCGAGGCGATGCGCACGATCGCGGCATGGGAAATCGCAAGCACTCCGCAGTAGACGGTTCTCCTCCCAACTGGTGCCCTACGGCTCGCCCAGGTATTCGTTCTTCAGTAGCACGTAGTGCCTGGCCGAGTAGTAGAGCTGCTCGATCTGCTTGTCGGTCAGCACGCGCACACGGCGCGCGGGGTTGCCCAGCCACAGCTCGCCCTCACCGACGACTTTGCCCGGCGAGACGACCGCGCCCGCGCCGATCATCGCGTGTTTGCGCACGACCGCCTTGTCGAGCACCGTCGCGTGCATGCCGATCAGGCAGGCGTTCTCGATCGTGCATGCATGCAGGATCGCGCCGTGGCCGACGGTGACGTCGTCACCGATGATCAGCGGCGCGCCGCCCGGCGTGTACGGGCCGTCGTGGGTGACGTGCAGCACGCAGTTGTCCTGGATGTTGGTACGCGCACCGATGCGGATGAAATTGACATCGCCGCGCGCGGCAACAAACGGCCAGATCGACGCGTCGTCGCCGATTTCGACATCACCGACCACGACCGCGGCAGGATCGACATAGGCGTTTTCGCCGAGGCGCGGCAGGCGGCCGCGGTAGGGGCGCAGGTGCATGGGGTTCCTTGTCGCGTGCGAACTAGCGGGCACGCATCGTAGCACCGTGGCCGCTTTGCCCCCGCCGATGCGCCGTTGCCGCCGTGCCGCCACGCGCGGAGCGCGCTACACTGCGACCATACGCCACCGAATCCCGGACCGCCGATGGACATGCCCGTCTCCACGACCGATCTTGCCGCCACCCTCGCGCGCCTGCGCGGCGCGCAGCAGGCAAACGTGCCGAGCTACACGCAGCGCATGGACGATCTGAAGCGCCTGCGCGCTGCCTTCAAGGCGCGCATGGACACGCTGATCGCGGCAATGAACGCGGATTTCGGCCGCCGCGCACGCGCGGACTGCATCCTCGGCGACGCGTTCACCGTGCTCGCCGACATCGACCACATCCGCGCCCACCTGCGCGGCTGGATGCGCAGCAAGAGCGACCTTGCCGACTGGCTGTTCTGGCCCGCACGCACCGAGGTACGCTACCAGCCACTCGGCGTGGTCGGCGTGATCTCGCCGTGGAACTACCCGGTCAACCTCGCCCTGCTGCCGCTGGCGGCGGCCATCGCCGCGGGCAACCACGTGATGCTGAAACCGTCCGAGCACACGCCGCGCACCTCGCAGGAACTGAAAGCCTTGCTCGATGAAGTGTTCCCGCAAGACCGCGTCGCCGTCGTACTGGGCGGCGCCGAGGTGGCCGGCGCGTTCGCCGCACTGCCGCTGGATCATCTGTTCTTTACCGGCTCGACCGCGGTCGGGCGCAAGGTCATGCTTGCCGCCGCGCAGAACCTGACCCCGGTGACGCTCGAACTCGGCGGCAAGTCGCCGGCGATTCTCGCGCCGGGCTATCCGGTGACGACTGCAGTCGATCGCATTTCCGCGGGCAAGCTGCTCAACGCCGGCCAGACCTGCATCGCACCCGACTACGTGCTGATGCAGAAGGAAACGGTCGCGCCGTTCGTCGCCGAGATGCAGCGCGTGGTCGCGCAGCGCTATCCGGACCTGGCGACGAATCCCGCCTACACGAGCATCGTCAACGAGGGACAGTACACGCGCCTCGCCGGCTATCTCGAAGAGGCGCGCGCGGTCGGCGCAAAGGTGGTCGAGCTGACGCAAGGCGATGCCGCGAACCGCATCCTCGCGCCAACGCTGGTGATCGATCCACCCGCGCATCTCGCCGTGATGCAGGACGAGATTTTCGGCCCGATCCTGCCGATCGTCACGGTCGACTCGGTCGATGCCGCAATCGACTTCGTCAACGCGCGCCCGCGCCCGCTCGCGCTCTACCATTTCGACCACGATCGCGCGCGTACCGAGCGCGTGCTCGAGCGCACCATCGCCGGCGGTGTCACCGTCAACGACACGATACTGCACATCGCGCAGTCGAACCTGCCGTTCGGCGGCGTCGGTCCATCCGGCATGGGCCACTATCACGGCCGCGAAGGCTTTCTCACTTTCAGCAAGCAGAAGCCGGTGCTCTACCAGGCGCGCTTCAGCAGCATGAAGGTGTTGCGCCCGCCGTACGGCAAGCTCGCGAACTTCGTAATGAAATTCCTCACCCGCTGAGCGCGGCCCGGCTTCGGCGACCGGTGGCGCTCCTGTCGCCCGCGGCAAGCGTCATACGCGCCGCGCCCAAGCCCTCAACGCACCGGCAGGTCGAGCACGATCGGCGGCAGCGTGCGCGAGCGGCGCAGGTTGCCGAGCATGAAGCCGCCGCGCAGCAGGCGTCCGGCGATCATGCGCGTGATGCGCGAGACGTCGCGAAACGGTTTGAAATGACTCGCGCGGCGCTCTTCCTCGTAGCTGGCCTTGATCGGCACCGACACGGCGCGAATACCGCGCCCGGCACACTCGATCAGGATTTCGCTTTCGAATACGAAGCCGTCGTGCGGCAGCGCAAGCGCAGTCTCGATCGCGGCGCGCGGGTAGTAGCGCTGGCCACTCTGCGAATCGACGATGCGCTGGCCGCAGGCCCACGACACCCAGAAGTCGGCCTGCGCATTGCCGAAGCGGTTCTTGTCCGGCTGCGCATCGCGGCCGAGCAGGCGTGCGCCGATGACGATGTGGTTCGGGTACCGCGCGGCGGCGGCGAGCAGGCGCGGCAGGTCGGCCGCATCGTGCTGCCCATCGCCGTCCATGGTCAGCACGCCGTCGGCGCCGAGCTTGAGAGCGAGTTCGAAGCCGTCGCGCAACGCCATCGCCTTGCCCTGAGGCAGGGCATGGTGGATGCGTTCCACCGGCAGATCGGCAACGGCCTCGCTGGTCCGGTCGCTGGATCCGTCGTCGACGACGATCACTTTCGCGCAATGCCGCAGCGCGGACTCGACCACGCCGCGAATCGCGCGTTCCTCGTTCAGCGCCGGAATCACGACGACGCCGGCGATCGCCGCGTGCGCGCCTTGGGCGGCCTGAGTTTGCTCCCCGCTCAAAACGAAATCTCCAGATGCAGTGTCGATGCCGGCAAGTCTTGGTCGGCATGCAGGGCGAAGTCAAACCCTCCGGCTTCGCTGCGCGCCAACGCGGCCAGCAACGGCAAGCTTGCCGCTGCCGGATTGCGTTCGCGCAAAGCGTGCAGCGAGGCCGGCAGTGGCACAAGTTCCGCCGCAGCATCGCTGCGAAATTGCAGGCGCAGACGCGCCAGCGGCTCCGGCCTGGCCGGCGCGAGCACGAAGGCAACGCCGAACGGCACGTCGCAGGCAATGACCGCGGCGAGCGGCCCGGCCGCCGCGACGTCGAAGGCGACGTAGAGCACCGGGCTGGCCTCGCTCGCCACGATCGCCGCCGCTTCGAGCAGGCCGGCGGCGAATGTGGCGCCGCCGGCGCTCAGCGCGGTCGAGGATGCCATGCAGCCGGCCGCGATCGTCCAGTAGCCGGCCGGCGCGTTGTGCACGGAGTTGTGGAACCTGGTCGGCGACACCTCGAGAGGTGTGCGCGCGAGCACGGCGCAGAGATAGTCGTTGATCGCGAGATCGCCGTAGGCCGAGGCGAACACGTTGGGCAGCTCGCGCGGTGCCTGTCCGGCCATCGCACAAGCCTGTTCGGCCGCGGCGAGCGCAAGCAGCACCGAATCCGGCGCACGCCGGCGTTCGTTCGGCGACAGCAGCGCCGGTGCGGGTCGCGTGCACGCCGACGTATCGGGCCTGTTCATGCTGCGCAACGCATCGCGGGCCGCGCTCCAGTCGGCCATGCCGGGCGCACAGACGCCGATGCCTTCGATCGCCAGCTCCAGCGCCACGCTCATGCCTCGTCCCCGCGCGCGAACGCGAGGCAGCAGTTGTTGCCGCCGAAACCGAATGAGTTCGACAGCGCGATGCGCAGGTCTGCCTCGGCGTTGTCGGTGCGCAGCTGCGGACCGCAGACGGGGTCGAGCTCACGCGTGTTCAGCGTGCCCGGTGCGAGGCCGCGCTCGAGTGCGATCAGGCTGATCGCGGTTTCGAGGATGCCGGCCGCGCCCAGCGTATGCCCGCTCCAGCCCTTGGTGGAGCTGGCGCGCGTCGTCGCCGGAAAGCGGCGCGCGATCAACGCGGCTTCCATCGCATCGTTGTGCAGGCTCGCCGTGCCGTGCAGGTTGATGTAGTCGACCTGGCTTGCGCGGATGCCGGCGCGCGCGAGCGCATCGTCGAGCGCACGCTCGGCGCCGAGCCCCTGCGGATGCGGTGCGGACATGTGGTGCGCGTCGCTGGATTCGCCGTAGCCGATCAGCAGCGGCGTTCCTTTTTCCACTTTTCCACTTTGCGGCGTGCGCTCGAGAATCGCGAAGCCGGCTGCCTCGCCCAGCGAAAGGCCGCGACGGTTGGCGTCGAACGGCCGACATTCCTCGTCGGAAACAAGCTGCAGCGAATTGAAGCCGAACAACACGCTGTCGCAAAGCGTATCGACGCCGCCGACGATAGCCGCATCGACCAGGCCCAGATGCAACATGCGCGCGGCGCTGGCGAACACCTTCGCGCTCGACGAGCAGGCCGTGGCGATGGTCAGGCTCGGCCCGGCCAGACCTAGCGCGTGCGCGACGAACAGACCCAGTGCGTGCGGCTGGTGGATCGACGCGCGGCGCTGCGCGGCGGGAAAATGTCCATCCGCATCGAGTTCGCGGTACGCGCGCTCGGTTTCGCCGATGCTCGAAGTCGAGGTACCGAGCACGAGTGCGACGCGCGAAGCGCCGTGGCGCTCGCGCAACGCAAGCGCACGCTCGCGGAAGCCGTCCTGGTCGAGACCGAGCCAGGCCAGGCGATGATTGCGCGAGTCCAGCGATGCGAGCGCATCGGGCAGGCGCAAATCTTCCAGACCGTCGACGCGACCGATCTTGCACGCCAGCGGTTGGGTCGACAACGAATTCGCGGTCAGCCCGCCGGACCGCGTTTCCAGCGCGCGCGCGATCGCCCCCGACCCGCGCCCGGCGGCGCAAGTGGCGGTGTAGGCGGTGATGGCGAGCGGCGCAATGCGGTCTGGCAAACGGAAGCGTCAAAGCGAAATACGATGACAAAGTATAGGTTTCCCCGGCGATGCGCCGCAACGTGGCGACGGCCATCACGTTCGCCGGTCCGGGCAGGCACCCGCGGCGGCACGGTATCATTCGCGCATCTTTCCCCCGTAAAAAATGAACAGCCATGCCCGCCGATTCGCCCGCCGTCATCGAAACTTTCCTGCGCGACCTGCAGGATCGCATCTGCGCCGCGCTGGAGCATGCCGACGGCGGCGCAGGATTCGCCGAGGACGCCTGGGCGCGCAGCGAAGGCGGCGGCGGACGCTCGCGCGTGCTCAAGAACGGTGCGGTGTTCGAACAGGGTGGGGTCAACTTCTCGCGCGTCGATGGCAGCACCCTGCCGCCGTCCGCGACCGCGCACCGGCCCGAGCTTGCCGGCCGCGCCTGGTCGGCGCTCGGCGTCTCGCTCGTGCTGCATCCGCGCAATCCCTACCTGCCGACCACACACATGAACGTGCGCTACTTCGAGGCGCGCGCGCCAGGCGTCGAGCCGGTGTGGTGGTTCGGCGGTGGCTTCGACCTGACTCCGTACTATCCGTTCGACGAGGACATCGTGCACTGGCACCGCGTCGCGCGCGACCTGTGCGCGCCGTTCGGCGCCGGGACCCATGCGAAGTACAAGCGCTGGTGCGACGAATACTTCTTCCTCAAGCACCGCAACGAGACACGCGGCGTAGGCGGCCTGTTCTTCGACGATCTCAACGCGGGTGGGTTCGAGCGCTGCTTCGAATTCACCCGGGCGGTCGGCAACGGCTTTCTCGACGCCTATCTGCCAATTGTGGAAAAGAGAAAAAATACATTTTTTGGCGAACACGAGCGCGAGTTCCAGCTCTACCGGCGCGGACGCTACGTCGAGTTCAACCTGGTCTACGATCGCGGCACGCTGTTCGGCCTGCAGTCGGGCGGGCGCACCGAATCGATCCTGATGTCGCTGCCGCCGCGCGTGCGCTTCGAGTACGCCTACGCGCCGGCGCCCGGATCGGCGGAGGCGCGATTGGCGGGGTATCTCGTCCCGCGCGATTGGGTCTGAGGGCGGATCGCCGCGTTGGCCGTGCCGCTACGTCAGCGGCGGGATCGTCAGTGCCTGTGCGAGCGAGCGCTCGTCGCAGTTCGCGCCGGGACCGCCGCGATCGACGACCAGGAAGTCGCCGACTTCGCCGAGCGCGAGCAGCGGATGATGCCAGACGCCGGCGGCGTAGTTGACGCCCTGGTCGCCGCGCGCGAGGAACACGCGCACGTCGTCCGCGCCGAAGGTTTTCCCGCGCGCCGCGACCGCAACGAGGTAGGGCCGGCCGTTCAGCGGCATGAATGCCTGGCTGCCGAGCGGGTGGCGTTCGAGCAGCGTGATCGCGAACGGCAGCGTGCGCGGCTGCGCGCGGAAGATGCTGATGATCGCTCGACCTGCGCCATCGACTTCGACCTTGGCGAGATCATGGTAGCGTTCGGTCGTGCCGTTGTTGATCGGGAAGTGACGCGCGCCGCCGCCGGCCTCGATCACGTCGCCGAACGGCGCGAACTCTGCCTGCGTCAACGCTTCGATCGTGGCAATGCGCGGGCTCATCCGGCCAGACGCCCCCAAAGGCGCAGGCGCGAAACGCCGCCGTCGGGGAAGATGTTGAGGCGCACATGGGTGATCGGCCCGAGCGCGGCGATCTCGTTTGCGTAGTGGTGCCCGGCATCCATGGCAAGCTTCTGTTCGGGCAGCAGCACCGGCCAGAACATGCTCTGCGCGACCAGCGATTGTTCCGTACCGCCGTCGACGCGTGCCGCCTGGATCGAACAGCGGTCGGGATAGTTGCCCTTGAAGTGCGCGGTGTCGACATCGATTTTTTCGACGACGCCCGGCGCGGCCAGCGCGATCAGGCACCAGTCGTTGCCGGGCTCACGGCGGCGCCGTGTCTCCCAGCCGTCGCCCATGTCGCGACCGCGCCCCGGCAACAGCAGGTTCGCCACCGCGCCGAAGTGCGCGTCGTTCCAGGCCACGGCGCGACCGCCATTTTCCAGCGCGACCAGATCGTGCAGCGCGCTTGCGTCACTCGCATCGAACGCACCGGCAACATGGCCATACACGCGCAGGCGGGCAACGCCGCCGTCGGGATAGATGTGCACGCGCAAGTGCGACCAGACACCATCGTTCGCGATCTCGACAAGATGATGGCTGTTGCCCTTGAGCGCGGTCGCGGCCAGCACCGGCGTCCAGCTCGCCTGCTTCAGGGTGTCGGGTTCGTCGCTGGCCGTCAGCGTGCCCTCGATCGAAATGGCCGGCGCGTAGTTGCCGGTGAAATGGCTGGTGTCGATGTCGAAACCGGCGATGCGCCCGCGCCGGAGTTTGATTACGGCCCAGTCGTGGCCGGAGGTGCGCTTGCGTCGCGTCTCCCAGCCGTCCATCCACTTGCCGTTGGCGTCGTACTTGCCGGGCACGAAGATGGCCGGTTGCGGATCGAGCATGCGCGCGAGCGGGGCGAAGAACTCGTCCGAGGCGCAGATCGCCGCCGCGCCGATGCGCGGATTGGCGAGATTGGTCGCGCGCCGCGCCCAATCGGGCAGATCGATTGCGGCCGCCACGATGGCGGCGCCGGGGGATGGTGTCATGGTGGTTCGTCCTGTCCAGTTCGAAACGATTGTAGAAAAACCGCGGCGCCAACAAAATGCCCTCTGTTCCGCAGGCGCCCGAAGACGCGACCATGAACCTCGACACCCTCAACCGGCTGTCCGCCGGCGAATTTGCCGAAACGCTGGGCGGCATCTACGAGCATTCGCCGTGGATCGCCGCCGCTGCGCATGCGCACGCGCCATTCGCCGACGTCGACGCGCTGGCCGCGGCGCTGCGCGACGCGGTGGCGCAGGCAGCGCACGGCCGCCAGCTCGGCCTGCTGTGCGCGCACCCCGAACTCGCCGGCAAGGAAGCGGCGAGCGGCACCCTGACCGCGCATTCCAGCGAGGAACAGAAAGGCGCCGGCCTGATCGACCTGAGCGAGGCGGAGAGAGCCGAACTGGCCGATCTCAACCTTCGCTACCGCGACAAGTTCGGCTTCCCGTTCATCATCGCCGTGCGCCACCATACCAAGTCGGGCATCCTCGCCGAGTTGCGCCGTCGGACCGCGGGCGACGACGCGGTGCGCGAGTTCTCGACCGGCCTTGCGCAGGTGCACGAGATCGCGCGGCTGCGTCTCGCCGCGCTGCTCGCCGTCTGATGCGGTTGCTTGCGTGAGCAGGAGCGCGAATTTTCCGATCGCGGAGATCCTGCCCGAGCTGCTGGCGCGGCTCGATGCCGGTTCGCGCCTCGTGCTCGAGGCGCCGCCGGGGGCGGGCAAGACGACGCAGGTGCCGCTGGCCCTGCTCGATGCCGGGTGGCTGGACGGACGCAAGATCCTCATGCTCGAGCCGCGCCGCATCGCCGCGCGCGCAGCCGCCGAGTTCATGGCCGCGCAGCTCGGCGAGGCGGTCGGCGACACGGTCGGCTACCGCATCCGCTTCGAGGCGAAAGTGTCGGCGCGCACGCGCATCGAGGTCGTCACCGAGGGCATCCTCACGCGGATGATCCAGGGCGATCCGGAACTCGCCGGGGTCGGCGCGATCCTGTTCGACGAATTCCACGAGCGTCATCTCAGCGGCGATTTCGGCGCGGCGCTTGCGCTGGAAATCCAAAGCTCGCTGCGGCCCGACCTGCGCCTCGTCGTCATGTCGGCGACGCTCGACGGCGAACGCATCGCGCGCTGGTTCGCTGCCCCGCGCCTGACCAGCGCGGGCCGCAGCCATCCCGTGCGCATCGAGTACCCCGCGGCCAAGCAGAACGAGGACTGGCCGTTCCATTTGCGCCGTGCCGTCGAGCGCGCGCTGACCGCGACCGCAGGCGATGTGCTCGCATTCCTGCCGGGGCGGCGCGAGATCGAACGCGCGCAGCAGGCGCTCGCTGCGACAAGTGCGTCGGACGGACGCGAAATCACGTTGGTGCCGCTGCACGGCGAGCTTTCATTGGCCGAACAGCACGCCGCGCTCGCGCCCGCGCGCGCGGGCACGCGGCGCATCGTGCTCGCGACCAACGTCGCCGAGTCCAGCGTCACCTTGCCGGGCATCCGCGCGGTGATCGATTCGGGCCTCGCGCGCGAGCCGTTCTACGATCCGAATTCGGGCTTCACCCGGCTCGAGACGGTCGTCATCTCGCAGGCTTCGGCCGACCAGCGTGCAGGGCGCGCGGGGCGCGTTGCCGAAGGCGTGGCCTATCGCTTGTGGCCGCAAAGCCGGCGCCTCGAACCGGCGCGTCGCGCCGAGATCGCGCAAGTGGAATTGTCTGGCCTGGCACTGGAACTCGCGGCGTGGGGCGCGAGCGATCTGCGCTGGCTCGATGCGCCGCCGTCCGGCGCGCTCGCAAGTGCGCGCAGCCTGCTGCATCTGCTCGGCGCGACGAGCTCGCCGCACGCCGATGCGCGCCCGACCGAGCTGGGCAGGTCGATTCTGGCAAGCGGTACCGGGCCGCGTCTCGCGGCCGCCGCACTGCGCGCAGCGCCGGCTTCGCGCGCACTCGCTTGCGATCTGATCGCACTTGTCGAAGCGCGCAACCCGTTGCGCGGCGAGGGAGCGCGCAGCGACGATTTCCGCGCCCGCCACGCCGCGCTCGTCGCGTTCCGCAAGGCCGGCGGACGTGCTGCGCGCGAACTCGGTGCCGACGCCGGTTTGCTCGCGACGATAGCGCAAGCGGCCGAGGCATGGCAGCGGCGCTTCGGTGTGCGCGATCGCGCGCCTGCGCAGACGGCGAGCCTCACCGCCGTCGGCGATCTGCTCGCGCACGCTTTCCCCGACCGCATCGCACGTCAGGACGCGAACAACCCGCGCCGCTACGCGCTGAGCAACGGCCGCGGCGCAAGCCTGCGTGCGGATTCGGCGTTGTACGGGGAGCCATGGCTGGTCGTCGTCGACCAGCGCTTCGATGAGCGCGACAGTCTCGTGCTTGCCGCCGCGCCGTTCGATCCGGACCTGCTCGAACGCGACTGTGCCGATCGCCTGAGGCGCGCGCGCACGGTGCGCTGGAATCGCGACACGCGCAGTGTCGAAGCATTCGAGGAATATCGCTTCGCCGATCTCGTGCTCGAACGCCGCAGCGTACCGGCGATGCCTGCCGACGCGCTGCCGGCGCTGCTCACCGCAGTGCGCGAAGCAGGCCTCGATGCGTTGCCGTGGAGCGATCACGCGCACCTGCTGCGTGCACGCGTGGGCTTTTTGCGCGAGGCCTGCCCCGAACTCGACCTGCCCGATCTGTCCGATACCGCATTGCTGGCGACGCTCGAGGATTGGCTCGCCCCCGCGCTGGCCGGCAAGACCCGGCTCGATTCGCTCGATGCACGGCAACTCGGCGAGGCGCTTGCCGCCAAACTCGACTACGCGCAGCGCAGCGCCATCGACGAGTACGCGCCGGAAACGCTGCGCGTGCCCAGCGGCAACGAGCGCACGCTGCACTACGAACCGGGCAAGCCGCCCGTGCTCGCGGTCAAGCTGCAGGAACTGTTCGGCCTCGCCGACACGCCGCGCATCGCCCGCGGACGCGTCGGCGTGACCCTGCACCTGTTGTCGCCCGCGCAGCGCCCGATTCAGGTCACCCAGGATCTCAAGGGATTCTGGGAACGCACCTACCCCGAGGTGAAGAAGGAACTCAAAGGGCGCTATCCCCGGCATCCCTGGCCGGACGATCCGTGGACCGCGGCGCCGACCGCACGCGCGAAGCCGCGCGCGCGCTGATCCACGCGGCACGGCGCTCGCGCCCGGAAGCATCCGGATCGCTCCTATCCAGCGAACGGATGCGTGGCGATCCAATGCCGCGCAATGTCGACGCGACGGCAGATCCAGACCTTTTCGTGCGCGAGCACATGGTCGAGGAAGCGCTCGAGCGCGGCGACGCGCGCAGGCCTGCCGACGATTCGCGCGTGCAGGCCGATCGACAGCATCTTCGGCGCGTCGAGGCCGCCGGGATCACCTTCGCGCCAGAGCACGTCGAACGCGTCTTTCAGATAGTCGAAGAACTGCGTGCCCGAGTTGAAGCCCTGCGTCGCGGCGAAGCGCATGTCGTTCGTGTCCAGCGTGTACGGCACGATCAGCTGCGGCACGCTTTGCGCCACGCCATCGCGGACGATGTCGACCCGGGCCCAGTACGGCAGGTCGTCGGCGTAGGAATCCGCGTCGTACAGATAGCCGCCCTGCTCGACGACGAGGCGGCGCGTGTTCGGACTGTCGCGCCCGGTGTACCAGCCCGCAGGATGCTGGCCGACGAGTTCGCCGAGCAGGGCCGTCGCTTGCGCGATGTGTGCCCGCTCGGTCGCCTCGTCGATGGACTGGTAACTGATCCAGCGCATTCCATGACAAGCAATCTCGTGGCCGAGTTCCCGGTAGGCGGCAAGCAATTCCGGCTTGCGCCGCAAGGCCATGGCGACGGCGAAGATCGTCAACGGCAGCTTGCGCGCCTCGAACGCACGCAGCACGCGCCACACGCCCGCACGTGCGCCGTATTCATAGAGCGACTCCATGCTCATGTGCCGTGCCGGGAAGGCTTGCGCACCGATGATTTCGGACAGGAACGTTTCCGAGGCCGGATCGCCGTGCAGCACGCAATTCTCCGCGCCCTCCTCGTCGTTGAGCACGAATTGCAGCGCGACGCGCGCGCCTCCCGGCCAGCGCGGGTGTGGCGGGCTGCGGCCGTAACCGGTCAGGTCGCGCGGATAGGCGGTATCGGAAACCGGCGGCATCGGAAACTTCCCGGCGGAGAATGCCGTCATCATAGCGATTCGGCACAATGACGCCATGCCCGCCGTGTCGCCGAGAGTCCGAACCCGCCTCCGGATCGCCTGCATCGCGATGCTCAGCCTGCTCGCCAACGCCTGCTCGACCCTGCGCTACGTAGCCCACGTTACGTACGGTCAGGCACAGCTCGTGACCGCGCGCGAACCGATCGCGAAAGTGGTCGCCGATCCCGCAACGGATGCCAGGCTCGCCAAGCGCCTGCGCGTCGCACTGGAAGCGCGCCGTTTTGCTTCGACCCATCTGCATCTGCCCGACAATCGCAGTTACACGAGCTACGTCGATCTCAAGCGGCCCTACGTCGTCTGGAACGTGTTCGCCGCACCGCGCTATTCGGTCGAGGCTGTCCTGCATTGCTTTCCGATCGCCGGCTGCGTGCCGTATCGCGGCTGGTTCGACGAAGCGCTGGCGAAGGCGGATGCGGACGCGCTCGAGGCGCGCGGCGACGACGTCTACATCGGCGGCGTGACCGCGTATTCGACGCTCGGCTGGTTCGCCGATCCGATCACCTCGACGATGCTGCGCGGGGACGATGACGAGCTGATCGGAACGATCTTCCACGAACTCGCGCACCAGCAGCTCTACGTGAAGGGCGACAGCGCGTTCAACGAATCGTTCGCGAGCTTCGTCCAGGACGAGGGCCTGCGCGAATGGCATGCGGCGCGCGGCGACGCCGCGCCTGGAGAACCGCAGCGCGAGACCAACGATGACTTCACCCGCCTCGTGCTCGATCTGCGCAAGCGTTTGCGCGCGCTCTATGCGAGCGGGATCGACACTGCCGCGATGGAAACCGCCAAGCAGGACGAGATCGCCGAATTCCGCAAGCGCTACGCGGCATGGCGCGATGCGTACTGGCCGGACGACCATCGCTACGACGCTTTCGTCGCCAAACCGCTCAACAACGCCAGCCTGCTGCCGTTCGGCCTCTATGACGGCTGGACGCCGGCCTTTGCGGCATTGTTCGCGCAGTCGAAGCGCGACTGGCCCGCATTCTACGCACGCGTGCGTGAGCTGGCGCACATGAACAAGGCGGTGCGCGAGGAAAAACTGAGCGCGCTGACGGCTGTTGCAGTCCGATAGATTCTGCCGTCTAGACGTCCAAACCGCCGCACTTGCCATGCCCCGAGGCCGGTCTGCTAGAATCGAAACATGCGCACGCTGCCCCCATCGCTGCTTCTCGGACTGGACCTTACCCTCGGCCGGGATCCGCTGCGCGCGCTTTGAACTCTCCCTGATCCCGGCCATCGACCAGACCTTCGCAGAAGGTCGGCAGGAGAGAAGCGCGCCGCCGAATTTTTCTCCCCGCAACATCCTGGCCGAATCATGATCCCCAATCCCCAAACCAAGTACCGCCCCTTCCCCACGGTCGACCTGCCCGACCGGCAGTGGCCGTCGCGCCGCCTCGGCGCCGCGCCGATCTGGCTGTCGACCGACCTGCGCGATGGCAACCAGGCGCTGTTCGACCCGATGAACAAGGCGAAGAAGCTGCGCCTGTTCGACGAGCTCGTGCGCGTCGGCTTCAAGGAAATCGAACTCGGCTTCCCGGCTGCATCGCAGATCGACTACGACGTGATCCGTCACCTGATCGAAAACGATCTGATCCCGGACGACGTCACGCCGATGGTGCTGACCCAGGCACGGCCGGAGCTGATCGAACGCACGATCGAATCGGTGCGTGGCGCCAGGCGCGCCATCGTCCACGTCTACAACGCGACCGCGCCCTTGTGGCGCCGCGTCGTGTTCCATATGAGCGTCGAGGAGATGCTCAAGCTCGTTGATACGCAGGTCACGCTGATCAAGCGCCTCGCCGAGGCGCGGCCCGGCACCGACTGGCGCCTGCAGTATTCGCCGGAAACGTTCTCGATGACCGAGCTCGAGGTCTCGCTCGCCGCGTGCAATGCGGCGACGCGCGCGTGGGACGCCGGCCCCGGCCGGCCGATCATCCACAACCTGCCGACCACGGTCGAAGTGGCGACACCGAATGTGTTTGCCGACCAGGTTGAGTGGATGCACCGCCATCTGGAGCGGCGCGAGCATGTGGTGCTCTCGGTGCATTCGCACAACGACCGCGGCACCGGCGTCGCCTGCGCGGAACTGGCCATGCTGGCCGGCGCGCAGCGCGTCGAGGGCTGCCTGTTCGGCAACGGCGAACGCAGCGGTAACGTCGACCTCGTCACGCTGGCGTTGAACCTGTACACCGAAGGCATCCATCCCGGCCTCGACTTTTCCGACATCAACGCGACCGCGCGCATCGCCGAGGAATGCACGCAGCTGCCGATCCACCCGCGCCACCCCTACGTCGGCGACCTGGTCTTCACCTCGTTCTCCGGCTCGCACCAGGACGCGATCAGGAAGGGCTTCGGCGCGCGCCGCGAAGGCGATTTCTGGGAGATGCCGTACCTGCCGATCGACCCGGCCGACGTCGGCCGCAGCTACGAGAGCATCGTGCGCGTGAACAGCCAGTCGGGCAAGGGTGGCATTGCCTATCTGCTCGAACGCGAGCACGGCATCGTCCTGCCGCGGCGCATGCAGATCGAGTTTTCTTCGGTGGTGCAGCGACACACCGATGCGAGCGAGGCGGAGATCACCAGTCAGGAGCTGTGGAAACTGTTCGAGCACACCTATCTGAGCTGCGCGAACGACACGAACGGATTCGTCTACCGCTCGCACAGCACGCGCGCGACCGGCGACGGCCATGCGATCGATCTCGACGTCGCTGTCGATGGCCAGCCGCACACGCTGTGCGGCCAGGGCGCAAGCCTGCTCGACGCGACGGCGCAGGCGTTGCCGGTGTCACTGCGCATCGACAGCCACGAGCAGCTCGGCGCCACGAATGGCGACGCGGTCGTCATCGTCGAGGCCGCGCACGCGGATGTGCCCGGCGCGCGCTTCGGCGTCGGCCGCCACGCCGATCGCGATACCGCGGCGATCCTCGCCGTGCTCAATGCGGCGGCACGGCTCGCGACGAAGCCGGCGGCTTAGGCTTGGCGGACAGCACCCCTGCCCTGCGCTTCATGCGAGGCAGGGGTGCGGCGGCGGCGCAGGATCGAAGACTCGCCTACCAGATCGTCACGCGCTTTTCCGGCGCAACGTACATCTTGTCGCCTTCCTTGACATCGAACGCCGCATAGAATGGCGCCTGATTGGCCAGCGTGCCGAGCACGCGGTCGACCGGCAGCGAGTGCGGATCGGACTTGATCAGCTCGATCGCGAACTTGTCGCGCAGTTTGGCCTGCCACACCTTGGCCCAGCCGATGTAGACGCGCTGGTCGCCGCTGAAGCCGTCGAGGGTCGGCGCGGGTTTGCCGGCAAGTGAAATCTGATACGCCTTGTAGGCGATCGCGAGGCCCGAATTGTCGGCGATGTTCTCGCCAAGCGTCAGTTCGCCGTTCAAGTGAAAGCCCGGAACCGGCTCGAACGCGGCGTACTCGGCGACGAGCGCCTTGGTCTTGGCCGCGAACTTCTCGTGGTCGGCCACCGTCCACCAGTCGCGCAGGTTGCCGTCACCGTCGTATTGCGAGCCCTGGTCGTCGAATCCGTGCGAGATTTCATGACCGATCACCGCGCCGATGCCACCGTAGTTGATCGCATCGTCGGCCTTCGCGTCGAAGAACGGCGGCTGCAGGATCGCGGCCGGAAACACGATCTCGTTGAGTTCCGGATTGTAGTAGGCGTTGACCGTCTGCGGCGTCATGCCCCACTCGGTACGGTCGACCGGCTTGCCGAGCTTGTCGATGTTGCGCCGGTATTCGAACGCATTGCCGCGCATGACGTTGCCGACGAGATCGTCCTTCTTGATTTCCAGCGCCGAGTAGTCGCGCCACTTGTCCGGATAGCCGATCTTCGGCATGAACTTGGCGAGTTTCTCCTGCGCGGCCTGCTTCGTTTCCGGGCTCATCCAGTCCAGCGTGTCGATGCTCTGCTGGTAGGCGGCGAGCAGGTTCTTCACGAGCTGGTCCATGCGCGCCTTGGACTCGGGCGGGAAGTAATTGGCCACGTAGAGCTTGCCGACCGCTTCACCGATGATGGTTTCGGTGAGGCTGACGCCACGCTTCCAGCGCGGCTGGTCGGCCGGCACGCCGCGCAGTTCGGTGCCATAGAAAGCGAAGCGCGTGTCGACGCAATCCTTGTTGAGATACTTGGCGTAGCTGCGCAACAGCTGCCAGCGGAAATACGACCGGAGCGTCGCCAGCGGCGTCTTCGCGAGGATCTTGTCCATGCCGGTCAGGTAGCTTGGCTGGCCGACGATGACGTAGTCGGTCTTGCCCTCGATGCCGGCGGCGACGAGGAAGCTTTTCCAGTCGTAGCCCGGCGCGAGCTTGGCCAGATCGCCAAACGACTCCTTGTTGTAGCCCTTGATCGGATCGCGCAGCTGCACCTTGGTCCACTGCGCGCGCGCAAGCTCCGTCTCGAACGCGAGGATCGCCTTCGCATTGGCCGCGGCGGCCTGGTCGCCGGACAACGCAAGCATCTTCTCGATGAACTTCGCGTAGGCCTCGCGGATCTGCTTGAGCTTGGCGTCGTTCTCCAGATAGTAGTCGCGGTCGGGCAAGCCGAGGCCGTCCTGCTGCAGGTCGACGACGTACCTGGTCGAATCCTTGTTGTCCTGGTGCACGAAGCCGCCGTACGGCGCGGTGACGCCGATCATGAGGAAGTGCGCAAAGAGCGCGGGGATCTCCTTCTTGTCCTTGATCGCGTCGATGCGTGCGAATTCGGCGTCGAGCGGCTTCAGGCCGGCGCTCTCGAGCGCGGCCTCGTCCATGAAGCTGGCGTAGAGGTCGGCGATCTTCTGCCTCTCCTTGTTCGCAGGATCAGGCTTCGCCGCCACGCCCTCGATGATCGCGCGAATGTTCGCCTTGGCCTCGTCGTCGAGCTTGACGAAGGCGCCGCTCATCGGCTTGTCGTCGGGAATCTGGAACGTATCGAGCCAGTGCCCGTTGACGTAACGGTAGAAGTCGTCCTGCGGACGCACGGCCGTGTCCATGTTCTCCTTGTCCACGCCCGAAGTCAGCGGCGGAGGTGCCGGTGTGGCCGCAGCCGGCGCGGGCGCCTTCTCGACCGGTGGCGGCGTCGGTTGCGAGCAGGCGGCGACGAAGCCGGCGCAGGCCAGCCAGATGAGAGTGCGTTTCATGGACGAACCTCCGGAAAAATGCGACCGGCAAGTTTATTCAGCCCACACGGACGACGCATGGGCCAAAGGTAACCGCAGGCACCGGGCAATTCCCCGGCTTTGGTTTTTGATCTTCGGGTCCCCGTTTGCCTCGGCGAGGGCATGACGGAAACGCCTGAAGGTCGCGCGCACGATGCGCGGGGTTTCGCGAATGGCAGGGATGTCCATCGAGCGAACCACGGCATGACCTCGCGTACCCGGAGCGCGCAGCGCGGAGGGCGCGGCATCCGGGATGCATTTCTTTTGGTTACTTTTCTGTGGGCAAACAAAGAGAAGTGACCCGCGCGCTGGACGCGCGCGGAAAGGCGAAAGGGCGCGGCTACAAAAGAATCCAAAGCCAGATCAGAAGCGCCCCCTCACCCCAGCCCTCTCCCCCGACGACAAAACCGTCGAGGGAGAGGGAGCAGGTTCGGGTTACGAGAGATTGCGCCCGTGGAACAACTCTTCGATTTCGCGCTTGAGCAGCGACTCGATGCGCAGGCGTTCCTTGAACGACAGGTCCTTGGCGTGCGCCTCGAACAGGTAGGTCTCGAGATCGAACTCCTTCACGTGCATCTTCGTGTGGAAGATGTTTTCCTGATACACGTTGACGTCGAACATCTCGTACTTGGTGCGGATGTGCTTTGCCAGATATTCCTGGATCGAGTTGATGCGATGGTCGATGAAGTGCTTCTTGCCGCGCACGTCGCGGGTGAAGCCACGCACGCGGTAGTCCATCGTGACGATGTCCGACTCGAAACTGTCGATCAGGTAGTTCAGTGCCTTGAGCGGCGAAATGACGCCGCAGGTCGCCACGTCGATATCCGCGCGGAAGGTGGCGATGCCGTTGTGCGGATGCGTCTCAGGGTAGGTGTGCACGGTGATGTGACTCTTGTCCAGATGCGCGACGACCGCATCGGAGATGATGTCGCGACCAGCATCGCGCTTGTCGATCACCGGCTCCTCGGAGATCAGGATCGTCACCGAGGCGCCTTGGGGGTCGTAGTCCTGGCGCGCGATGTTGAGGATGTTCGCGCCGATGATGTCGGCCACATCGGTGAGGATCTTGGTCAGGCGATCGGAGTCGTACGCCTCGTCGATGTACTCGATGTAGCGATCGCGCTGCTCGGGCGTTACCGCGTAGCAGATGTCATAGATGTTGAAGCTGAGCGCCTTGGTCAGGTTGTTGAAGCCCTGCAGCTTCAGACGCGGGATCGGCTTGACCATGGTTGTAGTCCTCGCAAAACGTGCCGCAAACGCGGAGAAGGGGGCGAATTATGGGCCAAGTTGGCTACAGACGAAACCGTGGAGACAACATGGGCCAGTTTGGCTGCCGACGAAACCGTGGAGACGACATGGGCCAAGTTGGCTACAGACGAAACCGTGGAGACGACATGGGCCAGTTTGGCTGCCGACGAAACCGCGGAGACGACATGGGCCAGTTTGGCTGCCGACGAAACCGCGGGAGCGACACGGGCCAGGTTGGCTGCCGACGAAACCGTGGGAGCGGCATGGACCGGATCGACCGGGAAGGAACTACGGACGCAGACGGGGCCCTTAGAGCCGGACATGCCGCGCGGCAATTCCGTGAACTACACGACACCTTGCATCTTCGTCCGCAAATTTTTCCAGGACGATACGCTTCACCGCTTTTTTTCGTCTAAGATGCGGGAGCGTCGATCCGGGAGCCCTGATGAGCGCCGTGCGATTCGAGGGATGATCGACGATACATGTCCATACAAACACGAGGTCGAGTGTGCCCCAGCCTTTGCGTTACACCCTGCAGAAAGCCGTAGCGCGCGTGCAAACACCAGCGGCCCTGGTCCTCGATCAGGCGGCCCTGAACCGCTTCCTGGAAGACTGCCATTTGCGCCATTACCCGCGCAAGACAGTGATCATCCGGCCGGGTGATTCGGCGAACATCCTGTATTTCATCATCGACGGTTCTGTAACCGTTTCCTCGGAGGACGAGGAAGGCCGCGAGTTGATCCTCGCCTACATCAACGCAGGCGAGTTCATCGGCGAGATGGGCCTGTTCGTGGAGACGCCGCAGCGCGAAGTCACCGTGCGCACGCGTACGCCGTGCGATCTCGCCGAGATCAGCTACGAGCGCCTGTTCCAGCTCGCCGAGGGCCCGCTGCGCGAGGACCTGCCGAAGCTCCTGTTCGCGATCGGCACCCAGCTCACCAACCGGGTGCTCAACACCTCGCGCAAAGTCAGCCGCCTCGCCTTCATGGACGTCACCAACCGCGTCGCCAAGACCCTGATCGACCTGACCAGCGAACCGGATGCCCTGTCGCACCCGAAAGGCATGCAGATCCGCATCTCGCGCCAGGAGATCAGCCGCATCGTCGGCTGCTCGCGCGAGATGGTCGGGCGCGTGCTCAAGCAGCTCGAAGGCCAGGGCATGATCTCGGTGTCGGGCAAGAACATGGTGGTGTTCGACTCGCGCTGAGCGCGCGCGGGCGAGTGGTGGGCGCACGCGAGCCGGCCCGCCGCTACCATCGACGCGACGCGCGTCTCACCACTCGACGATGGCCAGGCGCTGGCGCAGGCGCGGCGACAGCTTCGCGAGCAAGGCGCGATCCGGATTGACGAGCACGGCCGAGCGCGCGCCGGCGAGCATGTCGAGATCGGCAAACGAATCACCGTAGGCGACATCCCAGGGCGCGCGCACGCCGCGCAGGCGCAGCTGATGCGCCTTCTGAAAGCCGACGTTGTGCACCTTGACGCGCGCGCCGGCACGGCCGGCTTCCAGCTGCGAGGCAACGAGTTCGACGTCGGCGAGGCCGAGTCCGTCGAGCATCGCCCGCGCCAGGGTCTGCTCGCACCCGGTGACGACGATGACGCGTGCGCCCTGATGGCGATGCACGCCGAGTGCCTCGAGCGCGGGCCGCGAGAACCGCCGCGCGTCGCGCGCAAGCGCAAAGCCGAAGTCCTCTGCGAGGCTGCGGTAGCGCGGCAACGAAATTCCGAACAAGGCCAGATGCACGAGAAACCGCAGCATCGGGCGTCGCGTGCGCCGTATCAACAGCGTCGGCGAGACAAGCAACAACAGCGGCGACGCGAACACGACACGCCACCATTGACGCCGGAAATGCGCGCGCAAAAACGCGGCGAATGCGTCGCCCTTGAACAATACGCCGTCGAAATCGAACAGCACCACGGGCGCAATCACGGTGGACGTCGAGCCGATCACGCGGTTGCGAACACGCGCCGCAACGCCTGCCCCGGATCGTCGGCGCGCATGAAGGTTTCGCCGACGAGGAACGCATTCACGTCTGCCGCGCGCATCCTTGCCACGTCGTCGCGCGTGACGATGCCGCTTTCGGTGACGAGCAGTCGATCGGCGGGCACCCTGGCGCGCAACGCCAGCGTGGTTTCGAGCGAGGTTTCGAACGTGCGCAGATTGCGGTTGTTGATACCGATCATGCGCGCGGAGGTCGCCAGCGCACGCTCGAGCTCTTCGCCGTCGTGGACTTCCACGAGTACGTCCATGCCGAGTTCTTCGGCAAGTACGGCAAACTCGAGCAACGCGGCATCGCCCAGCGCCGCGACGATCAACAGGATGCAGTCCGCACCGAGCGCGCGCGCCTCGTAGACCTGGTACGCATCGATCGTGAAGTCCTTGCGCAGCACCGGCAACGAGCACGCACCGCGTGCTTCCTGCAGATACGCATCGGCGCCCTGGAAGAAATCGACGTCGGTCAGCACCGACAGACAGGCGGCACCACCGGCCTCGTAGCTGCACGCGATCTCGGCCGGGCGGAAGTCCGCGCGCATGACGCCCTTGGACGGACTCGCCTTTTTCACTTCGGCGATCACGCCGGCCTGCCCGGTCGCGATCTTCGTCTCGAGCGCCCCGACGAAGCCGCGCACGGCTGGCGCATCGGCGACACGCGCCGACAGTTCGCGCAACGCCACGCGCGCACTGCGCTCGCGGATTTCTTCAGCCTTGCGCGCAAGGATTTTCTTCAGGATATCGGACATGGAGCCGGAATTCGGAATTCGGGATCAGGAGTTCGGGAAAAAACTGCACGACCATCATTCCCGCGAAGGCGGGAATGACGTGCCGGCCCTATGGTCCGCCATAGGCGCGCTCGACCTTGGCCGCGCGCACTTCGAAATGTTCGTACCACTCGCGCTTGCCGCGTTCGCGCGTCGCCGCATGCGCGGCGTGGTTGCGCCAGGCACGGATATTCTCCTCGCTGTCGAAATAGGCGACGGTGATGCCGAAACCGTCGGCACCGCGGGTCGATTCGGCGCCGAGAAAACCCGGCTGCCGCTGTACGAGTTCGAACATCGCATCGGCCGCGGCGGCATAGTCCGCCTCGCCCCGGCCGTTGCGTCGCGAGGAAAAGATCACCGCGTAGTACGGCGGTTGCGGCAGGCGCGCGAATCCCGATCCGCTCATGTCTGCGCCTCCTTCAGGCGCCGCGTCGTGGCGACGAACTGATCGAGCCTGGCGAGTGCGGCGCCGCTTGCCAGCGCGGCCTTGGCCGCATCGATGCCGCTCGCGATAGAATCGCTCGCACCGGATGCATACAGCGCCGCGCCCGCGTTCAGTGCGACGATGTCGCGCGCTGCGCCCGCGCGGTTCTCCAACGCTTCGAGCACGCGCGCCGTCGACTGGCCGGGATTGTCCACGCGCAACACGGCGCTGTCGACCGCGGCAAAGCCGAACTGCGCAGGCTCGATTTCGTATTCGTTGACCGTCCCGTCGCGCAACTCGCCGACCAGGGTCGGACCCGCGAGCGAGATCTCGTCCATGCCGTCGCGACCCCAGACGACGAGCGCATTGCCGGCGCCGAGCCGCTGCAGCACGCGCACCTGGATGCCGACGAGGTCGGGGTGGAACACGCCCATGAGGACGTGCGAGGCCCCGGCCGGATTGGTCAGCGGCCCCAAGATGTTGAACAGCGTGCGCACGCCCATCTCCTTGCGCACCGCGCCGACGTTCTTCATCGCCGGATGATGGTTCGGCGCGTACATGAAGCCGATGCCGGTTTGCTCCAGACATTCCGCGACCTGCGCAGGAGACAAATCGATCGCCGCACCGAACGCCTCGAGCACGTCGGCGCTGCCCGACTTCGACGAGGCGCTGCGATTGCCGTGCTTGGCCACGCGCGCGCCGGCCGCGGCAGCGACGAACATCGAGGCGGTCGAGATGTTGAACGTGTTCGAACCGTCACCGCCGGTGCCGACGATATCGACGAGGTGCCGGGTGCCGCCGGCCAGCGGCACCGTCGCCGCCATCTCGCGCATCACGCGCGCCGCCGCGGCGATCTCGCCGACAGTCTCCTTCTTCACGCGCAGGCCGGCGAGGATCGCGGCCGTCATCGTCGGCGACACCTCGCCACGCATGATCTGGCCCATCAGGTCGATCATCTCGTCATGGAAGATCTCGCGATGTTCGATCGTGCGCTGCAGCGCCTGTTGCGGAGTGATCGACATCGCTACGCCGCCAGCTTCGGCGCGCGCAGGAAGTTGCGCAGTTGATCGTGGCCGTGCTGGGTCATGATCGATTCGGGGTGGAACTGCACGCCCTCGATCGGCAGCGCCCGGTGGCGCAAGCCCATGATCTCGTCGACACCGCCGTCGGCAGCTTGCGTCCACGCAGTGATTTCGAGGCAGGTCGGCAAAGTATCTTTTTCCACAATGAGAGAATGATACCGCGTCGCCTCGAACGGATTCGGCAGGCCGGCGAACACGCCGAGGTTGCCGTGGTAAATCGGCGAAGTCTTGCCATGCATGATCGTGCGCGCCCGCACCACCTTGCCGCCGAATGCCTGGCCGATCGCCTGATGCCCGAGGCAGACGCCGAGGATCGGCACCTGACCGCCGAGCCTCTCGATCACCGCCAGCGATACGCCCGCCTCGTTCGGCGTGCACGGACCGGGAGAGATCACGATCTTCTCCGGCGCCAGCTTCTTGATCTCGGCCACGCTCAACTCGTCGTTGCGCACCACGCGCACATCCTCGCCGAGCTCGCCCAGATACTGGACGAGGTTGTAGGTGAAGCTGTCGTAGTTGTCGATCATCAATATCACGTCGCCACCAACCTGTTGTCCGATGAGGCGCATTTTCGCGAATCCCGCTCCCGATAACCGCGCCGGTACCTGCTGTTTCTTCGCCGTGGCGGACGGAAAACGCTGCGGGAAACACCACGGCGCTATTCTCGCCCAGAAACCGGCGCCGATGAACTACCGCGTGAACCGGCTCATCAAACCCCCGCGTCGGTCCGACGGTGGAACTGGTCGAACCGGGGTTGCGGCCGAGGGTCGATCCCGGCCCTCGATCCGAGCCGCCGCACGATCATCATGCGCACGGGGTAGCCCGCATCGGCGCGCGCGCCACTGGCCGCACGCAAGTCCTGCGCGTCATCGCGACCGCGTCGGTGATACCTCGGCGCAACCGGCAGCCAGCCATTGCTTGTCGATGCGCGCAAACGTCAGATAGCGGTAATCGTCGCGTTCGTAGAGCAGGCCGATATCGCCGCCCGGCAACATCGCCAGCGTCGAATACGCGGCACTACCCGCGTCCAGCACGCGCGATCTGGGCCAGGTCCGGCCGTCGTCGCAGGACAGGCGCAGGGTCAGATTGCGGCGTTGGTGAATCGACGCGGTATTGCTGAACAACAGCCAGTGCGCACGCGCATCGTCGGCGCGGGGGGCGACGCGGATGATCGATGCGTTGTTTCCGGGATCGGGCAATTGGCGATCCGGCGCGGGCGCGTCGTAGTGGATGCCGCCGTCGTGCGAATGCGCGACGAGGCGCGCCTTGCCCGCGCCTTTCGGTCGCGAGTTCAGCAGCAGCGTGCCGTCGGCGAGTTCGACGACCTTGTTCTCGTCCATGCCGGGACCGACCGGCTGGCCCGCATGCCAGGTCTCGCCGTGATCGTCGCTGTAGATGCTGACGGCGCGCAACTGCTGCCGGGCGTGATCCTCATCGCCGACCTGCACGGCGTATTGCTGGAGCAGACGTCCCTTGTGCGGCCCCTGGGTGAGCTGGATGCCCTGCCCCGAGGAAAAGAAACCGCCCCACCAGGACGGATCGCGAATCTCCGCCGTGAGCCGGCGCGATTGCCAGGTCAGGCCGTCGTCGTCGGACCAGCTCACATCGGCCTGAGCGAGATTCGGATTGGTTGGATCGTTGCCGCGCGCGCTCTTGCGGATGCCGTTGTTCACGGCTGCGCTGTAGAACAGGAAGATGCGGCCGGTGTCGCGATCGACCAGCAGGCTCGGGGCGCCGAAGCCCTGGGGAGCCGGACCGTCGCGCACTACCTGCCGGGCTTGCCACGTGCGGCCGCCGTCGATGCTGCGTCGAAGCAGCACGGCGATGTGCGCCGGCAGATCGGCGAGGCTGGGGCGCCCGTCGTAGGCGGCGAGCAGCGTGCCCCGGTTGCTGACGGCGAGTGCGGGGATGCGGTAGACGGGCCAGCCGCCGATGCCGTTTTCGGCCACATCGACGCGCACAACGTCCGCGCCAGGCTGCCCGGCCGCATTCGTTTGCGTCGCGCGCAAAGCCGGCTCGCCGCGGGGCGGCGCGGCGCAGGCCGCCAACAGGACGCCTGCCGACAATGTCATGCGCGCCACGATCTTCCCGACGACTTCGCATCGGAGCATCGCGACGCCTACACGTTCGCATCGCGCGCATGCACGTGGCAAAGCCACAGCGCTCGCGGGTGATGGAAGAACGATTTCCACAACGAACCCTTGAGGGTGTTCGCTGGCGTGCCGTCGCGATGCAGGTAGCCGTACCACTCCCCGTGGCGCGGGTCGGCGAAGCGGCGGAAGCTCCACTCCCGCAACTGCTCGTGCCATTGGAGATAGCGCGGTTCGCGCGTAATCGCGTAAGCATGCAGCGTCGCGATCAACGCCTCGTCGTGCGGCCACCAGAATTTCATCTCGGCCCAGTATTCCTGCACCGGCTTGTCGTGCACGTCGCGGAAATAGAACAGGCCGCCGTGCTTCTCGTCCCAGCCGCGCGCCCACATCCAGTCGAGCATGTCGCAGCCTAGCTTGGCGAGCGCCGCATCGCCGCGGTGCTGTGCTTCGGCAAGCACGAACCAGGCGCCTTCGATCGCGTGCCCCGGATTGAGCGTGCGCCCGTCGAAATGGTCGCAGATGCCGCCGTCGGGCGCGACCAGTTCCATCACGACCCTGAGCTGCGGCTTGACGAACCGTCGCGCGATGTCCTCGAGACTGCGGTCGATCCAGCGCGTATACAACGCATCTTCACCCAGGCGGCGGCGCAGTTCCTGCGCGATGAGCAGCGTGAACATGCGCGGTCCGATCGACTCGAGCGGCCGCGCGCCGGTGGTCTTGGGCGGCATGCGGCCCGGGGTGAAATTCCAGTCGACGAAGTGTTCGAACCAATGCCGCGCTTTCGCCGCCGAGTCGGCCGAACCGGTCGCGGCGGCGTGGGTTGCGAAGGCGAGCGCAGCGAAGCACTCGCTGTAGGCGTAGCGGCGCTTGCGCAGCGGCGTGCCGTCGCGGGCGACGTGGAAGTACATGCGCCCGTCGGCCGGGTCGATGCATTTCGTTTCGAGGAATTGCAGGCCCGACTCTGCCCAGCGCAGCCAGTCGTCGTTGCGCTCGTGGTCCAGATACAAGGTCAACAGCATCCAGGCCATGCGCCCCTGCGCCCATACCGACTTGTCGTCGTCGACCAGACTGCCGTCGCGATCGAAGCAATGCAGGAAGCCGCCGTGTTCGGTATCGAGCGCACGCGGAAACCAGAACGGCAGGCAATCACGAAACAGCTGGTCGTGATAGAAGGCGGCGAGAGTGTCCGTCATGGCGTGATGGGTTCGCTTGCGTGTGATGAAATCCGTCAAGGCAACGGCGCGTCGTCGTGGATCGCCGGCGCCACGCGCGGCGTGGCCGCGCACGTGCCGAGCGGGGCTGCGCCGATGCGTGCGCAGCGCAAGCGTACACGAGCGCCGCGTGCGACGGTGCGGTCGTTCAAAGCGCTTTGGCGCCCCATTGCGCGAAGCCGAGCGCATCGAGTTTGCCGAGCAGCGCATCGAACTGCGCCGGCGTCGGGTTCGGCAGCGGCAGGCGTGCCGGTCCGACCGGCACGCCGAGATGAGCCATCAGGCCCTTTGCCGTGCCGAGGAAGCCGCTGGCGGCGATCGCGTCGATCATCGCGATCGAGGTCGATTGCAGCCGGCGCGCCTCGGCGAGGTCGCCGCGGGTGAACGCGGCAATCAGATCGGTGTACAGCTTCGGCGCCCAGTTGTAGGTCGAGCCCACGCCACCGTGCGCACCGGTGGCGAGGCCGGCGAGCAACATCTCGTCGACGCCCCAGGGCAGATCGAATTTGTCGCCCGCAACGTCGAGGCTACGCCGATATGCGACCAGATCGGGATTGGTGAATTTGATGCCGACGAGATTGGGAATGCGCGCGGGTGCCTCGACCAGGAATTTTTCGTTCGCCAGGTTGATGCCCGTCAGCGGCGGAATGTCGTAGTAGTAGAACGGCAGCGCCGGCGCCGCGCCCGCGATCGCGGCGCAGACATCGACCAGCACATCGAGACTGGTCAGCTTGAAATAGGACGGAGCCACGGCGCTGATCGCATCCAGACCGAGCTGCTGCGCATGCGCGGCAAGGACTTTCGCATCCTCGATGCAGTTGTCGCCCACATGCGCGATCACGGTGAGGCCGGTTTCCTTTTTTGCCGCGGCCCACGCGTCGTAGATCGCTAGTTTTTCGGACAGGCTGAGCGAGTGTGCCTCGCCGGTCGAGCCGGTCATGAACACATATCGGATGCCGTTCTTGGCGTAGAAGCGTGCCTGCCGGGCGACGACTTCGGGCGCGAGCGAGCCATCGGGGTGAAACGGCGAGTGGCTGGCGACGCACAGCCCGGAAATCTTGAATTGCGACATGGAATTTTCACCAAACAAGGGAGAAAGGAAAAACGCGGCCGCGTCAGAGAGGGGTGCGCGGCCGCGGCAGCAACCACAACAAGATGCCGCTGAAAAAGAGAACTGCGCCGGAACAAGCCAAGGTCTGCGCGAGCGGAATGCCGGCATCCTTGAGGCGACCGCCGTAGACCACCGCGATGCCGCCGACACCGGCGCTGACGAAATTGAGGAACCCGTAGCCGGTTGCGGCGAAGCGACCGTCCACGTGCGCGCGCAGGATCGGCATCAGCGTCGCGTCGAGCGCACCTTGCGCAAGGCCCTGGAACAGCACGCAGCCGACGAACAGCGGCAACGTATGCACGCCCAGGCACAGCGCGACCATGGGCCCCGCAACGAGGAAGGCCGCGCCCGCGATCTGCGAGCGCGCCTTCGGATTCGTGCGCGACCACGCGTCGGCGGCGAGCGCGATGGTGATGACCGAAACGTATTTCGCGATCGATTGCGGCGTGGTCGCATAGGTGCCCGCCGCACCGAGCGACAAGTTGAACTTCTCCTGCAGCAGCAGCGGCAGCCACGACAGCGTGAACCAGTTGGCGATGCCCGAACAGGCCACGATCAGCATCAGCAGCCAGAACGCCGGCACCCGCAGCACGCCGGCGAGGATCGCGCCGATGGCCGGCGCTGGCGGTGCCGGCGCGCGCGCGTCCGCACCCGGCTCACCCGCTGCCGGTTCCTTGAGGAACACGATCAGCACGATCGCATACGAGACGCCGATGAGTCCGAACAGACTGAATGCCAGACGCCAACCCATGTCCTGGGCGACGAAGGCGCCGACGCCGGCGAGCGCCTGGCCGAGATAGACGCCGCTCATGTGGATGCCGGTAGCGAGCGAGCGCGTCGATCCGCGATGGTAGTCCGTGATCAGCGCAAGCGCAGCCGGGATGTAGCAGGCCTCGCTCACCCCCATCAATGCACGCGCCCAGAACAGTTCCTCGTGGCTGCGCACATGACCGGTCAGCCAGGTGACGCCCGACCACACGACGAGCGAGACGACGATCACCAGGCGCCTGCTGTAACGGTCGGCGAAGATGCCGCCGAACGGACTCAGGCCCGAGTAGACGAACAGGAATACCGCGGTGAGCATGCCGAACTGCGCGTCGGTCTGCGGGATATCGCGCACGATCGGCGAGCGCAACGTCGCGAGCAGCTGGCGATCGAGATAGTTGAGCATCGCGACGAAGAACAGCAGACCGACCGCAATCCATGCGGCGCGCCCGGGCACGCCGCGCCCCGCGGCAAGGTCGCCCAGTCCGCGGGCAAGGCCGTCGCGGCGCGTCTGGCGCACGATCAGGCCGACCGCGAGCGTGCCCAGCACGAGCAACAGCACGTCGCGCGGATCGACGGCGTACGCATAACCGAGCCGCATCGCGGCGACGGCCGGCGTGCGCACCCCGGGGCGCACCTCGCCCGAGACGGTCATCAGCGTGTCGCCCTGGACCACGGCAGGCGCAGTCGCCAGGCCCAACGGCCAGGTACCCAGCGTGCTCCACGCATCCGCGTGCGGGGCGTAGGCGAGAACCTTGCCGGACTGCCCCGGATGTTGTTGCGGCGGTTGGCCGTAATGGGCGCCGTCGTCGCCGCCGATCACGATCAATGCGCCCTCGCGCGCCGTTGCCGGCGCGGCCGCAGCGGCGAGCGGATACGGAAGTGGCGCGGGTCGGATCTGCAACCACATCTGTGCGGGATCGTCGCCGCCGCCTCGCAGCGCCGCGCCGTCCGCATGGTACGTGCGCCGCGTCCGGCCATCGGCGTCCGCGGAAAGCGAGCAGCCGCCAAATACATAGACGTTGCCGTCGAGCGCGCCGGCGATCGACAGGATACGTCCGCCGAATGGTGCGCCCGGCAAGGTCTCCCATTGCACCCCGTCGGGGTGGTCCGGATCGACACGGGTCAGGTCGAGGCGATAGGTCGCAGCGAGTGCCGTGGTGGCGGAGGGCGATGTCTGGCCGCCGATCACATACAGACGATTGTTGTCGACCGCGAACGCGGCATAGGCCACCGGCGTAGGCAACGGTGCAAGACGCGTGACCCGACCGTCGTCGTGCACATACAGCGTTTCGGCGAAATGTCGATCCGCATCGGCACCGCCGGCGATGATCATGCCGTGCTCGAAGGCCGCGTAGGCAGCGTACGCGCGTGGTGCAGGCAATTCGCCGATCTTGTTCCACGCACCGCCGCCGAGCCGATAGATCGCGCGATGGAAGACCTTGGTGCCACCGTCCCAGGGGGCGGCATCGGGAAAGTTCGCCCCGCCCGCAGCGAGCACGATGTCAGCGCCGTCCGCGGCATGCGTCGCCACGGCGGCCATCCCGGCGAGACCGTGCGCATCGGGGATCGGTGCGATGGCGGGCGCGGGTGCGAGTCGCGGCCCGGCTGCGGCCGCGCAATTCCACGCAACGAGTGCAAACAACACGATGAGGAGAAGGGTACAAGCGCGTATCGCCAACAGAGGCCTGCGCCGGAAATCGGGGGCTTCCGACAGCGCGAAAACCTTGTTCATCGACGATCGTCCCCACGCCACACTTTGGGGCGTGAGGACAATGTGGTCCGCGATGACAACCATCGTCTCGATTTGCAGCGACCTAGAAACGAAGCTTCAACCCGGCGAAATATTGCCGGCCGATCACATCGTAAGCACCCGGTTCGGTATTGGTGCCAATCGCCGCGTCACGCACGTTGATCGCGGGCTGCACGTTGAACACGTTGTTCGTACCGACATACAGATTGAGGTGGTCGGTGGCCTTGTAGTTCAAGCGCAGGTCGACGTAGGTGACCGCCTTCATGTCGTTCAAGTTGGGCGCAAAATTGGTTGCCGTGAGGTAACTTTGCGTCGCGCTGCGATAGCGGGCCTGTGCGAACACGTTGATCTGGTCGGTAAGGTTGTACGCGAAGTTCGTGGTGACCCGCCATTTCGGATAGAGCGGGCGGCCCGCGAATGCGGTGTTCGTGCCGGTCCCATCGATCACATTGAAATTGTGGAGATAGTTGACGAACGTGCCAACGTTGAATCCGTGCCCAAGGTAGCCGATTTCCAGGTCCACGCCCCTGGTCTTGATGCTTGCCGCATTGATCAGCGGCGAGCGGAGGTTGAGGATCGGGCCGTCGTTCACGTCGCGGACGAGTATTCCTCCGCACGTCGGGTCAAAGGACGTTGGCGCGACGGAATAGCAATTCCTGACGAAAACATCCGGCGGGAGGCGGGTGATGCCGTTCTTGATGGCGATGTCATAGTAGTCGGCCGACAGTGACAAACCGCGCAACGGCGTCAGGACCACACCCAGCGTCTTGGTATTGGCTGCTTCGGCCGACAGCGTCGGCGACCCGGCAAGCAGCAAACGCGTGTTGTTTGCTTCCGAGGAAACCAGGGTGAAGGAACCGTTGTTCGCGATGCGATTGGCGATGGCCGGGATCGAGCGGCAGTTGGTCGCGAGGTTGCCCGTGCTGGCGGCCGTCACACCGTTGCAAACGTCGGTATTGGCCGGGGCCACGTTGGTGATGCCGTTGGAAAACAGATCGTTGATGTTGGGCGCGCGTACCGAACGCGGCGACCAGCTGCCACGAAATCGCACGATGTCGTTGATCGGCGCGCTGAAACCGTAGCGGTGGGTGAAGTTGGTGCCAACGGTCGAGTAGTTGCCGAGACGACCCGCGGCGCTCAGATTGAGCCACGACGCGACCGGCACCTCGACTTCGCCGAATACTTCGTTGACCGTGAAGGCACCCGAAATCGCCGAGACCTGAAGATCGCGGGAAAGCCCCAACTGGCGGAACGCATCGGGCGTTTCCCGGGCCTGCTCGCGACGGTGTTCGACACCGGCAGCAAAGCTGATCGGATCGGACGTGAGCGAAAACGGCATCTGGCCGGAAAGAACCGAGTTGACGACCGTTTGCTTGATTTCGCCGGTCTGCCCGGTTGCAATCATCAGATACTTGGCCGCTGCGGGCGAGATGCCGGTGATTCCCGCCTTGCCGACCAGGCTGTCGGTGGTGCCGAACGGATTGATCGGGACGCAGCCTTCCAGGCGCGCCGTCGCGTCGGCGCACTGATAGCCACCTTTGCCGTCGGGTTGAATGGTCACGGCATTGCGGAAGTTGGGAATACTGAAGTCGCCGGTATTGGCTTGAAGTTCGGAGGTCGATCCGTAGACGACGCTGCTCTTCCACGACAGGGTGTCGCTGAAGTCATGCGTGAAGGCGGCCGCCGTGCGGAAGGTCGTCCGACGGTTCGACACGGTTCGATCGCCGAACTCCCACGCACGCCGGTAGGTCTGGACGCGGTCGAGCGAGGTGTTGGAGCCCATCGCGGCCAGCAACTGCGCACCGGCACTGCTGCCGACGAAGTAGGGGCTGGTCGCGACGTCGATCCCGGTCTTGCCGCCGACCGGTACGCGGAAGACATCGGCGACGACGGAAACCGGAGCCGGTTCGAGCGCCACGAACGAGGTTGTCCGCGTGTAGTTCATCTCGACATCGAGCCTTGAGCTATCGTCAACGTTTACGGTCAGCCCCGAGGCGAGGTAGGAGGGCTGGTAGGGCGCGACGAGATAGCGGTGTGCGAATTGGTTGTACCAGTCGGTCGTGCCATTCCGGTTGAAGTTGGAATCGAGCAGCGGCTGATTGGTATTGAACGGATTGCCATTGCCGAAGATCGCGAGTTTGCCGAAGAACAGCGCGCCCGGATCGACATAGGCGGGGCCGGGGCGCACCGCGATCGTGTCGAGAATGCCGTTTTTTTGGCTGCTGACGAAGCCCAGTTCGTTGGCCGAAAAGGGGCGATCCCTCGACATCAATGGTTCCTGCTTCGAGCGGCCGAACGAGACCCAGACGTTGCCCGCATCGAAGTTGCGCCCGTAGGTGACATCGAAACTTCGCTTGCCCGCACCGCCATCGGCCGAGTCCGAGGCAAGCCCGTTGACCTCGAGGCCGTTGAAGTCGGTCTTGGTGATGATGTTGACGACACCACCGATCGCATCCGAGCCGTAAATCGCCGACTGACCGCCGGTGAGAACGTCTACCCGCTGGATCATGGCCACCGGGATGCTGTTCAGATCGACGCCGTAACCGGTGTTGGCCGACACGCCCGACACCCAGCGGCGGCCGTTGACCAGCACGAGGGTGCGTGCCGCGCCAAGATTGCGCAGGGAAATCGTCGCCACGCCGACGTTCGCCGCCGCACCGCCGGTCGAAGTATTGTTGCTCGACGCGGACAGGTCCGATGAGATGGACGGAATGCGGCTCAAGGTGTCTTCGATCGAAATCGAACCCGTGCCCTCGAGAACATCTCTGCCCACCTCGGTGATGGGCGCCGACGAAACGATGTTGGCACTGCGGATATTGGTTCCGGTGATGACCACCGCTTCCATCACCTTGGGCGCCGCCTGGCTGGCATCGGCCTGCTTGGTGTCGACTTGCTTGGCATCGGCCTGGCTCTTGTCGTCGCCCGGGGCTGCGGTCCCTGGCGCGGCTTGTTGCGCCACGGCCAACGATGCGCCGCCAAGCAACAACACGCTGGCGATCATGCCAGACAAACGGTTCTGTCGCGGCGCCACCCACTTCGGATTGCGATTCATGCTCATTCCCCAACGTTATCAGACATCTGATGTCTTATCAGACAGGATTTTTACGCCGGAGTCAAGTGGAAGGGGCAGATTTGATGTCAGCGAATCAATGCCCGCGCAGTGCCGGCCCCATGCGCGCCGCAACGCCCACCACCGGGACCACCGCCATGCTCGCCGTCGGCTGACGAACACACCAGCCGGCGCGACGCCTTTTCGAACTGCCTCGGGGGAACTGCCCCTAGGACATCGAAGCCGCAAACCGCCGGCCTATTTGCGCTCGATCACGGTGACCGTGTTGGTGCGCTTGCCCGGGCCGGTCTCGCCGCAAACCAGCCAGACCTTTCCCTGCCACTGCACTGCAGGCGCGGTTACGATACCCAGCGGCAGCTCGCCCGCTGCCGCGTAGGCGTCTTCGGCGGGACGGTAGGCGTAGATGGTGCGCGGTTGGCCTGGATGCTCGGCCGGCGAACGACCGTTGTTGTAGAAGAAACCGGTATCGCCGCCGAGCAGCAGCAGCGCATCGCCGACGGCCGGGGCCGGACCGACCGTGGCCACCAGCGGCTCGGGCAACTCGCGCACTGGCTTCCATTCGCCTTGCTCGCCATCGAGGACGAAGGCTTCCTTCCGATAGCTGCGCACCGGCTTTCCGGCCGCGTCGGGCTCCAGCGCGCAACCCCCGAACACGTACAGTTTTCCGCCAAGCACGCCCGCCACCGAAAGCATGCGCCCACGCCCCGGCAGGGAGGGCAGGCGGCCCCAACCGCGGCCCGGGTCGGCGAGATCGAGCCAATGCACGCTGTCGAGTGCGCTGGTCGCCGACGGCGAGTCGGTGCCGCCGATCACCACCAGTCTGCCTTGCCAAACCGCGTGTGCGGAGAAGGCCACCGGCGTCGGCAGCGCGGGTAATTCCTCGCGCACCAGTCGGCCGCCGGTGATCGACACGCGAAAGGCCGTGCGGAAGTTTTCCTTGTCGTCGGTACCCCCGGCGAGGACCAGCCCCTCGCGACTGCCGGCGCAGGCCGCATACGCGATCTTGCCCGAGAGTTCACCGATTACGCGCCAGTCGCCCTTCTCGAACGCATACACGGCCTTGTTGTAGACCTTCGCCCCACCCTCCCACGGTTTTCTTTCCGGGAAGTTCGCGCCGCCGGTGGCGAGCAGCACCTCGTTGGTCACGCCGGCACCCATGCCGGCGAAACCCACGGGGTCGGGAAGCGCCGGCGCCTGATCGAAAGCGAGCTTGATGACGGCGCCGGAGCAGCCGGCAACGAAGGAAGACGTTGACATGAGCATCAGCCCAGGCAGGCTGCGAGCGGGGAAATGGCAGTCGCGAGAGGTGCTGCTCGCATCGCACCACGCTTGCGCCGGCACCTCCTGGAAATCGAGCAAGTCGAGCGCTTACGCGAACGCAGTTCCATTGATACGCAGCCGTTACCATAGATAAGATATCTGACATCTTATCAGACATCTTGTTCAAGCATAAGTACGAGACAGGAGCAACGCAAAATTTGAATATCAGATATCAGGAAACTATAGTCCGGGCATGAGAGTACGCATACCTGCCTATCGCCACGCTCAACGCGAAATCAAGCTGTTCATCGAAACCAACCGCCTTGGGCCGGGCGACGCTCTGCCTTCCGAGGCGGCCCTGGCCCATGAGCTCGGCATCAGCCGGCCCTCGCTGCGGGAAGGCATGAAGGCGCTGGAGTCCCTGGGCATCGTCGAGACTCGCCACGGCGAGGGGGTATTCGTCGCGGCCTTCTCGTTCGACTCGATCATCGAGAACCTGCCGTATTCGATCGTCAGCGGCGGCAAGAACCTTTACGATCTGCTGCAGGTGCGCACGGCGGTCGAGATGGGTGCCATTCCCTATGTGCTCGAACGCATCGGCGTGGCTGACAAGGCGCGCCTGCGCCAGTTGGCCGAGGAGATGCTCGCAGCGGCCAAACAGGGACAGGAATTCGAGCAGCAAGACCGCGAATTCCACGCGACCATGTTCCGCTGCCTCGACAACGCGTTCCTGTCCCGCCTGATCGATCTGTTCTGGGAAGTGTTCCATCGCCTGAACCAGTCGCTGGAGAGCCCCGACCACTGGTCACTCGAATCGACTGCGCTCGATCATCTGAGCATCGTGGACATGATCGAGCGCGGCGACAAAACCGGCCTGCTGGCCGCGCACCAACGCCATTTCGGATCGATTCTGGCCCGGCTGGAGCGCGCAAAACCCGCGGCATAGCTCGCGCGACGGTTGATCAACCGATCACGCTTTCGTCGTCCACGAGGTAGTCGCCGACCGCCTCGATCCGAGGCTGTGCGCCGATCCCGCAAAACAGCAGCATTTGCCCGGCTCGCCGCGACGAGCCCGCTACAGCCCGCCCACCGCCTGCGCCACCGCGCGGAACAGCGCGCGGCACTTGTTCATCGTCTCCTTCCACTCGAGCTCGGGCACGGAATCGGCGACGACACCGCCGGCGGCCTGCACGTGGAGCTGGCCGTCCTGCACGATCGCGGTGCGGATCGCGATGGCGAGGTCGGCCTCGTCGTGCCAGTTCCAGTAGCCGATCGCGCCGCCGTAGACGCCGCGCTTGACCGTTTCGAGTTCCGCGATCACTTCCATCGCGCGTACCTTCGGCGCGCCGGTCAGGGTGCCGGCCGGAAACGTTGCGCGGAACACGTCGATGAAGCTCAAACCCCGCTTCAGCCTGCCGACGACCTCGGAGACGATGTGCATGACGTGCGAGTAGCGCTCGACGACCATGTTCGCGGTGAGTTCGACCGTGCCGGTTTCGGCGATGCGGCCGACATCGTTGCGGCCGAGATCGATCAGCATCAGGTGCTCGGCGCGCTCCTTCGGGTCGGCGAGCAATTCGGCTTCCATCGCCGCATCCTCCTCGGGCGTGTGCCCGCGCCGGCGCGTGCCCGCGATCGGTCGCAGCACGACCTGCCCGCCTTGCGCGCGCACGAGGATCTCCGGCGACGAACCGATGATCTGCTCGCTGCCGAGGTCGAGGAAATACATGTACGGCGAAGGATTCAACGCGCGCAATGCGCGGTAGACGTCGAGCGGGCGCGAGCGGAACGGCACGCTCAGGCGCTGGCTGATCTGCACCTGGAACACGTCGCCCGCGTAGACGTATTCCTTGGCCTTCTCGACTGCGGCGAGATAGTCGTGCTTCGGGAAACTCGACACGAAATGCGATTCGTCGATCGCCTGCGGATCGACGATGTCGGGATACGCCGCGCTGGTCGAGCGCAGGCGATGCACGAGCGAGTCGAGTCGGCGCTGCGCGCGTGCATACGCGCGCGGCTCGGCCGGATCGGCGTTGACGATGAGGTAGAGCTTGCCCTTGAGGTTGTCGAACACGGCCAGTTCTTCGGCCAGCATCAGGCAAATGTCGGGCATGCCGAGCCGATCGGGCTTCGCATCGGCCTTGATCCGGTGCTCGATGTAGCTCGCGCACTCGTAGCCGAAGTAGCCGACCAGGCCGCCGGCGAATTTCGGCAGGCCGTCGATGCGTGGCACCTTGTACTGCGCCTTGATCGCGGCGATCTCGGCGAGCGGATCGGCGACGTCGTGCTCTTCGACCACCTCGCCTTCCTCGCTGAGGATCAGGCGATGGCCATGGACGCGGATCACGCGCCGTGCCGGCAGGCCGATGATCGAATAGCGCCCCCAGCGCGCGCCGCCCTCGACCGATTCGAACAGGTAGGCGTAGGGTCCGTCGGCGAGTTTCAGATACACCGACAGCGGCGTGTCGAGATCGGACAACACCTCGCGCACGAGCGGAATGCGGCTGTAGCCCTGCGCGGCGAGTGCGGCGAATTCGGCAGAAGAGATCACGGGACAATACGGCGGCAGAAGGGCTGCCGAAGATAGCAAGCAATGCTGCTGTGCGCCAATCAGCCGGCCAGCGAGCGTCGCGGCATGCCGTGCAGTTCGAGCGAGAACTCGACACCGGTGCCATCGGGCAGATTGTGCGCCGTCGCCACACCGCAATGCAGTTCGGCGATCAGACGCACGATCGACAAGCCGAGTCCGAGATGCGGCGGCTCGGCCGGCGCGCCGGTGATCGGCGTGTTCTTCTGCGTCGCGGACGGACGCACGCTGACCAGCGAATCGAACAGGCGATCGGTCATGCTGCTTGGCAGCGCAGGCCCCTGGTTGGCGACGCTGATGACGGCGTTGTCGCCGAGTGCGCGCAGATCGATGCGGATCCAGCCGTCCTCGGGCGTGAAGCCGCGCGCGTTGTCGACGAGCTTGTCGAGTGCCTGCGCAACCAGTTCGGGTGCGCCGTGCATCAGCAGCGGCGACGCCGGCAGGTCGGCTTCCACGCGCCGCGGCGCGAGCAGCGGTCGGTACGCTTCGACGCAGCCGCGCACGACCGCTGTGAGATCGAACTCCTCCGCGTCGACGCCGTGGATCGCGCGCTCCATGCGGCTCGCCTCGCTCATCGCGCGCAGGATCGCGCCAAGACGCTCGGCACCGCTGCGCGCGCGCACGAGGTAGGTGCGCGCATCGGTCGACACCGACTGCTGGTCGAGATTGTCGAGCGAGGATTTGACGATCGCGAGCGGCGTCTGCAACTCGTGCGAGAGCTTGGAAGCAAGCGTGCGCAGATAGTCGGTGTAGGCGTTCACCTCGTCGAGCAGGTGCGCGAAGCTGCGCGCCAAATCGCCAAGCTCGTCTTTCGCCCCGAGCAGCGGCAGCGGAACCGGTCGGTCCGGGTTGCGCTGCATTCGCCCGTTCGCCTGCTTGGCGCGTTCGACCGCGTCGCGCAGGCGGCGGATGCGCAGGCCGAGCACGCCGGCGAAGGCGAACAGCACGGCACCGGCGAAGACCAGTGCACCCAGGCTTGCGCCAATCAGGATCAGCAGCGCGCGATTGGTCAGCAGCGGCAGCGCGTCGCCGGATTGCTCGAGCAGCAGCGCGCCGCGCACCTCGTTGTTCTCCTTCAGCGGCACCGCGGCCGCGAGCACGACGCTGCTGCCCTGATTGGGCGCCGGATGCCAGGCCGTCGCTGCGACGCCGGACAACGCCTGCCAGATTTCCGGCGAAGACAGGCGCGGCAGGTTGGTCGCGAAGTCCTGCGCGCGCGTCATGTCGGGCGCGATCAGGCTGCGGTAGATCAGGTTCTCGAACCAGCGCCGCAACGCCGGTGTAGACGATTTCGACGACAGCACCGCAAGCTGGCCCGATTCGGCGACGACCCAGCCTTCGGCGCTGAGCACGCGCACGCGCATGCCATCCGGCGCGAACTGGGCGAGGTCGGTGGACAGGTCCGGCGAACGCAGCAGCAGCGGCCGCAATTCGATGTGCGCGTTGTTCGGTGCGTCAGCATCGAACTCGTTGAGCGTGAGCGAGTCGGGCATCTGCGAGCGCGGCAAGCGCAATTCGACGCGATAGCCGTCGGCGTCCTCCTGCCACCAGCCACCGAGCACCTGCGGCAGCGAATCGCCTGCGCCGTCGAGCACGCGCGCCTGGAACCTTCCCGGCGCCGCGCTCGCGATCAGGTAGCGGCGCAAATCCTCTTCGCGCGCCAGGCTCAGGATCAAATGATCGCGCAACAGCGCATTATCGTCGCCCGCATCCGCGCGCGTGCGCGTCGCATCGCGCACCTGGGCGAGCAGATAGAGCCAGTCGCCGTCGACGCAGAGCAGCAACTTTGCCTTTTGCGCATCGTCGGCCGGGCCGATGTTCTGCGCATACGGCGTGAGCGTCGTCCAGTCGTCGGCGTATCCGTCGACGTGCATGCGGCCCGCGCAAGGATGCACATAGAATGCCTGCCCGGCCGGCGGCAGCGCGGTCTTGAGGGCGGCAAGACTGCGCGCGAGCGCCTTGGCCGACGCCGTCAGCGTCTGTTCCTGACCCTGGCGCAGCAACTCCTCCATCTGACGCACGATCAGCCAACCCGCCAGCGGCAGGGCCAGCGTGGAGAGGGCGAGGAGGAGGAGCTTGAAGCGGAGGGACATGCCGGGAGAATTGCACAAGCCAAAGATAAATCGAATACCGGCTCCGCCGGCAGGGCTTTATGTCGGCCTCCACCGATACCCCGCCCCATGCACCGTCTCGATCGAATCGAACGCCGCGTCGAGGGCAAGGAACTTCTTGCGGATGCGCTTGATGTGCGAGGTGATGGTGGCGTCGTCGACGACGACCTGCGCCTCGCGCATGAGCTGGTCGCGGTTCTTCACATGCCCCGGGAAGCGTACCAGCGTGTGGATCATCCAGAACTCGGTCACGGTTAGCGGCACTTCGGCATTGTTCCAGGTCACGCGCATGCGCTCGGCCTCGAGCTTGAGCGGGCCATGCTCGAGCACGGTTTCCTTCGACGCGGGCTTGTTCAGCGCGTCGATGCGGCGGAACAGCGCGCTGATGCGCGCGGCGAGATGATGCAGGCTGACGTCCTTGGTCAGATAGTCGTCGGCGCCGAGACGCAGGCCGGAGATCACGTCGAAATCCGAATCGCGCGCGGTCAGGAACAGGATCGGCAGCGTCGGCGATTGCGCGCGCAGTTCGCGGCACAGCTCGAAGCCACCCTCGGGGTCGTCGCCGAGGCCGACGTCGATGATGACCAGCTCCGGCAGGCGTTGCGCGAACGCGCGGCTCGCGTCGGGCCGCGTAGAATAGCCATGGGTGGTGTAGCCGAAGCGATTGAGCGCCTCGACGTAGTTGGCGCGGATCGCGGGTTCGTCTTCGACGATGGCGATGTTGCGGCCCATGCGGAAAATCCTGCGAGCTGAGGTAAGTGCAGCTTACGCAACGCGCCCGGCGCGCGGCAATGGCGGCGGCGCATTTGTCATCGTCGTGCCAGATTTGATCCGCGCGCCGCCCCAACTGGCGCAGGCTCCGTTCAGTCGCGCAGTGGATCCTGCCACCGTGTCAACGCCCCGCACGGAATCCCCGCCATGAACGCTTCCCGCCCCGAACCGAACCTCGAACTGCACCAACCCGAACCGTTCCGCGTCGCTTTTGCCCTGCTTGCGCTCGTGCTCGGCGCGATCGCCGCCCTGCAGATTTGATTGCCCGTGCACCGCGCTGCCGGACGGCGCCTCCCGTCCGGCGGCGCGGTTTTCTTGGCCTGGTCTTGCGCTCGTCCTTGATCGCGAAAGCCGCAAGGCGGCCATTCTCGGCCGCACTTTTCAATTTAGAATGCGCAACCCCGCCCGGTTCGCGCGATCCGTCCGATGCGTCACGACTACATCCTCACCCTGTCCTGCCCGGACCGCACCGGCATCGTCTACCGCGTCAGCGCACTGCTGTTCGAGTCCGCGTGCAACATCCTCGATGCGCAACAGTTCGGCGACGAGGAAACAGAACGCTTTTTCCTGCGCATCCATTTCGATGTACCCGCCGTGCTCGACATGGCTGCGCTGGAGGGCCGCGTCGCGCAGCTCGCGCAGGAATTCGGCGGCGACTGGCAAATCCACGATGCACGCAAGCGCGCGCGCCTGCTGCTGCTCGTGAGCAGGCAGGGGCACTGCCTCAACGACCTGCTGTTCCGTGTGCGCAGCGGCCAGTTGCCGGTGGAGATCGCCGCGGTCGCCTCGAACCACGAGGATTTCGCCGAGCTTGCCGCATCGCATCGCGTGCCGTTCCGCTATCTGCCAGTCAGCAGCGCGACGCGTGACGCGCAAGAGGCATCCCTCGTCGAACTCGTCGACAAGGAGCGCATCGATCTGGTCGTGCTCGCGCGCTACATGCAGATCCTGTCGCCGAAACTGTGCGCCGCCCTCGCCGGCCGCGCGATCAACATCCATCACAGTTTCCTGCCGAGCTTCAAGGGCGCCAAGCCCTATCACCAGGCGCACCAGCGCGGGGTGAAGGTGATCGGTGCGACGGCGCACTACGTTACCGGTGATCTCGACGAAGGCCCGATCATCGAGCAGGAGGTCGCCCGCGTCGACCACGCCGCAACGCCGCGCGACCTCGTGCGCGTGGGCAGCGACGTCGAATCGCTCGTGCTCGCGCGCGCGGTGCGCTGGCACGTCGAGCACCGCGTGCTGCTCAACGGACATCGCACGGTGGTGTTCCGCTGAGCCACCGCGCCCTTGCATTGGCGGACGCTCAGAAAAATCTGCCGCGGATCAAAGCAGATCGGCACGGATCAAGGCGGATGGAGCAATGACTTACGTGCCCTATCCGCACTCATGAGCCTCGATCCGTGGCAAGTACCTTGTTTCAAGCGCAGCCGCTCAGGCGACCGCGGACAGCATCTTGGTGACTATCTCGCGATAGTCCCCGTGGCCGAAGATGGCCGAGCCGGCGACAAAGGTGTCGGCACCCGCTTTCGCGATCTCGCCGATGTTGTCGGCCTTGACGCCGCCGTCGATCTCGAGGCGGATCGCACGACCGCTGCGATCGATGCGTTCGCGTACTTCGCGCAACTTGGCAAGCGCCGACGGAATGAAGCTCTGCCCGCCGAAGCCCGGGTTGACGCTCATCAACAGGATCAGGTCGATCTTGTCCATCACGTAGTCGAGATACGCCAGCGGCGTGGCCGGGTTGAACACGAGGCCGGCGCTGCAACCCGAGTCGTGGATCAGGCCGATCGTGCGGTCGATATGCTCGCTCGCCTCGGGATGGAAACTGATGTTGGTCGCACCGGCCTTGGCGAAATCCGGCACGATGCGGTCGACCGGCTTGACCATCAGGTGCACATCGATCGGCGCCGTCACGCCATGCTTGCGCAGCGCTTCGCAGACGAGCGGGCCGATGGTCAGATTCGGAACGTAATGGTTGTCCATCACGTCGAAGTGCACCCATTGCGCACCGGCGGCGAGGACACTGTCGACCTCCTCGCCCAGCCTGGCGAAATTCGCGGACAGAATCGAGGCTGCGATGACGGCGGATTGTTTCATCGGACGACTCTTGCGGTGAGGCGTGACAGTGTACATGCAAGCCCGCCCCCTCTCCCGGCGGGGGAAGGGTGAGCGGGGCTACGTGCCGCGCGCGCTGCGGATTTGCTCGAAAGCCGCGTTGATGTCGCGCGCGCGCTCCTCGGCGCGGCGCTTCATCTCGTCGGGCACGTCGCCAAGCTTGTCGGGATGATGCTGGCTCATCAGCTTGCGATAGGCGCGCTTGATCTCGGCATCGCTCGCCGTGCGCTCGACCCCGAGCACGGCGTACGGATCCTTGCTCCGCGCGGCGCCGGGAGCGGGACCGCGCGCGCGGTCCTGGTGCCGCGCATGGACGTATTCCTCCCAATTGTCCGGCGCGACATAGGCATAGCCCTTCATCACCGCAATGCCGATCAGCTGGCGCTCGTCGACGCCGAGGGCGGCACAGAGCTTGCGCACGATGACGAGCTTGGCCGGCGCCAGCGGGCCGTCGGCGCAGACGATGTCGAGCAACAGGTCGACCAGGATGAACGACCGGTCGCGTCGCCCGCTCGTCCACGTACGCAGGTGCACGATCGCGTTGGTTGTCGAATATCCCGTCTGCTTGCCGGCGGTGAACTGGCCGACCGCCACACCGCGCAGCTCGGACGAAAGCTGCAGGCGCGCCATCAGTTGCTCGGTCGCGGCGATCTCGGCCTCGGACACGCGCCCGTCCGATTTCGCGATCGCACCCGCAAGGCCGAACAGCGGCGCGACGAACGACAGCGGCGCGGCATCGAGCGTCGCGCCGAAGCTGCCCATGCTGCGGTCGAAAATATGCCCGAGCAGGACGCAGATGACGATCGCCGGCGGGTTGTGGAACGCAGCAACCCCGATCGCCAAGCCGATCAGCTTGCCCCAGATCTTCATGCGTGCAACCGCTTGGCACCGCGCGCGGTTACCGGATCGGGGGCGGGAAGAGGCACTGTCATCGATCACTGTGGCATTTTTCGGAGCGCGAATTCTAGCCGAACCCCGCGATGCACGACGAATGGACGGTTACAATGCGCACCCCGTTCCGCCCGAGGTCGCCGTGCCCACCACGCTTCTGCAGTCCCGCCTGCCCGGTCTCGACCTGATCCATCGCGGCAAGGTACGCGACGTCTACGCACTGTCCGCGCGCGAACTCCTGATCGTCGCCAGCGACCGCCTTTCGGCGTTCGACGTGATCCTGCCCGACCCGATTCCGGGCAAGGGCGAGATGCTGTGCCAGATCTCCAACTTCTGGTTCGCCCGCACCGCGCACCTCATGCCGAATCATCTGACCGGCAAGGACGTGGCCTCGGTGCTGCCCGCGGGAGTCGATGCGGATTTGTATCGCCGGCGCAGCGTGATCGCCAAGCGCCTGAAACCCGTGCCGGTCGAAGCGATCGCGCGCGGCTACCTGATCGGCTCGGGCTGGAAGGATTACCAGGCCACCGGCGCCCTCTGCGGCATCAAACTTCCGGCCGGCTTGCGCCAGGCGGAAAAACTGCCTGCACCGATCTTCACTCCGTCGACCAAGGCCGCGATCGGCGGCCACGACGAGAACATCGGCTTCGACCAGGTCGTCGCGACCATAGGCGGCGACCTCGCCGAGCAGGTACGTGCGGCAACGTTGAAAATCTATGCTTTTGCCGCCGAATACGCCGCTGCGCGGGGCATCCTGATTGCCGACACCAAATTCGAATTCGGCACCGACGAGGCCGGCAAGCTCCACGTCATGGACGAAATGCTGACCCCGGATTCCTCGCGCTTCTGGCCCGCCGACGAATACCGCATCGGCATCAGCCCGCCGAGCTACGACAAGCAGTTCGTGCGCGACTATCTCGAACGGCTTCCCTGGAACAAGACCGCGCCCGGGCCGGACCTGCCGCAATCGGTGATCGATGGCACCGCGGCAAAATATGCCGAAGCCCTGAAACGCCTCGCGGATATCGAACTGCCTTGATTCCGCCACCGTGCTTGCCGTGCGCAAATCCTTGTGCTATCTCTAGCGCCATGACTTCCCTCCGCCACAGCTACTTTTTTTGGTATTACCGCATTCCCACGCCGGCGGCGGAGGAAGGGGCACGATCGATCTGAAGATTGCGCAAAACGAACAACCCTCAAACAACCGCCGGCCCATCCGGCGGTTTTTTGTTGCCGCCGGGAAACGAAAAATCCCCGACCCGATGACCCTCCCGAGGACACCCGCCATGACCACCCAACACACCGACGACCTGCGCATTGCCGAACTGCGCGAACTCTCCACGCCCGCCCAGGTGATCGCCGAATTCCCGCTCGACGACACTGCCGAAGACACCGTGTCCCGATCGCGCGCCGCCGTGCATGCGATCCTCGAGGGCAAGGACGACCGCCTCGTCGTCGTCGTCGGCCCATGCTCGATCCACGATATCACCGCGGCGCTGGAGTACGCGCGGCGCCTGCGGAAAGAACGCGAGCGCCACGCCGGCGAGCTCGAAATCATCATGCGCGTGTACTTCGAGAAGCCGCGCACCACGGTTGGCTGGAAGGGCCTGATCAACGATCCCGAACTCGACGGCAGCTTCCAGATCGACAAGGGTTTGCGCCGTGCCCGTGGCCTGCTGCGCGACATCAACGCGCTCGGCCTGCCCGCCGGTTGCGAGTTCCTCGACATGATCACGCCGCAATACATCGCCGACCTCGTCGCCTGGGGCGCGATCGGCGCACGCACGACCGAGAGCCAGGTGCACCGCGAACTCGCCTCGGGCCTGTCCTGCCCGGTCGGGTTCAAGAACGGTACCGACGGCAATGTCAGGATCGCGGTCGACGCGGTGTTGTCGGCGGCGAGCCCGCATCATTTCATGGCGGTGACCAAGGAGGGACGCACGGCTATTGCCGCCACGCGCGGCAACCGCGACTGCCACGTGATCCTGCGCGGCGGCACGGCGCCGAACTACGACGCCGCAAGCGTGGACGCCGCCTGCGCGGCAATCGCCAAGGCGGGACTCGACGCTCGCGTGATGATCGACGCCAGCCACGCCAATTCGTCGAAGAATCCCGAGAACCAGCCCAGGGTCGTCGACGACATCGCCGGCCAGATCGAGGCCGGCGAGATGCGCGTCCTCGGCGCGATGATCGAGAGCCACCTCAGCGCTGGTCGCCAGGATCTCGTCGCAGGCCAGCCACTGCGCTATGGCCAGAGCATCACCGACGGCTGCATCGACTGGGAGACGACCGTGCGCACGCTCGATCGCCTCGCGCACGCGGTGCGCGCGCGTCGCACGCGCACGCAGGAGGTCAAGTCGGCAGCCTGAGATACACTTCGACCATGTCGACGGTGTACTACGACTACATGCATACACCGATCGGCCGCCTCATGCTCGCGGCCGACGGCAGGGGTCTGCGCCACGTCGATTTCGAGAACGGCAAGTACACCGCAACGATAGGCGAGGACTGGGAACCCGGTGCCGGCGCACTGCACGAGGCGCGTGCGCAACTCAAGGCGTATTTTGCCGGCAAGCTCACCTGCTTCGACCTGCCGCTCGCACCGCAGGGCACCGATTTCCAGCAGCAGGTGTGGCTCGCCCTGCTCGAAATTCCGTACGGCACGACGACCAGCTATGGCGAGATCGCGCGCCGGCTCGGCGATGCCCATGCCACGCGCGCGGTCGGCGCGGCGAATGGACGCAATCCGTTGCCGATCATCGTTCCCTGCCACCGCGTGATCGGCGCGAACGGCTCTCTCACCGGCTTCGGCGGTGGCCTGCCGATCAAGCGCTGGTTGCTCGAACACGAGCAGCGACACAGCGCGTTCGCCTTGACGCCAGCCTGACCGGTACGCTGGTTTTCATCGCTCGCCAGCACCGGAAAACTTCGGCAGCAACCCGCGTACACCACATTGCCTTCGCGTATGGTCGGGCGCATGATTCACGCCGTTCCTTGCCCATCGGGTTCACTGCCGGAGGCTCGCATGTCTGGATTGCGTACCACGAAAATCACCTTGTTCGCGGGAATTCTGCTCGCACTGTCCGCCTTCACCGCCTCCGCGCAGGACAACCGCGACAGCGCGGCCGCAGCCGCCGAGCAGGATGCGAAGGACATCATGAATCGCGCGTCCCACCCACCCGACCTGTCGAAGGACACGCCGCCTGCCGGTATCCAGCAGAACGGCAATGCCGGCACGGCCAATATCAGCCGGCAGACGAACGAGCACAGCGAGACCGTCACCCGCGGCAGCGAGCATTCCTCCGGCTTCTCGGTCGGAGTCGGCAACGGCAACCGGCGCGACGACGACCGCCGTGACGACGGTCATCGCGACGATCCGGTCGGCGGCAACCACGATGACGGTCGTCCGGTCGCCGGCGAGATCGCCAACAATCCACCGCCGCCGCCGGGCTGGCCAGGACATGACGGCGCCAACCGTCCGGTCAACAACCAGGCCGGAGCCGTGGAAAATTTCGATGCCGGCCCGATCTGGAACAACAACGATGCGCAAGGGAAATGCCCGAACGTCTGCGGCCGCAACCAGAGGACGTGGACCGGCGACTGGCGCACCGTGGGCTTCAACAAATCGGTGTGCGCCTGCGCGGCGGGCAGCGACACGCAGTCGCCCACGGCGCAGTCCTCGGGCTGGGGGCGTGGATCGTCCTGCCAGGCGCCGGCCAATCACCAATGCCGTGGCTGCTCGGTAAGCTGCCCCGCCGGCAAGGAAGCGCATTGCTCCCAGGGGGACCGCGGCATTTTTACCAGCCCGGAAAACGCCATATGCCCACGAGAAGCGGTGTGCGAGTGCCGCTGACGCGATGAAGCCCGCGCGCCGGCGGCGTCGGCGCGCGATTGGTTTTCAACCGGAAAACGCAAACAGCCGGAATCGGGCACCCGCTTGATATGACCGGATAGGGGTTTCCAGCTACCGCGGAATCTTCCCCGGCTTCCGGCCAGGCCGATCATCTACCTTTCGCTTTCCGCCGCTTTCTGGGCGAAATCGAATCGCAGTGTCCAGTACAGGGATCCCCACCATGGAAGCACCCTTGTCCGACAGCGGTTATCGCCAGGAACTCGAGCGTCGGCTCGGACTCGGCCACCTGATCGTCTTCGGCCTGATCTTCATGGTGCCGATCGCGCCCATGGCGGTCTATGGTTTCGTGGCGAAGCAGAGCTACGGCATGGTGCCACTGGTGTACCTGGTCGGCATGACCGCCATGTTCTTCACCGTCATGAGCTATCGGCAACTGAGCCGCGAGTTTCCGATCGCGGGCTCGGTGTATTCCTATGTGCAGCGCGGCCTGCACCCTTACGCCGGTTTTGTCGCCGGGTGGCTGATCGTGGCCGATTACCTGCTGGTGCCGAGCCTGATCTACGCGTTTGCCGCGAGCTGGCTGCACGGATTGCTGCCGGGCGTGCCGCTCTGGGTCTGGATCGCCGCTTTCATCGGCGCGAATTCCGCCATCAATGTCCTCGGAATCGAGTTGCAGGCGCGCGCGAACTTCGTGCTGCTCGCGGTCCAGTTGGTCGCGCTCGCGCTGTTCCTGGTATCGGCGGTGCAATTCGTGTTCATCGCACGCCACGGTACGGGCGGCTGGTCGATCGCGCCGTTCTACCAGCCGGCGCACATCAACGGACATTTCATTGCCACCGCGACGTCGATTGCCGTGCTGAGTTTTCTCGGATTCGACGCGGTCAGCACGCTCGCCGAGGAAGCCCATGACCCGCGCCGCAACATCGGCAACGCCATGGTGCTGGCCTTGCTGCTGCTTGGCGCACTGTTCGCCGCGCAGACCTACGTCGCTGCGCTTGCTCATCCCGACTACGAGACCCTGGATGCCGAACTCGGGTTTTTCCAGATCGGCCAGCAGGTGGGCGGACGTTGGCTGTACGTGCTGCTGCTGCTCGCCAATGTGGCGGGCGCCGTCATCTCGGCTTTGGCGGCGCAAACGGCTATCGCACGCATGCTCTATGCCATGGGCCGCGATCGCGCCCTGCCGGGCGGCCGGTTTTTCGCCTACATCCAGCCGCGATTCAAAACGCCGGTGAACGCCATCGCGCTGGTCGCGATACTGTCATTCGTGCTGGCGGTATGGGTGCCGGTAGAAACCATTCTGAAACTCGTGAACTTCGGCGCCCTCACCGCTTTCATGCTGCTCAACCTTACCGTGTTCGTGTTTTTCTACATCAAACGCAGGAATCTCAAGAGCATATTCCGCTACCTGCTGCTTCCGCTACTCGGTTTGGCCATCGTCGCATTCGTGTGGTCGGGTTTCGACCGCGCGACGTTCGCGTTCGGCGGCGTCTGGCTCGCCATCGGGCTGCTCCTAGGCATCAGCCGCTACAAGAACTTCGTCTCGTTCGAATCCCTGTAGGCAACACAGGCACGCCGGCACGTCCACTGAGAATCTGAAACTCCATCCGGTCGCACCAAGCTGCTACACCGCAATTGCGGCTATTCCACGGTGACCGACTTGGCAAGGTTGCGCGGCTGATCGACGTCGGTGCCGCGCAGCACGGCGACGTGATAGGCGAGCAGCTGCAGCGGCACGGTCAGCACGGCCGGGGCGATGAAGTTGCCGCCGGAATCGAGCTTGACCAGGGCGCCATGCCCTTCGCCCACGCCGAATTGGCGCGCATCGATCTCCGCGGCTTCATCGGCGAAGACGAACAGTTCGCCACCGCGCGCGCGAACCTCGGCCAGATTCGATTTGAGTTTCTCGAGCAGATGATCGTTCGGCACCACCGCGACGACCGGCATCTGCGCATCGACCAGCGCGAGCGGGCCGTGCTTGAGTTCGCCGGCCGGATAGCCTTCGGCGTGGATATAGGAGATTTCCTTGAGCTTGAGCGCACCCTCGAGCGCGACCGGCCAATGCGTGCCGCGACCGAGAAACAACGCGTGCTGCTTGGGCACGAACCGCTGTGCGAGTTCGCGCACCTGGCCCTCGACCTTGAGCACCGCATCGACCACGCGCGGCAGGCTTGCCAGCTCGGCAACGAGTTCGCGCAGGCGCTCCGCCGGCAGGCCGTTGATGCGCGCGAGCTCGAGCATGAGCAGGGCGAGCGCAGCCAGCTGCGTCGTGTTCGCCTTGGTCGAGGCGACGCCGATCTCGGGGCCGGCGCGCGTCATCAACACGAGGTCCGATTCGCGCACGAGGCTGGACTCGGGCACGTTGCAGATGACGAGCGTGGCGAGATAGCCATGCTTCTTCGCCTCGCTCAGCGCGGCCAGCGTGTCGGCAGTTTCGCCCGACTGCGAGATGGTGACGAACAGGCTGTCCTTGGGCGCGACGAATTCACGATAACGGAATTCGCTCGCGATCTCGACGTTGCATGGGATGGCCGCAAGCGACTCGCACCAGTAGCGCGCGACGAGGCCGCCGTGATAGCTCGTGCCGCATGCGACTATCTGCACGTGACGCACACGCCGCAGCAGCGTCTCGGCATCGACACCGAAAATGTTCGGCAGGATGCGATCGTTGGCGATCCGTCCTTCGAGCGTGTCGGCGATCGCCCGCGGCTGCTCGTGGATTTCCTTGAGCATGTAGTGCGCGTACTCGCCGCGCTCGACCGCATCGGCGGACAACGAGGACTCGTGCCGCTTGCGCTGGACGACGCGACCGTCGGCGTCGAACACCGTCACCGCGTCGCGGCGCACGTCGGCGACGTCGCCCTCTTCGAGGAAGATGAACTGGCGCGTCACCGGCAACAGCGCCTGCACGTCGGAGGCGACGAAGTTCTCGCCTTGGCCGAAGCCGATCACGAGCGGGCTGGCGATGCGCGCGACGACGATGCGGTCCGGCTGCAGCGCATCGAACACGACGATCGCGTAGGCACCGGTGAGCTGCCTGACCGCGAGCTTCACCGCTTCGGTGAGATCGTGGCCCTGCTTGACGAACTCATGAATCAGATGGGCGACGACTTCGGTGTCGGTTTCGGAGGCGAAAACGTAACCCTTCGCGCTCAAGGCAGCGCGAATCTCGAGGTAATTTTCGATGATGCCGTTGTGGATCAGCGCGATGCGGCCTTCCGAAACGTGCGGATGCGCGTTGGCCTCGGTGACGCCGCCGTGCGTGGCCCAGCGCGAATGGGCGATGCCGAGCACGCCTTCGCGCGGGCTCGCCTTGACCTTCTCGGCAAGTTGCGTGACCTTGCCGATCGTGCGCCAGAGCGCGAGCTCGCCACCCGGCTGCGCGAGCGCGAGACCGGTGGAATCGTAGCCGCGATATTCGAGCCGGCGCAAACCTTCGACCAGGATGGTCGTGACATCGCGCTGCGCGATCGCGCCGACGATTCCGCACATAAGCCGCTCCTCAATTCGACAGGCTGTCCATTTTACTTGGTTCCGCTTCCGCGATGCGCGATTACTTCGGCGCCTTTTGCGGGCGCTTCCAGCCGCGCACCGTCGTCTGCCGCGCGCGTGCGACGGTCAGTTCGCCGTCCGGCGCATTCGTGCCGATCGTCGAGCCCGCGCCTATCGTCGCATCCTTGCCTATCGTCACCGGCGCAACCAGCGCGCTGTTCGAACCGATGAACGCGCCGTCCTCGATCACGGTGCGGAACTTGTTCACGCCGTCGTAGTTGCAGGTGATCGTGCCGGCACCGACGTTGACCCGCGCACCGATCGTCGCGTCGCCGATGTAGCTCAGGTGATTGGCCTTCGAGCCGGCGCCGATGCTCGCGTTCTTGACTTCGACGAAGTTGCCGACGTGCGCGTCGGCGGCAATCTCGGTACCGGGGCGCAAGCGCGCGAACGGACCGATGATGCAGGCGCCGTGCGTGACGACGCCGTCCAGGTCGCTGTGTGCCTGCACGACGGTGCCGGCGGCGAGCGTGCAATTGCGGATCCGGCAGAACGCGCCGATGCGCACTTCGTCGCCGAGCGCGACTGCGCCCTCGAGGACGACGTCGACGTCGATCTCGACATCGCGGCCGGCGCTCACGCTGCCGCGCAGATCGAAGCGCGCCGGGTCGGCGAGGCGCACGCCCTGCGCGCAGAGGTTGCGCGCCGCGCGTTGCTGATAGCGGCGCTCGAGCTGGGCCAGCTGCCATGCGTCGTTCGCGCCGGCGATCGCGTTCGGGTCGGTCGACAGGATCGCCAGCGCCGAAGCGTCGTCGGCCGCGGCGAGCGCGAACACGTCGGTGAGGTAGAACTCGCCCTGCGCGTTCTTGTTGTCGAGCCGCGCGAGCCAGCCGCGCAGACGCGCCGCAGCAGCGGCGAGCACGCCGGTGTTGATGGTGCGAACCGTGCGTTGCGCCGATGTCGCGTCCTTCTCCTCGACGATGCCCAGCACGCGTTGCGCGGCATCGAGCAGGATACGCCCGTAGCCAGCCGGATCGGGCAGGTCTGCGGCGAGCACGACGAGCGCGGCCTGCGCCTCGACCAAAGGTTGCAGGGTTACCGCGCGGATCAGCGGCACGTCGCCGTAGAGCACGAGCACGCGCGCTGCGTCGGGAATGCCCGCGATCGCGAGTTGCATCGCATGGCCGGTGCCGTTCTGCTCGGCCTGATGCACCCAGGCAAGGTCGGTCTGGCCGGCGAACGCGGCCAACACCTGTTCGCCGCGATGGCCGTAGACGACGTGGATCTTCTCGGGATGCAGCGCGCGCGCGGTGTCGAGCACATGCGCGAGCATCGGTCGGCCGGCAAGCGGCAGCAGCACCTTGGCGCGCGCGGACTTCATGCGTTTGCCCTCGCCCGCGGCGAGGACGACGATATGCAACGGATGGATCGGATTCATCGGTGCAGCCTAGCAGAAGGAACAAGATGAATTTCGGGTGCGGGCGTGGCTACGTGTCGACGCCGAACAGATGGCCTATCGCCGCCGTGGCAACCATCGCCAGGGTGCTCCAGGCCAACACGCGCAGTGCGCCCGGCAACATCGGCGCGCCGCCGGTGCGTGCGGCGATCGCGCCGAGCACGGCAAGCGAAACCAGCGAGGCCAGGGCCACGGTCAGGGCCATGTGCGCGGGCGCGGAAAGCAACACGGCGACCAGCGGCAACGCCGCGCCGACCGAGAACGCCAGCGCCGAAGCCGACGCCGCCTGCAACGGGCGTGCACGCTGCTGCTCGGTCAACCCGAGTTCGTCGCGCAGATGCGTACCGAGCGCGTCGTGCGCGGTCAGCTGGTCGGCTACCTGCTCGGCGAGCGGACGGTCGAGGCCGCGACCAACGTAGATGTTGACCAGTTCTTCGCGCTCGCCGTGCGCGTCGGTGGCCAGCTCGTGCCGTTCCAGATCGCGCTCCGCGTTTTCCGCATCGCTCTGCGAGGAAACCGAGACGTATTCCCCGGTTGCCATCGACAGCGCACCGGCGACGAGCCCGGCGACGCCGGCGACCAGCACGCTGCCGCGCGTGGCATCGGCGCTGGCAACGCCGATGACGAGGCCGGCCGTGGAAAGAATCCCGTCGTTCGCGCCGAGCACCGCCGCGCGCAGCCAGCCGACGCGTTCACCGACGTGGCGTTCGTGGTGCCTGCGCATGGATGGGTTGTCGAAATGCTTCGATCGCATGGGCGCCACATCTTCAAATGGGGAAAAGCGCTTAACGCAGATCAAAGCGGATCCGAGCCGATAAGAGCGGATTCAGTATTTGATGCTTTATCCGCTCTTATCCGTGTTTATCCGCTCTTATCCGTGTTCATCCGCTCTTATCTGCGTCAAAAATCGCTTTTCGACTATAACTCGTGCTGGCCGCCGAGGTCGTCGTGATACTCCTCGTCAGCCTCGAAGCGCAGGTGCTTGACGCTGCGACCGTGGCGGCGCACGAGCTTCAACGCCTCGATGCCGACCTTGATGTGCTTCTCGACATAGTTCGCCGTGATCGACTTGTCGCTGGCCTCGGTCTTCACACCCTCGGGAATCATCGGCTGGTCGGAGACGAGCAGCAGCGCGCCGGTCGGGATGTGGTTGGCGAAGCCGGCGGCGAAGATCGTCGCGGTTTCCATGTCCACGGCCATGCTGCGCGTGCGGCGCAAAAGGTTCTTGAACTCCTCGTCGTGTTCCCAGACACGGCGGTTGGTCGTGTACACGGTGCCGGTCCAATAGTCGTGGCCGAGGTCGCGGATCATCGTCGATACGCCGCGTTGCAGCTGGAACGCGGGCAGCGCCGGCACGATCGGCGGCAAATAGTCGTTCGAGGTGCCTTCGCCACGGATCGCCGCGATCGGCAGGACCAGATCGCCGAGCTGGTTCTTCTTCTTCAGGCCGCCGCATTTGCCGAGGAACAGCGCGGCCTTCGGCGCGATCGCGCTGAGCAGGTCCATCACCGTGGCCGCGTTCGGCGAACCCATGCCGAAGTTGATCAAGGTGATGCCGTCGGCGGTAGCGTTCGGCATCGGCCGATCGCGACCTTGCACCTCGACCCCGTTCCATTGCGCGAACAGGTCGACGTAGTTGCCGAAATTGGTCAGCAGGATGTACTCGCCGAACTGATCGAGCGGCGTGCCGGTGTAGCGCGGCAGCCAGTTTTCCACGATGTCTTTCTTGTCTTTCATTTTTTGTTCCGCTGGAGTTGCCGATGACGGCACATCGGCGGGATGGCAGGTCGTTTGGGCATCGCCGGCAAGTTTATCCGTTACGCGCGCCGTGCGCAGCCGCCGCGCGGCGGCGCAGCTTTGCTTTTTGCCGGCCGCGAAGGATGATGCGTCGTACGTATCCGTCCGAATACCGGGAGTCTGCGATGCTCGTTACCCTGCTTCTGGCCGTGATCGCGCTGAGCGCGTTGCTCTTCCTCGGCCGCGGCTTCCTCGCCTGGGTCGTCGCCGCCGGCATCTGTCTGGTCGGCTGGCGCATCACCGGCATTGCGGCGCCACTGCTGTTCGAAACCACGGCGCTCGCGCTGACCGCGCTTGCCATCGTCTTCGGCATTCCCGCAATCCGCCGCGCACTGGTCACACGCTGGATCATGCCGATCTTCGCCAGGGTGCTGCCGCGGCTCGGCGAAACCGAGCGCATCGCGCTCGACGCGGGCACGGTGTGGTGGGATGCGGAGCTGTTCTCGGGCAAGCCCGACTGGAACAAGCTGCTCGATTTCAAGCCGCAGCCGCTGGATGTCGACGAGCAGGCGTTTCTCGACGGCCCGGTCGAGCAGCTTTGCGCGATGCTCGACGACTGGCAGATCAACCAGCTGCGCGACCTGCCGCCCGAGGTCTGGGAGTTCATCAAGAAGAACGGGTTCTTCGGCATGATCATCCCGAAGGAGTACGGCGGCCACGGTTTTTCGGCGATCGCACACTCGCGCGTGGTGACGCGAATCTCCTCGCGCTCCGTGGCCGCAGCGGTGACGGTCATGGTGCCGAATTCGCTCGGCCCGGGCGAACTGCTGCTGCACTACGGCACCGATGCGCAGAAGAACTACTACCTGCCGCGCCTCGCGCGCGGCGAGGAAATCCCGTGCTTTGGCCTGACCGGCCCCGAAGCCGGCTCCGACGCAGCGGCGACGCAGTCGACCGGCGTGGTCGAGAAGCGCATCGTCGATGGAAAAGAAATTCTCGGCCTGCGCCTGCAATGGAAGAAGCGCTACATCACGCTCGCGCCGGTGGCGACGCTGATCGGTCTCGCCTTCCGCATCAAGGATCCCGACCATCTGCTCGGCAGCGAGGATGACCTCGGCATCACCTGCGCGCTGATCCCCCGCAACCTGCCCGGCATCGAGATCGGTCTGCGCCACGACCCGATGGGCGTGCCGTTCATGAACGGGCCGATCGTCGGCAACGACGTGTTCATCCCGCTCGACAACGTCATCGGCGGCCGCGCCGGCATCGGCCAGGGCTGGCGCATGCTGATGGAATGCCTCGCCGCCGGTCGCTCGATCTCGCTGCCCGCGCTCAGCGTCGGCGCGGCGCAGATGATGACGCGCATCTGCGGCGCCTACGCGACCGTGCGCGAGCAGTTCGACACCCCGATCGGCCGCTTCGAGGGCATCGAGGAGCCGCTTGCGCGCATCGCTGCGAAGACCTACATGATGACCGCGACGCGCACCCTCACCTGCGGCGCGCTCGATGCGGGCGAGAAACCCGCCGTGCTCTCGGCGATCGCCAAGGCGTACCTCACCGAGAGCATGCGCGAGGTCGTCACCGATGCGATGGACATCCGCGCCGGCAGCGCGATCCAGCGCGGGCCGCGCAATTCGCTCGCGCGCGCATGGGACGCGGTGCCGATCGGCATCACCGTCGAAGGCGCGAACATCCTCACGCGCTCGATGATCATCTACGGCCAGGGCGCGATCCGCTGCCATCCGTTCGTGCAGAAGGAAATCGGTGCGGTCGCCGCCAACGATCTTGCCGCGTTCGATACGGCGCTATTCGGCCACATCAATCTCGTGTTCCGCAACGTCGCCCGCGCCAAGCTGTGCGCGCTCAGCGGCAGCCGTCTCGCCGCAGCGCCGAATGTGCAGGACACGCGACGCTACTACCAGCATCTGTCGCGCTTCAGCGCGGCGTTCGAGTTCGCTTCGGACATCGCGATGGGCACGCTCGGCGGCTCGCTCAAGCGCCGCGAGAAAATCTCCGGCCGCCTCGCCGATGCGCTCGCCTATCTCTATCTCGCCTCCGCCGCGCTCAAGCGCTACGCGGACGAGGCGAAGACGACAGCGAATCTCAACCTCGTCTCGTGGTGCGCGGAATATTCGCTGTACAAGGTCCAGGAAGCCTTGCTCGGTGTGATCGAAAACCTTCCCACGCGCGCTGCCGCGTGGATGCTCAAGCTGGCCATCTTCCCGCTCGGCGCGCGCTTCCGCCCGCCCTCGGACAAGCTCGGCGCGCGCGTCGCGCGCGACATCCTCGAGGACCGCGAAGCACGCGCGACGCTGACCGGCGACGTGTTCATCCCGCCACCGAGCGAACCCGGCCTGGGCACGCTCGAAGCCGCACTCGACAAGGCCGTGCGCGCAATCCCGGTCGAGACCAAGCTGCGCGATGCGGTGCGCGCCGGCACGCTCGACCGCGCACCGGGTTACATGCTCGACGAGATGGGTTTGAAGGCCGGCGTCATCAGCCAGGCCGAATACGATCTGCTGCAGGACGCCGAAGCGGCGCGCAACGAGGTGATCGCCGTCGATGCGTTCGATCCGGCGATCTTCAAGACGCTGCACTGATGTCGTCTCGACATTTGAGAATGCTTGCAGGGTAAAATCGTCCAACATGGAAATCACGCAAGTTGCCGATATCGAAACACGACGGCGCAACGCCACGCGGGCTGTGGAAGAAGATCATCGCGCGGCATTCGGGCAATTCTTCACGCCGCAATCGGTGGCGCGATTCATGGCTTCGCTGTTCGATTTCGGCGATGAGCCGATCGAACTCCTCGACCCCGGTGCGGGCATCGGTTCGTTGACTGCGGCGTTCGCGCATTGCGCAGGCCGACGACGCCTCCATGCGTCCTGTTTCGAGATCGACCCTCATTACCATGCGGGCTTGCAGGAGACGCTGCGGGCGCTGCGCAATGTCGATGCGCAGATACTCTCGCTCGACTTCATCGAATCCAGCGTGCGGTGGACACAAGCATCGGAACAGCCGCGTTACACGCATGCCATCGCCAATCCACCGTATCGGAAAATCTCGGCCGACTCGCGCGAGCGCAGGCTGGTATCGAAGTTGGGCTTGGCGACGTCGAATCTCTATTCTGCTTTCCTGGCGTGCGCCATCGCGCAATGCGTGCGTGGTGCGCAAATCGTGGCGATCGTGCCGCGTTCGTTCATGAACGGACCCTATTTCAAATCATTTCGTTACTGGTTGCTCGATCGCGTGGCCTTGATCCACATACACTTGTTCGAGCGTCGCGACTCGGCATTTGCCGACGACAAGGTGCTGCAGGAAAACGTGATCCTAAAAATGGTCGCGGGCGGAATGCAAGGCGACGTGACAGTCTCGTCCTCGACCGACGACCGCTTTGCCGATTTGCGCGAACGTCGCGTGTCTTTCGATGAAATCGTCACACCCGGCGACGATGAGCTTTTCATCCACGTGCCCGCGGCACACACGCAGCGCATGGCGGTACTCAACGGCATTCCGCTGCGCGAGCTCGGCATCGACGTCTGCACCGGTCCGGTAGTCGATTTCCGTTTGCGCGAACATTTGCGGCAGCAACCACAGGAAGGCAGCGTGCCGCTGCTCTATGCAACCCATTTCAATGGCGGCTTCGCGTGGCCGCGCGAAGGGCGCAAGCCCAACGCGATCGATGCGAATTCGCAAACGCAATCGTGGCTGATGCCGAACGGTTGCTACGTCGTGACACGCCGATTCACATCGAAAGAAGAAAAGCGCCGCATCGTCGCGCACATGCTGCCTGCCGATGCATTGTCCGCCAACCGCATTGGCTTCGAGAATCACTTGAACGTATTTCATCGCGACAAGCGCGGCTTGCCGGAGCGACTCGCAATAGGTCTGTGCGCCTACCTGAATTCGCAGGAAGTGGACGATTACTTCCGCACGTTTTCGGGTCATACGCAGGTCAACGCCACCGATCTGCGCCGGCTGAAGTACCCATCGATCGCGCAATTGGAAGCATTGGCAAATGGCCAAGAAAATTAAAGAAGCGCTGCGGATATTGACGGCACTGGGGCTGCCGCGCGCTCAATTGAACGCGCGTTCGGCGATCTGCCTGCTTGCATTGTGCAACCTGAAACCGCGAACCGCCTGGGAGAATGCCAGCGCACCGCTTGTCGGCATCACGCCGATCATGGAGTTTGCAGCCGTGCACTACATGGACAAGCCCTACGCACCGAACACGCGCGAAACGATTCGGCGCCAGACCATGCACCAATTCTGCGATGCCGGAATAGCGCTCTACAATCCAGACGATCCGGGCCGCGCCGTGAATTCACCCAAAGCCGTGTACCAGATCAGTCCGGAAGCCTTGAGTCTCGTGCGCAGCTTCAATGGCCGGCAATGGCAGCGTAGTCTGACCGACTTTCTCGACCGCAACGCAAGCCTTGCCAGCAAATATGCAAAGCCACGCAAACTGGCAGGCATTCCGGTGAGGATTGGCGACTCGCAAACGATACGACTCTCGCCAGGCGCGCACTCCGAACTGATCCGGGGCATCGTGGAGCAATTCGCACCGCGCTTCGCGCCCGGATCGACGTTGATCTATGCCGGTGACACCGGCGACAAAAGAGGATTTCTGGATAGCACGGCGCTTGCAGCACTGAACGTGAAGCTCGACAGCCACGGCAAGATGCCGGATGTCGTGATTCACGATACTGCACGCGATTGGCTACTGCTCTGTGAAGCAGTTACAAGCCACGGCCCTGTCGATGCCAAGCGCCACGAAGAACTCAAACGCCTGTTTTCAGCGGCACGTCCCGGGCTGGTTTTCGTTACAGCCTTTCCCACGCGCAAAAATATGGCGAAATATCTCGGCGATATAGCCTGGGAAACGGACGTCTGGAGTGCCGACGCACCCGACCATCTCATCCACTTCAACGGTGAACGGTTCCTCGGGCCGTATGCGTAATTCACGATGACAGTCACGAAAGCATCCTGGTATTTCGATTTCGTCTCGCCGTTTTCCTACCTGCAACTGGCGAAAGTGCTGCAATGGCGCGACCGGCTCGACATCACGCCGAAGCCGATCGCGCTCGGCGCGGTGCTGAAACATTGCGGCCAGCTCGGCCCCGCGGAAATTCCGGGCAAGCGCGAGTTCATGTATCGCTTCGTGCTATGGCAGGCGGAACACACCGGCGCGGTGCTGCGCTTTCCGCCGCAGCATCCGTTCAACCCGCTCGCCGCGCTGCGGCTGTGCATCGCCGCAGGCACGACGTGGGCGGCCATCGAGGCGATTTTCCATCACCTCTGGCGCGACGGAAGACCGGGCGCGACGGCCGCGGAACTCGCCGAAGTCGGCCATGCGCTCGGCATCGGTGACGTCGAATCCGCGATCAACGATGCGCAAGTGAAGAACACGCTGCGCGCGAACACCGACGGCGCGATTGCCGCGGGCGTGTTCGGCGTGCCCGCGCTCAAGGTCGGCAACGAAATGTTCTGGGGCAACGACGCCACGCCGATGATCGAGGACTGGCTTGCGCATCCGCGGCGTTTCGACACGGACGAATACCGGCGCATCGCCACGCTGCCGCTCGGCATCGAGCGGCGGCGCTGAGTATGCTTCTTGTCGTCGTGCAATTTTCTGCGATGATGCCTCGTTGCTTGCCAATGCCAAGATGTTGATCATCCGGAGACGCCAATGAACGGCTCGGTAAAACGCAATGCGGGGGGCTGGTTCGCATCGCTGTATGCGATCGTCCTTGTCCTCATCGGTCTTGTCTTGTTCGCAGGCGGCGTGATGCTCGCCAAGCTGGGCGGCTCCTGGTATTACCTGATTGCGGGTGCGCTGCTCGTCGTTTCGGGCGTGTTGACATATCGACGTCGTTTCGCCGGAATTTGGTTGTTCGCTCTCGGCTTCGTCGGCACGCTGATCTGGGCGTACTGGGAAGTCGGTGCGCAGTTCTGGCCGCTGGTGCCGCGACTCGCACCGTGGATAGCGCTGGCGCTGGTCGCCGCGTTGATCGCGCCGACATTCCGCCCGTCGGCTCGCGCCACGAGCTGGCTGATGGCGATTGTACTGGCCATCGCCGGCGCCGTGGGTTTCGCGCAGATGTTTTCCGAGCACGGTGTGATCGAAGGCACGCGGCAACTGGCGGCCGTGCCCGTTGCCGACGCGCAGGCGCAACGCAACGAGCGCTGGCAGTACTACGGTCGCACGCTTGACGGCCACCGCTTCGCGCCATTCGATCAGATCAACAAGGGCAACGTCGACAAACTGCAGGTCGCCTGGACTTTCCGTACCGGCGATGTCGCCGGCAAGGGTGCCGAAGATCAAACCACGCCGACGCAGATCGGCGACAACGTCTACGTCTGCACGCCCTACGGCAAGGTGTTTTCGCTCGACGCCGACAGCGGCAAGGAGCGCTGGCGCTTCGATTCCAGGGAGCCGGACAGCAAGCTGTGGAACCGCTGTCGCGGCGTGGCGTACTACGACGCCAGGGAGTTCGCGCAAGCGCACCCCGAGAACGCGACGGCGCAAGCCGCGGCGAGCGCGCCCACCTGCGCACAGCGCCTGTTCCTCGGTACCACCGATGCGCGCCTGATCGCGCTCGACAGCGCGACCGGCCAGCCATGCTCGGGCTTCGGCAACAACGGCAGCGTGGATTTGAAAGTCGGCATGGGGCTGGTGCAGCCGTTCTATTACATGACGACATCGGAGAACACCGTCATCGGCAATCGCGTTCTTGTCGGCGGCTGGGTGCAGGACGGTGCTTCCGTCGACGAGCCTTCCGGCGTGATCCGGGCGTTCAGCGCGGATACGGGCGAATTGCTGTGGGCGTGGGACCCGGACAATCCGAACATCACTTTGCTGCCGCCGCCCGGCGAGACGTATTCGCGCACCACGCCGAACATGTGGTCGACGCCGGCCTACGACGCGAAACTCGATTGGGCGTTCCTGCCGATGGGCGGCCAGACGCCGGACTTTTTCGGCGGCTTCCGTCGGCCGGGAAGCGACGAATTCGGTTCCAGCGTGGTCGCCATCGACATGAATACCGGCAAGGTGCAATGGCATTTCCAGACGACGCACCATGATCTGTGGGACTACGACGTGCCCTCGCAGCCGGCGCTCGTGGACATGCCCGATGCAAGCGGCAGGATGGTTCCGGCAGTCGTGCAGTTGACCAAGCGCGGGCAGATTTTCGCGCTCGATCGCGCAACCGGACAACCGATCGCAGAGGTCGTGGAAAAACCCGCACCGACGAACGTCGTCAAGGGCGATCGGGTTTCACCAACGCAGCCCTTCTCGGTCGGCATGCCGCAAATCGGCAACGAGCCGCTCAGCGAAAAATCCATGTGGGGCGCCACGTTCTTCGATCAACTGTATTGCCGCATACAGTTCAGGCGCATGCGCTACGACGGCGAGTTCACCCTGGCCAGCGAGCAGCAGGTCAACCTGCAGTTCCCCGGCAACTATGGAGGATTCAATTGGGGTAGCGCGGCCGTCGATCAGCAGAACGACATTCTCTATGCCGGCAGCATGCGCATGCCATTGTGGGGCCAGTACATTCCGCGCGCCGTAGCGGACGACCCCAACGCGCCGGGCGGGCACGACGGCCTGCACGTGATGGCGGGCACGCCATTCGGCTATCGCAAGGGCATGTTCATGTCGCCGCTCGGCGTGCCATGCCATGCTCCGCCCTACGGCCAGCTCACCGCAGTGGATTTGAAGAACCGGAAAATCCTCTGGCAGAAGCCGATGGGAACGGTTGCCGACACCGTGCTGCCGTTCGGCTTCAAGGCGAAGCTGCCGTTCGCCATCGGCATGCCGGTCATGGGTGGCCCGATGGCTACCGCGTCAGGTCTGGTGTTCTTCGCGGGAACTTACGACTACTACCTGCGCGCGATCGACGGCGCGACCGGCAAGGAGTTGTGGAAAGGCCGCCTGCCGGTCGGCGCGCAGGCCACTCCGATGACGTATGTCTCACCACAATCGGGGCGCCAGTTCGTCGTGATCGCCGCAGGCGGGGCACGCCAATCACCCGACCGCGGCGACTACATCGTGGCGTTCGCACTGCCGCAAGGAGCGGCGCCTTGATCGAAAGACGCGGAATTGTCGCTCCCGCCCAACCGCCGCTGCTCGAACTCGACGACGCGCGCCTGATGCGCGGCGAGAACGAAATCCTGCACGGCCTCACGCTGCGCATCGAACCCGGCCAGCACACCGCGATCGTCGGGCCGAACGGCGCGGGCAAGTCGACGCTCGTGCGCATGATCCATCGCGACGACTACCCGCTCGCGCGCGACGACGGCAAAGCCGCAATGCGCATCCTCGGCCGCGCACGCTGGGACGTGTTCGAACTGCGCAAGCACCTCGGTATCGTTTCGGGTGATCTGCAGCAACGTCTGATCGGCGAGGACCTCGTCGATGGACTCGACGCGGTGATTTCGGGTTTCTTCGCCAGCCACGTGCTGTCGTTCAATCATCGGGTGACGGACACCATGCGCGCGGTCGCGCACGGCGCACTCGAACGGCTCGGCGCCGCGCATCTGGCACACCGGCGTTTTGCCACGCTGTCGACCGGCGAGGCGCGCCGCGTGCTGATCGCGCGCGCGCTTGTGCATGATCCCGGCGCGTTGCTGCTCGACGAGCCCACGACGGGCCTCGACTTCGTCGCCCAGCGCACCCTGCTCGAAAGCCTGCGCGGGCTCGCCCGCGGCGGCACGACGGTGGTGCTCGTCACCCATCATCTGGAAGAGATTCTCCCGGAAATCGACCACGTGATCCTGCTGCGCGACGGCCGCGTGTTCGCACAAGGTCCCAAGGACGATGTATTGCGCTCGGCGACGCTGAGCGCGCAATACGGCGCTCCCATCCGCGTCCGCCGCGACGGCGGCTACTATCACGCCGAGCTCGATGGCGATTGCGCCGCGCCATAAGTTCGAGCGGCGCCACATCACCAGAAAGCATTATTGACACCGGAATGCGACTTTCGTGATGCTCGCACAGGGCATGCCGGCCGCTCGGCGCGGCCGCCGTCGGGAGCGAAGAACCTGCCCTCGCGCCACCGGCGCGCAGATTGTCGAGCGTAGCAGCTTTGAGGACAGTTTCTGACATGAAAGGCTTCACTCGCCATCTGTATTTCTGGGTACTGGTCGGCATCTTCCTCGGCGGCCTGCTCGGCTGGCTGTTCGGCGATGCGAATCCGGTCATCGCCGGCGTCGCATTCAAGGCGTCCTCGCTGAAGTGGCTCGGCGACCTGTTCATCGGGCTGGTCAAGATGCTGATCTCGCCGGTGATCTTCCTCACCGTCGTGCTCGGCATTGCCGGCATGAACGACATGAAGAAAGTCGGCCGCGTCGGCGGCAAGGCGCTGCTGTATTTCGAGGTCGTCTCGACCATCGCGCTCGCGGTGGGTCTGTTCGTGATGAAGGTGGTCAAGCCCGGACAAGGCCTGCACATCGACCCGGCCACACTCGATGCGAAGGCGATCGCGAACTACGCCAGGGCGGCGAGCGAGCAATCCACGGCCGAGTTCATCCTGCACATCGTGCCGAAAACCTTCCTCGACGCATTCACGGCGAACGGCGACCTGCTTCAGGTGCTGCTGATCGCGATCCTGTTCGGCTTCGTCCTCTCGCGCCTCGGCGAAACCGGCCAGACCGTGTACCGATTCTTCGAGGTCTGCTCGAAGGTGCTGTTCGGCATGATCAACCTCGTCATGAAGGTCGCGCCACTCGGCGCGTTCGGCGCGATGGCCTTCACGATCGGCAAGTACGGCATCGGCACGATCGTCAACATGGCCCAGCTTGTCGGCCTGTTTTACGTCACCGCAGCGCTGTTCGTCGTCGTCGTGCTCGGCCTGGTCGCGCATTTCACCGGCTTCTCGATCCTGCGCTTCCTCAACTACATCAAGTCCGAGCTGCTGATCGTGCTCGGCACGAGTTCGTCGGAAAGCGCGCTGGTGCCGCTGATGGAAAAGCTCGAGCGCCTCGGCTGCTCGAAATCGGTGGTCGGCCTCGTCGTACCGTCGGGTTATTCGTTCAATCTCGACGGCACCAACATCTACATGACGATGGCTTCGCTGTTCATCGCGCAGGCGCTCGACATCGACCTGAGCTGGAGCCAGGAACTGGCCCTGCTCGGCGTGGCGATGCTGACCAGCAAGGGTGCGTCGGGCGTCACCGGTGCGGGCTTCATCACGCTCGCGGCGACGCTGGCCGTGGTGCCGAGCATTCCGGTCGCGGGCATGGCGCTGATCCTCGGCATCGACCGCTTCATGAGCGAGTGTCGCGCGCTGACCAACTTCATCGGCAACGGCGTGGCGACGATCGTCGTGTCGAAGTGGGAAGGCGAACTCGATGCTGCGACGCTGCAGCGCGAGCTGGCTGATCCCAGCTTCGTCGAGAAAGCGGAAGTGGCGTAACGCCGCGACTCGTCATTCCCGCGTTTTCTGGCGGGAATGACAGCAAAGGGATCCGTGTTCAGCTCAAGTGCGCCTCGATCAACGCGCGCGCCGCCTTCGCGATCGAAGTGACCGGGCCGGAATTGTTCGGGAAGGTCAGGCGCGTGTAGTAGCCGCCTTCGAGCAGCAGCATCAGCGCATCACCGAGCGAATCGGGCTCGCGCGCGCCCATCTCGCGCGCATACCTGCGCAGGCGACGGCGGATCTCGGCCTTGTAGTCGTGCACGATCGCGTTGAGCCTGTCGTTGTCCTCGGGGATTTCGACCGCGGCATTGCCGAGCGCACAGCCGCGGCTCGAGCGACAGCAGTCGGATTTCGACCTGGCTTTGGCCAGATCGACCACGGCCTGCATCAGCACCTCGACCTGGCGGCGCGCATTGCCCGCGTGCGGCGCGACGGCCTCGTCCCACCATTGCCAGTAGCCGCGCTCCTGGTCCCTGAGGTATTCGGCGACCAGATCGTCCTTTGACGGGAATGCGCGATAGAAACTCATCTTGTTGGTGCCGGCGTCCTCGACGATCGCGTCGACGCAGACGCCGCGGATGCCGTGGCGATAGAACAGGTCGGCGGCGGAATCGCGGATGCGGTCGCGCACGCGCGGCTTTTCGCCGCGCGCCGGCACCTCGCTCGCCACCGAAACCGCGGCAGCGGTTGATTTCGCGGACATGGCACAAACTCCTGTTGAGGGGTTAGTGACCGGTAAGTAATATATTCAAACGTTACTAACCAGTAACACACGTTGTGGCAGCTTCGTGCAGGCCGGTACTCAAGTCAAGGCGCCGCGCAGCAGGGATCACGGCCGGTTCAGCCCGCAAGAATAAAAGGAGACTGCCATGCAGTACCCGAAATTCGTCAAGACCGGCATCGTTCTGACCGTGCTCACCGCGGCGGCGCTGGCAGGCTGTTCGCAGTCCTAGGCCATGGCGCCCGCGCCCACGGTCAGCGTCGCCGAGGTCGTGGCCAGGCCGCTGCGCGACTGCGAGGAGTTCACCGGCCGGCACGAACCGGTCACCACGGTGCAGATCCAGCCGCGCGTCGGCGGCTTCATCGAGTCGGCGCAATTCGCCGAAGGTGCGCAGGTAAAGAAAGGTCAGGTACTGTTCCGCATTGATCCGCGCCCGGCGCGCATGCTGATCGGGTTTGGCTGCGGGAAATCGGACCGTCCGCGACAGCGGCGACACGCGACGCGTGTGGCGGACGGGCCACTTCCCCGCCGACCCGGCGGCAAGGCGAAACCGCTCGCGCATCGCCCGCGCAGACGGGGCATTTGCGCCTTGCACCCAACGCCACGGCCCCTGCGCGCGCGCAATGGAATTTGTACGCCAAATTAGCGCCGCGCTAACGCCGGGCATGGTCGAATGGCGACACTCGAATCGACCGTGGATTCCCTCATGTCCCATCCTCAAATCGCAATCGCGGCCAGTTGGAGCCGCGCGCTGCGCGAAGTCACCGACGGCCTCGGCGGCGAGATCGCGCCGAAAGACGTCAGCGAACTGCGCGGCGCACTGACCTCGCTGGTCTGGGCCGAAGGTTGCCCTCGTGCCGCCTCATTCTTTTCCGACGCGCACGCGCCGCGCTACCGCCGCCAACTCATCGCCGCAGCGCCCGATCGTTCGTACACGATGCTGCTGATCGCCTGGCCCGCAGGCTACGTCACGCCGCTGCACGACCATGCCGGACTGTGGGGCATCGAACTCGTGCTCGACGGCGCCCTGCAGGTCGAGGAATACTTCAGTGACGGTGACGCGGAGCAACCCACGCTGCAACCGCATCGCACGCTGATGCTCGGTTCCGGCGACGCAGCCGTATTCATCGATCCGGCCTACGTGCACCGCTGCCGCAATCTTTCCGCACACCAGCCCGCGCTGTCGCTGCACGTCTACGGCGGCGACCTCCACCGCTATCAGAGCTTCGTCGAGGTCAGCGGCAGTCTCTACCATGTCGCGCGGCAACAGGCCATGCTCGACGCGGTATCGATCTGACCAGCAAACAAAGTCCACTGGTCATCCCGGCATGCATTGCCGGAATGACCGATGCTATAGCGGCAACGTGAAACTGACCGGCACGCGCGCCCGGCCGGCACAGGCAACGCCGCCGCGCATGCCGGGCTTGAACTTCCATTTCATCACCGCCTCGCGCGCGGCGCGGTCGAGATCGCGCGAGCCGCTGGACTTGTCGACCTCGATTTCCTTGACCTCGCCGTCCTCGCCGACGAGTACGCGCAGAATCACCGTGCCTTCGATGCGGTTGCGCAGCGCGATGGGCGGATACGGGATCCGCGTCTGCGTACCGTAGGTCAAAGCGGTCGGCGCGGCGTCTGCCGCGTCGCTGCCGGAGGACACGGTCGGCGCTGGCCCATCCGCAGGCGCGACGATCGAAACGACCGATGTCGCCGGCTGCATCGGCACGGGTTGGGCAATCGGCGCGGTGATCGTGATCCGTGGTACCGGCGGCGGGGTTTTCTTGACCTTCACCGGCGGCTGCGGCAACGCGAGTTCGGGCTTGATCTGCTCGGGCGGCCTCAGCCAGATCGGCGGCTCGCTGCGGGTAGCATTGCTGATGCGCTGCAGCTGCATCGCCACGGGGGGAATCAGCAGCGACAGCGCCAGCGCGAGATGCAGTGAGAAACTTCCCGACCATGCCGAAATGCGCCGCCAACTCAGGGCCGGCAACTGATCGCCGTGCGGAAATGCAGGTGCGGAAACCAAGGCAAGCACCGTCATGACGGACTCCTTGAGCGTTGGCGCGGCATTCCGGCAACCGCGCGTCGGATCGACCATCGGCGCGAGCTACGCTAGCAAGCGCGGCGACAACGGCGCATCACGATTTTCGTGAATCGATCAGGCCGCCCGGGTAGCCGGCAACGAAGCGCGATCGATGCACCGGAAGCGCAGCACGGACGCGCCGAGTCCGAAAACCGCGCCGAAAGCGTGCGCCTGCCAGACGACGCGCACCGCGCCAGAAAGACCGGACGCATTCGCGACGAAGCCGGTTGCTTCGCACAGTGTCTTCAACGCGAAGATGCCGGCCAATGCAATCAGCGGCGCACGCGTCGCGGCGGACTCCTGCCACAGCAACAGACCCAGAGCCGCGCCGAATGCGGCACATAAGCCGGACGCACCGCGATAGGTGGCAAGCCCCGGCGCGCCGAAGTTCAGCGAAAGCGACAGCAACGGCGGCAGACACAGCAGCATCGCGGCGAGCAGGCGCCGCCCGCTGCGCATCTCGATGGCTGCGGCGAGTGCAAACGCGGCGATCAAATCCACGCCGGCATGGCGCGCGGAAAAGTGCACGACGTGGCCGCTCCACGCGCGCCACCACTCGCCCGCGGCGAGCGCATCGTGGTCGTATTCCATCGCCAGGCGCAGCGGCTCCGGCACCAGCGCAAGCGCGATGCCGATCGCCGGCAGCGCAAGCGCGAGCAGCGGCAACCTACGCATGTCGCCGCTGCGTGAATGCAAGCGCAGCCAGAACACAGGCACCGAGCAGCCCGATCCAGCCCGCGTCACCGCCGCCGCTGTAGCCGGCCCTGTTCTCGATCTTCACCTGCGCATCGTGCTTCGAGCGTTCGCGGAAATCGTCCATCGCCGTCTTCAACTGCGGAATCAGATCCTCGACGGCCTTCGTGTAGCTCTCGTCCTGCGCGTGGCGCGCGCGTTCGCTGAAACTCGCGAGCGTGCCGCTGCCTTTCACGCGGCTCGAACCCGGCGCGCGGAACAGCAGCTTGCGACTCGCGACGTCGAACACCGACGCATCGACGAGCGTCTGCACGTCGTACTTGTCGCCGCGGATCACGTAGGCGCCGACGATGGTCCAGTACAGCATCGCCGCCGCGCGCGTGTCGTTGAACTGCACCTGGTCGTACGACAGCAGCGCGATGATCTCGATGTTGAACAGACGCGCGACCTGATCGAGGTTGTCGAAGCCGCCGCGCGCGTGCAGGTAGTTCGACGGAATCACCTCGATATTGCCGATGTACGGATAATGCGCGAACACTGCCTTGACGCGCTCGAGCAGCAAGCGCCGGGCCTGCTCGGACGCGCCTGCATCCCACTGCCCGCCCGGCACGAAGGCGATGCCGACGCGCACCGGCGGTCGCAGTGTCGTCGTGCCCGGCTGCAGTTGCGGCGCTTCGCTCGCGTTCGGATAGAGATAGTCGACGACGCTCGCGGCGCGATGTTCCTGCTGCGGGCGGAACAACGTCGCGCAGCCGGCAAACGCAAGCATTGCCGCTGCCACGGCGAACTTCCACAGCAACGAACTATTCGACCTTGCGCGCATTGCGCATCTCCTCGTTGTCGGATGATGGGGAATCCAGCAGACCTTGCGCCGCAAGCCACGCCGGAAGGCGCCCGGCGAACAGGCCGCGATCGATCTCGTGGCCGCGATCCAATGCGACGAACTCGCCGCGTTTCGATGCCGCGCCGAGACGCTGCCCCATCGCGAACGGGATGATCCTGTCCCCGCGGCCGTGCTCGACGTAAACCGGTTCGGAAAATTCCCGCACGCGCGCCAGCGTGTCGAAGGGATAGCGCAGCAGGAAACCCGGCAGCAGGTAACGGTGCGCGATGTCCTTCAGCGAGGTGTAGGTCGACAGCAGCACCAGCGCGCACAGCGGACGGCGCCGCGTCAACTCGCCGGCGACGCCGCCGCCGATCGAATAGCCCATCGCGACGATGCGTTGAACGTCGACACCGGGCTCGCGCGCCAGCCAGTCGTAGGCGAGTTCGGCGCTTTCGCGAAGTTGCGCATAGTTCGGCTCGCCGTCGGCGCCGCCGTAGCCCGGATATTCGAGCTGGAGCACCGACACGCCGGCACGGACGAGCGGCGGCATCGCCGCGAACGAATTTTCCACGCGCTCGAAATTGCCGTGCAGGTAGAGAATCGCGGTGTGGGTTTGCACGCCTGCCGGCGCCGGCCAGTACACCGCGCGCACCTTGCCGAACGATGCGGGCAATTCGACCAGATGCGCGCCCGACGGAAGCCCAACGCCGAGTGCGTGACGTTCGCCTGACGCCGCAGGAAACAGGATCGATTGCTGCTTGGCGTACATCACGCCGCCGTACAGCGGATACAGAAGCACCAGTGGCAGGATGCAGACGCGCAGTTTCATGGGATGTGCGCTCGACGATGGCGAACAAAGTCGATGCAAGACCCGTCCCGCTGCAAATCGCGACGCGTACCGCGCACGATGCGGTTCGTCGGGTATCATCTCTTGATACTTTTCCGGTCCCGGCCATGAGCACGAGCGCAACCCTGCTGCAATCGATCCGCGCAACGCTGCGCGAACGCGGCATGACCTATCGTCAGCTCGCCGCCAAGATCGGCATCAGCGAGCCGACGGTGAAGCGCGACCTGTCACGCGGCGACTTCTCGCTGAGTCGGCTCGATGCGATCTGTGCCGCGCTCGACGTGTCGCTTACCGACCTGCTGCAGGCGCCGCCGGCGAAGAGCCTGCTCACCCAGCTCAGCGAAGCACAGGAGCGCGCGCTGGTGCGCAACCCGCAGTTGCTGCTCGTCGCCTACCTGCTGGCCAACGACTGGAAGTGGGGTGAGATCACCGCGACCTTCGACTTCGACGACAACACGCTGACTTCGGCGTTGCTCAAGCTCGATGCGCTGCGCATCGTCAACTTCCGCCCGCCGCGGCGCGTCGGCAAGCTCACCGCGCGCAACTTCGCCTGGCGCAAGGACGGCCCGGTGCACGAGTTTTTCCTCGCCCGCGTCGCGCCCGAATTCCTGCGCGCGCGCTTCGACGGCCCGCTCGACGAACTGCGCCTGATCGGCGGCATGCTGTCGACGGCCTCACGCGCGCACATCAAAGCCGCGATCGAACGCGTGGCGCAGGAATTCGAGGACCTCGCCCACCGCGACGCGCGCCTGCCGCTCGACGCCAAGGACGGCTGCACCGCGCTGTTCGCGTTCCGCCAGTGGGAGTTTTCCGAGTTCACGCGACTGCGGCGGCGATGACGAAGGATATTTCTCGTCACAGATGAAAGCGCCGTGCGCAAGCGTCCGCGCCGGCTCACGCTGCGCGAGTGTGCGAGGCTGATGGGATTCCCGCCTTCGTTCAAGATTCCGGTGAGTGATACGCAGGCGTACAAGCCATTTTCGCAAAGGGGCGTCTACAAGCACGAGAGCGAAGATCTCTTTTGCTTCGAACATATCCAAGACAAGCCAATCAACTTCGTTTGGACGATTGTCGAATCCGGAATTGGAGACGACGGTACTTGGTATGCGTCTCCGGGGATTCACTACGTGAACAGACTCGGCTACGTCATGACGAAAAAGGCTTGGATAGACGACACGCTTGACGCAATCTACTTCGCCGGCGAGTTCGATCCCGTGTGAATTGATGATCCTGCAATCGCGTTACGTCACGCCGTTCTTGCGCAATGACAACAACATCAGCACGCCCGCAAGCACGACATACGCCACCGTGAACTGCCAGACCAGTACGCGCGCGGCGGGCGCAAGCGTCCACGGCAGGTAGATCGTGCCGAGCGGATCGACCGAGTGGATGATGCCGAACAAGGTCAGCGCGGCACCGGCGAGCAGGGTCGCGGCGGCGCGGCGCAGGCGGCCGTCGATCAAGGCGACGACGAAACTCGCCCACACCATCGAAGTGATGATGAAGCCGTTGCCGAGGATGAAGATCACCGCCATCTCGGGCAGGCCATGGTCGGCGTTCGCGTACGCCTTGGCGAACTGGTCCGGCGCGACGATCGAGGGATCGCCGAGCTTGATCGCGACCATGCGCGCGACAGCCGGGAAGAACGCCATGACGACGGCGGCGAAGTATTTCTGCTCGGTCGCCTCGAACGCCTGCATGGTGATGTGGATCGCGATGAAGATCAGGATCGGCGCGAGCACGGCCAGCGGAATCAGCTCGACCAGATTGGAGAGATAGCCGAATACGCCGCCGAGGCCGACGAACAGGCCGGTGAGGAAGGTGTAGCCGGTGCGCCCGCCCATCGCGCGGTAGGCGGGCTGGCCGATGTAGGGCGTGGTCTGCGCGACGCCGCCGCAGACGCCGGCGACGAGCGTGGCGATCGCCTCGGTCAGCAGGATGTCGCGCACCGGATAATCGTCGCCCGCGGCGCGCGCGCTCTCGGTGACGTTGATGCCGCCGACGACCATGAGCAGGCCGAACGGCAGGATCAGTGCGAGATAGGGCAGCGTGTACTTCAATCCTTCGATGAAACCGAGATTCGGCCACGGCAGGTTGAAGCGCAGCGTCGGCGCGCTCGGCGCGTGGAAGCCCGGACCGAGCAGATCGAAGGGGCCGAGCGCGTAGTAGAGCACGACGCCGACAAGGATCGAGAACAGCACGCCAGGAATGCGCCCCGGCAACGGTGCGTGCGCGACGAGCGCGTAGAGAATGATGCCGAGGCAGGCGAAGCCGACGATCGGCACGCGCAGCACATCGACGAGCGGAAAGAAACCCATCAGCACGAGCGCGATGCCGGCGATGGATCCCAACAAACCCGCGCGCGGCACGTTACGCATGACCCAGCCGCCGAAAAACGAGAGCACGGTTTTGAGCACGCCCATGACCACGAGCGAGGCCATGCCGAGTTTCCACGTCGCATCGGCCGCGGTCATCTCGTCCATGCCCTGCTGCTTGAACGCGAGGAAGGCCGGGCCGAGCACGAGCAGGCCCATGCCGATCGTCGTCGGCGCATCGATGCCGAGCGGCATCGCGCAGGCGTCCGCGCGGCCGCTGCGCAAGGCCATGCGCGCGTAGGCGAAGTTGCCGAGCAGTGCACCGAGCGCAGTGCCCGGAAACATCTTGCCGAAGATGACTTCGGCCGGAAAGTGGAAGATGCCGATCAGCGCGCCGGAAAGGAACGCGAGCACCGAGAGGTTGTCGACGACGAGACCGATGAAGCCGTTGACGTCGCCGGAGGTGATGCGCAGTTTCGTCGAGTTCACGTGAATCTGTTCTCAAAGCGTAGCGAGCGAAGGCAGTTCGCGTGCGCACGGAGCGCAGGAACCGAAGTGTACAGTCGGGTACATGAGGATGATTCGCCGCATCGGCGGCTCTCCCTTGGGGCCATTCGCTCCGCGAATGTTCGCTGCGGCATCCTGCCTTCGCAGTCCGAGCAGCGTACGCATGCGAAATATCGAGCGCAGTAGCTTTGGGGGCAGGCTCTCAGAACGACACGTCGGCCGGCTGGGTGACGCGCAGCACGGACAGGTCGCCCGTTTCCTTCTTCCATGCGGCGCGGATCGCGTCGATGTCGGCGCGCTGCTTCGGTGTATCCGCGTGCAGCAGCATGATCACTTTTGAATGCAGGCGCTCGATATGAGCCTGGCCTTGCGTGCGCCACTGACCATAGACGTCGAACACGCTCAAGCCGTCGGGAAAGCGCGGCGTCACCTCGCGGTCGAGGAAATCATGCCAGCGCTTCGCGTTCGCGGCGGCATCAGCTTCCTCGCCAGCATCGGAAACGACGCCGACGCCGAAGTACAGTTCGGTGCGCACCCAGTTTGTCGTCGTGGCCGGATGCGCGGCATCACCGGCCAGCGTGCTCGACACAGGCTTGGTCGCGGGTGGCGTTGCCACGCAGCCGGAAAGCAGGAGAACCGACAATATAAGCGCGGCGGAAAATTTCATATGGGCATCTGTTTCGCAGCGAGGCCAAGTTGCCTAGTATTGGGTGTTTCCGCGCCGCCGCGCAACCGCACCCCTTCGCTTTGTGGAAATGACGATGAAAGCAAAAATCCCTTCCCTGCCGCGCCACCGCCTGTCCGCGGCGATCGCCGTCCTGCTCGTCTGCGCTCCCGTCGCGCACGCGCAGCAGGCCGCCGACACCCGGACGGCAAACCTCGACACGATCGTCGTCACCGGCACGCGCGCGCCCAACCGCACAGTGCTCGACTCGACTTCGCCGATCGATGTCGTCACCGCGGACGATCTGAAAGCCGCCGGCGCGGTCAACGGCGAACTCGGGCAGGCGTTGCAGACCTTGCTGCCTTCGCTCAATTTCCCGCGCCAGTCGAATGCGGGCGGCGCCGACATGGTGCGTTCGGCGCAACTGCGCGGGTTATCTCCGGATCAGGTACTTGTGCTGATCAACGGCAAGCGCGTGCACACATCCGCGCTCGTGCAGACCGAATCGACGACCGGGCTCGGCACGACACCGGTCGATCTCAACGCGATCCCGATCTCGGCGATCAAGCGCATCGAAGTGCTGCGCGACGGTGCGGGCGCGCAATACGGCTCCGACGCGATCGGCGGCGTGATCAACATCATCCTCGACGACGCGCCGCACGGTGGAGAAATCACCACGAGCTACGGCGCCTACCACACCGATTTCGAGCCGACGAACCGCACGATCACCGACGGCCAGAGCACGTATCTCAGCGCGAAATTCGGCACCGCGCTCGGCGCGGGCGCCGGCGGCTTCCTGCGCGGTGGCGTCGAGTTGAACAACCACAACGCGACCAATCGCGCCGGCTTCGACAACTTCGCCGGCGATTCGACACCGGACAACCTCAAGCTGCTCGGCAAGGTCAATTACGCCGCGGGCGATCCCAAGCTCGAGAATTATTCCGGCTGGCTCAACAGCGCACTGCCGCTGTCGGACGCGGCGACGCTGTACGCGTTCGGCACCTACGCGCACCGGCATTCGACCGGCGACAATTTCTTTCGCTATCCGGACGATTCGGCCAACGTGAAGTCGATCTATCCCGACGGCTATCGCCCGGTCGGCCTCGGCAGCAGCGACGATCTGCAGGGCACGGCCGGCCTGCGCGGGCATGTCGGCGACTGGGACTACGACGCGAGCCTGACCTGGGGCACCAACGACTTCGACTACCGCCTGCGCAATTCGCTCAACGCCTCGCTCGGCGCGGCCAGCCCAACCGCGTTCGACACCGGCGAATACAAATTCGCGCAAACCGTGGCGAATTTCGACGCGACGCGCGGCGTGAACCTCGGCGGTCGCGACTACACTCTTGCGCTCGGCGGCGAACTGCGCCACGAAAATTTCCAGACGCGCGCCGGCGATCCGGCGTCCTACGCGATCGGCCCGATACCCGGCGTGCCGATCGGCGCGCAGGCCGGCACCAACCTGACTCCGGCGGACACGGCCGACGTGTCGCGCAACGTACAGGGCGTGTACGCGGAGTTGTCCGGCAACCTCGCCGACGCGCTGTTCGTCGACGCCGCCGTTCGCTACGAGCACTACGGCGACTTCGGCAGCACGACCAACGGCAAGCTCAGCGGGCGCTGGGAGATCACGCCGGAATTCGCGCTGCGCGGCGCGGTGTCGACGAACTTCCGCGCGCCATCGCTTTCGCAGATCGGTTTCGAGTCGACCGCGACCGGCTACGACAATGCCGGCAACCTGATCAACTCGCGCATCCTCTCGGTGGACAACCCGATCGCGCGCGCGCTCGGCGCAACGACGCTGACGCCGGAGAAATCGCACAACTACAGCATCGGCTTCACCGCGACGCCGGCCGAGAAGTTCGATGTGTCGCTCGACATCTACAAGATCGACATCGACCATCGCGTGGTGCTGTCCGAGCAGATCGGCGGCGACGCACTGACCCAGTTCATCGAAACCCATTTCGGCATCCCCGGCGTGCAGGCGGTGAATTTCTTCACCAACGCGGTCGACACGAGCACGAAGGGCGCCGACCTCGTCGCCAACTACCGCTTGCCGCTGCACGACGGCACACTGACCCTGACCGGTTCGTACAGCTACGCCGACACGCACATCGAACGCATCGCCGACACGCCGGCCGAACTGGTCGCGCTCGGCAACGACAACGTGCTGTTCGGCCTGCAGGCGCGCAACATCCTGACCAACGCCGCGCCGCGCAACCGCGGCATCCTCTCCGCGCGCTGGGCCGATTCGAAATGGTCGCTGCTCGGTCGCGCCACGCGACAGGGTTCGACGACGCGCGTGTTCGACTTTGGCGGCGGCTTCACGCCGACGCAGACCTATTCCGCGAAATGGCAGTTCGACGCGGAGGTCGAATACAAATTCACCCAGGCATTCTCGGTCGCGGTCGGCGGCGTCAACCTCACCGACAACTATCCGACGCGTTCGAGCGACGACATCAACTACTTCGGCAACCTGCCTTACGACATCATCTCGCCGATCGGCTTCAACGGCGCGTACTGGTACGCGCGGGCGCGGTTGACATTCTGATCATCCAAGATGTTCCGCCGCGCGGGCGGAACGCCGCACGCCGTATCTGATTCGGCCGGGATCAGGAGAACCCGTGCACGCGCCGCGCACCGGCCCAGCGCTTGGCCCAGTACGGACTGGCGAGTTCATCGATGCGCACGCGCTTGCCCGGCGAGGGGGAGTGGATGAAGCGGCCATCGCCCATGTAGATACCGACATGGGTGATGCGATTGCGCACCTGGAAGAAAACGAGGTCGCCCATCTTCATCTCGTCGCGGGCGATCTTCTCGCCGTCGCGATATTGGCTCGGCGCATCGTAAGGCAGTTCGACACCGAAGGTCTTGTTGTAGACGTAATGGGTGAAACCGGAACAGTCGAAGCCCGTGGACGGGTCGCGGCCGGCACGGCGATAGCGGATGTCGCGCAGGGTCAGGGCGAAATCGGCGACGCGTTTGCGCGGCGCCTTGTAGATCGCGCGATCAACGATCGCGGCCAGCGCCGCGGACTCGGCAGCATCGACACCACTGTCGGCCACCGCAACGTTCGGTGTTGACGTTGCCGGCACGGCAACGACTGACTCGAAGGCGGGAATCAATGCTTCGATGGAGAATGGCGCCGGACTGTTGGCCGGAACAGAATGCAATTCCTGGGCGGTAGCGCCATCAGCGCAGATGGCAACCAGCGCCATCAGGGCAAACCCTGCACTTGCCAAACAAGCTGGCTTCGGCGGCATCGTGGAAATCCCCAAGCTGGATGAAGCGGAGTTGAACTCTATAAAATCGCTTGTTGAAATCCCGTTAAGAAAAGCCGTCCCGGCCCCGGATTTGGCGAAAGTCCTGCGATGCGCCGGCCCGAATCGCGCAGCCGGGCCCGATCCAGCCGCGCCGGACTGCCGACTGCCGCGATCCATCGCCCCGCATCGGCAAGGCCGGGAGCACGGGGACATGCTTTCGCCGACCGGACCACACAGCCCGGCATCGCGCCCCGGAAGAACTTCGCTCAATCCGGCGCGGGGCGCGTCGGTGCGCACGGAAAGTCGTTCCGCGGAACATTTCCGGTCGACGGCCCCCGGCTTCAGATCAGCGGCGTGATGTTCTTGACCTCTCCAAGCAGCGCCTTGCCGTACAACTCCTCGCACACGGTCGGCAGCACCAGTGCGTGGCGGGCCGCGGTGTTCGCATCGCGCCAGATGCGTTGCAGCGGATTGGCCTCGGCGAACGAGCCCGCTCCGTGCGCGGAAACCAGTGTATTGAGCGCTTCGGTGATGACGCGTGCGACGTAACCCGCGTCGGCACGGATCCGCGCGCGCGTCTTGAAGTCCGGAAACTCCGCGCGCGCCGCGGCGCTGTCGATGTCGTCGGCGGCACGATACGCGTGCAGGTGCGCACTGTCGATCTTCATCGCGGCCTCGGCGACCTGCAACTGGAATGCCGGCGAATCAGCCTGCCGCTCGTACATCGTGTACGGAATGTTGCGCCGACCCGACATCTCGATCACCTGATCGAGCGCGACCCGCGCAAGGCCCAGCTGCGGGCCCACGAGCGCCAGCGTCACGACCGGAATGAATGCGGAACGATACAGGACTTCGCTGTCGTGTTCGGTCGGATAGTGGCCGTGAACGGCCGCATTCAGCGACATCAGGCGGTGGTCCGGAATGAACACGTCCTCGGCAACGAGGCAGTTGCTGCCGGTGCCGCGCATGCCCGAGGCGTACCAGGTGTATTCGATCGACAACTCGCGCATCGGCGCAAAACCGAGGTACTGGTCGACGAATTTGCCGTTCGCATCCTGTTCGATCAGACCGAGCATGCCCCAATCCGCGTGCAGCGAGCCGGAGGCCCAGTACCACTTGCCCGAGACGACGAGCCCGCCGTCGACGCGCCGCGTCTGTGCGCTCGGCGCGAACACGCCGGCGGCGCGCGCGTCGGGATCGGCGCCGAAAATCTCGTCCTGCGCGCGTGCGGACATCAGGCCGACGATCCAGGCGCAGTTGTTGATCAGGTTGAGTACCCAGGCGGTCGCGCCGCAGGCCTCGGCGAGGATGGAGACCACGTCCAGGTTGGTGCGCATGCCGACCTGGTAGCCGCCGTAGCGCTTGGGCAACATCAGGCGGAACAAACCGGCCTCGCGCAGCGCGCCGATGTTCTCCTCGGCGATGCGCCGCTCGCTGTCCGTCTGCGCGGCGTTGCGGCTCAGCAGCGGCTTGAGCGCGCGTGCGCGCGCGACAAGCTCGTCGCGCGTCGCACGCTCGTGATCGCTGGCCCTCTGCAACATGTCACCCCCTCGCTGGTTGCTGCGGTAGCGGCGCGCCGATTACCAGCCGTCGACCGCATTCCACTGTATCGCGGGCTCGTGCGCGTGGATCTGCTTGTACTTGCCGCTGAAGAAAATCAGTGGCCTCGCCTCGGGCCCATGCCAGAGATGTTCGATCGCGGCGATGTAGAGCAGATGATCGCCCACCGGATGGATGTCGACCACCCGCGCGACGATATGAGCCAGGCTGCCGTCGATCAGCGGCGTACCGAAATGATCGTGGAACACGACCCTGGCCGCGCCATCCGGCCGCCGCGCGAAATAGGGAGCAAGATGCTCCTGCGCTTCTGCCAGCACGTTGACGCCGTAGCGATCGCCGACATGCACGTGTTCGACGAAGTTCGAGGTCCGCCGCACCGAAATCAGGATCAGCGGCGGATCCAGCGACACCGACAGAAAGGCATTGACGGTCATGCCCGCACGCTCGCCCTCGCGCATGAAGCTGACCACGGTGACGCCGGTGGCAAATCTTCCCATGACCCCGCGAAACATCGCGGCATCGAAAGTCGAGGCGGGGTCGGATATGGTCATTCCCGTTGTCCGATTGCGGCGGCCAGTTGGCCCATCTTATCGACCCGCGTCCATTGTGCGAAGAAACTGGCGCAACGCGCGCCAGACCACCAGCGGAATTTCGTGGCCTCCCTCGAACGGCACCCAGGTCACGCGCGCGCCTCCGGCGAGGGCAGCATCGCGCAGGCCCTCTCCCGCCGGGAAGGCCAGTTCCGCATCGCTGCGCCCGTGGGCGACGAGGACAGGCAAGCCCTCGAGGCGCGGCAGCAGCGGCGTCCATTCGGCAAACGCGATGCGCGAGGACGACAGCAGCGCCAACGCGTCCGCGCGTCCGCCGTGCAATACGTGATCCATTGCGAGCATGCCGCCCTGGGAGAAACCTATCAGCACCAGCCGTTGCCGGCAGCCTATCTCCGCACACAAGCCCGCCAGCTGCTGCCGTGCTTCGGCCCGGCCCGCAGGATCGAGCGAATGCAGGTCGCGCGCACCGCACTGACGCAGGCGCATTTCCGAATCGACCGGCCACCAGCTGTAGCCATGTGGCTGTACCGGCAACGGCGCATCGGGAAACACGAAGTAGGCCGCCGTGCCGAGCGAATGCGCGAACGGCGCGAGATCCGCCGCTTCCATCATGCGCCCATGCAGGATGACGACAGCCAGCGCGGCCGCCGGATCGCCAACCGCGATCGCGCTCAGGCCACCGATCGCGATGCGCGACTCGATCATCGCCACACCTCGGCGATCGCGCCCAGCGGCGACGGCTGCGACGCGTGCGTAGCGAAGAGGCGATCGCCGACGTCGGCCTGGCGCCGCGCACGGCCCCAGCATGGCACGGTGATCGCGGACGCGGTGTTCATGCGAGCGCGAAGCGGACACCGCGTTCGGCGTTGAGCGCGGTGATCGCCCCGTGGACGCGGCCGCGCCCGCCCGATCCGGTAGCGCGCAGCGCCAGCGTGCGCGATTGACCCGGGGCCAGATGGAAACCGTTGTCTTCGGCGGCGAAACCCGGTACGTCGATCGTCACCGACCGGGCGAACGCACGCGTACTGACGGTGAGCTGGTATTCCTCGCAGCCGTCCTGCGCCACGACCGCAGCCGACAAGCCCACATCATAGCTGCGCGTGACCGGCAGGCCGGCCGGAAACCAGAATGTCTCCGCGACCGGCTTGCCGGCCGCGACGAGTTTCGCGTGGACCACGTCGGCAATCGGCGGTCCAAAACGATACGCCCAGGACAGGTCGAGAAAGCCTTCGAACAAATCGGTGGCGGCGAGTTCGATCGCGCCATGCGCGGGCACGCGAACATCGGCAGCGCCGCTACCTGCGGGCAGGTCGCCGCTGCGATACAACTCCAGCTCGACGCGCGCCGCGAGCGGCAGCGGCGCATCGTTGAACACATGCACGGCGAGGCCGTTGACGCCTTCGTCGCTGAGCGCGATGGCGATCGGCGCGAGCGCACGGCGCAAGGCATACCAACAGGGTTTGGAATCGCCATGCGCATCGACCACACCCCAGCCGGCGCCGGGCCACAGATCGCGCAGGAACCAGATCAGACCACCCCCGGTCGGCGAGCGCGCACGCCGCCACTCGGCGAAGGTCTGCGCCATCACTTCGCCGGTCGCGGCACGGCCGAGGGCGAGGTAGCGCTCGTGGTCGCTGACGCGCAATCCGGCCGGATCGATGTTGAACAGACGACGCACGTAGTGATCGCGCACATCATCGAAGTCCCAGCCGGCGCCGAGGTCGCGCGGCGAGCGCGCCTTCCACGCGGCGTGGTGGACGCGCAGCGCGGCGCCGCCAGGCAGGCCACCGTCGAACGGGATGTTGGCGAAGGCAAGGCACTCGGAGGCGAAACGCACTTCGGCGCGGCGTGCGTCTTCGAGCGGGCGCAGGTATGCGCCAACGCCGTAGTAGGACGTCGGCCCCGCGCTCGCCGCATGCGGAAATGCACCGCCGCACGTGCTCGACGGCAGGTACGGCACGCCAAGCGCGCGCACGCGAGCCGGCAGGATTTCGTCGAACAGCGCGGGCGCCCAGCGCTCGCGTGGCGCGCCGCTCATCGCCGCCTGCTGGCTGCCTTCGCTGTTGCCACAGAGCAGCGCCAGGCTCGGACGCGCGCGCCAGCGCGCGAGTTGTTGATCGATTTCGGCGAGCACGACGGCGACGAATGTTTCGTCCTCCGGATAGTCCATGTTGGCGAACATGAAATCCTGCCAGAGCAGGATGCCGTGCTCGTCGAGCGCGTCGTGGAAGGCGTCGTCCTCGTAGACCATCGTGCCGCCGACGCGCAGCATGTTCATTCCGGCCGCACGCGCCTGCGCGATCGCGGCGTGGCACGCTTCGGGCGTGGCGCCGAGCGTGACGACGTCGAGCGGAGTCCAGCACGCGCCACGACAGAATATCGGCACGCCGTTGACGCGCAGGCGAAAATCGGCGCCGCTGCCGCGATCGAGCTCGATGCGGCGGAATCCGGTGTTGCCAAGTTCCATGCCGAGTTCGCGTTCGTCCGTCGCCGCTTCGATCCTCGTCGCGTACAGTGCCGGCTCGCCGTGCGTATGCGGCCACCACAACTCCGGATTCGCGATGCGCACGCTGCCGCGCCAGCGCCCCTCGCGCAGCGCCAGAGCGGACTCGTGGCGCCGACCGTCGCGCTCGACGACGAGAACGGCGCGCCTGATCCGGGCGTCGAGTTCGGCAGCGACGGCAACTTCGCCGAAGTCGTGCATTTCCGCCAGGGCGGCGCCGACATCGATCGCGCCGATGTGCAAGGTGCGATATTCGATCCATACCGGCCGCCATGGCCCGACTGGCGGACATGGCGGCGACCAGCCCGGGGTGCGGCCGAGCAGGGTTGTGCGGATCCAGCGCAGTTGCTGCTGTTCGAGCATCGGCACGCGCCAGCGCGGGCGCGGGCGCTTGATCGCCAGTTCCGGCGTCAGCGCGCGACAACGGATCACCAGTTCGTGTTCCGCCGCGCCGCGAAACTCGAGCGGGATCTCGTGGGCGAGAAACATGTCGGCGCTGGCGAGAATGTGCTGGCCGTCGAGCCAGACATCGGCGAGCGTCGCCAGGCCGTCGAATCCGAGCACGGCAGAGCCCGGTTCGGCGGCGAAGCGGATGCGCCACCAGAAATCTTCGTCGTCGAAGCGGCGGTGCCGATCCCAGTCCCACAGCTTCGCCGCGCGCAGCGCGCCGGCGGCGGTGCCCGGCACCTGTGCCGGCAACCAGGCGAATGAGTCGATCTGGTCGAGCGCCGAACCCGCGGGTGCCTGGGCCATGTGCCAGCCCTCGCCCAGCCCGATGCGCCGATGCGCATCGGCGCATCGGATGCGGCTCATTGCGCGGCCGCGGTCAGCTCGTCCACCGCGCTCGTGATCGAGGCGATGCTTTCGAACACGCTGCGCTTGAGCATGTGATCCGGGAATTCGATGTCGAATTCGCCCTCGAGCGCGAGCATCACGTTGACCGAAGCGTGCGAGGTCATCCCGGCCTGATACAGATCGGTATCCGGCGCAAGGCCGTCGACTTCCCTGGCGAGCCGGCCATGCTCCTTGAGAATGGTCCGGACCTTGATTTCGTTACTCATAAGCGATCACCACCGCAGTTGCCTGATTCCCGTCATGACTCATCGACAACGCAAGCCGCGCCGCCCCGGCCGCAGCGCGTGCGGCGCCGTACAATACCAGATGGCAGGCGCCGCTTGCGTTGCGCTGCACTTCGATATCGCGCCAACCGACGCCGTCGAGGCCCAGCGCCTTCTTCGTCGCCTCCTTGGCCGCAAAACGCGCTGCGAGTCGCTCGCCCTCGCTCGTGGGTGCCGAACAGGCGTAGTCGATTTCACCGTCGGTGTACACGCGGCGCAGAAAACGTGCACCAAAGCGCTCGATCGATTCGGCAATGCGACTGATCTGCACCAGATCGATGCCGACGCGAATCTGTGCTGCGCTGGTTTCCGGCATGTGCAAGCTACACCGTTTTCTTCAATGCCGATGACGCGAGCAGCCACTGCGCAGCCCACTCGTCGAGTGCAGGCGCCGCGTCGAATGCGCGCTTCGCGTTGACCGCACGCGCGGCCTTGAGGATAAACGCCTTGGCCCCGGTCGAAATGCGTTCGTAGGCGTCCGCGGCGACTGCGTACCGATCTGCGTCGAGCCAGCGCAGATACAGCGCGGCCAGCTCTGCCGCCGAGCCGAGCTGGCGCACGGTGGCGAACGCCCAGGCGTGGTAATAGGCGAGGCCGCGTTCCTGCAGCTGCGGCAGATCGCGCTGGAAGCGTTGCGCGAACCGTTCCACCGGATTTTCGCGCGGCTGGCGGGCGAGATGGCGCGCAAGCAGCGCGCGTGACTGCCGGGCGAGCTCCGCGCGCGGCTGGCGCACGATGCGATCGACGCGCACCAGTTCGGCGAACAACGGCATGAAGGCCGGATCGGGCGCGCGATCCAGCCCGAAGGTGCGCGCGAAATCCTCGCCTTCGAGCACGAAATAGCCGGCGTTGTGGAAATAGCCGAGCCGGCGCGCATCGATATCCAGATCGTTGAGCACGATCGTCGATTTCGTATGCTGGCTGCGATAGTCCGTGCCGGACGTGTCGGGCAGCCACCAGGCATCGGCCTCGGTCGAGATCAGCTTGCCTGCGCCCAGGTGTTCGACGGCGTGTTCGAGCAGCGGCCGCCAGCAGTTGAGTTCCTGCACGTCGATGCCGTAGAGGTCGCGCAATTCGTCGTGCGGCGGTTTGTAGAACGTCCATTGATCGCCCTCGAAGTCGATCGCGAGGACGAAGGCGAGCATCGCCAACGGCTCGCCGCCGAGCGCGTGGACAAGTTCGATCCAGATGTCGACATAGCAGTTCTTTTCGATCCACACGCGATCATCGGCGTGCAGCATGTGCCGTGGATAATTTGCCGGGTCGAGTGGCAGCACCTTCACGGCGATCTCACGGCCAGAGTTTTGCGCGCACCGCCGAGGGCCACGCGCCCGGATCGAATCCGTGGGTCTGGAACAAGGCCATGACCAGGCGTTCGAGGCCGAATCCGAGGCAGGCGGTGTTGGCGACCTTGCCGTCCTCGGTGCGGATGGCGAACGCCTCGCCGAAATGTTCCTGATGGTAGTTGAAGGAGCAGACCGCGGTCGGCTTTTCCTTCGAGATCACCGGCACGAGCACTTCGAACTTGAGTTGCTGTTCGCGCTGCGAGACGGCGAGCATCTTGCCGCCTTTGCCGAAGAACGGATCGGAAGCGACCTCGGCCTGGACCGGCAGGCCTAGCGACTCGAGCAGGGCGAGGCCACGCTTGAGCCACATGTCGCGCCACTCGACGACTTGCGCGGGCGTGCCGCAACGCACGAATTCGCGCACGCGGAACGACTGCATGCGCGTCGGTTCCGGCGAAGGCTCGTTGCGGAATACCCAGTTGAACATCGTCACCAAGCGCCCCTCTTTGGGCACCGTGCCGCTGAAACTCGGATAGACCGGATAGCAGGCCGCCGGATTGAGCACGACGTCGGTCATGCTCTCGTATTTCTCCCAGGATTCGCCCGCATGGATCGCCTCGCTGAGCTGGCGCGCGGTCAGCTCCTTGCCCTGGAAGCTGAAAACGGTGCCGGCAAGGTTGGGAAAACTGTCCATGTAGTCCGACTTTTCCAGCACCTTGCGGTCGATCGTCGGCGGAAAGACGAAATACTCGGCACCATCGTCCTTGGCCAGATCGGTAACCAAGGCGTTGAAATGCTCGAGCACGTCCTCGAATACGCGGCTGCGGCCGAAGATGCCCTGCACGCCGACCGGAACGATCAGGCCGTGCTTGACCAGACCTTCATGGAATTTCCGTGCATCGTAGTCGGTGGCGGGCATGGCTCATGCGTCCTTGTAGACCAGCAGCATCGAAGCGCTCTTGCTGGCAATGCGTTCGTTCGACACCATCAGCGCCGCGGAAAGGACATCGCGATAATGGCGGCCGACGCTGAACGGCGTGTCGTTCTTGTAGCCGAGGATGCCGATGATCTGCAGCGCCTCATGGCACAAGCGCGGCGCGACTTCCGAGCAACCCATCTTCAGCTGATTCATCTTGAGCGCCCAAGCCATCGAGCCGAGTTCTTCGCGCGCGGCGCGATCGCCGGCTTCGGTCAATTCGTCGAATTCCCGTGCGCAGGCCTGCCAGTTGTGCCGCATCGCCTGCAATTCGACGTTGGCGCGCGCCAGATGCGGCGCGTTCGGGGGCATCGTGCCCGGATTGCGCCGCGCCGCGCCGCGCACGAATTCCGCCGCACGCCCGAGTGCGTCCGTGGCGATGCCCGACCACAGCGCCGACCAAAGGATATGCGAATACGGCACCATCGTCTGCGCCGAGGAATCGGCAAACGAACCGGGCAGAACCTGTTCGGCGCGGCCCTTGCCCGAAAATTTCGCTCCGGGGCTGCAGGTGCCGCGCATGCCGAGCGTATCCCAGGTTCCCGTTTGTTCCAGCGCGTACTGCCCTTTCTCGAACAGTACGAGCACTTGATCGCTCGCCGCAGCGTCGGCCGCGCGCCGGCAGGTCACCAGTTGTGCGTCCGCATGCGCGCCGTAGGACACCGTGGTCGCATCTTTTTCGAGCGCCATGTGCTCACCGTCGACCGCAACCGCGCAGACACTCGAACGCGTGTCGCCGAAGGTGCCGTTCTCCGAGGTGATCGAGGCGATCAACTCCTGGCGGTCGGCGAGGTTCTCGCGCAGATAGCGATCGAAGTAAGCTGCGCCCAGACCATGCCGGGCAATGCAGGCAACCTGGATGTGATGCATCGCCAGCACCATGCCCGACGAGCCGCAACCTTGCGCAAGCGCGGCGCACTGCATGCCGAGTTCGAGCATGCCCGCGCCGGCACCGCCATGGCTCTGCGGAACAGCTGCGGAAAGCAGTTTCGCGGCCTTGAGCGCGGCGAACGTTTCGTGTGGAAAGCGGCTCTGCGCATCGACCGTCGCAGCATGCCTGGTTGCCACCTCCGCGGCGATCGCGGCGGTTCTCGCAACCACCCCCATTGCCTTGATCTCAGATGATCTGCTCATTCCATTTCCTCGGGGAGGCCCCGGCTCCCCGCTGTTATTGTGCCATAGACCGTCGCCGCAGCGCTTCGATCGTACGGGTTCGTGCGGCGTGCTCCGGCAGCCCCGACCGGGACGAACACCGGGCGAAGAACGCAATCGTGATTCCTGCACCACGCAGGGTGACACCTGTCCGCAATGAATCAGGATTTGCCCGCGACGATTACGTTCGTCGAATCAGCGGCGACTGCGCACGTCGATGTTTGCCCCTCAATGCACTGCGGACCGTTCCCGCTGACCTCGCGCACGGCATGCACAGCAGCCGTGATCGCGGCCGTCCGTGCCCGCCCTCGCCCCGCATGCGGATAGACAATCGTGCCGATCCGTGCTCGACTATCGCGTGCCGTCTTCGACGCCCTGACGCACGAATCGCCTGACACGGCGCAGGAGCGAGAGCGGCGTTCGCCGCAATGTGTCCCGCGCAATCTTTCAGGCGGATCGCAAGCGGAGCAACAAGCAGATATTTCCGATGTAGGGCAAGGCATGGACAAGCGCAACGCAATCCTGGTGACCGGCGGCGCGGGCTACATCGGCAGTCACGTCGTGCTGCAGCTGGCCGAACAAGGCGAACGCGTCGTCGTGCTCGACGATCTGAGCACGGGTTTCGCCGAAGCCGTCCTCGGCGCCGAACTCATCGTCGGCAACGTCGGCGACACGGCGCTGGTGGAGCGATTGCTGCGCGAGCACGGCGTCGACACGGTCATCCACTTCGCCGCCCGCACCATCGTACCGGAGTCAGTCGCCGATCCTCTGCGCTACTACGCCAACAACACCTGCGCCACGCGCAACCTGCTCGCCTGCTGCGCGCAGGCCGGAGTCGAGCACTTCGTCTTTTCGTCGACCGCCGCCGTTTACGGCATCCCCGCAGGCGGCCTGGCCGGCGAAGACACGCCGACGCTGCCGATCAATCCCTACGGCACGTCCAAGCTGATGAGCGAATGGATGCTCCGCGATCTCGCCGCGGCGAGCGCGCTGCGCTACGTCGCCTTGCGCTATTTCAACGTCGCCGGCTGCGACCCGCAGGGACGCATCGGCCAATCGACGAAAAACGCAACCCTGTTGGTCAAGGTCGCGTGCGAAGCGGCGCTCGGCAAGCGCGAGCACCTGCTCGTCTTCGGCACCGACTATCCGACAGCGGATGGCACCGGCGTGCGCGACTACATCCACGTTGACGATCTGGCGCGCGCGCATCTGGATGCGCTGCGTTACCTGCGCGGCGGCGGCGCATCGGCGACGCTCAACTGCGGTTATGGCCACGGCTACAGCGTGCGCGACGTGATCGCCGCGGTCGGCCGTGCGCATGGTGCCGCCTTCCCGGTCGAAACGCGGCCGCGCCGCGCCGGCGACCCGCCCAGCCTCATCGCCGATGCCCGGCGCATCCGCGAAGTACTCGATTGGCAGCCGCGCTGCGATGATCTGGACCTGATCGCGCGCACCGCGCTGGCGTGGGAACGCAAGATTTGATCCGCATCGACGCGGGAGAGCAGGCGCCTCCTTCACCGCCCATTTCCGGCCGCGGCAAGTGCGGGACCTGTCGATTCGCTATGCCGATCATGCCGAGGGATGCCCGCATCACGGCGACGGACCGGCGCTTGGGAAAATACCCGACTGTCTTGGCCGGGCGGCCTGGCTGAGTTTCAGGTGCGACAGCGGATTGCGAATTCTTTCCCTCGGTCCATCGCTTGGACCGTATGTTTCGACGTGCCCTCAGACCGGCGGCAGGGCTACGGACGGAGTTTGACGACGGACGTCAGCCGCCCCCGCCTGCGCGTGGTCGGCAACCCGGTCCACCGCGGCGCGCAGGACCTGAAGGAAGTGCTCCTGCGCGTGGAAAGGCCGGATCGTATGGTCGGCATGGTAGACGCGGTGGACGCGAATGCTCGGATCCAGCTTTTTGAACCCGGCACCGAAGTGGCGTTCGAGGAAGTCGACCGACTGGTCCCCGTCACTGAGGAAAATGTCGATAGCAGTCGGCCGCTTGGCGAGGTCGTTGTAACCACGCACCACGTAGTCTTCTTCGGCGGTTTTGACGGGACGTTTGATCAACCCACCCAGCTTGCGCCACGGCGCCGACAGGAAAGCACCGCCCTTGAACGCCGCCTTGATGTTCGGCGGCAGTTTGCCTTTGAGCAATTTGCGGAACGACTCCGGGTTGAGCCATAGATCGGTACGCCGCGCGAACTTCAGCAGTTGCTGGAACAGCGCGTTGTCGTCGTCCGCCGGGTCGTGCCGGAGCTGCAGAAGGTTGAGCAGCACGATCGCACGGACATCGGTGCGGCGCGTGGCGATCTGGTACGACGCCGTGGCCCCGGAGCAGATACCGGTCATCAGGAACTGTTGCGCACCTTGCGCCGTCGCGATCCCCATGACGTTCTCGATATCGTCGTAGATATGCTCCTGGTAGTACTCCTCGTTGGGCATGAGCCCGTTGCCCTCGCCGTCGCTGTCGCCAACGCTGCGGCCGTCCAGGCGCAGGGAGGCGAACCCCTTCAGCGCCAACTCGCGTGCGATGCGCACCCAGATGCGGTTCGGGCCGATGTGGCGGACCGCCCGCCCGGTGAGCAGGATGAGCCACGTCGGATTGACAGGTTGCGCGGCTGGACGAGTCTCGATCGAGAACAACAACCCGCCTTCGCCCTGCTTGTAGCGAACGGTTTCTTCGATGAGTTTGTCCGGGCCAAGACGCGTCGATGCACCGTCGGGAAGCGCACCATCGATCCCGGCGCTGCTCGGCACATACGGCGCGCGCTCGACCACGTCCTTGGCAAGCCAGTCGCGCATGAGCGCGAACACCTCGAGCGGGGCGACCGACAGGTGCGGCTGGTCAAACATCTTGGTAAAACCGTCGCGCTGCTCAAACGTAGCGCTGAGCCCGCGCACTTCCAGCGGCGCCACCATCGTCTTCTCGTCGCCTGTCATGGTGCGCGTAACGACCAGAGTTTCAGGCCGCAGGCGCCCGGCCGGCCAGGCGCCGACCGGCGCGGATCGCAGATCGAACGCCGACAACTGGTCGGCGAGCTTCGCGGTCAGGGGAAATCCCGCGATCTGCTCGACGCCCGGCGGATCCGGCGGTGGCTTGGGCGCATCGGGATCCCGGGTGACGCTCGCCCGTGCGGCGATGGCCTGGTAGGCGCGCTGTTCGCGCACCCAGGCGCGCGCGCGCGCCGGTACGCCCCAGAGAATGAGCTTGTCGACCTCGACTCCGTCATCGAGAGCACCAAGCGCGACGGCGCCGCCGAGCCCAACACCGATGATCGCAGTCCGCGTACAACCGGTCTCGCGGCGCGCAGCGACCACTGCGGCGGCAACGGCAGCCCTCCACGCCGACAACTCCATCTCGCCGTCGGAATCACCGGTACCGGGGAAATCGAAGCGCAACGCGGCGATGCCGCTCGAGGACAGGCAATCGGCCAAGATACGCAGGCCACGGTGGCCGCAGATGTTGTCGTAGCCGAACGGAGTCGGACAAATCACCGCGCACAGGTCTACCGCAGCACCCCGCGGAGTGTGCATATGCCCCAGCAGCGAGAGCTCCTCGCCAAACCAGAATGCCCGAAGATGCCGTCCATCGCTCACGCTCATTGTGGCCATAGCCTAGGGGCGCCACCGTCGCGAGGTCAAGCCTGCCGGGCGCTCACGGTCCGGCACCCGCAGCACGCAATCCGGGAATTTCCGACAGAAATCGAACAAAACGTCGACTCCGTCAAATAATCCGATTCGCACCTAACCCGATATTAACGCAGATGGCATTATGCGCCACTATAATGATCTGGTTCACAAAAACAGCGTGGCGCTCGAGGTTCTCTACCTAAGGAATGGTGAAAACGTACACGCAGCTATTGTGAATGTCATCAGGGGGTTTTTGCAAAACGACAGCAACTCGTCGCCGGGCGTGTTGTGCGTTTTTTTTGATACCGGACTAATTTTAACCCTCATGATGATACGCAAAATTCTTTCTGCTTTAGTATTTCTTCTCGCCTCTACATGCGCATACACCGCGCCCATCGGCAACACGACCTTTCCATGGCCGGTGTTTGATGGCAGCGTGCCCGATACACCAGTGGCGTCGGCTGGACACAACACCTGGTATGTCGACGCCAACGCCGGCAACGACAACCAGGCCGGTACCAGCTTCGCCACTGCCAAGAAGACGATCGGCGCGGCACTGAGTATCCCAAGCCTCGCCGCGGGCGACACGATCCTTCTCGGCGGCGGTGTCTACCGCGAGTATCCGGCGTGGGGCAACGCCCCCGGCGGCAAGGCGGGCGCGCCACTGACCATCGGCTCGTATGGCCGCGGTACGGGCCGCCCGGTCATCGACGGCGGGCTCAAACCGGCGACGTGGACCAAGTACACCGGTGCGGGCCAGTCCACCGTGTGGCAGACCTCGACGGCGGGGTTTTCGCAGATCAGCGGCAACGCGCCGGTGCTCGGCATCTATGTCAACAACGGCACTGCCGAAAGCGCGCTGCGCGAGGTCATCCACGGTCAGGTCAGCAAGTACGCAAGTGACCCGCTGCCGCCCAACCAGACCCAGGCGAACATCACCAACAACAGCAACAACTGGTACTTCGACGCCGCGGGGAAGACGCTCTACGCCGACTTCGGCGGAACGCTGGGCGCCGGCGATCCCAACCAGGCCGACGTGTCGATCCTGTGGAACAGCCACCGCAGCGGCAACAGCCAGCTCCTCATCTACCTCGACAGCAGTCACGGCTACTACAACTTCGTCGGGTTGGGCATCCGCGCCAGTTCGTGGACGGGGGCTTACATCGAGTCGTCGGGCAACACGTTCGATCATTGTGACATCAAGTTCAACGGTGGAGCGTCTGTGGTCTTCTCGACCCCGAGTGCTGCCACGCAGGCGGCGAGCAGCAATGTGGTCACGCAGAGCCGCATCTGGATGAACGTGCTGGACAACTGGCCGCGCTTCAACAACGGCAATACCGGCGGCGGCTGGCCGGCCGGAATCTCATGGGTGGCCCAGAGCAACGCGCTCGTTCAGGGCAACCTGATCTACCAGAACGGCGGCGAAGGCATCATCTTCTACGGCACCACGTCCAAGAACTTCACCAGCCAGAACAACGTGATGCAACAGAACGTCATCTTCGACAACTTCTCGGTCAACGTGTACCTCGACAACACTACCAACGCGACGGTGCAGCAGAACTTCGTGTTCGACCACCCGCGCGACGAGACGCAGACGTTTCCCAGGCTCCTCGAAGCGTCGTCGGGCTACGCGACCGATTTCGGCAGGCGCTTGACGCCGATCAATCTGAGCCTCGCCGACGAGCCCGGCTCGTCGTATGACGGCAAGTCGCACCTCGCGAACATCGCCGTGCTCAACAACATCTTCGCCGGCGGTTCGTTCGGCTTCGTCGACTATGGCGACAGCGGCGCCCAGACGAGCCACGGGCTCAAAAACGTCACCATCGCCAACAACACCTGGGTGGTCGGCGCCAATCAGCCGTCGGGAATATCGCCGTTCGGCTGGAAGCATACGGGGACGCAGTCCGGCGGAGCCGACCCAAGTAGCAACAGCGTGTTCGAGAACAACATCATCATCACCGCCGACACCTCGCAGGACTTTGCGCAGATGCTGACCCCGCCGGTGTCGGGGGTCGCGGTCGACTACAACGTCTACGGCGGGCCAGGCATGTGGATGGTGGGCAACAATCGCCGCAATTTCGCGGGCTGGCAGGGAGCGCAGAGTGGCTGGGACGTGCACAGCGTAAATCCGGCGGACGCCGGGCTCGCCGATATCACCGAGTTCAGCCGCACTGCGGCCGACCAGTTGGTCTACGACTGGACCAAGGCACGACCGGTGACAGGCTCGCCGACGGTCGGCACGGGAACCGGTGCGCCCAATGCGCAGACCGACTTCTCCGGCGCCGTGCGCGGCGACGGTGGCAAGACCATAGGCGCGCTCGTATCCACGGGTGGCGGTGGCGGTGGCGGTGGCGGCAAGGTTGCTTCATCGGTGGCGCTCAACGTTTCGCCCAATCCGGCAACGAGCGGGCAATCGGTGACGATGACGGCGACCATCAGCAGCAGCGGAACGACGCCGACCGGCACAGTCACCTTTGTCGACGGCAGCACCACGCTCAAGACGTCGACACTGAGCGGCGGCGTTGCGAGCTTCAGTACGTCTTCCTTGGCCGTTGGCACGCACAACATCTCGGCCAGTTACAGCGGAAGCGGCACGATCGCTGCGAGTACGAGCACGGTCACAGGCCTCGTCGTCAACGCGTCCACCACGACGAAGGCCACGAGCGCCACCGCCCTGTCGGTGACGCCCAACCCGGCGACAAGCGGGCAGGCGGTAGCCATGACGGCGACCATCAGCAGCAGCGGAACGACGCCAACGGGTATCGTCACATTCACTGCCGACGGCGTGACGCTTGCGACAGCATCGCTTGCGTCCGGAGCCGCTACCTACAGCACGACGACCCTGGGCGTCGGAACCCATATCCTGACAGCGACATATTCCGGAGATGCCGGCAACACCGGCTCTACGTCGCCGTCGGCGTCTGTCGTGATCAACTCGTCTACGACTGCGCCTGCCTCGATCAACCTGAACCAGTTCGGCCTCACCGGCACGTGGTACCAACCGACAACCAGCGGACAGGGATTGTACCTGCAGGTTTTCCCCGATAACCGCGGCAGCGGTCTGGGTACTCTTTTTGCCGGTTGGTATACCTTCGATGCGGGATCGGCCGGTGGCGAAGAAAAGCAGCGGTGGTATACGCTTCAAGGCAATGTGGATGGCACGACTACAACAGCGGCGCTTGGAATCTACACTGCGGTAGGCGGCAACTTCGATGCGCCGCCCAAGGCCACCGGGAGCCGCGTCGGCGATGCGGCGATCCAGTTCAGCGACTGTACCCATGCCACATTGGCCTATTCCTTTACCGACGGCAGTGGCCGCACGGGCTCGATATCGCTTGTGCGCCTGGACAGCAACGTGACCTGCGTGGCATCTGGAACAACTCCGCCTCCGCCGGACTACGCGCTGTCCGGATCATGGTACAACCCGGATACGAGTGGGCAGGGGTTGTTCCTCGTCGTCAATCCGACTCAGCGCAAGCTGCTTGCCGGGTGGTACACATTCGCACCCAACGGTGCCGCGATCGGCGGTGCCGCGTCGCAACGTTGGTACACCTTGCAGCTGGACGACTACACCGTCGGCTCGAACATGTTCAGAAATATTCCGATCTATACCGCCACCGGCGGCGTGTTCAACTCCACGCAACCCAAGGCGACGGGGTCCGGCCCGATCGGAACCGCCGGCATCATGTTTCAAAACTGCACGTCCGCAGTCCTCACCTATGCGATCAGCGGCGGAAGCAATGCCGGAAAGACCGGCAGCATCGCGCTGACGAGACTGGGTGGACCCGCTCCGGGGTGCGCGCTGTAACCTGCGCCGTGGCCGAGAGCCGTCGCCAGCGGGCGATGGCTTCGGCCACGGGCATCGAACGATCGCCGGACTGCCGTCCCGCGAGTACGATCCCGAACGTCTTTCCGCCTCCGGCATTCGCGCCGATGATCGCACCGATGCCGCACAATCTCTCGCACCCAGCCCGTTGCGCAGATGCCGTCGCGCGAAACGATTCGGTGCAAATCAGTCGGTTCTGAGCGCGACCAAAGAACCAAACTTTCGCATCAAGGACCCCCACATCCAACCCGCTTCACGCGGAAATGTATGCCGGGCCACGAAGCCGGTGCTGCTCGAGGCCCCGGGAGATCTTCGAAGCAGCCGTTTCCGAAGGCCGGTTGAATTTGGCTTTGAAACGGCGCTTGAGCGCCGGCAGCCAGTTCCGGCGCAAATGGTAGACGAACGCACCGGGGCGCATTCTCAACGCGTGCACGAACACGGTCTCGCGTTTGCCGGTCGCCAATTCATCCTTGTAGCGATGCTCGCCGCGCAGAAAATCCAGTACCGCGTGGCCCTCGCCAATGGCGTGCTCGATGATGTAGCCGAGCAGAACCTGACCCGGTTTCAGATCCGCATGGTCGGGATCGAAGCCGCTCTGCATCAGATACACGCTGTCGCGGAACCGGTAGAAATAGAACATCGCGACGATCTTGCCGCCAATTTCCAGGCAATACAGGCGCAACCGATCGCGAGCGAGGCACGCAGCCATCACCGCGTGGTGAAACTCGATGTACTCGGGTGAGGAAAACCCATGGCTCTCTCCGGACGCTGTCCAGCGCTTGCGGTGCAGGTATGCGAGCCGATCGACGCCCGCATCGAGCGTGGCCGCGTCGTCCCAGACGAAAAAGCGTGCGTCGGGATGCGTGGCGACGAGCTTCTTGCGGATGCTGCGCACCCGATAGCGGCGGTCGCGGTGCAACGAAGCGAGCCAGTCGTCCCAACTCGACGGCAGCCGCATGAAAGCGATGCTTTCGCTGCGCCCCGTGCGACACGCCAGGCGCGCTCTGCGTGCAACGGCCTCGATCGCTGCCGTGAACGCGCAGTGCGGATTCATGTCGGTAAGCGCGAGCACGTCCCATCCGGCGAGTTCCGTCACGGCTCTGGCGAGCGCATGCGCGACGTCGCTTTCTCGACCGCGCATCAGTACCGGGCCGAGGTCGTCCGGAGATGTATCCCCGCCCGTGCCGACAAAACGCAACTGCCGCACCGGCCAGCCGAGCATGCGCACGCGCTCGATGTACAGCGGCAGGATGCCGACAAGCGCGTCACCATCGAATGCGAGCAGCAGACGCAGTCGCCGGCCACGTCCGTACATGCGCCACCACAGGTGCTGCCAGTCGAAGGCGCTGAATACACTTGCCGACTGTGCATCGGCGTGCAGACGCTCCCAGCGCTCGCCGAGACCGGCGAGCACGTCGCTGGATTCGATCACACGCACCTGGATTGCGTCGTCCGGGACGGACCGCATCATGACTTTCCTTCCGCGTTTCCATGCAGGCGCTCGCGCAACGCGCGCACACGGTCGCGCAACAACAAGCCGCTTCCGAACGGCAGCGAGGCGATCAGAAGCGGCTTCGCAAGTCCTGGCTGCCACGGCCAGTAGCCGAGCGATTTGAGATAGTGCGAGATCGCCAGCGCCGACTCGCCGCGTTCGAGCCGCTCGGAGGCAACCCAGGCATGGGTTTGCGCCAGCTTGCGCCGGATCATGTGTTCGGGCAGATCGATCTGCGCGCGATTCTCGCGCACCACCGGCTCGATCGTGCGCAGCAGATTCTCCGCCATGTGAATCCTGTAGCGGCTCGCCGTGAGCTGATCGGGCAAGCCTTGCTGATAACGGATCGCAGGCAGGTCGAGTAGGCCGACCGGGCCCTCGCGGCAAGTGCGCAGATGGAAATCGTAGTCCTCGCCGGAATGGCGCAGCGATTCGTTGAAACCGACGACGCGGTCGAGTCGTTCACGGCGCAACACCACAGTCGATGTGTGCACAAGATTGCCCATGATCATCTTCGAGAACAGGCAACCGGTGCGCAGACGCGCCGTACCTGTGACCGATGCGAGTTCCGGCGCGATATCGGCGAGCGGCAGCGAACGCTCGAACATCTGCTCTTCGGGGAACGATCGATAAGCGTGATACATGTGGCGCAGATAGGCCGGATCGATGATCTTTCCGTCGGCATCGACCATCACCATGTCGGTCCAGGTCATGCCAAGCGAGCGATCACGCTCCATGCAGCCGACCTGCAATGCCAGTTTCCACGGGAACCAGGTGTCGTCGGAGTCGAGCAGCGCGACGTATTCGCCGCGCGACTGCGCGAAACCGATGTTGCGCGCACTGGCCGGACCGCCGTTCTGCTTGTACACGTAGCGGACGCGCGCGTCATCGGCATAGTCGCGGGCAATCGTTGCGCGGGTGTCGTCGGTGGAACCGTCATCGACCACGATGACCTCGAGCGCAGGGTAGCTCTGCGCGAGCACGCTGCGGAGCGTGCGGCCGATCAAGTGGGCGCGGTTGAACGTGGGCACGATCACGCTGACGAGCGGCACATTCGCACCTGCGCTCCAGCGGGTCCGAATCGGCTCTTCTGCGAGACGGTCATGCCCGGTGTCCGATGCGGCGCCGGCGATGGATTCAGTTGTGCTGAACAGCGCCGCGGGCTGTCGCCGCCCCCCTCCGTCTCGCGTGTCCGTTCGAATTCTCTCGGCAGCCGGCTCGTATGCTTCGTTGCCTTCCTGGTCGGCTTTCACGTCCAACATGCCGCAAATTGCAGTCATGGCGGCTCCGCCGACAAGCACGCGGAACGGTACGCGCCTGTATCCCGTGGCACCTGGCATGTTCGACCTCCATTGGTGTGCGATGGTCAGGATCATCGACAATCTGGATCCTGCCGCGCGCACGCTGCTGCATGGCATCATAGCGGAAAACCGCACACTCGACCGGCGATGCAACCGTCCCTGTCGAGCGCCGCGAGTGGTGCACTGGCGCCACCCCATGGTTTTACGACGGTAAGCGCGGGATGCAATTCCAGCAACACTTCGGAGTGGCAAATGGGAAAATTGCTGTTCGCCTCGATCATCTTGCTGTACGTCGGCGACACCATTGCGCAGCCGGTTGCAGAAGCCGCCGCAGTGGTGGCGAATCCGAAGGGCAGCACGTCTTCCGCCTACGCCCGCGACCGCGATCCCGCGGCGGCCGTCCCCGCGCCCGGTTATCCCTGGCGAGTCTGGACCTCCGGGTCCGTGGCCGTGCCAGCCTCGACCACCGGAAAAACCTACTACGTCGACGCCAGCGCGGGCAAGGACGGCAATGCCGGCACCTCCCCGTTCGCAGCCTTCCTCACCCTCAAAAAGGCAGTCTCGGTTATCGCGGCCGGTGATACGGTCCTGATTCGCAAAGGCCTCTACAGGGAAAGCCTCGACGTGAGCCATGCCCCAACCGGTACGGCGGCCGAACCGATCACCTTCGGTAGCTACGGCGATGGTGAAGTCATCATTGATGGTTCCTCCCAGGTCAACGGCTGGACCCGGGTTTCCGGCTCGGTCTGGAAGGCCCCCGTCTCGTTCACGCCGATCGCCGTCATCGTGGACGAGGAGCCGCTCAAGCAGGTCCGTGACGGCGCCCCTTCCGTCACCGCCGGCTCCGGTAGATGGTTCTACAACTCGTCGACCAGGACCATCATCGCCGATTTCCGCTCCACTACGCCTGCTTCCGCCGACATCATCGTGCCCGGCAGCGATGGCGCCCAGCAACACGTGTATTTCTACAACCAGAACTACTATATCTTCAGAGGTCTGACGATCCGCGGCTCCGGCTCCAACGGAATCTGGGGTTACGGCAGCCATATCACCGTCGAGCAATGCAACATCAAGTTCAACGGCAAGGCCGCCGTCGCTTTTTTGGGGGCCGGCGACACCGACAACGCCGTGCTGTATTCCCATGCCTACCAAAATGTTCTGCTGAACTGGCCGCGCGGCAACAACGACTACGCCAGTGCCGGCGGTGGCTGGCCAGGCGCCGTTTCCTGGTATGCCAACTACCGACCTCTGGCTCGCGGCAACATCGTCCACATGAACGGCGGCGAGGGCATCCTGTCCTACGGCACCAGAGCAGGCAAACCCAGTGGCTCGGCCTTGTTCGAGGAAAATGTGTCCTACGACAACTGGTCCACGAACATGTATTTCGACAATCAACCCAACGACGTTGCCCGCAACAACATCATCTTCAATCATCCGGTGGACACGTCCACCTGGCTACAGGTCCCGAGCGATTCCTATCCCTGGAACACACTCTACAAATACTCGGTGTGCATCATGCTGGCCGACGAGCAAGGCTCTTCCGACGCCACCAACAACCACGCCAATCTCGCCAATACGCAGGTCTACAACAATCTGCTGGCCGGCTGCCGCATCGGTATCCGCGATTACTCGGAGGGCACCATCGCCGAAAAGCACCACGGCCTGAAGAACACGCTCATCGCCAACAACACCATCATCCTGCCGCCCAGCCCCGTGCCCGATGCCGATACCATGGGCATCTATCTCCAGGACAACACGACTCCCGGCGGCACCAGTCGCGACGTTGACACGCGAATCGAAAACAATCTGGTTTATTCGAGCGCTTCCATGCCGCTGGTCTGGTTGGCGGGTGCAACTCCCTCCAGTGGCATCACCCTGCGGAACAATCTCTACTATTCGCCGTTCCCGGCCACCGCGTTCCGCCTGGGTGGCGGTTCGCCCAAACTGCATTCGCTTCGTGGCGTGTCGGGCTACTTGCTGGACCGACTCAAGTTTGCGTCCAATGGAATCGGCGGGTTCGCCGAATGGCAGCAACTGGGCGTGGACTCCAGCAGCCGCTTTGCCGATCCCCGTTTGCTCGACGTTCCTGCGCTGCAGGGAAAAGCTCCTGCCGTATACGACTATCGCAACGCCGCCCCCGGGGCCGATTCCCCGGCTTTGGGCAACGGCGTGGCCGAACAACAGTTTTCCAACAATCTGGCGAAACAATCGCGTCGATCCTGGAACATCGGGGCTTTTTGAAGCAGCCGTCGACCTTGTTCAAACCGCGTCCGGCCACAACCTGTTGCGCACCATCCTCGCCAGTTCTCGAACGCTGTCGCGGACGCCGGCATCGAGCGTCAGGGTGATCCCGCCATAGATCGCGATAACGATCGCCGTGCGCAGCACAAGGTCGAACCACGGCGACCCACTCGTCATGCGTGCTGCCAGCATGCAGCTGGCGCCGAAGGCGAACGCGGAGACGACCAGTGACCTCGCTGGAAATGGAACCGTCAATTCAGACCGTCCGATCACCATCGCGGTCGCGAGCAGCACCGCGTACGAGAGCAACGTCGCAATCGCCGACCCGGCAATGCCGAAATGCGGGACCAGCAAATAGTTCAGCGCGATGTTGACCGCCGCCGCAATCGCGACGTAGGTGAAAATCGCACCGGTACGCTTTTTCAAGAACAACCCGGCCGCGGCAACCGCAACGTAACTGTCCAGCGCCATGCCGCCGATGACCCACGGCACGATCGTGGTGCCCTCCACATAGCGTTCCGACGCGAGGATCGTGACCAGGTCCGCCGCGTTCGTGGTTACCAATGCCGCGACCAGGAACGAGACCGCGAGATAGCTGCGCGCGAAGCGACCGAGGAACTGTTCCGTGGCCACGCGCCCTTCCTGTTCCCACACGCGCATGTACATGGGCGCCACCGCCGTGCTGAGCGCGGCCATGGTCGAACCCCGGATGTATTCGCAGAGGTTGTAGGACGCCGAGTACACACCAACCGCCTCGGCGCCGAGCAGTTGCTGGATCACGTAGCGGTCACCGAGCGCGAGTATCGATCCTGCCACCTCGACGCCGACCATCGGCACACCGTACGCGATCATGCGAATGAACAGTTCCCGCGAAAACCGTGTCGGGCGGATCGGGTTGTCCTCGGCGACTACCCAGCCGATCCAGACCAGCGCGACGACTTCCGCCACGATCGTCGCCAGGAAGAAACCCTCAGCATTGCGTGCCGACGCTAGCAGGACCCCGATAACCAGCACCAACGCCAAATAGCGCTTGACTACTCCGTACGTCGAAATAAACGCGCTGCGTCCCTCGGCGTAGAGCAGATTCGAGAACGCGCTGTCGAGAACGCGGACCAGCACCAGGCATGCGGTCAGCAGCAGCAGGTATCTCAGGCCCGGAGTGCCGAGCGCGTGCTCCGGGAGCAGCGCGACGACGCACATCCACGTCAGCGTGGCCAGCGCGCCGACCGCGGCCATGCCCAGGATCTGCGTCGAAGGCAGCCGCGCCGACGTCTCGCCGCCCTCGTGATAGAAGCGCACGGTCGCGCGCTGCATGCCGAGCTTGCCGACCGCGACCAGTAGCGCGAGCGCCAGCGTCACCGTGTTCATCAGGCCGTAGTCGGCCACCGACAACAGGCGCGTCAGGATCGGAAACGACACCAGACTCGCGAGCGTCACCAGCGCAGTACCGATTGCATAGGCGGACGCGTGCCGGAACAGCGAGCTCATGCCCGCATCCCAGGCGCGTCGCGCGGGCGCTCGGGCGCGGACTCGCTCAAGCGAGCGCCATCCGCAACGCGAGGGAGGATACGTCGTCGGGAACCGCCAGGCGCGGCAAGGCATGGCGGTCGGGCGCCAGCGGCGGCACCAAGCCGACACGGGTGCTGAGCGCGCTGGCATAGGTCGCACGCACGCGCGCATCCGCGGCCGCGTCGAAATCACCGTTCGGGTAGCAGAAATGTTCGACCTTGCGGCCGAGCATCGTCTCGATGCGCGCCTTGCTGCCGACGACTTCGCGCTCCAGCCGTGCTTCGTCCATGCCGATCATGATGTCGTGGCTCGACGAATGCGAACCGATCGTGACCAGCGCCGGATCGAGCAAGGCGAGCTGTGCCCAGTCGGCCAGATCGCAAGCCTGCCGCTGCGCCGCCGACGGCGTGAACGCCGGCGTCGCCGCACGGACCGCCTCGATGCCATGCGCGCGCGCAGTTGGCGCCAACTCCTTCAGATGCTGCACGATCGCGCCGACGCCGCAGGTCGGCAGCTCCGGCGCAAGCGCGCGGCGCGTGGGCTCGTCGAGCATCGCCAGCCGCGCGCGCACCTCGTGCGTCCACAGCCAGCTGCCCGCGTCGATCAGGCCGGGACAGACGAAAAACGCCGCCGGCACCGCGTGTCGTTCGAGGATCGGATAGGCGACAGTCACGTTGTTGGCGAGGCCGTCGTCGAAGGTCAGTACAACCGCCGGGCGCGCGACGAGCGGTGGCTCATCCAGTTCGGCGACGAGCGCGGCGAGGCTGAGCGGCCGGAAATGCCGCTTGAGGTACACGACCATTTCCCCGAACACGTCGGCGTCAAGTTCCGCCCCCCCGACGCCATGCAGCATCAGGACGCAGGTGCGCCGACGCAGCCGCGCGATCGCCGGGGTGATGCCCGTGCGATACAGCGAGGCGCGAATGCTCTGCTTGATGGCGGCGAGTGCGATGGACCTGTTCCAGTCCCGCCCGTGGCGGTCGTTCGTGGCCAGCGCGAGCCGCGCCGGTCGTGACGCATTATCCCGCGCCGCGGCGATGTGCTCAACCGGAACCGTGCAGGCCGAGCCGATACGCGATTTCACCGACGATTTCGTGGATCGCATCCTCGGCCTTGCGCGCCGCCGATGCGTCCGGCAGCAGATAGGTGAGCGGGCCTTCCGGCGCGCGGTACTGCGAATGCGCCGGCCATGCGCAGGGCTCGAAGCCGGCGGCGCGGAACGCATAGAGAGCGCGCGGCATGTGCACGGCCGAGGTCACCAGCCAGATGCGGCGTGCCAGCGGCGGCGCGAGCGCGGCCGCGTTGACCGCGTTCTGCCAGGTCGTCAGCGAACGCGTCTCGACGCGGACCGCCGCGCGCGGCACGCCGAGCCGCACCGCGAGTTCGGCCATGATTTCGCTTTGTGGAATGTCATAGTCGCTGTTGCCGACCACGGTGAATGTCGTCACATGCCGACTGCCGAACAGCTCAACCGCGGCGAACAAACGCCGCAGGCTGGTCGTGCCCAGCGCGGCGAAGTCCTGCACATCGCGCGGCGGCGATACCATGCCGCCGGAGAGCACGACGATCGCGTCGGGCGGCGACGCGCATTCCTGCGGTGAGGGCGCGCGCGATTCCTGCCAGAGGATCAGCGCATCCGCGACCAGCGGCGTGACCAGCGCGAGCAACAGCCCGCCGGCAACGACGACAGCGATGCGCAGTCTGCGCCGCAAGCGGTGCCAGAGGGCCACGCCGAGCACGAACAACAAGCCGCCAAGCCAGAGCGGCGACAACAGCAGGGAGGTAAGCAACAGCATGCGGGGGACATCCTCGGCAAGCACCAGCGCAGGGTCGGCATGATGCCATCGCGGTGGCGCGGGCGGATCACAATGCGCGGTCGCGATCGACCGCATGGCCTCTGCTAGAGTACCGTATATGATCGCGACCACGCACCGCACACTGCTCTCGCGCCGCCTGGCCGGCGCACTGCACATCACGCCCGCACGCACCGACGCGCATCCGTTGCCAGTCAACGCGAACGGAGCAGTGCGATGAACGGTACGCTGCTGCCCGCGCGCGTCGTCTACGTGGTTTCGCTGTTTCCGTGCTGGTCGGAGACCTTCATCGTGCGCGAGATCGCAACGCTGGTCGAAGCCGGCGTCGACGTGCTGATCGTCTCGCTCAAGCCACCGAGCGAAACGATGGTGCAGCCGGAAGCCGCCGCACTGCTGCCGCGCGTGCTGCATCCGCTGTCGGCCTCGCGCGCGCCGTGCGCGTGGCTGCGCGCACTCGCCGCGCACCCGCTCGCGCTCGCGCGCGCAGGCGCGACGGTCATGCGGCGGCTGTGGCGACAGCCACGCGTGATGCTCAAATCGCTGGCGACGCTGGCGCGCGGCGTCGAACACCTCGACCGCCTGCGCGCGTTCGACGCGGACTTTCTGCACGCCCACTGGGGTACCTACCCCTCGACCGCGGCGTGGCTGCTCGCCGGCCTGCTCGGCAAACCGTTCGGTTTCACCTGCCACGCCCACGACATCTTCGTCGACGATCAGTTGCTCCGGGAAAAGATCGAAGGCGCGGCGCTGCCGGTGACCATCTCACGCTACAACATCGACTGGCTGGCCGACCGCGTGACGCCGCGCGCACGCGAACGCCTGCGCGTCGTCCACTGCGGCGTCGATCTCGGTGCGCTGCCGTGGCGACGCGAAGGACGCGAGGGCGGCCTGATCGTCGCGGTCGGCCGGCTCGATCCGATCAAGGGCTTCGACGTGCTGATCGAAGCGCTCGCATTGCTCAAGCAACGAGGCCGTGCATTCCGCTGCCGGATCATCGGCGAAGGCCCGCAGCGCGCGGAACTCGAGGCGGCGATCGCTCGCCACCAGATCGGCGACCGGGTCGAACTCACCGGCGCGCGCCCGCAGGCGGACGTGCGCGCAGCGCTCTACGCAGCGCAGGTGTTCGCATTGCCGAGCGTGGTCGCGGCCGATGGCAACCGCGACGGCATTCCGGTTGCGCTGATGGAGGCGATGGCGGCCGGCGCGCCGTCGGTCAGTACCGCCGTCTCCGGCATTCCGGAACTGATCGAGCACGAACACAGCGGCCTGCTCGCCGCGCCCGGCGACGCGCGCGCACTCGCCGAGACGCTTGCGCGCCTGCTCGACGACCACGCGCTCGCCGA
>JAFEFS010000008.1 GCA_018240465.1 Pseudomonadota bacterium
CCGAAGCGTTCCGCACCGACCTTCGTCAGCGCCGCCGTCAGCGTCGTCTTGCCGTGATCCACGTGGCCGATCGTGCCCACGTTCACATGCGGCTTGGTGCGTTCGAATTTGCCTTTTGCCATGACTGTCTACCTGTAGTGAATGTCCGATTCTTTCTTGTTCGGGGCTCGGAACCAGGGACTCGGAAAAGCATAAGCGTCCACGCCACTGCTCTTCCGGGCCCCGAGCCCCAGCTCTTCAACCCCGCTTGATCACTGCGTCGGCGATATTGGTCGGCGCCTCGGCGTAGTGATCGAATTCCATCGTGAACGTCGCGCGACCCTGGCTCATCGAGCGCAGGCTCGTCGCGTAGCCGAACATCTCGCCGAGCGGCACCAGTGCGTCGATCATCTTGCCCGAGGGACTCTCGTCCTGACCCTGAAGCACGCCGCGCCGGCGTGACAGGTCGCCCATCACGTCGCCCATGTAGTCTTCCGGCGTGACCACCTCGACCTTCATGATCGGCTCGAGCAGAACCGGATTCGCCTTGGCGAAGCCTTCCTTGAACGCCATCGAGCCCGCGATCTTGAACGCCATTTCATTTGAATCGACCTCGTGGTACGAGCCGTCGATCAGGCGCACCTTCACGTCGACCACCGGGAAGCCGGCGAGCACGCCGTTGCCGAGTTGTTCGCGGATGCCCTTCTCGACCGCCGGGATGTATTCCTTCGGAATGACGCCTCCGACGATGCCGTTTTCGAATTCGAAACCCGTGCCGCGCGCCAGCGGTTCCATCTCGATGACGACGTGGCCGTACTGGCCGCGACCGCCCGACTGGCGCACGAACTTGCCTTCCTGCTTGACTGCCTTGCGTATCGTTTCGCGGTACGCGACCTGCGGCTTGCCGACGTTCGCTTCCACGCTGAACTCGCGCTTCATGCGATCGACGATGATGTCCAGATGCAGCTCGCCCATGCCGGCGATGATGGTCTGGCCCGATTCCTCGTCGGTGCGCACGCGGAACGAAGGATCCTCCTGAGCGAGACGCGACAGGGCGAGACCCATCTTTTCCTGATCGGCCTTGGTCTTCGGCTCGATCGCCATCGCGATCACCGGCTCGGGGAAGCTCATCTTCTCGAGCGTGATCACGTGATCGGTCGCGCACAGTGTTTCGCCGGTGGTCACGTCCTTCAGGCCGACCGCGGCGGCGATATCGCCCGCGCGCACTTCCTTGATTTCGTCGCGGTTGTTCGCATGCATCTGCAGCAGACGGCCGATGCGCTCCTTCCTGCCCTTGATCGGATTGAACACGGTGTCGCCCGAATTCAGCACGCCCGAGTAGACGCGGAAGAAAGTCAGCGCACCGACGTACGGGTCGGTCGCGATCTTGAACGCGAGCGCCGCGAACGGCTCGCCGTCGCCGGCATGCCGCTCCTCGACTTTGTCGTCCTCGTCGTGGCCGGTCACGGGCGGACGGTCCGACGGCGCGGGCAGATAGCGGATCACGCCATCAAGCATCGCCTGCACGCCCTTGTTCTTGAACGCCGAGCCGCAGAACACCGGGATCATGCTGTTCACGAGCGTACCCGCGCGAATGCCGGCGATGATCTCGTCTTCGTTGAGTTCGCCGCCTTCCAGATACTTGTTCATCAAGTCTTCGGAGGTTTCCGCCGCCGACTCGATCATGTGTTCGCGCGCGGCCTTGGCCTTGTCGACCAGACTCGAAGGGATGTCGCCGAACTCGAACTCCATGCCCTGGGATTCCATGTCCCAGTGGATGGCCTTCATCTTGAGCAGATCGACGACGCCCTCGAAGCCGTCTTCCGCGCCGATCGGAAGCTGCATCGGCACCGGATTCGCGCCGAGGCGCGCCTTCAACTGGCCGACGACCTTGTCGAAATCGGCGCCCTGCCTATCCATCTTGTTGACGAAGGCAACGCGCGGCACGCCGTACTTGTTCGCCTGGCGCCACACCGTTTCGGACTGCGGCTGCACGCCGCCGACCGCGCAGAGTACGAACACCGCACCGTCGAGCACGCGCAGCGAACGCTCCACTTCGATCGTGAAGTCGACGTGCCCTGGCGTATCGATGATGTTGAAGCGATGCTGCGGAAAGGAGCGGTCCATGCCGGTCCAGAAGCAGGTCGTCGCGGCCGACGTGATGGTGATGCCGCGCTCCTGCTCCTGCTCCATCCAGTCCATCGTCGCCGCACCCTCGTGCACCTCGCCAATCTTGTGATTGACGCCGGTGTAGAAAAGGATGCGCTCCGTGGTCGTGGTTTTTCCGGCATCGATGTGGGCCATGATGCCGAAATTCCGGTAGCGTTCGATTGGCGTGTTGCGTGCCATGATGGTTTACCTTTGCGCTCGTCCATGAACGCGAAGATCACGAAGCGGGCATCCTGCCCGCACTTCTCAATAAAAACCCTCCGTCGATGAGGCGATTACCGAGTTCGTGGTATTACCAGCGATAGTGCGAGAAGGCCTTGTTCGCGTCCGCCATGCGATGCGTCTCTTCGCGCTTCTTCACGGCGCCGCCGCGGTTTTCCGAGGCTTCGAGCAACTCGGCCGCCAGCTTGCGCGGCATCGAGTTCTCGCTGCGCTTGCGCGCGGCTTCGATGACCCAGCGCATCGCCAGGGCGACGCGGCGCGAGGCGCGCACTTCGACCGGCACCTGGTAGGTGGCGCCACCGACGCGACGCGACTTCACTTCGACCGCCGGAGCGACATTGCCGAGCGCCTTCTCGACCAGCTCGAGCGGCTGCGCGTTCTTTTCACCGATGTGCGCGATCGCACCGTAGACGATGCCTTCGGCGATCGACTTCTTGCCGCTCTGCATCACCATGTTGATGAAGCGCGAGATCAGCTGACTGCCGTGCTTGGGATCGGGCAGGAGTTCGCGGGTGGGGGTGTTGCCTTTGCGTGACATAGTCTCTTCTCAATGATGCGACCGCGCCGGCCGCTTGATACTCAAGCACGGGGTGCCTGTGGGGAAAACGCTGCTCGGCAGAACGGCCAGCCTGACCGCTCATGCCCGGGCATGGAAGCCCGGAAAATCAGCTGGCCTTCGGTTTCTTGGCGCCGTACTTCGAACGACTCTGGCGACGCTTGGTCACGCCAGCCGCATCGAGCGAGCCGCGCACCGTGTGGTAGCGCACGCCCGGCAGGTCCTTCACGCGACCGCCGCGGATCAGCACGACCGAGTGCTCCTGCAGGTTGTGGCCTTCGCCGCCGATGTAGCTGATCACCTCGAAACCATTGGTCAGGCGCACCTTGGCGACCTTGCGCAGGGCCGAGTTCGGCTTCTTCGGCGTCGTGGTATAGACGCGCGTGCAAACGCCGCGACGCTGCGGGCAGTTTTCCAGTGCCGGGGACGCGCTTTTGTAGGTCTTCGGGCTGCGCGACTTGCGCACCAGCTGATTCACGGTTGACATGCTGTTTTTCGATCCAGAAATGAGATTACTGCACTCGCCCCGCTCGCGAAGACTGACGATCACGAAACGGCCGTCCTTCCCAACGGAGTAGACGAAAACGCAGCCCGGACATGATCCGGGCTGCCAAGAATCGGGATTATAACTGGCGCTTGACAAACCCGTCAAGCAAAGGGCTTTCGGGCCTTGTCGACATCCCTATGACGATTCCAGGGAGCTTCCTGCCCCCCATGTCGTGTATGGCGCTGTGTCCAATTCCACTTGAGCCACACGAGCGCAATGAACGCAAGAGTGAAATCTCAAGGACGCCGATTTTAACCGGCCTTTACCGCCGCCGCAACAATCCCCTCGTCCCACCGCCACTCGGCACTGGAAGCGAATGTGCACCCGCGGCGGCGGGCGGGAAAGGCCCGGTATTCGTCAATTCCGGGCATTGACCTGGATGGCGATCGAGCCTCTGGGAATTTCCACCGAGGACGCTGGATCCTGATAGTTCGTATCAAAGCATACATAGCTCGACGCCGAGGTATCCGGTGCGTAGCCAGCCTTCGCCGCGGTGAACGTCACCGTTGCCGGCTGAAGCGCTGAAACCGCGCCGCTTCCACCGTTCGGGGTCAGTGTCAGCCAGCCCGGACTGGAACACGAAGCACGTGTCGTCACCGCCATCGCCAGGCCCGGGCCGTACCCGCTTGTTCCGCTGTTCGACCACGCTGCACCCGCGGCCGAACTGATGTACGCCCAGCTGTTGTCGTTGCCGTACCAGCTCGTGTCCCAGCTCCACCCTTCGGCGCAACCGGTACCGTCATTGTCGTTGCACGGCAGATCCGGATAAACCACCAGCCAATAACGACCCGCGGCAAGTCCCGTGCTCTGTCTTGCGGCAACGAGATCCAGGCTGATGACATCGTTCGCCACACTTACCCCCGGGCTGCTCGCGGTCGCATCGTAACTCCAGGCTGCCTGACTGCCGGGCAACCCGTTGTCGTCGGCATAGATTCGCCAATGCAAGGCCAGGCTGGCGCCGAACGTCGACAAGGGGTGAACCGCGTGTCCCGTCGCAACAATCGTGCCCAGATCGACTGCATTTCCCGAAACGGCGAAATCGTCCGCCAGAAATTGGTCGAGATCACCGCTGCCTGGCTTGACGAAATGCGTGCTCGTGAAGTTGTAGTAGCCGGAGTTGTCCTTCTGCGCGGCCCAAACCAGGGAGGCCGCTCCCTGTGATTTCTGCCGGAAGCTCATGCTGTCGCCACCGGTATCGGCGAACCCGAGCGTCGCGCTGCCTGTCGCCTTGCCGTTCAGATCGATATTCACCACATTGGATGACGTTCCGATCGATGCCGGCGGTACCGCCACCGCGATCGGCAAGTGCAGATCCGGCAACTTCTGGTATACGGGCGGCAATGCGATTGGCGAAATCAGGTAGATCGCACCGGTACTGTAGCCGCCGTCGGCCGGAAGCCCGCGCGCGTCCACGCTGATCGTCAACGTGACGGTCTTTCCGGCCTGCACCGTGAATGCCGAGGGCTGAATCGTGATCTGGTCGGCCAGATCGCCGCCCGCCGTCACTCTCCATTGCACGGCGCTGTTCTGGGTATTGCGGAAGGTCCGGGTGAAACTGCATGTTCCTGCACAATGGAAGTTCTGCAGGCTGGCAATGTTGAACGTGCTCGGATCGCCGCCCTGAGTCGGGTCCCCCGCATAGAAATTGTCACTGGTCTCGTCAAGCACGAGGCCCGCGGCGGCGGCCTTGTCGACTTGCACGCGGCCGGACCCGACGTCATAGACATCCGCCAGCGTCTTGCCGTCGGATTTGATCACAACGGCGGTGGCCGTCATCATCAGCGCAGACTTGATCTCGGCGGCGCTCCAATCCGGATGCGCCTGCACGAGCAGGGCCGCTGCGCCCGCGATGTGCGGAGAAGCCATCGAAGTGCCGCTTTCGAAAGCGACGGCGTCGGGGGCGCCGGCCGAAACGACCGATCCGTCCGTCGCGGCGAAGGCATTGTTGAACGCGGCCAGCGTTCCCACTCCGGGCGCCGCGATGTCCGGCTTGATCACGTCGAATGCAACCGGCGTCAACACCGGGCCGAGCAGGCTGAAGCCGGCGAGGACATCGCCTTGCGCCTCGGGTCGCGCGGCTGGAAAACCCATGGAGGCCGTACCTGTACCGCCGTTTGCTCCGAGGTAGGCCTGCAACGCCAGGCCGGCGGACTGGCCCGCCGAGAACACCGGCACACTGACCACCGGCGGACCGGCGGTCGGACTGAATGCGCCTTCGACGCGGTTGTCGGCAATGACCACGGCGATCGCGCCGGACGCGATCGCATTGGATACCTTGGTTGCAAAAGTGCAGGTACCGCGACTGATCAACGCGATCGAGTTGTTGAATATGTTCGCCGGATAGCCGTTGCACCCGTCTTTGCCGTGCGCCGGCGCCTTGGTGCTGCCGGGATCGCCGGCGTCGAACTGCGGGCTGATCACGATCGGCGTGCTCGCCGGCAATGCCGTCTCCAGCGGCGTGTCGTACGTGCCTTCGATCAGCGCGATGCCCCTCGTCGCCGCCGGCGGCGTGCCGGGACCGGTGAGGCTCAGCTGCATCGTCGCCTCGCCCGCGGGCGGCGTGGTCGCCGCGACCGTGGTCACCCAGGGCATCGCATTGCCCAGCGTACCGGGGGACTGCGAAGACTGGCGCGCACAGGTCGTCACCGGCCGCGTATTACCGGCCGACAATGCGGTGAAGATGTTCGCGTCCTGCGCGGCGAGGAACGCGAGCGAAACCGGATCACTCCAGTAACTCGGCTCGCTGCAGCCGCCGAACGACATGTTGAGCACGTCGACGACGCCATCCTTGATCGCATCCTCGATCGCGCTGAGCTCGGATGCGTCGCTGGCCGAGCCACTGCCCGGCGGGGTGATGCTGAAGATCGCGAGGTTCGCATGCGGCGCGATGCCGGAAAAGTTCGCGGCGAATCCGACGAGGCTTCCCGAGCGCGCGTTGCCGCCGGCCGTGCTCGCCGTATGGCTGCCGTGGCCGTTCGTATCTTCGACGTTGACGCCGGCCTGGTTTTGGCCGCGCCTGTATTCGTCATACACGCCGATGACCTTGTCGTTGCAACCGCCGAAGCTGATGCCGGCTACGTTGCAGTCGCCGAGGTAGTTGCCGCTGCCGAGCGGGTTGGTCACCGCATAGCCGCTGGCATCGATCGCCTGGAACGACGGACTCTGGCTGTTGTACCCGGTATCGATGACGCCGATCACCACACCGTCGCCCTTGTAGCCGCCGCTGCCGTCGAGGTCGCCGAACAGGCTGTCCAGGCTCGGATAGGTGAAGCTGTCATCGGGCGGGCGGCGGTTGTTGCCGCGCCAGAGCACGTCGGCACCGATAAAGCGCGAGCTGACGTCGTCGTCGGCGTAGATCGTCCGGCTGGGCACAACCGAAACCACGCCGGGCAGCGATCGAATGCGCGCAGCCTCCTTGTCGCTCAACAGCATCGTGCCGCCGTTGATCGCGTACTGGAACGTACGCGAGAACGCGACCGATCTGCCGATGTTCCTTTCTATTTCCAGTCGGTGCTGGGCTTGCGCGGAGATCAGGCTCGCACGATAGCTTCGAGCGATTTCGCTGCGCGCGTCGAGGTAGGCACGGCCATTCGAATCGCGTGCGAACGGAACGGCCGCAGTGGATCCGGAACTCCTGACCTTCCCCGAACGCAGGGCGCGATTGCGCAGCGCAACCGAAGGCTCGGAGAACATGACGATGTAGGTTTTCTTTTCCGCCGTCGCAACGCTTGCCGCGTCGGCGGCGCGCACCGAGCCCGTCGCCACGGGGCCCGCATGGGTCGCGGCGGTCGTCGCCAGGCAGGCGGCAATGCAAGCGACCAGGAAACGCGGACGAATCACACTCGAATTCATTTCGATGCTCTCCTCGATGCCAGATGGAAGAGACCCGAGCCGCGCTTGCGCGACCGGTTCCGTTGTCTGAGTGCCCCAGTGTCGACTCCGCGAGTGGTAGCGGGTCCGGATGGTCGGCATGATTCCCAGCCGCTAGACTTTACGCTTCATCGCATTCGCACATCAACCGGCGTGGACCACACCGATTCAACCTCAAGTGTCATCCTGTATTGCCGCGCCGGTTTCGAAGGCGAGTGCGCGCAGGAAATTGGCGCGCGCGCCGCCGGTCTCGGCGTTTACGGCCACGTGCGCGCCTTGCGCGACAGCGCATTCGTGGAATTCGTCGCCGCTGCCGGTTCGACCGCGGCCAAACTCTGCGCGCTTGCCGATGCGTCAGCCTTCATCTTCGCCCGCCAGGCGCTGCCCTGTTTCGCGCGCATGGACGAGTTGCCCGTGCGCGATCGCATCAGCCCCATCCTCGCCGCACTGCGCGAACGCAACCTGCGCTTCCGCGAGGTGCTCGTCGAGGCCCCGGACACGAACGATGGCAAGGCGCTGGCGCCGTTCTGCCGCAGCTTCGGCAGCGCGCTTGCCGGTGCAATGAAGAAGGCGCGCCTGATCGACCCTTCTGCCGGCCAACGCCTGCACGCGTTCTTCCCGCAAGGCGACAAGGTGTATTTGTGCGGCGGCGACCCGGCACGCAGCTCGCCATGGCCGCAGGGCATCCCGCGACTGAAGTTTCCGCGCGAGGCGCCGAGCCGCTCGACGTTGAAGCTCGACGAGGCGTTCCTCGTCCTGCTCGACGAGGGCGAACGCGAGCGCTGGCTCAAGCCCGGCATGAGTGCGGTCGATCTCGGCGCCGCGCCGGGCGGCTGGACCTGGCAACTCGTGCGGCGCTCGATCCGCGTCGCCGCGGTCGACAACGGGCCGATGGACGCGGCGCTGATGCAGTCCGGCCTGGTCACGCATGTGCGCGCCGACGGTTTCCGCTGGCGGCCGCAGAAACCGGTCGACTGGCTGGTCTGCGACATGGTCGAGCAGCCGCGGCGCGTAGCGACGCTGATTGCGCAATGGCTCCGCGAAGGGCTGTGCCGACACGCGATCTTCAACCTCAAACTGCCAATGAAGAAGCGGTACGACGAAACCCGCCTGTGCCTGGACCTGCTGCGCGACACGCTAGGCGCCAAGGCCGATATCCGCGCCAGGCAGCTGTATCACGATCGCGAGGAGATCACCGCATTCGCGCACGGTGCGTAGGTGATTTTCTCGTTACAAAAGATTACGCCGGCAACCGTTCTCCGCTATCCTTGCCGACCCTTTTTGCGCTGACCGGCATTCGCCTCATCGATGAAACAACTGCGTTCGTTCTGGCCCCTCATCGTGCTGATCGGCATCGGCGTGGCGCTGTTCTTCTCCGGCGTGCTCGACCGCTTCCGCCCGGACAACCTCGCCGCCGAGCAGGCCAACCTGCAGGCGTTCATCGGCGAATATCCAATCGTGTCCGCCCTCTGCCACATCGGCGCGGTGATGCTCGCGATCGCGACCGGCCTGCCCGGCATGGTCGTGCTGATCATGGCCGGCGGCATGCTGTTCGGGGTGATTCTCGGCGCGCTGCTCAACATCGTCGGCGTGACGCTCGGCGCGCTGATCCTGTTCCTGGCATCGCGCCGCGCGTTCGGCGACCACGGCCACGGCGAGCAGGCGCCCGGCCTCGTCTCGCGGCTGCGTGGCGGCTACCTCGCACAACCGATCAGCTACACGTTCTTCCTGCGCCTCGTACCGTTCTTTCCGTTCGGCGGCGTCACCATGGCGCTGGCCTGGCTGCGCTGCCCGCTGTGGCTGTTCGTCACCGCGACCGCGATCGGTGGACTTGCCATGACCGGCATCGAAACCTGGCTCGGCGCCTCGCTGGCGAAGAACATCGGCACGAACAAGGCGATCAGCACCGACCTGCTGCACGACCCACAGGTGCTGTGGCCGATGATCGGCCTGGTCCTGCTCGCGCTGGTGCCGATCGCGGTAAACAAGCTGCGTGCGCCGAAGGCACCCGCTCCGCCTCCGCAAACGCCGGTAAATTGAGGCGCGCTGGCGCTTCGGCTATCCTGCGACGCTCGGACGCGCCCCGCGGCGCGACAACGATCACCAAGGCCACGGCTTGAGTTCCGCAGCGAGACCTTCCTCCACGCTTTCCCTCTGGCGCGCCGCCACTCTCGCGATCATCCTCGCGTTGGCGAACATGGCGCTCTGGGCCGTGCTCAACCGACCATCGGTAGTGCCCGAGTTCAGCGGCAAGATCGGCGGCTTCGCCTATGTGCCCTATCAGCGTTTCCAGGATCCGCGTCGCAACATTTTTCCCGCCGCCGAGGAAGTCGACGCCGATTTGAAGCTGCTGGCGACGCGTACCGACAAGATCCGCACCTATTCTTCGATCGAAAACCCGGCGATCCCCTCGATCGCGAAAAAATACGGTCTCAAGGTGCTCGCCGGCACCTATCTCGATCGCCGCCTGCAGCGCAACGAGGACGAGATCGCCGCATTGATCGAATCGACGCGGCACAACGACAACATCGATCGCGTGCTGGTCGGCAACGAGACCCTGCTGCGCGGCGACATGGGCGTGGACGACCTCATCGCTTACCTCGACCGCGTGCGCGCGCAGGTCAAAGTGCCGGTATCGACGGCCGAACCGTATTGGGTCTGGCTCAAGTACCCGCAGCTTGCACAGCATGTGGATTTCATCACCATCCACCTGCTGCCGTACTGGGAAAAGATTCCGCGCAAGGACGCCGTCGGCATCGGCGTGCTCAGCAACTACGTGCAGTTGCAAAGCGCATTTCCGGGCAAGAAAATTTTGATCGGCGAGGTCGGCTGGCCCTCGGCCGGCGACCGCAACACAGTCGCGCAACCCTCGGTCGAGGACGAAGCCCAGTTCGTGCGCCAGTTCGTCAAGGAAGCCGCCTGGCGCAAGATCGACTACTTCATCATGGAAGCCTTCGACCAGCCCTGGAAGGAAGGCATCGAAGGCCGTGTCGGCGCGTACTGGGGCGTCTACGGCGCGGATCGCCAGCCGAAGTTCTCGTTCACCGGCCGCATCGTCGAGGACCCGTCCTGGCCGACCAAAGCGGCCATCGCCGCGCTACTCGCGCTGCTGCCGATGTTTTTCTTCGCGCGCCATTTCATGCGTTTCAAGTGGATGGGCGTGCTGTTCTTCTGCGCACTGATCCAGCTGTCGGCGTCGCTGCTGGTCTGGTCGGCAACCCTGCCGCTCGCGTTTTATCTCAGCCCATTCGACTGGACGATGCTGGTCGTGCTGTTCCCGGCGCAGTTGGCGATCATTCTGATTTTGCTGATCAACGGCTTCGAATTCACCGAAGTGCTGTGGCGCAAGTACTGGTTGCGTGGCTTCGGCCTGCTATCGCCCGGTCCCGGGGACAAGCAGCCGTTCGTATCGATTCATCTCGCGGCGTGCAACGAGCCGCCGGAAATGGTGATCCTGACGCTGGACTCGCTCGCCGCGCTCGACTACGAGAACTTCGAAGTGCTCGTGATCGACAACAACACCAAGCGCGACGAGGTGTGGAAGCCGGTCGAGGAGTACTGCGCCAGACTCGGGCCGAAGTTCCGTTTCTTCCATCTCAATCCGTGGCCGGGCTTCAAGGCCGGCGCGCTGAACTACGGTCTCGAAGTGACCGATCCGCGTGCCGAAGTCATCGCCGTGGTCGATGCCGACTACGCCGTGCGCGCCGACTGGCTCAAGGCGCTGACCGGCTACTTCAACGACCCGAAGGTCGCCGTCGTGCAGTGCCCGCAGGCGCACCGCGACTGGGAGCACAACGAATTCCGCCGCATGACCAACTGGGAATACGACGGCTTCTTCCGCATCGGCATGCACCATCGCAACGAGCGCAACGCGATCATCCAGCACGGCACGATGACGATGGTGCGCCGCGACCTGCTCGAATCGACCGGCAAGTGGTCGGAGTGGACGATCTGCGAGGATGCCGAACTCGGCCTGCGCCTGATGCACGCGGGCTACCAGCTGAACTACGTCGACGAGGTGATGGGCCGCGGCCTGACGCCCGCCGACTTCACCGCGTACAAGTCGCAGCGCTATCGCTGGGCGTTCGGCGCAATGCAGATTTTGAAAGGCCGCTGGGGCTGGATGACGCGCAAGGGTCCGCTGACCGCCGGCCAGCGTTTCCACTTCCTCACCGGCTGGTTCTCCTGGTTCGCCGACGCGTTGCACATGGTGTTCACCGGGCTCGCGCTATGGTGGACCGCCGGCATGCTCGCGCTGCCGCAGTACTTCGCCCTGCCGCTCGATCTCTTCATCTACCCGATCATCGGCTTCTTCGTGTTCAAAGCCGTCGTCGGCATCTGGCTGTACCGCGTGCGCGTGCCGTGCTCGTGGCGCGACACGATCATGGCTTCGATCGCGAGCATGGGCCTTTCGCACGCGATCGCACGAGGCATCTACCTCGGCCTGTGGAAGAAGAAAGGCGAATTCGTGCGCACCGCGAAGAGCCGGCGCCTGTCGAAGAAGCCCAACCCGTTCACCGCGGTGCGCGAGGAACTGCTGATGTTCGTCGCGATCGCGCTCGCGATCGCCGGCATGCTCGGCCTGCCCGGTCTGATCGATCACTGGATCAATGGCGCCGTCGAGCCACCCGGCACGCGCCACCTGACCGACTACGCCGAAGGCAAGCTGTGGATCTTCATTCTCGCCGCGCAGGCGATACCGTATCTGTCGGCGCTGATCGGCGCGCTCGTCGCCCAGCGCTCGGGGGAAAAGAGCGGTTGAACCGCGCCGGCGAATGAACAGCATGCCAAACAACGTTTCCCCGCTGCGCCTCAATCTCGGTTGCGGACGCAACGTCCTCGATGGCTGGGTCAACATCGACTGGATGCGGCTGCCCGGCATCGACGTCGTGGCCGACCTCGGCCAGTGCGCTACCACACCGCTTCCATTCGCCGACGATCAGGTCGACGAATTCCTGCTCTCCCATGTCATCGAGCACATCCCGCAGACCTTGCCGCTGATGCAGGAGCTGCACCGCGTCGCCAAACCCGGTGCGAAAGCCTGGGTGCGCGTGCCGCACGGCGGAAGCGACGACGCCTGGGAAGACCCTACCCACGTGCGCGGCTATTTCCCCGGCAGCTTCGGCTACTTTTCCCAGCCGTACTACTGGCGTGCCGACTACGGCTATCGCGGCGACTGGCAGCCGCTCAATGTCACCTTGTTCGTACCTGCCGCGCTGCAGGGGGCCGCAAATCCGGGGGCGCTGCACGAACGCATCCAGCGCGAGCGCAATCTCGTCGTCGAGATGGTTGCGGAGCTGGAAGCGGTCAAGCCGCTGCGCGAACCGAAGCGTGAACTGCAGGTCGCGCCGCGCATCCACATCGGCTACGCCTGAGCGCGAGCCGACGGACGGTCGTGGAATTCGCCGACCTGTAACTCAGCAAATGCGGAGCCCGTGTTATAAAACTCTCATGGATGCGAATCCCGGGAAGGCGTCACTCAGGAAGACTCGTGCGGGCCGTGCCGCTGCGCTGCTCACGCTTGCGTGCTGCGTGGGCGCCCAGGCCGGCACGATCACCACGCAGATCGACGGCATCGACGATCCGCTCAAGGCCGCCGTCGCCACCGCCGCCGAAATCACCCAGTACGAAAAGCAGGATGTCAGCGCTGCGCAGGCGCAGCGTCTGTACAGGAACGCAGGCGAGCAGATCGTCAAGGCGCTCGAAGCCTGGGGCTACTACAACGCGAAGACCGACGGAGAGCTGAAGGAAACCGCACAGGGCTGGACGGCGATCCTCCATGTACGCGCGGGCGAACGCCTGCTGGTTGGCGATTTTTCCGTCGAGGTGCCGAGCCCGGCGCGCGACGAGAAGGAAGTCGCCTCGGCACTGGCGAACTTCACGCCGAAGTCCGGCCAGCCGTTCGACAGCACCGCCTACGAAAAGAGCAAGGCCGCCGTGCAGTCCGCGCTGTTCGCGGTCGGCTACCTCGACGCGAAGCAGACCGTGCACAAGGTCGAGGTCTCGCGTGGCGCCAACCGCGCGGCGATTTCGCTCCAGTGGGACGTCGGCGGGCGCTACCGCTTCGGCGAGGTGGTTTTCAAGGGCAGCCAGCTCAACGACGGCGTGCTCGACCGTTACATTCCGTGGCGCAAAGGCGATTTCTACAGCCAGAGCCGGCTCCTGCGCCTGCAGCAGAAACTCGTCGACGCCGACTACTTCGCCATCGTCGACGTGCTGCCCGACAAGGAACACGCAGTCGGCGACGTGATCCCGATCGACGTCACCCTGGCGCCGGCGCCGCGCAACATCTACACCGCAGGGATCTTCGTCGATTCCGACATCGGCCCCGGCATCAAGGGCAGCATCACGCGGCGCTGGGTCAACATGCGCGGGCACAAGGCCAAGATCGAAGTCGAGATCGCGCAGCGCGAGAAAATGCTGGCCGGCACCTACACGATCCCGCTGCCGGGCGACGACAACCGCGCCTACAACTTCGGCGTCGCCTACCGCAACATCGACACCGAGACGGCGCAATCCGACACACTGCGGCTCACGGCAAACGAGACGCGCTACTGGCACGGCTGGAACCGCACGCTCGGCATCAATGCGCTGAGCGGCACCTACACGGTCGCCAACATCGACGGCACCTCGACCCTGGTCTATCCCGAAGTCTCGCTCGAGCGCAAGCGCGCCGACGACATGGGCTTCGTGCGCGACGGCTATTCGCTGAGCCTCGACGCGCGCGCCAGCCCCGGTCCGAGCACGCGCTTCGTGCAGGCACGCGCCGACGCGAAGTGGATCCGCGGCTTCGGCGACCGCCAGCGCCTCATCGTGCGCGGCTCGCTCGGCGCGACCGCGGTCGGCGATTTCGACAAGCTGCCGCCCGAACTGCGCTTCTTCGGCGGCGGCGACCGCTCGATCCGCGGCTACGCCTACCAGACCGTCGGCCCGCCGCTGCCGGCCGACCAGCTGCCGATCGCGATCGCCAAGTGCAACGCCGGCAAGTCGACGACCGACTGCGGCAATCTCATCATCGGCGGCAAGAACCTCGCCGTCGCCAGCGCCGAATACGAGTACTACTTCACCCCGAACTGGGGCATCGGCACCTTCGTCGACGCGGGCGACGCGTTCAGCGCGTTCGGCGACTTCAAGACCCACATCGGCACCGGCTTCGGCCTGCGCTGGCGCTCGCCGGTCGGCATGGTGCGTGCCGACCTCGGCTTCCCGGTCAACGATCCCGAAGGACGCCACGGCGTGCAGCTGCACCTCATCATCGGGCCCGACCTGTGAGCCCGCGCCTGAAAAAAACGCTGAAGTGGACCGCTATCGCGCTCGCCGCGATCCTCGTCCTTTTCATAGCACTCGGCTTCTGGCTGCTCGCGACCGAATCGGGCGCGCGCTTCGCGATTGAACGCGCGAAATCTTCGCTCGCCGGCAAACTGGCGCTCGCGCAGGCCAAGGGCACGCTTACCAGCCCGCTCGAACTGCACGATCTCGCCTACAAGGATCCGGCCTCGGGTCTGGATGTCAAAGTCAAAACACTGAAGCTCGACTACGAGTTCTGGGGTTTGCTGCGCAAGACCGTGCATGTGCGCAGCCTCGACATCGACGGAGTCGACGTCGCGCTGACTACGGTACCGCCGGCTCCGCAGCCGCCGCAGGCCGCCACGCCGTCGATGCAATCGCTGCTGACGCCGCCGCTCGACATCCTGCTCGATCGGCTGCACGTCGGCGCGACGAAGATCACGCAGAACGGCAAGCCCGTGTTCGCCAGCGACACACTCGACGCCGCCGCGACGTGGACAAACGCCGCGCTGACGCTCAAACAGCTCGCGTTGCGTGCACCCGATGGCAAGGTCGATCTTGCCGGCACGATCACGCAATACGAGGACGTCGCCGGCAAGGGCAAGCTCGATGTCGACTGGAAGATTCCGGGCGATGAAAAATCGGCGCCGATGCGCGCCGCCGCCCGCATCGATCTCGACAGCGACGGCAAGCAGGCGCATTTCACGCTCGCGGCAAGCCAGCCGCTGATCGCCAACGCCAAGGGCACGCTGGCGGCGAGCGACATGAGCCTGCCGTGGACCATCGACCTCGACGTACCGAGTTTCGATCCGAAAAAACTCACGCAGAGCGAGACGCTGAAGACGCTCGCGCTGAAACTCAGCGGCAGCGGCGACAGGAACACCGGCACGCTGAGCGGCAGCGTCGACATCAACAATCACCGCGTGCTGCTCGATCCGCTCAAGTTCGCCAGCGACGGCAAGACGCTCACGCTCGACCCGTTGCGCCTGCGCTCGCCCGACGCGCCGGGTACGCTGACCGCTCAAGCCAAGGTCCATCTCGATGCGAAACCGGTCGGCGGCGACGTCAAGCTCGACTGGGCCGACGTCGTGCTGCCGGCCGACCTCGCCGGCCAGGAAATCGCCACGCACGGCAGCATCACGGCCGGCGGCAACGCCGAGAAGTTCGACGCGCAGGGTGAACTATCGATCGGACCGCCCAAGCAGATCGCCGACCTCGCCTTCAAGCTCGGCGGCACGCCGGAGAAAATCTCGCTCGCCCAGCTCGAACTGAAACAACCCAGGGGCGGCCTCAACGCCACCGGCGACATCGTGCTCAAGCCCACGATCGGCTGGAACCTCGTCGCGAAGGCGAACAAGTTCGATCCGGGTGCGTTCACGAAAGACTGGCCCGGCGCGATCGACTTCCAATTATCCACAAGTGGAAATGTGGAAAAGGACGGCCCTGCCGGCAAGCTCACGCTCGACCACCTCGGCGGCACGCTGCGCCAGCGCCCGCTTTCCGGCAACGGCGACATCGCGTTCGCGCCGCCGCTCGCCATCGACGGCAAGCTCAACCTGTCCTCGGGGCAAAGCACGGTCGCGCTCGTCGGCAAGGGCGGTGCGGGCAAGGACGCTGCGACCGACCTGAAGATCGATCTCAACCTCGCCAGCCTCGGCGACTGGCTGCCCAAGGCCGGCGGCAGCGTGCGCGGCTCGATCGCGGTCAACGGCGCCTACCCGAAGCTCAACGCCAGCGGCAAGCTCGGCGGCAGCGCGATCGCCAGCGGCGACACGCACCTGCAAAGCTTCACCCTGGATTTCGATGCGAAGGACCTGTCGGCGCCGAGCGGCAAGCTCGCGCTCGATGCGAAGACGCTGTCCGCGGCCGGCTACACTTTCGACACGGTCAAGTTGGCGGCGAGCGGCAACCCGGGAGCGCATCAGCTGAATCTCGACGTCCACGGCAAGCCGCTGTCGCTTGCGCTCGCCCTTGACGGCGCGCTGACACAAACCAAGACATCGAGCGATTGGCGCGGCACGCTGAAAGAGCTGACGATCGACCAGAACGGCCTGCCCGAATGGAAACTCGCGCAACCGACTGCGTTGTCATATGTCGGCGGCGTATTCAACCTCGATCAGTCGTGCCTGCGTGCCGGCACGCCGGCCATCTGCGCGCAGGCGCGGCAGGACGCAAAAACCGGCACCAACGCGAAGTTTTCACTCGAACATCTGCCGCTCGCGATGCTGGCCAAGCTCGGCAGCCCCGACTCGACCGTCAAGCTCGACGGCGAACTCAACGGCAACGGCGCGATAGTCGCCACGCCGAACGGCGCGCTGACCGGCAGCGTCACGATCACCTCCGATCAGGGCACGATCATCTATCCCGACTCGGCCTCGAAAGCGTTGCTGAGCTACAAGGGTTTCCGCATCGACGCCGCGCTCGCGCCCGCGCAGAACACGGTCACGATCGCGGGCGACCTCAACGACGGCGGCCGCATCGACGGCCATATCGTCACCGGCGCGACCGACGCCTCCGGCGCGATGCCACTGTCCGGCAACCTTGCGCTCGACATCAACAATCTCTCGTTCGTCGATTTCCTGACCACACAAGTCTCGGGCACCAAGGGCAAGGTCGAGGCGAAGTTCGCACTGTCGGGTTCGACGAACAAGCCCGGCGTCGACGGCCAGCTCGCGCTCGTCGGCTTCGGCACCGAAGTGCCCGCGGCCGGACTCAAGCTGCACGACGGCAACATCGTGGTGAAATCGCGCGACGGCGAGAATTTCGACATCGACGGCTCCATCGCCTCCGACGAAGGCAAGCTCGCGCTCAAGGGCAATGCGGGCATCGCGCCCGATGCGCCGATCGCGATCACGATCCAGGGCGACCGCTTCCTCGCCGCGAATATCCCCGGCGCCAAGGTATACATTTCACCCGACCTCAAGATCGATCGCGATGCGAAACGCCTGCGCGTCGGCGGCACTTTGCAGATTCCGCAGATGCTGGTTGATGTATCCAAGCTGCCCGGCGGCGGCGCGGCGGTCGCACCCTCGCCCGACATCGTCGTCACCGACGACAAGGAGCCGCCGCCGAACGCGGTGGCGAATGCGCCGGTCGAGGTCGAAGTCACGGTCAAGCTCGGCGCCGGCGAGAAACTCGCGATGGACCTGCGCCAGGGCAGCGAGGTGCACCTGATCGGCTTCGGCCTCGACGCCAATCTCGGCGGCCAGCTCACGGTGGCGCAACAGCCCGGCAAGACGCCGGTCGGCCGCGGCCAGATCCAGGTCGACGGCACGTTCAAGGCCTACGGCCAGGACCTCAGGATCGAACAGGGCCGCCTGCTGTTCGCCGGCACGCCGGTGGAAAATCCCGGCCTGGACATCCGTGCCACGCGCGCGTTTCCCGACCAGAGCATCACGGTCGGCCTGCAAGTGCGCGGCACCGCCGTCGCGCCGCGCCTGACCGTGTTCTCAACGCCGGCGATGGAGCAATCCGACGCGCTGAGCTACCTGGTCACCGGCAAACCGCTGTCGGCGCTGAAAGGCGGCGAAGGCAACGCGGTCGGCAGCGCCGCCTCCGCACTCGGCACCGCCGGCGGCGACCTGCTCGCGAAAAGCGTCGGCGCGAAGATGGGCCTCGACGACGTCGGCGTCGCCGACAACTCTTCCGTCGGGGGTGCCGCGCTCACCGTCGGCAAATACCTCTCGCCGCGCCTGTACATGAGCTACGGCGTCGGCCTGTTCACCCCAGGCCAGGTCGTCACGCTGCGCTACAAGCTGACGCGTCTGTTCAATTTCGAGATGCAGAACGGGACGTTGTCGAGTCGGGCGGGGATCAACTACCGGATCGAGAAGTGAGTTTGCGCCTGTGGGCGAGACTACATCTTGACCATCGCACTTTGCGCAAACGGGATGCTTTGTTGCTTTGGCGCAGGCGGTTCATACTCGCCAATGGAAAGCGGCGTCCGCGCGAGCTGGGGCCGGCCGAGGTCGAAGCATTCCTGAGCGGTCTGGCGACCGAAGGCAACGTCGCTGCGGCGACGCAGAACCAGGCGCTTTCCGCATGGTTGTATCTGCATCGCGAGGTACTCGGGATCGAGCTGCCCTGGCTGGATCGGGTGGTGCGCCAACTCGGTGGATTGCAACGAACCCTGATCTTCACCTACGAAGCCGGACCGTGCGGCTATGCGATCTACCGCCATCTGCTCGCCCAGGGCCACGCCTGTCAGGTGGTGGCCTCGTCAACGCCGCCACCCTCGTTGCCGAGATCGGCGACATCGAACGCTTCGCTCACCTTCCGATGCCGCGCAGGTCATGACCTGAAACGCTCGATTCCCCGGCAGCGCGATGTGCCAAGCAACCGGTCAGACCGACCCGGCGACAACCTGGCTAACTAGGTGGTCGCCATCCGGATGTTCCGGTTGATCCCCGGGCATCGGCGACAGCGGTGATTGAACGAGACCGTCATAAAGATCAGTCGTAACGTGAAATTCTGCAAATTCCTGAGCATATCGAGCACGCAAAGCGTTTCACTCAATTGAGTGAAGCGACATCAACTCCCCGGTGGAAGCTGTGAGGCACCGCCCACTATCGGCTTGCCATCGCGCAGTTCGAAGCGGAATACATAATCCACACTGTAAGGTTTTGCTGCTACGTTGACGATCTGGGAGCCGATCGTATTACCCTGTTTGTCCTTGACATCTTCCCAACGTCCGTACGCCAGCGGGGTAAATCGCCACTGCGAAACCGTTTCGCGCACAGCCTCATCAAATTCTATGGGGTGAGTTGTCAAATCGTCCGCTTGCGCTATACGTATGTCGCTAACCTTCCCTTGCGCATCCACAGCTAGCTTGACCCTCACCGTGACGAGCGCCAGATGTCGCGGAATCATTGTCAAAGGATATCCTGGCATTGGCTGAGATGTAGCCTGGCCTCCTGAGAACTGCTCATCATCGGCGGCAACGTACGGCTTCGCAGCTTCATCTACGACGGCGTCAGCCACAACTTGCGTCTGTGGCGGCGGCGGCTGTTCTAAATGCGGCACCTCTCGCCTCACATGATTCGCGCATCCACCGCAAATCAATGCACCCACAAAAAGAAAAAAAATCGATACGAAAGCTGATAACTGCCGCATAAGAATTGAGCACATTAGAAAATACCCGAAGAATCTGAAATGCAACCGAAATCTACTGAAATGCTACGTAAACAAAACCTGGAGCAACCTTCCGTGAAGTACTTCCATCAGATGGGCTGCAATTTTTATCTTTTTGAACGCCGCCATCCAAACTTCGCGTCAACGCCAATAACTTCCGACCGTCATTGAAAAATGATATTATGTCCGGTTGACCGAGATGTTAGCCCATGCCCATGCGGGACTTGCAACCTACAATTAGTGCATATACGATAATTATGCATGAGCCACGACCCCGCCAAGCGCCGCAAGAACCTGCGCAAGCATGGCGTTGACCTGCCCGGCTGCATGGAAGCGTTTGATAGCCCGATGCTCACCCGCGAGGATGACCGCGAAGACTACGGCGAGCAACGGTTGGTGAGTCTGGGCGCATGGCCGTGTCGTTGTGCTTGTGTGGACCGACCGCGAGGACGGCCCAAGACTGATCTCGTGCCGCGAGGCAGAACCCTATGAACGTGAAGCGTACTACCAAGCGTACCCCCAAATCTGACGTGTCGTACGACCCCAAGAGCAAGGCGGCAACGTTGAAGTACTGGAAAAGCGCCACTGCGCACCGTGGTGTTGCCGAACTGCGCGCCAAGCGCGGACGGCCGGCCAAGCCGCCGGAAAAACGCAAGGAGCAAATTGCCTTGCGCGTGGATAAGGACGTTTTGGAGTGGTACCGCAACCAAGGCACTGGCTGGCAAACCCGCATGAACGCAGTATTGAAGGCGTTTCGTGACGCGACAGTTTGATTGCGGGGCCTAACACCCGAAATCAGCGGCGCGCGCAGCGCGTCCGCTGGATTGATCGAATGGACACTCCCGCCGCTGGAAAGGATCGCCGCCGCCGAAGGCGAGATGGCGCAGATCGAAGAGCGTCTACAGGCATTTGCCGCGAGCGATCTGCGCAGCCAGCGTTTGCAGCGTGCCGGCGGCATCGGCCTCATCACCG
>JAFEFS010000090.1 GCA_018240465.1 Pseudomonadota bacterium
AGGTCGCCGCGCAGTGCTTTCGCCGGTACCGGCGCATCGTGCGCCGCGACGGTACTCGGCGCACGCGGCGCGGTCACCGCGAGCAACTTCTGCAGCTCGTCGAGCGTGGGCATATCGCCGACGTCGAACGCGCGCCGCCCGGCAAGCAGTTCGTACAGCACGCAGCCGAGGCCGTGCACGTCGGTCGCGACGGTGACCGGGTCGCCACGAATCTGCTCCGGCGCCGCGTACGCCGGGGTCAGCGGGCGATCACGCCACAATGCCGTCGCCGTGGCGTTGCCGCCCTGCCCGATCGCCTTGGCGATGCCGAAGTCGAGCAGCCTGGCCTCGCCCGCCGGCGTGATCAGGATGTTCGACGGCTTGATGTCGCGATGCACGACGAGCTGGCTGTGCGCGAATTGCACCGCGGCGCAGACCTCGAGGAACAGGGCGATGCGCTGGTCCAGCTTTGTGCCGTGGGTGCGGCACCAGTCCAACAGCGGCTCGCCCGCAACGTACTCCATCGCGAAGTACGGCCGGCCGTCGCCGGCGATGCCACCGTCGAGCAGGCGCGCGATATGCGGATGTTCGAGCCGCGCGAGGATCTGCCGCTCGCGCAGGAAGCGCGCGAGGATGGCCTCGCTGTCCATGCCGCGCTTGATCAGCTTGAGCGCCGCCTGCTGTTCGTACTGGCCGTCCGCGCGCTCGGCGAGCAGGACGACGCCCATGCCGCCGCGGCCGATCTCGCGCACGACGCGCCACGGACCGACGCGCCGTCCCGCGGTTTCGCTCTCGGCTTCGTCGTGCCAGGCGCGCGCCGCCGCGCCGCGCGCGGAGTCGATGCCGTCGTCGAATCCTGCGGCGGCGGCGTCCGCGCGCAGCAAGGCCCCAACCTCGGCGCGCAACGCGGCATCGGCGCCGCACAGTTCGTCGAGCAACGACTCCCGCCGTTCCGGCGGCGCATCGGCGACGCGATCGAACACCTCGCCGACCTGCCGCCAACGCTGCCCGCCCGTACTCATATCGCCGCGTCGACGAGGCCGAGACGCTGGATTAGGAAGGCGCGTGCACGCCGCCAGTCGCGAAACACCGTGCGCTCGGCCAGATTCTGCAGGCGCGCGATATCGGCGATTTCCAGACCCGAGAAAATGCGCCATTCGACGATGCGGCCGGCGCGCGGATCGAATTCGGCGAGGTCGTTCAGCGCCGCATCGAGCGCGACCAGATCGACGACCTCGTCCGCGCAACCGACCTCGCCGCTGAGCCCGGTGATGACGCAGCCGCCACCGCGCTTGAGCCGGGAGCGGCTGCGCGCGTGGTCGACCAGGATCTGGCGCATGGCGCGCGCCGCGAGCGACAGGAAATGCACGCGGTCCATGCCGCGCGCCGCGTCGCTCGCCGCGAGCTTCAGGTAGGCCTCGTGCACGAGCGCCGTCGTGTCGAGCGTCGATGCGCCGCCGCGACGCTGGCTGCGTGCGATGCGACGCAGTTCCTCGTAGACGATCGCGAACAGATCGTCGTCGGCAACGCCCGGATTCGACACGCTGGACTCGCTGCCCATGACAGAACCCTTTCGCTCCCGGCTTCGTTGCTCTCGCAAGCGACTGCACCACTATAGAATCCGCGACGCGCGGCAACAAGCACGCGCGTGCCGGCACGGCACGCCGCGCGGCCTCCGCGGGTTGCAATCGCGCGCGGCGCCGCCATCTTCCGCTATTCTTGCGCCCCCTGCCGCAGCGTGAACAGATCATGATTGCACCCGCCCACACATTCGATGCCACCGAAACGAACTTCGAAACCGACGTCATCCAGGCTTCGCTGAGCACGCCCGTGCTGGTGGATTTCTGGGCCGAATGGTGCGGCCCGTGCAAGTCGCTCGGGCCGATTCTCGAGAAGGTCGTCGACAGCTACGGCGGCAAGCTCAGGCTCGCCAAGGTCGATACCGACAAGGAGCAGCAGCTCGCCGCAGTGTTCGGCATCCGCAGCCTGCCGACGGTCGTTCTGGTCAAGGACGGGCAGATGGTCGATGGTTTCATGGGCGCGCTGCCGGAGTCGGGCGTGCGTGCATTCGTCGAAAAGCATCTCGGCAAGGCGCAGGCGGCCGCCGAGCCGGAACCCGCCGTAAGCGAAGTGCCGGCGAACGAAACGCCGCAGCAGGCCGTCGCGCGCCTGCGCGAGGAAATCGCGGCGAACGCGGACAAGCCCGAACTCAAGCTCGACCTCGCCGCGGCGCTCGCGGGCGCGGGCGAGGCCGACGCGGCGCAGGCGCAGCTCGATGCGCTGCCGCCGAACCTGGCAAGCGATGCGAAAGCCCGGCGCGTCACCGCGCAACTCGATTTGTCGCGCGCGCTGAAAGACGCGCCCGATGTCGCCGCGCTGCGCGCGCGCCTCGCGCAGGACCCCGCGGACCACGCGGCGCGCGACCTGCTCGGCGTGCGCTTGCTGCTCGGCGACGAGCCCGCGCAAGGCCTCGACGAGTTCCTCACCCTGCTGCGCAACGCGCGCGACTGGAACGAGGGACAGGCGAAGAAGCGTCTGATCGCTGCGTTCAACGTGCTCGATGACGAGGAACTGGTGGGCGCCTACCGGCGCAGAATGTCATCGCTGCTGTTCTGAGGAAACGACAGACGAGACAAGAGGCGGGTCAGGGCGCGGATCGGCGAAAGCCGAGCTGCAGCAACAATCCGATCACCACGAACAACGCCGCCGCGCTCAATGCCAGCGAGGCGTGGATGCCGATGCGTGCGCCGGCGATGCCCACGGTGACGCCACTGAACATGCGCATGCCCATCGCGAACATGCTGAACACGCCAATCGCCCGGCCGCGCATGTCCGGTGGCGCTTCGAGCTGCACCAACGTCTGCGCCATCGAGTTGAACGAGAGTTCGACGAAACCCGCGACAAACAACACCACCAGAGCGAGCGGGTAGCTCGAGGTCAGCGCGAAACTCGCCAGCGCGATGCACCAGATCATCGCCAGCACACAGGCCGTTTGCGCGCGCGGCGGCAGCAGGCCGCGGCTTTCGAGCACGAAGCCCGCGGTCAGCGCACCGGCTGCATCGGCGCCGAGCAGCATGCTGTAGAAGAAATCCGCCCGCTGCTGGCCGAAATCATGCGCGAATCCCGGCATCTGCGCCTGATAGGCGTTGCCGATGAACAGCGAAGCGCAACCGGCGAGTGCCGTCATCGCGAGGATGACGCGGTGGTGCGCGATCTCCTTCATCGCGCGCCAGATGTCGCCGAGGCTGCGCACCGCGCGCACTGCGGCCGTGGCACCGGCCGCGCGAAACTTCGGCCCGTACGGCGCGACGGCCAGCCAGAGGACGAACGGCAGGTACAGCAGCGCGTTGGCGAAGATGCCGAGGTTCGGGCCGAGCCAGAGCAGCAAGGCGCCGCCCACGCCGGGGCCCATCAGCATGCCGAGCTGGCGCGCGGTCGAGTTCAGGCGCACCGCGCTCTGCAAGTGCTCGCGTCCGACGATGTCGTGCAGCAGCAGCTGCGACGGCGGCCCCCAGAGCACGCCGGCCACGCCATGCGCGATCAGCAACGCGCAGGCATGCCAGACCTGCAACGTGCCGCTGACGAACAGCACGCCCCAGGTAGCCGACACGGCCATGAACAGCGCCATGCCGAGCTGGATCATGCGGCGCGGATCGAACTTGTCGGCCAGCGCCCCCGAGTACACCGAGAACAGCAGGAACGGCAGCCAATGCGAAACGACGGCAAAGCCGCCCAGCGCGGGCGAGTTGAACTTGCCGAACATCACCCAGTAGCTGATCACATGCTCGATGTTGTCGGCCATCATCGCCAACGCCGAGAGCAGGAAATAGGCACGGAAGCCGCGGTGACGCAAGGCAGCGAAGGCAACGTGGGAAGCGCTGCCGTAAGGTGCGGCGGTCATGGATGTCCTGTGGTCGAGGTCAAGCGAAAGCGCCTCGTGTATCGCGTTGCCGACGGCGCCGCGATCCGGCAATCCGCAGACGGTGGGCGCGTCGGTTGACGTGAACGCTTGCGGCGGCCACGTGTTCGTGGCGCGGGCGAATCATACGGGCGGCCAAGTCGGCGTGGCAAGGTCGCAAGGTCGATCTTGCTTCACGCAGCCGCCGGCGACGCGATCGCACGCGTGGGCGAGCAAATTTGCCTGCGGCACAAGCGTGCGACGCAGAGTCGCAAAAGCACCGCCGCGCCCCGCCATGGTTCCGGTTTCGGCCTTTGATCCCGGCAGGTATGCGCAACGCGCCAGTAATGCGAAAATGGCCGCCTCCGATGCGAGGCGATCCATGCAAGCCACTCCGATTCATCCTGCCAAGCCGCCCGTGGCGCCAACCGCGGCCAAAGCCGACGACGACAAGACGGTACCGCTGCGCATCAACGGCCGCGCCTACAGTTTCGACGGCGACGAGACAATGCCGCTGCTCTGGTATCTGCGCGACGTGCTGCGCCTGACCGGCACCAAGTTCGGCTGCGGCATCGGCGCCTGCGGTGCCTGCACGGTGCTCGTCGACGGCAAGGCGCAGCGCGCCTGCCTGACGCCGATGAAGGCGCTCGCCAAGCGCGAGGTGACGACGATCGAAGGTCTCGCCGGCAGCGAACTGCATCCGCTGCAGCAGGCCTGGGTCGAGATCGACGTGCCGCAGTGCGGCTACTGCCAGGCCGGGCAGATCATCGCCGCCGCCGATCTGCTCAAGCGCACGCCGAACCCGAACGACGACGAGATCGGCAAAATTTCCAACCTGTGCCGCTGCGGCACCTATCCGCGCATCCGCAAGGCGATCAAGCGCGCGGCGGAAATCACCAGGGAGCGCGCCGCGCGCGAAGGCAGCAAGTCGTGAGCAAAGATAGGACCATCGCCAATCCTTCGCGGCGCAGATTCCTCGTCGTCGGGGCCGCGGCGTCGGGCGCGCTGATCGTCGGTTGGCGCACGGTGCAGGCGCAACAGGCGTTGCCTTACCTCGGCGCACGCTTCGAGCCGGTCTCGCTCGGCGTTTTCGTGCGTATCGAGAAGGATGGCGAGGTGATCATCGGCGCGCGTGGTTGCGAAATCGGCCAGGGCGTGAAAACCTCGCTGCCGATGCTGATCGCCGAAGAACTCGACATCGACTGGACCCGCGTGCGCGTCGAGCAGTTGCCCTACGGCTACATCGACACCGACAAGGGCCCGTCCGACAAGTACGGCGACCAGGGTGCCGGCGGCAGCACCAGCATTCCGACCGCGTGGAAAGATCTGCGCCAGGCCGGCGCCGCCGCACGTTGGCTGCTGCTCGTCGCCGCGTCGGCGAAGCTCGACATTCCCGCGGGACAGTTGCGCACGGAGTCGGGCAGCGTCATCGCACCGGACGGCACGAGAACTCTTTACGGCGACCTTGTCGATGCCGCCTCCAAGCTCGATCCGCCGACCGAACCGCGCACGTTGAAGAAACCGGAAGAGTTCAAGGTCGTCGGCAAGCCGGCGCCGACGGTCGACGCGCGCGAAATTGTCACCGGTCAGACGCAGTACGGCATCGATGCGTATCTCGCCGAAACGCTGATCGCAGTCGTCGCACGCTCGCCGTGGATCGATGGCGAAATCACCAGCCTCGACGATGCGGAAGCGCGCAGGGTGCCCGGGGTTAAGGACATCGTGCGCATCACCGGCCCCAAGCCCGGCGATGCCATCGACGGCGCGCTCGCCGACGGCGTGGCCGTGCTCGCGACGAGCACATGGGCTGCGCTCAAGGGCCGCGAGAAACTCAAGATCGAGTGGAAGCCCGGCGCGTTTGCCGAGGAATCGACCGAGTCCCTGCGCAGACAGGCGGACGAACTGCTCAAGCCCGCGAATGCGGACAAGGCCGTCGCCGTGCGCCGCGACGGCGACGTCGACAAGGCGCGCAAGGCCGCGCGCAAGACGATCGAGGCGCGCTACGGCGTGCCGTTCCTCGCGCACGCGACGATGGAGCCGCCGGCCGCACTGATCCATGTCGAGAAGGACAAGGTCCTGCTGATCGCTTCGCTGCAGGACCCGAACGGCGCTTCCGAAGTCATCAACGCAGTCACTGGCATCGCACGCAGCAAGATCGAGATCCGCATGCCGCGCGCGGGCGGCGGTTTCGGCCGACGTCTGAAGAACGACTACATCGCCGAGGCCGCGCTGATCGCCAGGCAGGCCGACAAGCCAGTCAAGCTGCTGTGGACGCGCGAAGACGATATCCGCCACGACTTCTACCGCCCATTCTGCGTGTTCCAGATGGCGGCGAGCCTCGACCGCAAGAACGAAGTCAGCGCCTGGTCCGCGCATTGCGCGGCGACGCCACGCAACCATCGCGACAGGGGGATGAAGGAACGCCCGCTGTGGAATGGCACGCTCGCGCCCGACGATTTTCCTGCGGGCCTCGTGCCCAACTTCGACCTGTCGCTGCTGCCGCTGGAATCGGGCCAGCCGCGCGGCTGGTGGCGCGCGCCGGTGAGCAACGCAACCGCATTTGCCGTGCAGAGCTTCATCGACGAGATCGCCGTCGCGCTGAAGCAGGACCCGCTCGCGCTGCGCCTGAAACTGCTCGGCGAGCCGCGCGAGCTGCCCTACCACGGCCACGGCGGCCCGGTGTTCGACACCGGCCGCATGGCAGCCGTGCTCAATGCCGCGGCGGAAAGGATCGGCTGGAAGCGCAAGCCGGAGAGAGACCGCGGCCTCGGCATCGCCGGCCACTTCACCTTCGGCGGCTATGCCGCGCACGCGTTCGAAGTCTCGGCAATCGACGGCAACGTAGTCGTCCATCGTGCGGTCTGCGCAATCGACGTCGGCCATGTGGTCAATCCGCTCGGTCTCGAGGCGCAGATGATCGGCGGCACGATCGACGGCCTGTCGACCGCGCTCAACCTGGGCATCACGCTGAAGGATGGAAAAGTACAACAATCCAATTTTGGCGATTATCCACTTTTGCGCATGGCTCAGGCGCCGATCGACGTCGAAGTGGTCATCATCGATTCGGGCAAGGAACCGTCCGGCGCCGGCGAGATGGGGCTGCCCAGCGCGCTGCCCGCGTTGACCAACGCGATCTACGCCGCGACGCGGGTTCGCATCCGCGAGCTGCCGATCGGCGATCAGTTGCGCAAAATTCTGTAGGCGCGCGCTCCGTTTCCCGTCCGGTGCGAATGTGATGTTCCCGGAGCTGGCGACTCCGGCCTCCGCCGGCTCGCCCCCCCGCTCCGTCCATCTCGCCGCGCGAAAGAGCGGAGTGGCTATTTCTCGTCCAGCACCGTAGCCGGTTTCCATTTTTCCTCCGGCGGCTCGTAGGGTTTCGGCGGAACATCCACGCAACCACCACCAGCCATGACGATCATGAAAGCCGCCTTGCACTTGACCTTGCCCAGAGGCGTGTTGAATTCCTTTTCGACGCTGAGGTTCTTGTCGACAAACTCGGCCGTCTTGCGCAATGCTGCGCCGAGCAGATTTTCGCTCTCCGGTGCCTTCCATGCGCCGGCGAAATGGTTGGGACGGATCTTCACCGGCCGCTTCAGCGTCATCAGCGGCGACGGCTGCGTCGATCCGGGAATGAAACGCGACGGCGGTGCGGCGTCGAACTGGTCTGCGACTTCAGCGGGAATGTCGATGCTGCCGTCAATGTTGAAGATGTGCGGCGGTGCGGTCGGCTCGACCGACGCAGCGGAGGTGACGACAGGCGGATGTCGCGCGGCTGGCGCGCGCTGAGTCGCCACGGCAGCCGATGTCAGTGGAGGCGGCCGTACCGACGGCGGTTCCGGCAACACGGGTTCCGCAGGCGCTGCATCGAGCAGACGCACTTCGATGCGATTTTCATCCAGTGTCGGATGCGGTTGCATCAGCAGGTAAAGACCCCCCGCCGCTAGCAAGTGCAGGAGAATGGCTGTGGCGGTGGCGAGCACGTGCAGCGAACGCGGTCCGCTCCCTTCTCGCATGCGCGCGTGCGAGAGGGCGCGCGCGCGGATGCCTTCACTGCGATCGTCCGTGAGATCTCCTTCGGATGGCAGCATGCCAGGTGCGCCTGTGGCTGAACTCATGGACCGCAAAGAGCAAATCGGTCGCGCGACCTTATCGCGTCCGACCTAAATCGGGACGGAACGCGCAGCCGTCATAGCAACAGCAAGGACGAAACATTCCGGCGGAACCGAAGGGTTCGCCAGCCTCGTCGTCCGTCTACCGCGGCGTACGCGGCTCACGCGCCTTCGGCGGCGGCCGGCGATAGAACGCATCGTCGCAATCCTGACCGATCATCGTCAGATTCTCGATCGTCGAGTCGGACGAATAGGCCGCATCGATATCGACCTGCGACTCGCGTTGCGCCGGGACTTCCCAGGACCGCGACGTCGCGAATGCGAGCAGGCGCGTAACTCGCGCCGCCTTGGCCGCACGCTCGTTTATCGTCGGCCCGGACGATTCGACCAGCGTGCCGCGCGCGCAGCGCAACACGTTGTGGCCGCGCGCCAGCAACTCGCGCGCGCGCTCGATGCCCTCCTCGTGTGGCGTCCGCGGGGGGGCCGGGGGCAAACGTACCGAACCGTCGGAATTGAACAAGCGAGCGGACGAAATCGCGGCGGGCGGGGCCTCCCGCGCGGCCGGTGCGTTCGTCATCTCCGGCGGCGTCGACGTCATCGCGGGCATCGCCGGCTCAATCGGCGCGCGTACTACGGCATTCGCCTGCACCGGCGGTTCCGGCAGGCTCGGCTCCGGCGCCGCGGCGTCGAGCAAGCGGACTTCGATACGGCCTTCATCGGGCATCGGATGTGGCCGCATCAGCAGGTACAGGCACAGCACCGCAATCAGGTGAAGGAGAATTGCAGCGGAGATCGCTGCAATGCGCAACGGACTCGACCCGCGCACTCCGCGCATGCGCACATGCGCGAGGGCGCGCGCACGAATGCCATCACTCCAGTCGTCCACGGCCCGCCTTTCGGATTGCAGCATGTCGGGCATACCTGTGACTGGGCTCATCTGCGGGAAAGCGGCAAATCGGTCCGCGACCTTATCGCGACCGGCCTAAATCAACGCTGAGCGCGACTTGCCGTTACGTGGAGCCGGCCGACTCTTGAGTTCCGGAAAACCCTGCCCCACCTCGCATGACTCCGGATTTCCGACAGGACGAAACTCCATGGCTCTGTTCACGCCTCTCACGATCGGCGACGCCACGCTGCGCAACCGCATCGCCATCTCGCCGATGTGCGAATACTCGGCCATCGACGGGGTTCCGAACGACTGGCATCTCGTCCATCTCGGCAGCCGCGCCGTCGGCGGCGCCGGGCTGGTTTTCACCGAAGCCTCCGCGATCTCGCCCGAGGGGCGCATTTCGGCGGCCGACACCGGCATATGGAACGAAGCGCAGCAGGCGGCCTGGGCGCGCATCGTGCGATTCATCCAGACGCAAGGCGCCGCCGCCGGCATCCAGCTCGCCCATGCCGGACGCAAGGCGTCCACCGACCTGCCGTGGCGCGGCGGCAAGCCGCTGGTTGGCGTGAGCGGCGCGTGGACGCCGCTGGCGCCGAGCGCGATCGCGTTCGATGCCAACTACGCCGTGCCGACCGCGCTCGACGAGGCCGGACTGCGCAAGGTCGTCGCCGATTTCGCTGCCGCGGCCACGCGCGCGCGCGACGCCGGATTCGACGTCGTCGAAATCCACGCGGCCCACGGCTACCTGTTGCACGAATTCCTGTCGCCGCTGTCGAACCGGCGCACCGATGCCTACGGCGGCCCGCTGGAGAACCGCGCACGCCTGCTGCGCGAAGTCGTCGCCGCCGTGCGCGGCGTGTGGCCGCAGCCGCGGCCGCTGTTCGTGCGCGTCTCGGCCACCGACTGGGCCGACGGCGGCTGGGACATCGACGAATGCGTCGAACTCGCGCGCTGGCTCAAGGCCGACGGCACCAATCTGATTGACACATCTTCGGGCGGTAACCTCGCGCACGTGAGAATTCCCGTGGGACCGGGATTCCAGGTGCCGTTCGCGGCACGCATCCGCCGCGAGGCGGGCATCGCCACCGGCGCGGTCGGGCTGATCACGACGCCATCGCAGGCAGAGCAGATCATCGAACGCGGCGACGCCGATCTCGTCCTCATCGCGCGCGAGTCGCTGCGCGACCCCTACTTCCCGCGCCGTGCCGCGGCGGAGCTGGGCGCGAGCATCCCGGCACCCGAGCAATATCTGCGCGCCTGGTAGAAACGCAGGCGCCATTGCCGCGGCAAGGTCCTGCGGCGGCGCCCCTTGACCGGCGCGGACAAAAGGAGAAACCTGACGCCCCGGCTCGACGCCGGCACATCGAGGAGGAGCGTCGTGGCATACACCACCGAAGGCATCCGAAACATCGCGCTCGTCGGCCACTCCGCCGCGGGCAAGACCACGCTGTTCGAAGCCCTGCTGCACGCGGGCGGCGCGATCCAGAGTCCCGGCACGATAGAGCGCGGCACCACGGTTTCCGACCACGATCCGCTCGAAAAACAACGACAACATTCGCTCAACGCGAGCATCGCCTCGATCACGATCACCGATCAGAGCCGCGGCGACTGCCACATCAATCTCCTCGACACACCCGGCTCACAGGATTTCCGCGGGCCGACCCTGACCGCGCTCGCTGCGGTCGAGACCTGCGCCGTCGTCGTCAACGCGCACGCCGGCATCGAGTACGGCACGCAGCGCATGATGCACCACGCCAGACAGCGCGGCCTCGCGCGCATGATCGTGGTCAACAAGATCGACGGCGGCAACCCGCGTGCGCTGGTGGAACAGTTGCGCGAGACCTTCGGCCCGGAATGCCTGCCGATCAACCTGCCGGCGCAGGGCGGAAAAGCGGTGGTCGACTGCTTCTTCAAACCCGACGGCGTCGCCGACTTCGACAGTGTCGCCGCCGCGCACCAACGCATCATCGACCAGGTCGTCGAGATCAACGAGACGGTGATGGGCCACTATCTCGACGCCGGCGAGGAATCGCTCAGCGGCGCCGAACTGCACGACGCGTTCGAGCAGTGCCTGCGCGAGGGCCATCTGGTTCCGATCTGCTTCGTCTCCGCACGCACGGGCGCGGGCGTGCGCGAGCTGCTGCGTATCATCGAACGACTGCTGCCCAATCCGCTCGAAGGCAACCCGCCACCATTCGTCAAGGGTACCGGCGCGACCGCGACGCCGATCGAAGCGAAACCCGATCCTGCAGCGCATGTGATCGCCGACGTGTTCAAGATCATCAACGATCCGTTCGTCGGCAAGCTCAGCGTGTTCCGCGTCTATCAGGGCACGATCAAGAAGGATTCGCAGCTGTTCATCGACGACGGCAAAAAACCGTTCAAGGTCGGCCATCTGTTCAAGCTTCGCGGCAAGGACTACGTCGAGATCGAGCAGGCGATTCCGGGCGACATCGCCGCGGTTGCCAAGGTCGAGGAGATCCATTTCGACGCGGTGTTGCACGACTCGCACGACGAGGACCAGATCCATCTCACCCCGCTCGCGTTCCCGCAGCCGATGTTCGGCCTCGCGGTCGAGCCCGCGCACAAGGGCCACGAACAGAAGCTCGCCGCGTCACTGCACAAGCTCGCCGAGGAAGATCCTTGTTTCCGCTACGAGCACAACAAGGAATTGAACGAGTCGGTGATCCGCGGTCTTTCCGACCTGCACCTGCGTTTGATGATCGAACGCCTGAAGGAGCGCTACGGCGTCGAGGTGAAGACGCGACCGCCACGCATCGCCTACCGCGAGACCGTCGGCGTCAAGGCCGAAGGCCACCACCGGCACAAGAAACAGACCGGCGGCGCGGGGCAGTTCGGCGAAGTCTACCTGCGCATCGAACCGCTGCCGCGCGGCACGGGCTTCGAGTTCGTCGACGAAGTGAAAGGCGGCACGATCCCCGGCCAGTTCCTGCCCGCCGTGGAAAAAGGCGTGCGCCAGGTGCTCGAGCACGGCGCCGTCGCCGGCTACCAGATGCAGGACCTGCGCGTCATCGTCTACGACGGCAAGTACCACACCGTCGATTCGAAGGAAGTCGCCTTCGTCGCCGCGGGCAAGAAGGCGTTCCTCGACGCGGTCGCCAAGGCGCAGCCGCAGGTGCTCGAACCGATCGTCAACCTCGAGGTGTTCGTGCCCGATGCGCACGTCGGCGACGTCACCGGCGGCCTCGCCGGCAAGCGCGCGCAGATCAGCGGCACCGATACGCTGGGCAGCGGCGAACTCGTCATCCGCGCGCTGGCGCCGCTCGCCGAAGTCGCCGACTACCAGACCGAACTGAAATCGATGACCGGCGGCAAGGGTCGCTACGCGATCGAATTCAGTCACTACGACCCGGTGCCGGCACAGGTGCAGAAGAAGCTGATCGAGGCGTACAAGCCGAAGGTGGAGGAAGATTGAGCACCCGTCGAGCACGAAAGTCGTAGGATACGGTGGGTAACGCGACCCGTATCCATTGCGAACGACGCGGCTCACTGCGACCGCATCCTTCTGCGGCGCTACCCCAGAATCGCGTTCAACGTCGCCGCCAGATCGCGGTGGCGAAACGCAAAACCTTGCGCCTGCGCGCGCACCGGCAATACGCGCTGGCCGGTCAGCAACAGGTCGGCCATCTCGCCAAGCATCGCACGCAGCGCAAACGCGGGCATCGGCAGCAACGCCGGGCGATGCAGGGCGGCGCCGAGCATGCGCGTGAAGTCGGCATTGATCGCCGGTTGGGGCGCGGTCGCGTTGTAGGCGCCCTGCGCGGCGGCGGTATCGATCAACCAGCGGATCAAATCGACAAGGTCGCTGCGCGCGATCCAGCTCATCCACTGCCGGCCATCGCCGAGGCGGCCGCCGACACCGAGGCGGAATGGCAGCAGCATCTTCGCCAGCGCGCCGCCACCGGTGTCGAGCACGACGCCGGTACGGATGCGGCAGACGCGCACGCCGAGCGCACCCGCCTTTTCCGCCTCGGCTTCCCAGTCGCGGCAGAGCCGCGCCGCGAAATCCTCGCCGGGCCTCGCCTCCTCGTCGAGTTCCTCATCGCCGCACGCACCGTACCAGCCGATGGCCGAGCCGGAGACGAGTGCGCGCGGCTTGTTCGATTGCGCTGCCATCCATTCGATGAGCGCGCGCGTGGTACCGATGCGCGAAGCGCGGATAGCCTGCTTGCGCGTCTCGGTCCAACGCCGCTCGGCCAGGTTTTCGCCGGCGAGATTGACCACGGCATCGACTTCGCCCGCCTCGCCCAGCCGTTCGATCAGCGCGACCTGCTCCGGCAGGCGCGACCGGGCGCGCTGCGCGTTGCGCGTCAGCACGACCACGTCTGCATCGTCGGCGACCAGCGAGCGGCACAGCGCGCTGCCGATGAAGCCACTGCCGCCGGTGATCAGGATGCGCATGCGTTTGCTCCCGCCCGCCACATCTATTGTGTCAGTCTACGCCCTTGCGGCAAGCTTGCAGCCTGCCGAGAGTCCAGACATGATCGATCCGACCGCCCAGAATGCCGCCGAAATTGCCCCCTTCCCCGCCTTGAACGAGATCGAGGCGCGCATTCTCGGCAGCCTGATCGAAAAGGCCGCGATCACGCCCGACGTGTATCCGCTCACGGTCAACGCGATCGCGCAGGCATGCAACCAGAAGACCAGCCGCGAGCCGGTGATGCATCTGCAAACGGGTGAAGTCGGCCATGCCTTGCGCGAGATGGAGGCGAAGGGCCTGGTCAAAGCAGATCCGTTCGCGCAGCGCGTGGCGCGCTATGCGCATTGCTTCGACGCGGTCTACGCCGTGATGCCGCGCCAACGTGCGTTGCTCTGTGTGATGCTGCTGCGCGGCCCGCAGACGCTCGGCGAACTGCTGACCCGCTGCGAGCGGCTCGCCGATTTTCCCGACCTCGCCGACGTGCGCGATTCGCTGGATCGCCTGCTCGCACGCGCGCCCGCCCTGGTCGTGCGCATTGCGCGCAGCAGCGGCCAGCGTGAGGATCGCTACATGCACCTGCTCGGCGGCCCGGTCGACATCGAAGCCTATGCCACGGCAGCGGTCGCCGCGCAAGCCGCAACCACGATCGACGGCGATCTGGTCGAGCGCGTGGCCCGGCTCGAAGCCGAAGTCGCCACGCTCAAGGAGCAGCTCGCGCTGCTGACCGGTTGATCGCGAAGCGCATGGCCTCGACCCCGATTCCCGAACGGCCCGTCATCGGCATCGTCGGCAGCGCCGGCGCGTTCGGGCGCTGGCTGCGGCAGTTCTTCGAACAACGCATGGGCCTTGCGGTGATCGGCCGCGATCCGAACGGCGACGAGGCCTTGTCGCCACTCGACCTGATCGAACGCGCCGACGTGCTGATCTTCTCCGCCCCGATCCGCGCGACGGCAGCACTGATCGCGGAATACACCGCGCTCGCCGCAGGCCGCGAGCGCGGCAAGCTCTGGCTCGACTTGACCTCGATCAAGGCCGCGCCGGTCGCCGCGATGCTGCGCTCGCAGGCGGAAGTCGCCGGCCTGCATCCGATGACCGCGCCGCCGAAGACGCCGACACTCAAGGGCCGCGTGCTCGTCGTCTGCGCGGCGCGCATCGACGCGTGGCGCGCGTGGCTGGAGCAATTCCTCGCCGCCACCGAAGCCGACTGCGTGAGCGCGCAGCCCGAGCTGCACGACCGCATCATGGCCGTCGTGCAAGGCATGACCCACGCCACGCACATGGCGCAAGCGGCGACGCTACGCGAACTTGCACCGGCCCTCGGTGGCCTCGATGCGATCCATCCGTTCCGCACGATAGGCTACGAACTCGACGGCGTGGTCACGCGGCGCATGCTCGCGAGCAATCCGGCGATCTACGAGGACATCCAGTTCGAGAACGCGCACATCGGCGCGATGCTCGAACGCCTCGCGGCGCATATCGATTTCCTGCGCGACCGCGTGCGCGAGGGCGGCGATGCGGCGCGCGCGGCCATGCGCGAAAGGCTGCTCGTGCAGCCGCGCGAGTTCCACGGCGGCAAGCTGCTCGCCGAGGGCAGCTACGGTTTCGAGCGGCTCGGCTACCTGCTGTCGGACCTCGTCTCGCCTGCGCACATCAGCGTGTTCCTGCCGCTGGACCAACCTGGCTCGCTGCGCGCGCTATTGCAGGTGTTCGAGACGCACGCGATCAACCTCGACTCGATCCACTCCTCGCGCACGCCCGAGGGCGAGCTGCATTTCCGCATCGGCTACGATCCGGCCAGCGATGCGGGGAAAGTGCAGGCCGCGATCGTGGCGATAAACGAGCGCGGTATCGGCCGCGTGCTGATATAGAGATAGTGTCTTGACGCAGATAAAAGCGGATAACAACGGATAAGAGCGGATCAAGAAATTTTCATGAATCCGCTTTTATCAGCTCTCAATCGGCTTTTATCCGCGTTTAGATCGCTTTGGATTTCGCCGCCGCGACGATTCGCGGCGGCGCAGATGCAGACGTCAGTGGCCCGCGCCCGCGGCTAGCTGGTCGAGATCAATGCCCTGCTTTTTCAGGATCGCCGTGCTGCGCCAGGCGTAGAACGCAAGGTAGGCAAAGCAGGCGACGCCGACGATGTAGCTTGCGTGGATACCGATCGCCTCGGACACGAAGCCCTGGAACCAGCTGACGAAGCCGCCGCCGCAAATCATCATGATCAGGAAGCTCGAACCTTCGTTCGTGTTCTTGCCGAGGCCGGCGATCGCGAGTGCGAAAATGCACGGCCACATGACGCTGCAGAACAAACCCGCGGCAGTGAACGCGAACACCGACACCATGCCGCTGCTTGCCATGCCGATGACCAGCGAAAGAATTCCGCCCGCAGCGAAGTTGAACAGCATGCGCGCCGGATTGCCGCGGGCCAGCAGGCCGGCGACGATCATCGCGACAATGACGCCGGCGTAGACGAGGAACAGGCGCACGTCGTGTTGCGCGATCGTGTTGACGATCAGGAATACGCCGAACGCGAGATACGGCAGCACGAAAGTCAGAATTTTCTTCGCCGACGCACTCACATCGAACGCACCGGCGGCACCCGACCAGCGGCCGATCATCAGACTCGCCCAGTACAGCGACACGAACGGCGCAATGTGCGCGGTTTGCATGCCCAAGCCCTGCTCGAGATAGGCCGGCAGGTTCGCTACCGTGGAAACCTCGACGCCGACGTAGACGAAGATCGCAATCATGCCGAGCACGAGCTGTGGATACTTGAACGCAGCGAACATGGAGTTGCTGTGGATCAGCTTGGTGCTGTCCCCGGCTTCGTCGGCGGCGACGTGTTCGAGGTCGATCTTGTTCGGCACCGGCGAGAAATACAGAAACAATGCGACGAGGATGAACACGATGCCGAGCACGAGATACGGCGTCTTCACGTTCTCGATGCTGGCCTCGGTGCCGCCTGCGGCGACCGCGCCGAAGATCGCGATGCTGACGATCAGCGGGCCGATCGTCGTGCCGAGGTTGTTGACGCCGCCGGCCATGGTCAGGCGCTGCGCGCCGGTGCTCGGATCGCCCATGACGATCGCGAGCGGATTGGCCGCGATCTGCTGCAGCGAGAAGCCGAGGCCGACCACGAACAGGCCCGAGATCATCAGCGTGAACGAGCCGAGATTCGCCGCTGGATAGAACAGCAGCGTGCCGAGCGCCGAGATCACCAGGCCCACGCAGATGCCGTTCTTGTAGCCGATGCGGTTGAGTACATCGGCACCGGTGGCCTTGGAAACGAGGAAATAGATGATCGAGCCTACCGTGTAGGCGACGTAGAACGCCACCGAAACGAGCTGGCTTTGCGCCTGGCTCAGGCTGAACGCCTTCTTGAACACCGGGATGAGGATGTCGTTGCTCGCCGCGACGAATCCCCAGAAGAAGAATACGGTGATCAGGGCGCCAAACTGCGACCACCGGGTTTGTTGTGTCGTCATGAAAATATCCGCCGTAATGAGAATTGCCCGGCATGCCGGGGCGTGCGCGGATTGCGGGCCACAAGACGTCTCCGGCGTGCCCGGCGGATGACGCCGCTGGGCTATCGTGCTTCGGGGCGGGCGGCGATTCTTGTGTGGCGATCGCCTGCCGGGGTGCGCCGTTGCGCGAATACAACCATCTTGCCGCCCACGAATCCCTCCCTCGTGGAACTTGCGGACTCTAACATCCGTCGGCGCCGCTGCAAACGTTTACCTCCCGTCGGCGGCAATCCCGCGCTGGCGGCGGGTTCAGCGTTTGGGCTTGAGCAAGGTGCCGGTGCAGTTCTTCGCCCCGCAACGGCAGGCCCAGATCGCCTTGAGGCGCGCGGTATGGCGCTCCTCGAGCTTGATGCCGTAATCATAGGTCAGCTCCTCGCCGGCCTTGATCGCGCGCCGGGTCTCGATGACGACCTTGTCGCGACGCTTGTCGCCGCCATCGTCCTCTACCATCCACGCCTCGCAGTTCGGCGCACAGCTGTGGTTGAGCCAGCGCGCGTCGTTGCCGCCATCGCCGCCGTCGATCAGGTACTTCTCGTTGAGCGTGAACAGGAAGGTGTGGCCCGAATCGCTGTCGTTCGCGTACGTCTTGTTCGCCTGCGCGTGGGTCAGCAGGCGTCCCTTGTACTCGATGACGCGCACGCCCTTGGCGAGGTCCTGCGCGGCGAACACGCCGTTGCCGTGGATCGGGGAAGAACGGCGGACAAAACGTTTGGCCATGCGACGACTCGATGTTCGCGAAAAAGGGAAGCGCGAATGATAGCGCGATCGCTGCATTCGCGCGCCGGTTCGCGCCGGCGAATTGCCGCTGCGCGGCCCTGCGCTTATCATCTGCTGCGTCACTCCAACAGGCGCGTCCGCGCAAGGAACACCATGCTGCCCAAGTCCCGGCTCACCTCGTTCTGCATCGTCGCGATCGGACTGCTGCTCGCATTCGCCGCCGCGACCGGAGCGGACGCTCGCGGCAAGGGCAAGCACGCCAACTCCGGCGAGGGTCGGCCCGGTCGTTTCGACTACTACGTCGTCTCGCTGTCGTGGTCACCGAGCTATTGCGCGGTACATCCCGGCGAGACACAGCAATGCGGCAAGGGCTACGGCTTCGTCCTGCACGGCCTGTGGCCGCAGTACCGCAGCGGCGGCTGGCCGCAGAACTGCTCGACCAGCCGCGAACCCGATGAAGCCACGGTCACGCAGATGCTGCCGATCATGCCGAGCCGGCACCTGGTCGAGCACGAATGGCAGACCCACGGCGCTTGTTCCGGCCTGGACCCGAAGGGTTATTTCGCCTTGGCCGAAGACGCGTTCTCGCGCGTGACGATCCCGCAGGCGCTGAAGACGCCGGCCACGTCACCATCGCTGAGCGCCGACGATGTGGCCAAGGCCTTCATCGACGTCAATCCCGGCCTGGAAGACAACATGATCAGCGTCCAGTGCAAGGACGGCGGCACGCTCGAGGAAGTGCGCATCTGCGTGGACAAGGACAATCTTTCGGTGAAGTCCTGCGGCGGGCGCGTGCGCAATTCCTGTCGTGCGGGGAAGTTGACGATACCGGCGGTACGCTGACGTCGTTTTGCTCGTCATTCCGGCAGGGACTGCCGGAATCCGACATATTCGCACATGCCGGCAAAGCCGGCATTCCATTTATCTTTTTTTATCTCTCTGACCGCATCCATTCGCCTTTCCGCTCGTATCCCGCGCGCGGGTCACTTTCTCGTCAGCAGCGACGAGAAAGTAACCACTGCGCCGCAGGAGCGGCGCGAACGGCGGAGCCGGCCGCGAAGCGGCGAAGGGCAGGATGCCCGGAGTCAAGAAACGCCGCCCCGGATGCCGCGCCCTCCGCGCTTCGCGCTCCGGGTGCGCAAGGTCATGCCGGGGTTCGTTGACTGAACTTCCCTGTCCAGGCAACGAACTCGCGCGCAGCGTGCGCGCGATCCTGCGGACATTTCACGGCATGCCCTCGCCGCGGCAAACGGGGCCCCGAAGATCGAAAGCCGGATCAAAAGCGAGGTTGCGTGAGCCTCAGGCCCCAATGGTCTTGTCAACCACCGCCTGCGCCTCGGCGAGCAGGCGTTTCAGATGCGCCTCGTCGATGAAGCTTTCGGCGTAGATCTTGTAGATGTCTTCGGTGCCCGAGGGGCGTGCGGCGAACCAGCCGTTCGCTGCGATCACCTTGATGCCGCCGATGCGGCCGCCATTGCCGGGGGCACGGTCGAGCACGTGTTCGACCTTCTCGCCGGCCAGTTCGCTGATCTCGATTTTGTCGGGCGTGAGCTGGGCGAGCTTCTTCTTCTGCGCCGCGTTGGCGCGCGCGTCGACGCGGTTCGACAGCGGCTCACCGTATTTCTGCGTCAGATCGCGGTAACACTCGCCGGGGTCGCGCCCGCTGCGCGCGGTGATCTCGGCGGAAAGCAGCGCCGCGGCGATGCCGTCCTTGTCGGTGGTCCACACGCTGCCGTCGATGCGGCTGAAGGTGGCGCCGGCGCTTTCCTCGCCGCCGAAGCCGAGCGAGCCGTCGAGCAGCCCGGCGACGAACCACTTCAGGCCGACCGGGGTTTCGTAGAGGCGACGGCCGAGGCCGTTGGCGACGCGGTCGATCATTGCGCTCGACACGACCGTCTTGCCGACACCCGCGTCGGCGCGCCAGCGCGGGCGATGACGAAACAGGTAGTCGATCATCACGCTGAGGTAATGGTTGGATGGCATCAACCCCGAGCTGCGCGCGACGATGCCGTGGCGGTCGTGGTCGGTGTCGCAGGCGAAGGCGACGTCGTACTTGTCCCTGAGGCGGATCAGGTGCTGCATCGCGAACTTCGACGACGGATCCATGCGGATGCGGCCGTCCCAATCCAGGGTCATGAAGCGGAAGGTCGGATCGACCGTTTCGTTGACGATGTCGAGATCGAAGCGGTAGGTGTCCGCGATGCGCCGCCAGTAGTGCACGCCGGCGCCGCCGAGCGGATCGACGCCGAGCTTCAAGCCGGCGCCGCGGATCGCGTCGAAATCGATCGCGTTGCCGAGGTCGGCGACGTAGGCGCCGAGAAAATCGTGCGCGTGCGTGGTCGCCGCGGCGCGCGCGCGCGCGTACGGCATGCGTTTCCCTTCGGCGAGACCACCCTCGATGAGGCGGTTCGCCTCCTTTTCGATCCAGCCGGTCACCTCGGTGTCGGCCGGGCCGCCGTTCGGCGGGTTGTACTTGAATCCCCCGTCCTCGGGCGGATTGTGCGAGGGAGTGACCACGATGCCGTCGGCGAGCCCGCGCGTGCGGCCGCGATTGTGGACGAGGATCGCGTGCGACACGGCCGGCGTCGGCGTGTATTCGCCGCCCGCCGAGATCATCGTCTCGACGCCGTTCGCGGCGAGCACCTCGAGCGCGCTCGCAAACGCCGGTTCGGACAGCGCATGCGTGTCGATGCCGAGGAACAGCGGGCCATCGATGCCCCTGGCTTTGCGATACGTGCATACGGCTTGGGTGACGGCGAGGATATGCGTCTCGTTGAAGCTCGCGCGCAGCGAGGAGCCACGATGCCCGGAGGTGCCGAAGGCGACGCGCTGGGTCGGCTCGGCCGGATCCGGGGTCAGCCCGAAATAGGCGGTAACGAGGCGCGGAATGTTTTCGAGCAGGGATACCGGCGGAAGTTGGCCTGGAACGGCGGTCATTTGGGCTTCGTCCTTCAATTCCGTCATTCCAGCGAAAGCCGGAATGACCGGCAAAAGTTAGGCGGCAGCGAGCGCCGCGCTCTTCGTCGCGATGCGCCGCATCAGTTCGTTCCAGGAATCGACGAAGGCCTTGGCGCCGTCGACCTGCAGCTTCGTGGCGAGGGCATCGACGTCGACTCCGGCGCGCGCGTATTGGGCGAGCAGCGCTTCGGCGTCGCCGCCATCCGCGGCCATCGCCGCGCCGACCTTGCCGTCCTTCGCGAACGCGAGCAGGGTTTTCTCCGGCATCGTGTCGACCGTACCTGGCGCAGCGAGTGCCTCGACGTAGAAGTTCGCCGAGAGTTTCGGATCCTTGGTGCCCGTGCTGGCCCAGAGCAGGCGCTGCGCATGCGCGCCTTGCGCCGCGAGTTTCTTCCAGCGATCCGAGGCAAGCAGATCGAGATAGGCGCGGTAGGTAAGCGCGCTTGTCGCAGTGCCGAGCCGGTTGTGCAGTTCGGCCGGCACCTCGGCGCCGAGCGCGCGGTCCCAGCGGCTGACGAACACCGAGGCCACCGATTCGACGACCGCATCGAGGCCTGCGGCGAGGCGCCGCTCGATGCCGCGCAGGTAGGCTTCGGCCGCGGCGAGATACTGCTCACGCGAGAACAGCAGGGTGACGTTGACCGGCACACCTTTGAGGATCGCTTCCTCGATCGCCGGAATGCCTTCGGGCGTGCCCGGAATCTTGACGAACAGGTTGCGTCGCTGCGCGGCCGCGAAAATATCCTTCGCGGCCGCGATCGTGCCGGCGGTGTCGGCAGCGAGCAGCGGCGAGACTTCCATCGATACCCAGCCGTCGACGCCGCCGGTCTTCGCGTGAATCGGTGCGAACAGGTCGGCCGCGCGACGCAGGTCTTCCAGCGCGATGTCGATGAACAGTGCCTCGCCGGCCTTGCCGGCCTTCGCCTTCGCACGAATCGCGGCGTCATAGTAGCCGCTGCCGATCGCCTCGTTGAAGATCGTCGGATTCGAGGTCAGACCGGTCACCGACAGCTCGGCGATGTGGCGCTGCAAGGTGCCGTTGTCGAGGATCTCGCGCGTGATGTTGTCGAGCCAGAGGCTCTGGCCGAGATCGTGGAGTTGTTGTGTCGCTTTCATCCGGTGTCTCGCACTTCTATGCAGAAATTTTAACGCAGATAACAGCCGATCAAGACGGATCAGAGCGGATGGATCACGACGAGAAACATCTTCATCCGCTTATATCCATCTGGATCCGCTCTGATCTGCGTTGAACACTATTTCAAGTCTTCACGCGATAGCACGGCACGTAGGCCGTGCCCGGCAGCTTCATGCGCTGCTGCTCGACGAAACTCGTGAGCATCTTGTCGAGCGCGCGCATGATCTCGGGATCGCCGTCGATCACGAACGGGCCGTGCTCGGCGATCGCGCGCGTGCCCTCCTCCTTGACGTTGCCGGCGACGATACCGGAGAACGCGCGACGCAGATCGGCCGCAAGCAGGTGCTTGGGCTGCTCGCGATGCAGGTTGAGCGCGGCCATGTCCGCATGGGTCGGCCGGAACGGCTGCTGGAACGGCAGCTCGATGTGCAGACCCCAGTTGAAGAAGAATGCATCCTGGCTCTCGATGCGGTATTCGCGCACCTTGTCGATGCCGCGCGCGATCTGCTTGGCGGTTTCCAGCGGATTGTCGATGACGATGCGGTACCGTTGCGCGACGTCGTCGCCGAGCGCGAGACGCAGGAACGCATCGATCTGCTCGAAATACGCGGCCGACTCCCTGGGCCCGGCGAACACGAGCGGGAACGGCAGGTTCGCGTTCTGCGGATGCAGGAGAATGCCGAGCAGATAGAGGATTTCCTCGGCCGTGCCGACGCCGCCCGGAAACACGATGATGCCGTGGCCGAGGCGCACGAACGCCTCGAGGCGCTTCTCGATGTCCGGCATGATCACCAGTTCATTGACGATCGGGTTCGGCGATTCCGAGGCGATGATGCCCGGCTCGGTGATGCCGATGTAGCGCTTGCGGCGCAGACGCTGCTTGTCGTGCGCGATCGTCGCACCCTTCATCGGCCCCTTCATCGCGCCCGGGCCGCAGCCGGTGCAGATGTCGAGTCCGCGCAGGCCGAGGTCGTAGCCGACCATCTTCGTGTACTTGTACTCGGTGCGGTTGATCGAATGGCCGCCCCAGCAGACGACGAGATTCGGATCGGTGTTCGAGCGCAGCACGCGCGCGTTGCGCAGGATCTCGAACACGGCGTGGGTGATGCCATACGAGTCGCCGAGACGGAAGCGCCCCGCATCCATCTGCGTCGCGACGTAGGCGATGTCGCGCACGACCGCGAACAGCAGCTCGTTGATGCCACGGATGATCCTGCCTTCGACGAAGGCGCGCGCCGGCGCGTTCTTGAGTTCGAGCTTGACGCCGCGATCCTGTTGCAGCACCTGGATGTCGAAGTCGGGATAGCGCTCGAAGATGCTGCGCGGGTCGTCGCCGATCTGCTCCCCCGACACGAGCACCGCCAGCGCGCAACGCTGCAGCAGGGTATGCAGCCCCCCCTGGCTGGCGTCGCGCAGGCGCGTGACCTCGTCGCGCGAAAGTACGTCCATGCCCGCGACCGGGGAAATGCGCGCGTTTACCGTGAGCTGTGCCATCGTGTTTTTTCCTAGAACTGAACTTTACGCCCGCGCGACCGGCGAGGCGATCGAACCGTCGCGAAACGGCGGAGCGACTTCGTAGTATCTGGGCGTGCGCGGCGACGCGCAAGTTTCGCCAATGAAAAAGGCCGGCGCCCTTGCGGACGCCGGCCTGCCTTCTCAACGTGTTCTGCGTACGCGGACGGTCAGAACGTGTACTTCGCCGTCATCATCACCGACCAGCGCTGGCTCGGGATCGACGTGCCGCCGCCACCGGTTTCGTTGACGAGCAGCGACTGCGGCTTGTAGTTGCCGTTGGCGTCCTTGTACTGCGCGCCGGTGATGTCGTAGATGTATTTGCCGGTCGCCGGATCGATGCCGGAAACGTTCGCGAGTTGGCGGAACAGCGGGAATTGCGCGCGCTTCTCCACGCCCCACTTGCTGTTGAGCAGGTTGCCGAAGTTGAAGAAGTCGAAGCGTAGTTCACCCTTGTTGCCCTCGAAGATGCCGGGGATTTCCTGCTTGAACGACAGGTCGATCTGGTTGACCCAGGGCGAACGCACGGCGTTGCGGCCGGCGATCTGGCCCATGTGCTCGCTCAGATACGGATTGCCCTGCACGTAGCTCATGAACTGCTGGATCTGCGTGGCCGTCGTGCCCGCCTTCCAGGCCACGTCGGTCGCCGACTTCGGAATGTAGATCAGATCGCGCGAATAGCCGTCGCCGTTCATGTCGTTGCCGGCAATCCAGCTGTACGGCGCGCCCGAATGCAGATCGGCGAACATGCTGATCTGGGTCTTGTAGTCGCCGAAGAACTTGTGCTGCCAGGTCCCGCCGGCGATGAAGCGCTTGGGCACGTCGTAGTTCGACGTCGCGATGCTGTCCTGGTTCGGGTTGACCCACATGTTGGCCTGGATGTTCGAGTTGGCCACGCTCGACGCACCCGCGTTCGCGTCGGTCGAATGACCCACACGGAACGCCATCATCGCGCTCCAGTCGTCGGCCATCGGCTTGGTGAACGACCAGGTCAGCGAGGTGGACTGGCCGGCGTGCGAATTGGTCAGTTGGGTCACCGTGCCGAATGCCGAGTTCGCATTGGCCCTGGACGTCGCGAACGTGCCGGAGATCGTCTTGTAGTACAGATTGCGACCGTCCGGGCCGACACCGGTCGGCGCACCGTAGTTGAGCATCTTGTACAGGATTTCGTCGTTGGTCTTGGTGTAGTTCAATTCCACCGAACTGATGATGCTCATCCACGGCAGTTCGCGATCGAAAGCGAGCGCGATCTGTGTGGTGCGCGGCATCTTGAAGTTCGGATCGATCGTATCGACCGCCATCTGCGCGCCGCTGGCGCCCGGAGCCGCGGGAGTCGTGCCGCCCGGAATCAACGGATTGGCCGCGCTGTAGGATGGCGCCTGCTTGACGTAGGGAATCTGGCCAGTCGGGCAGGTCGCTCCTGCCGCCTTGGTGAACGAGGTGCCGTTCGCACTGCACAGCAGCGTACCGACCGGATTGCTGCTCAGATCGGTGATGCTGTAGGTGACCGCGGTGAGGCCGGAGTTGCCGAACGAGTTCGAGTACCACACCGTCGGCACATCGGAGACGAACACGCCGACGCCGCCGCGCAACTGCGTCTTGTATTCGCTGTCGAAATCGTAGTTGAACGACACGCGCGGCTGGAACATCGGTGCGGTGGTCGGCAGCGTGTTGTTGGCGTAGCCGAAGCCGCCCCGGGCCGCGGTACACAGCGTCGAGCCGTTCGAGTTCTTCGCGGTGAACGCCGTACCCGGTGCGGAGGCGAAACACGGGTTGTAGAGCGGGCTCGCCGGGAAACGCGGAGCGTCCAGACGCAGGCCGTAGGTCAGCGAGAGGCGATCGGTCGCCTGCCAGGTGTCCTGCAGGAACGCGCCGTACTGCTGCTTCTTGAAGTTCGCCTGCGAACCAGGGAGATCGAAGCCCGGCGCCGGCTGCTTGATCGAATAGGCTTCCCACGCGCCGTTGGCGAAATTGTCGATCGAACCGTTGCTTGGCGCCCAATACGTGTAGCTGCCGTAGTAGCCCTGCATGAAGGCGTTGTAGACCTTGTCCTGCGCGCCGTTGATGCCGGCCTTGACCGTATGCTCACCCAGATGCCAGGTACCGGCGAAGTATCCGGAAACCTGCTTGATGTCGAGCGCATTGACCTGGCTGGAAAATTCGGTGCCGAGAGTGACGTTCGGCGTGGAGGAAGTCGTCGAGTTGGATACCGCAACCGAGGGCTGGTAACCGCCGACCAGCGGCCCGCGCGAGGTCACGATCTTGGTGAACTGCAAATTGGCCTCGGTCGAGAACACGTCGCTCCAGTCGCTGAACAACTGGCCGAGGTAGCTCTTGATGTTGCGGTTGTTGTAGTACCAGTTGCTGTTCGCGGTGACGCTGGTCGCGCTGCCGGTCGTCACCGGCTGGAATTCCTTGGTTTCGCTGTAGCGGAACACTGCACGGTGCTGGTCGTTGATGTTCCAGTCCACTTTGGCGAGGTAGCGCTTGTTGGTCAGGTTGGCGAGCGAGCGATCACCCGGGTTGAGGCCCAGGCTCTGCGCCTTGCTGAGCACGCTGTTGTAGAACGCGCTGTTGATGCCCTGCACGGGCGAGGTGCCGGCACTGGTCGCATCGCTCGGCCCGGACGATGGGCCGTAGCCGATGCGCTTGCTTTGCTCGTAGCTCAGGAAGAAGAACAGCCTGTCCTTGACGATCGGACCGCCGACGTTGAAACCCGACGTCCACTCGCGCTTCCAACCCAGGTACGGGCTGTCCACGTCGCTGCCGACCGGGGCGATCTCGCCCATGAACCCGTCTTTGGCCGTGCGATAGCCGTAATAGACCTCGCCGTGATACTCGTTGGTGCCGCTCTTGGACACCATGTTGACGTTGGCGCCGACGCAACCGCGCTGCGACACGTCGAAGTTCGAGGTCGAAACCTGCACCGAGTCGATCGCGTTCATCGAAATCGGCGAGCCCGTGATCGTCGCCAGGCCGTTGCCGTTCAGGCCGAACGGATCGCCGGCGTTGACGTTGTCGACCGTGATGCAGTTGTAGCGGTAGTTCTTGCCGTTCGCGGAGACGTTGCCCGAGTCGCGGTCGGTGACCGAAACGCGCGGATCCATGCGCGCGATGTTCTGGAACGAACGGTCCGCGTTGACCGCGGCTTCGAGCTGCGCGTGCGAAATGTTGGTCGAGAGACCCTTGTTGTCCGAGTTGAACACGGCGATCTGCGCGGCGTTGGCCGTGACGGTGACTCCTTCGAGCTGTGCGGCAGCCGCGGCGGGCTCGGCCAGATTGACCGTGGAGACCTGACCCAGGTTGAGGAATACGTTGTCGGCATCGGCTTCCTTGGCGATGTCGCCGCCGGTCGCTTCGATGTGGTACGGGCCGCCGACGCGCAGGCCCTGCGCGACGTAACGGCCATTCGCGTCCGTCGTGGCGCTCGAGGTGGTGCCCGACGGCACGTGCACGATCTTCACCTTCGCGCCGGCGACAGGTGCACCCTTGGCATCGACCACGCGGCCGGTCAGGCCCGAAGTGGTGTCCTGTGCGTACACGGGCAGCGCAACGACCAGCGCGGACGCAATCACGCCCGCCAACAGCTTCACTCTCAACGGATTCTTCATCATCTTGATTTTCTCCCGAACTGTTACAGCTCTGTTCTCTCAACCGAAAAGCTACCCACAGCGCACACGCACGCTGCCTGAATTTCGCCATTACCCCGAAGTGGTTTGCAAACCGACGCTCGGCCGGTTCGATGTCTATCGCACACTGTCTGCGACGCGCGCATGACGTGTTAACACGAGCTTAACTACACTTTATGACAGTTCTCTAACGTTTGCCAGTTCTGCCGCAACTTTTACAAACATGAACTGGGCCAAGGCTCAAGCCGCTTCGAGATATCGAGAACGCTTGGCCGCACGCAAAAAACCGAGATCGAGCCGGATCAGGCCGTCAACGCAGTGACTGAAGGCCGGGTCGGTGCCGAAGGCGAGGAAGCGCACGCCTTCCGGCTCGCACAGATCGACGTAGTGCTTGTACAGGGTCGGCATCGTGCAATCCGACTGCGCAAGTTGACGCTTGAGAAGCATCAGGCCGGCCTTGGCGCCCTTGTCGGCCCATGCCTGCGCAGCGGCGGCCTCGACGTGCGGCGAGATTTTCAGCGGATTGCGCGGCACGGCCAGACCCTCACCGTCGCCGAAATAGTGGCGATGGCAATGCACGATCCATTCGCGCGCCGCCGGTGGCAGCGACGCACTGATCGACACGGGACCGAACAGGTAGCGCAGGTCGGGACGATGGCGCAGGTAGGCGCCGATACCCTGCCACAGGTAATCCAGACTGCGCGAGTTCCAGTACGCCGGCTGGACGAAGCTGCGGCCAAGCTCGACGCCTTGCGCGATGAATTCGCGCGCCGAAGGCGCATAGTCGAACAGGGTTGAGGAATACAGGCCGGACACGCCCCGCGCGGCGAGAATGCGCGCGCCTTCGCCGAGCCGATACGCGCCGACGATCGCCAGTGCCGGCTCGTCCCAGAGCACGAGATGACGGTAGTGCGCGTCGAAGCGGTCGAGGTCGCGACGCAAGCCCGAGCCCTCGCCGACGCGGCGGAACGACAGCTCGCGCAGGCGGCCGATTTCGCGCAGTATCGGGCAGTCGGGCTGCGCGTCGATCAACAGGATGCGCTTGCCGTCCTGGGTCGCGCCGAGTTCCTGCGCGCGCCTGAGCGCCCGGCGGATCGCCAGCGGCGATTCCGGATGCGCAATCGTGCGCGACGTAGCGAACACGGTCGGCCTGTGCCTGGCGAGCTGATAGACGTGGCGGCGCATCGCCCGCGCGACCGACTCGGCCTGATCCGCTCCGAGTTCGGTTGCTGCAACTTGCTCGCCGACGCTGATGCCGAGCTGCGCCTGTGGCACGAACATCTCGCGCGCGAGCAGCAGCGAGGACAACGGCCTCGCCAGCATCGACACGCCATAGAACGTCGGCGAGTTGTGCGCGGCGATATGCACCGGCAGCACGGGCGCCCGCATGCGCCGCGCCATTCGCACGAACCCGCAGGACCAGCGCCCATCGCGCACGCCGCCAGGCCCCATGCGCGAGACTTCGCCCGACGGAAACACGATCAGCGCCTGTTCGTGGTCAAGCGTGCGGTAAGCGTCGCGCAGGCGTCCGGCCGACGCGCCGTTGCCACCGAACACATTGATCGGCAGCAGCAGCGAGTCCAGTTGCGAGAACTGCGCGAGCACGTCGTTGGCAAGGATGCGCACGTCGCGGCGCACGCTGCCGACGAGGTGCAGCAGGACCAGCGCATCGAACGCGCCGAGCGGATGATTGGCGACGACGACGAGGCGGCCTTCCGCCGGAATATTCTCGCGGTCGGTGTGCGCGATGCGATAGCTGACCCCGAATTTCGCCAGCGCCTGCTCGACGAAATCGAAACCGGCCAGTGGCGCAAACTCGGCCAGCGTGCGGTTGATCCGATCCTCGCAGGCAACTTTGCGCAACAGCTCGACGACCGGTTGCGAGAAGCTGCGCGCACGACCCACGGCCAGGCGTGGAAACTTCTCGAAAAAACTGCGTTCGACGCTGATCATGGTGTCGCCCTCTCCCTTGGCGACACGCTAGCGGCGGTTTGTTACAGACCGGAGAATCCTGTGTTTCCCTCATCCCGGCGGGAGGAGTGAAGCAAGGCCGTCAGCTCCATTTCATGTAGGTCGCAACACCGTCGAGAAACATCTGCACCGACAGCGCCACGAGCAACATGCCGACCAGCCGTTCGATCGCCGACAGCACGCTTTGGCCGAGCAGGCGAAACAGCCAGGTCGAGGCGAGCAGGATCAGCGCGGTGGCGAGCCAGGCGCAGAACAGGGCGATGCTCCAATCCGCGGTGCGGCCGGGTTGCGAATTGGCCATCAGCATCAGCGCGGCCATCGCCGATGGGCCTGCGACACCCGGTATCGCCATCGGCACGATGAACGGCTCGCCGCCTTCCGCATCGCCGAACACGCCGCCCTCGCGCGGGAAAACCATCCTCACGCCGATCAGGAACAACACGATGCCGCCGGCGATGCTGACCGACTCGATGCGCAGTTGCATCAGCCTGAGCACGGTACTGCCGCAGAACAGGATGCCGAACAGGGTGATCAGCGCGATCACGAGTTCGCGCACGAGCACGTAGCGACGTCGCTGCGGCGCAACGTTCTTGAGCAGGCTCAGGAAAATCGGAATGTTGCCGAGCGGATCGAGGATCAGGAACAACATGATCCCTGCCGATAACGTGGTGATGCTGGTGCCCATGGGTTCCCCTTGCTCGTCATTTCCGCGCGCTTCTGGCGGGGCCTTCAACAGCCGCAGGGCTGGCCACCCAACGGCTTTCGCTCTTCATTCTGCCGCGCGCCTTTCAAGCCGTTCGCGGCGCGAATGTCCGCTTCGGCATCCATGCCTGCGCCGTCCCGCCAAGAACATGCAGAAACGACGAGCAAAAACATCAACGCAAATCCAACACCTTGCCGCGCGCCTGCGCGCCATCGTCGCCGAGCAGATAAACCACGGCCTGCGCCGCGCCGTCCGCCGGCGGCAGCTCCAGCGTATTCTCGCCGAAGTAGGCCATGCGGCGCAGCGCGCTGCGCATCGGCGCGGGCAGCAGCGCATGCACGCGCGCGCGGCTGGTTTCCCACTCCTGGTGCAGGGTCGAGGCGAAGCCGATCAACGCATGCTTGGCCGTGCCGTAGCCGCCCCAGAATGCCTTGCCGACACGCGCCGGATCATCCAGCACGAACACCACGCTGGCGTTCGCGCCGTCCGCCGATTCGCGCAGCAGCAGCTCATCGCAGGCCTGCACGATCAGGAACGGTGCGCTGAGATTCACATGCAGCGTCTTCAACCACGCCTCCGCTTTCGCGTCGACCGCCGGCTGCAGGCCGTCGAACTGCGCGGCCGCGAAAACGATGCCGTCGAGTCGACCGAACTCGCGTTCAATCGTCGCGGCGAGATCGTCGTAGTCCTTCGGCGAGGCGCCGGCGAGGTCGAGCGGATAGATCGCGGCCGCGCCCGGATGCTCCGCCTCGATCTCGTCGTAGAGTTTCTCCAGCGGGCGCACCTTGCGCCCGAGCAGGATCACCGTAGCCCCCGCCTGCGCCGCGGCCTTCGCGCTCGCGCTGCCGAGCGCCCCGGCGGCACCGACGACCAGCACGACGCGATTGCGCAGGGACCCGGATTTCGCCGCCCAGTCCGCGGGCAGGCGCGCGGTGTCGCGCAGTTCGATCCTCATGCCGCTTTCTGCGCTTCCTTGACCATGCGCGCGAGCTCGCCGCTTTCCTGCAGCTCGAGCGTGATGTCGCAGCCGCCGATCAGCTCGCCGTTGATGAACAACTGCGGGAATGTCGGCCAATTCGAATAGCGCGGCAGATTGGCGCGCACGTCGGGATCCTCGAGCACGTTGACCGAGGCGAATTGCGCTCCGCAGGACTTCAGCGCCTGTATCGCGCGCTGCGAAAATCCACACATCGGGAACTGCGGCGTGCCTTTCATGAAAAGCACGATCGGGTTGTCGTGCACAGTCTTGCGGATGCGTTCTTCGATGTCCATGACTTTCGTATTTCGCCCAACTACTGGCGCCGCGGCGCGATGCGTCATTGTAGCAGGCGCAGCCCGGTTTCCTCGTTCGCCGACCCAATTCCCTTATACTCGATATCCCTTCAAGCCCAAGCCAGGAGACGACGATGGCGATTGAACTTCCCCCGCTTCCGTACGCACGCGACGCGCTCGCGCCGCACATTTCCGCCGAAACGCTCGACTACCACTATGGCAAGCATCATCAGGCCTACGTCACCAACCTCAACAACCTGATCAAGGGCACCGAGAACGAGAACCTCGACCTCGAGACGCTCGTCAAGAAATCGCAGGGCGGCATGTTCAACAACGCGGCGCAGATCTGGAACCACACCTTCTACTGGAACTCGCTCTCGCCCAAGGGCGGCGGCGACCCGTCCGGCAAACTCGCCGATGCGATCGTGAAGACGTTCGGCGGCATCAATCAGTTCAAGGACGAGTTCACCAAGACCGCGGTCGGCACGTTCGGCTCCGGCTGGGCCTGGCTCGTGCAGCGCGCCGACGGCGGCCTCGGCCTCGCCTCGACCAGCAATGCGGCGACGCCGATCACCGGCAGCGATCGCCCGCTGCTGACCTGCGACGTGTGGGAGCACGCCTACTACATCGACTACCGCAACGCGCGGCCGAAGTACGTCGAGGCGTTCTGGAACCTGGTCAATTGGGAATTCGCGGCCTCGCAACTCGCGTAAGCCTGTCTTTAGCCCCCGCCTTCAACGGGGATTTGGAGGGGATGGTGTTCGCCACCACCCCCTCAACAATCCTCCCCCCTCGAAGGGGGGAGGGGCTCAAGCGTCATAGCGCGGCCAGCACCGGCGCGGCCTGCGCGTCGCGCCCGAGAGCGCGCGCGACGCGCATCAGGCGCTCGCGCATTTCCGCAGTCGTGTTCGCGCACAAGGTGGCGTGGCCGACCTTGCGTCCCGCGCGCGGGGATTTTCCGTAGTCGTGCCAATGCGCGCGCGGCTCGGCGAGCACCGGCAGCGCTGCGGGCAGCTCGCCGATGAAGTTGAGCATCACTGCCGTGCCGAGCACGGAGGTGTCGCCGAGCGGCAGGCCGAGCACGGCGCGCACGTGGTTCTCGAATTGGCTGCACGGTGCGCCTTCGATCGTCCAGTGTCCTGAGTTGTGCACGCGCGGCGCCATCTCGTTGCCGAGCAGTTGACCGTCCTTGACGAACAGCTCCAGCGCGAACGTGCCGACGTAGTCGAGATGCTCGGCGATCGCGCGCGCGTGGCGCGCGGCCGGCTCGGCCAACGCCTCGGCGGCGGGCGCCGGCGCGAGCGTGGCCGAGAGAATGCCGTCTTCGTGCCAGTTCTGTACAAGTGGATAAGTGGAAAATTCTGCATCACGACCGGCACCACCGCGGCCGCGCACGGCGACGAGCGAGACTTCGCGCTCGAACGCGATCCACGCTTCGAGAATCAACGCCGCGCCGCCGAGTGCCGCCCAGGCCGCGTCGATGTCGGCGGACGTCCTGATCCGGAACTGACCCTTGCCGTCGTAGCCGAGCCGGCGCGTCTTGAGTACCGCCGGACAGCCGATATCGGCCAGCGCACGTTCGAGATCGGCGCGACTGTCGACCGCGGCGAACGCGGGCGTGGCCAGGCCAAGCTCGCGGAACAGCGTCTTCTCGACGAGCCGGTCCTGGGTCGCGGCGAGTGCGCGCGGATTCGGGAACACGGCGACGCGCTCGGCCAGCCAGTGCGCGGTGTCGGCCGGCACATTCTCGAAATCGAACGTGGCCACGTCGATGCGTCTGGCGAATTCTTCGAGCGCGGCGAAATCGCGCCAGTCGGCGGAAATCTGCGGCGCGACCTGCCCCGCGCAGGCGTCGGCCACGTTATCGACGACGAGAAAGCGCGCGCCGAGCGGCGCGCCGGCGAGGGCGATCATGCGTGCGAGCTGGCCGCCGCCGAGGATACCGATGGTTTTCATGGCCATGCCGTTTTCATGCGCGCGGATCGGGCTTCGCCAGCACGGCTTGCGTCTGCGCGGTGCGGAACGCATGCAGGGCCTTGGCAATCGCCGGATCGTCGAGCGCAAGCAGGCTTGCCGCGAACAGCGCCGCGTTCGTCGCGCCGGCCTTGCCGATCGCGAACGTGGCCACGGGAATCCCGGCCGGCATCTGCACGATCGAGAGCAGCGAGTCCATGCCGTTGAGCGCGTGTGACTGCACCGGCACACCGAGCACGGGCAGCGCGGTCTTCGCCGCGAGCATGCCCGGCAGATGCGCAGCGCCGCCGGCGCCGGCGATGATCGCCTTCAGGCCTCGCGCGGCCGCGTTCGCCGCGTAGTCGAACAACAGGTCCGGCGTGCGGTGTGCGGAGACGACCTGCACTTCGTGCACCACGCCGAGCGTGGCCAGCATCTCGGCTGCGTGACTCATCGTTTCCCAGTCCGAGCGCGAGCCCATGACGATGCCGATGCGCGCTGGCGCAGTGTCTGTGTTCATGGCTTAGCCTGCGCAAAAACGATATTCTACGGGCACTTCGCCAATCACGCATCCTCAGCGCATGGACAAACGCCTGCTCGACATTCTCTGCGACCCGGTGACCAAGACGCCGGTGAAGCTGCTCAATCGCGGGCAGCTCGACGCGCTCAACCGCGAGATCGCGCAGGATGCGGTGAAAACGGTGACCGGTGCGAACGTCGCCGCGGCGCTCAAGGCCGGCCTGATCACGACCGACGGCAAGGTGATCTACCGCATCGACGACGATATTCCGGTGATGCTCGCCGACGAAGGCATCGGCACGACGCAACTGCGCGATTTTCCAGGGTGAGCCGCGCGTGACCGAACCGCAAGCACCGGATGCCGCCGTCGTTGCCCAGGACGTGGCGCGTGCGCTGGCCGAAGATTTCGGCAACGGCGATGCGACCGCCGACCTGCTGCCCGCCACCGCCACCGCCAGTGCGACCGTGGTCACCCGCGAAGACGCGGTGCTCTGCGGCAGCAACTGGTTCGACGCCTGCTTCCGCGCGCGCGACCCGAATGTTGTCATCGCATGGCGGGCACACGACGGCGACCGCGTCGCCGCGAATGCGATATTGTGCACGTTGCGCGGCAACGCACGCGCGCTGGTCGGCGCCGAGCGCTCGGCGCTGAACTTCCTGCAGACCTTGTCGGCCACGGCTACCGTCGCTGCGCAGTACGCCGACGCCGTGCGCGGCACGCGCACGCGCATCCTCGACACGCGCAAGACGCTGCCCGGCCTGCGCTACGCGCAGAAGTACGCGGTGCGCTGCGGCGGCGCGACGAACCACCGCATCGGCCTGTTCGACGCGATCCTGATCAAGGAAAACCATATCGCCGCGGCAGGCTCGCTCGCCGCCGCCGTTGCCGCCGCGCGCAAGGCGCATCCGAACCTGCTGCTCGAAGTCGAAGTGGAAAATTTCGCCGAGCTCGACCAGGCACTCGCCGCCGGGGTCGATCGCGTCATGCTCGATGAATTCGCGCCCGAGGACCTGCGCCGCGCCGTCGCCCACGTGGCCGGGCGCGTGGCGCTCGAAGTCTCCGGCAGCGTCAGCCTCGACCGCGTGCGCGCCATCGCCGACACCGGCGTCGATTTCATCTCGGTCGGCGCGTTGACCAAGCACGTGCGCGCGATCGATCTGTCGATGCGCGTGCGCATGGAAGCGCACGCGGCTTGAGCGCCGCGCGCGCAGATCACCTCGGCCGCATGATCGTCTCGCGTATCGCCGCGTCGCGTGCGGTGTCGTCGAAACGCAATCGGCCACCGGCTTCGCCGATGCCGAGGTCCGCGTATACCGCTTTCCAATCCGGAAAGCCGCGCATCGCGGCGAACTGGCGATAACGTGCGCCGATCAGCGTCGTGCCGGCCAGCGCGTCGAGCCGTGCGACGAAATCCTCCGGCCGCCATGCGCGATACGCCGGCAGGCAGCAATCGCGGAACCGCGACAGCGCGGTGTCGAGTCCAACCTTGCCGCCACTTTCGCGGCGCAGATCGCGATCGACCGTGAGCCAGAACGCCGCGCCGGCCCAGTACACCCGCTGGTACGCATGCGTGCGCTGCATGTTCGCCGCGGTTTGCTCCAGCGTGCCATCGCTTTTTGCCGCCGCACCGCGGCGGAAGCCCTCGGCGAGCCGGTCCCAACCCTGCGCCGCGGTGAGCAGACCGCCGCGCGCGCGCAACACGTTCTGGTAGTACGTGGCGAGGCCCTCCGCGAGCCACGAGCCGCGGTCGCCGAGATAGGGATGCATGAGGTGGCTCAACTCGTGCACCGCCATCCAGTCGTCGTCGAACTCGGCTTCGGGCCGGCCCGGATCGATCAGCAGTTGCAGTGCGTTGCCCTGTCCGCGCACGGACTGGCCGAACACGACCGCCTGCCCGTGCGTGCGGGTTGCGACCGGCAACATCAGCACCTGCACGTCGGCCAGCGGCAGGCGGCCGTAGGCGCCGAGCACCGCCCGCGCGACGCGGCCGAACCAGCGATCGAGTTTGCCGCGCTGCTCCGCATCGAC
>JAFEFS010000091.1 GCA_018240465.1 Pseudomonadota bacterium
ACATCGATCATGCCGAATGGCAGCCCGAGCTGCTGTACTTCCGCCGGCCGTCGTTCCTGCTCGAGCAAATCGCCGCGTCCGGCACGCCGGTCCACCAGATTCCGAAGAACAGCGCCATCGCCCCGAACTTCGTGCTGCGACTTGTCCGTTTCCTGCGCCGCGGCCGCTACGATGTCATCCACTGTTTTTCGCTGACTGCGGAACTGTGGGTTTCGATCGCGCATGCGCTGGTGCGCCGCCCCGCGTTGATCGTCTCGATGCGCGACATGGGCGACATGTTGACGCCGCGGCAGTGGACGATCAAACGCGCCCTGTGCCGCAACGCCGACGCGATCATCTCGAACTCGCAGCGCGCCGCCGATAGGCTCGCGCGCGAGCTCGGTGGACGCCGGCCGATCGACGTCGTGCCGAACGGTATTGCGGCGCCGCGCCTGCTCGATGCCGGGCGGCGCGCCGAAATCCGCGCGACACTGCCGATCGCGCGCCGCGACGCTGTCGTCGCGCTGTTCGTCGGCCGCCTCGCCACGCAGAAGAACGTCCCGCTGCTGCTCGATGCGATCGCCGGCCTGCCCGCAGCGCAGAGGCCCGAGCTGCTGCTCGCCGGCAGCGGCCCGCTGCAGGCGCAGCTCGCGACCCAGGCCGACGCACTCGGCATCGCCGCGGACGTGTCCTTTCTCGGCGAGCGCAGCGACGTCGGCGATCTCATGCAGGCTGTCGACCTGCTGGTGCTGCCGTCGCTCGACGAAGGCTTGTCCAACGTGGTGCTCGAGGCAATGGCCTCGGGGCTGGCCGTCATCGCAAGCCGCGTCGGCGGCAATCCCGAGGTCATCGTCGACGGCGAAAGCGGCTTGCTGTTCGACTCCGGCGACCGTACGGCGCTGATCGCGCATCTGCGCGCGCTGATCGGCGACCGCACGCGCCGCGAAACGCTCGGCCGCGCCGCGCGCGAACGCATCGCCAACCACTACTCGATCGACGCACTGGTCGCGCGCACCTGTGCCATCTACCGGCGCGTGCTCGACGCGAAGGCTGTGCGATAATCTCGCCAAGGGAGTTATTGGAATGAATCGAGTCACCGAACCGGGCATTGGCGCGGACCTGACCGGAGATTTCATCGTCGCGTTTGGTCCGCAGGCGAGCACGCTGCTTGCACCGCCGCCGGGATTCGCATGTGCCGCGCGAGCGCCGGGCGTGGTCGCGTGCGTGCGCGGCGACGTCGCGCACGGCACGGCGGCGGACGGCACCGGTTGGCTCGGCATGGCCGACCTCGTCGGCGGCGCGCACATTGATGCCGGCGCGACCGCGCTGACCGGCGCGCCACCACAGGCGGACTGGCGCGGGCGTTTCGTGCAAGTGCTCTGGCGCCCGGCGGAAGACCGCGTGGTCGCATTGACCGACCATTTTTCCACGTTGTCGCTCTATGCATTCGCGCACGGCGACACGCTGTTCCTCGCCAGCGATCTGCGCCTGCTAGCCGCGCTCGACGCATGCGCACGCGAGATCGACCCGGTCGCGGTCTACCACTATCTCAACTTCGGCTGCTTTCCGGCGCCGGCCACGGTCGTGCGCGGCATTCACCGTGTCGAGCCGGGCACGCGCCTGATCTGGGAATGCGGCAAGCTCGCATTCGAGCGCTATTTCGTGCCCGAGTATGCCGAAGACGTTGCCGGCGACGACGACGCGCTCGCCGCGACCCTGCGCGAGCGCATCGTCGCCAGCGTGCACGACTACCGCCCCGCCGACGCCTGGGGCTGCTTCCTCTCCGGCGGCACCGACAGTTCCAGCATTGTCACGATCCTCTCGCGCCAGGGCGGAAAGCGCGTGCGCAGTTTCTCGATCGGCTTCGACGAGGACGGCTACGATGAACTCGGCTACGCCGGCATCGCCGCCGCAGCCTGCGGCGCCGAATCGATCAGCGCGCGCGTCGGTCGCGCACAGGCGATCGCGCTGGTCGAACGCGTGATCGACGCCTACGACCAGCCGTTCGGCAACGCCTCGGCGGTGCCGACGCTGGCCTGCGCCGATCTCGCCGCCGAACACGGCGGCACGCGTACGATGGTCGCCGGCGACGGCGGCGACGAAATCTTCGGCGGCAACGAACGCTATGCGAAAGACCACGTGATGGAGACGTACTACCGGCTGCCGCGGCCGATAAGGGCGGTCGGCGCACTCGTGCGTCGCGCCGCGAGCGGCAGCCGCAGCCATTTCGTCAACCGCGTCGAGAACTTCTTCACGCGCGCGGCGCTGCCGAATCCGGACCGCTTCTATACCGACGATTCGTTCGCCTCCGACCACTACGTCGAGCTGCTCGACGCCGGCTTTCGTGCGCAGGTACCGCGTGACAGCTCGCTGGCCTGGATGCGCACGGTCTACGCGCTCGGCGGCACTGCCGCGCCGCTGCACCGGATCATGCGTCTGGACCTGCTCAATGCGATCGCGCAGAACGACCTGGTGAAAGTGCACGGCGCCTGCAAGGCGCGCGGCATCAGCGCGCGTTTCCCCTACCTGGACCCCGAGCTCGTGCGCTACACGGGGCGATTGCCGGCGCGCTACAAGGTGCGCGGCACGCACAAGCGTTACCTGTTCAAGCGTGCGATGGCCGGTATCCTGCCCGAAGCGGTGCTGCGCAAGAAGAAGCAGGGCTTCGGCTTGCCGACCGCGATCTGGTTGCGCCACGATGCGGCATTCCAGTCGATGGTACGTGACGTGCTGTTCGACAGCCGTTCGCGCACGCGCGGCTGGTTTTCCGCACCGTTCATCGAGAAGCTGCTCGTCGAACACGGCAACGGCAGCTGGGACTACTCGAACGAGATATGGCGCCTGCTCGTGCTCGAACTCTGGCTGAGGAAGCATCTCGATGGCCGCTGAACCGCGCCCGTTGCGCGTGCTGATGGTCCTCGACAGCTGCTATCCGGCGGTCGGTGGCGGCGGTGCGGAATCGCAGGTGCGCACGCTCGCGCTGCACCTGAAGCGCATCGGCCAGCGTGCGACCATTCTGACGCCGCGCGTGCCGCACGGCCGGCAGGTGACGATCGAACGCATCGAAGGCATACCGGTAGTGCGCATCCGGTATCCGTTCGTGCGCGGCATCGGCAGCCTCGTGTTGTGGGCGCGCTTCGTCACATTTCTGTCCGTGCACGGCCGCCGCTACGACGCCTGGCACGCGCACATCGCACACTATCTCGCCGCGCTCGCAGCGGTCGTCGGGGCGATGCTTGGCAAGCCGGTCGTGCTGAAGGTTTCCGGCTGGTGGGAACTCAAGCGCGGCGTACTCGACCCGCAGAAGGGCTTGCTTGCGGCGTTGGCGCGGCGCGGGCTGCGCAAAGCGAGCGCGGTACAGGCGATCAGCCGCCGCATCGGCGCCGAGCTGGCACACAACGGATTCCCGGCGGAGCGCATCGTTGCGCTGCCGAACGCCGTGGATACGTCGCGTTTCGGCGCGACGCGTCCGCCGCGAAACGACGCCGCACCGACCTTCCTCTTCGTCGGCCGTCTCGTTGCCGAGAAGGGGCTCGACACCCTGTTCGGCGCCTGGGCCGACGCGTTCGGCACGAGCGCGAAGGCACGCCTGCTGCTGGTCGGCGACGGTGCGCTGCGCGAACCGTTGCTCGCGCAGGCGAAGACTAGCGGCATCGCCGCACAGATCGAGTTTCTCGGCCATCGCAGCAACGTCGAAGAATTTGCCGCCGCCGCCGACATCGGCGTGCTGCCATCGACGATCGAAGGCCTTTCCAACTCGCTGCTCGAATTCATGGCCTCGGGCCTGCCGACGATCGCCAGCCGCGTCAGCGGCAGCGAGGACATGGTGATTCCCGGCAACAACGGCTGGCTGTTCGACGTCGGCGACCGCACGCAGCTGGCGCACTGCCTGCTCGAGGCCGCATCGATGGATCGCACGCGCTTGCGTCAACTCGGCGCCGCTGCGCGCGCGCGCATCGCGCACGTGGCTGGCCTCGATAACGTGGTCGGCAAATTGCTCGCGCTGTACCGTGGCACGCGGCCGGCGGAATTGTGCGATGCCGCTGTCGTCGAGCCGACTTCGCCGGGAGGTGTCTGATGTGCGGCATCGTCGGCATCGTGTCCGCACCGGGTCGCCGGCCGCCGTCCGCCACGGTCGGCCAAGCGATGAACGACGCGATCCGCCATCGCGGGCCGGACGACCAGGGCTTGCATATCGACGAGCAGGCGCTGATCGCGATGCGCCGCCTGGCTATCATCGACCTCGCCAGCGGCCACCAGCCGATGCAGAGCGAGGACGGCGCCGTCCATATCGTTTTCAACGGCGAGATCTACAACTACCGCGAGCTGCGCGCGCAACTCGTCGCGCGCGGGCATCGCTTCGCCACGCAGTCGGACACCGAAGTCATCCTGCGCGGCTATCTCGAATACGGCGCGGCGTGCTTCGAGAAACTCAACGGCATGTACGCGATCGCGTTGTGGGACAGGCGCACGCGCAGCCTGCTGCTGGCGCGCGACCGCTTCGGCGAAAAGCCCCTGTTCTATCAGGACGACGGCGAACGCCTCGTGTTCGCAAGCGAACTGAAATCGCTGATCGAAATGCCCGGTTTCGCGCGCACGATCGACCCGGCCGCGGTGCGTGCGTACGTGACCTTCGGCTACGTGCCGAACCCCGGCAGCATCTTCGCCAACGTGCGCAAGCTGCCGCCGGCGCACTACCTCGTCTACCGCGACGGCCGCAGCGAACTGCACCGCTACTGGTCGCTGGCGCGGAACGGCGTGAGCGCGACCGACGAGCGCGAAGCCGAAGACCTGCTGGCGACGAAACTCGATGAAGCGGTGTCGAGCCGGCTCGTCTCCGACGTGCCGTTCGGCGCGTTCCTGAGCGGCGGGCTCGATTCGAGCGTCGTCGTCGCGCTGATGAGCAGGCACCTGTCGCAGCCGGTGCAGACGTTCTCGATCGGCTTCCGCGAGCAGGCCTACAACGAGCTCTCCGACGCCCGCCGCGTCGCGCGGCATCTCGGCACCGAGCATCACGAACTCGTCGTCGAGCCGGACGCGGTCGCGCTGTTGCAGCAGTTGGTCTGGTATCTCGATGAACCATTCGCCGATGCGTCGGCCGTGCCGACCTTCCTCGTCGCGCAGCTCGCGCGCACGAAGGTAAAGATGGTACTGACCGGCGACGGCGGCGACGAGGCGTTCGGCGGCTACGATCGCTACCTGCGCTTCCTCAAGCTGCAGGGCCTTGGTGCCGCGCGACCACTGGCGTCGCTCGCCGCACGCACGGCCGGCAGCATCCTGCCTGGAGCGAACGGTTATCGCCTGCGCCGCATCGGCGAACGCCTGCGCCAGGAGTTCCCGGACAGCTACCTCAGCGGCGTTGCGCTGACCTCACCGGATTTGTCGGCCGCGCTGCTCGGCGAAGCCGGCGGGCGCAATCGCTACGAAGGCCTGCACCTCGACACCGCCGCGCTCGCACGTCTCGGCGATCTCGACCGCGCCGTCGCGATCGATTTCGCGAGCTATCTGCCCGACGACATCCTGGTCAAGCTCGACCGCATGGCGATGGCGAATTCGCTGGAAGGCCGCTCGCCGCTGCTCGACCATCGCCTCGTCGAATTCGCGGTCAACCTGCCGCCGTCGCTGCGCGTTCGCGGCGGCCGCGGCAAGCACCTGCTGCGCCGCGTTGCCGCGCGCTGGCTGCCGCCGGACGTGCTGGCCAAGCCGAAACAGGGTTTCGGCATTCCGCTGGCCGAGTGGTTCCGTGGCCCGTTGCGCGAACTCGCCGAGGACACGTTGGCGAGCCGCGCGTTCCGCGAACGCGGCATGCTCGATCCAGGCGCCGCGCGCCACTGCCTCGACCGCCACCTCGCCCATGCCGCCGACATGAGCGAAACATTGTGGGTGATCCTCTCGCTGGAACTGTGGTGTCGACGCTTCCTCGACGCACCCGCGCCGGCAGCGACGACTGTTGCCTGAGACGGAGCGAGACGGCCATGCTGCGCTTTCTTCTGATCCTGCAAATCGTCTACAGCGTCTACCAGGACCACTACACGATCGAGACTGGCATCCCCGGCATCAATCTGCCGAACCTGCTGTTTCTGGTCACGCTGTTCCTGATCGCGACAGGCAACAAGGACGCGGAACCGGCGCAGCCCGCGCGTTTGCGCAGGCCGCTGCTGTTGTTCTTCGCCGCGCTGACGATCGGCTTCGTGATCGCTCAGATGCGCGCACCGGGCGACCTGATGGTCGACATCACCTACCTGAAGAGTGCGATCTTCTCGCCGCTGCTGTACTTCCTCTACCTGCGCTGCAAACAGGACTTCAAGACCACGCGCCTGTTGGTCATCGTCGTCGCCGCGGTCGCCGCCATCGCGGCCGTGCAGGCGGTGCGGCAGGGTCTCGACTACGGCCTCGGCAACTACAACGAGACGCATCGCGCGACCGGCCCGTTCGGTTCGAACATCAGCAACGCGAACCGTGCCGGCGTCTACTTCGCGATGTTCCTGCCAATGTTCATTGCGATCGCGCTGTTCTTCCGCCAGTTCTGGTGGCGGTTGATCGCGCTTGGCTGCGTCGGCCTGCTCGCGTTCGGGTTGCTCGTCACCTATTCGCGACAATCGTATTTCATCGCGCTGCTCGGACTCACGGTGCTGCTGCTCCGGCGCAATGTCGTGCTCGCGGTCGTCATCGGCGTGAGTCTGGTCTCGCTGGCCGGCTACCTGCCCGAGAGCGTGACGCAGCGCGTCGCCGAGACGGAACAGCACGGCAAGCACGGCGAGGCGGAAGTCGACGAAAGCACCGCAAGCCGCTGGGAAATCTGGGCCGGTGCGATGGAAATGTGGAAGGCAAACCCCCTCGGCGTCGGCCTCAACCGCTTCAAGACGGAGATCGGCAACTATTCGAGCTTCAAACACTACGACGCGCACAACTTCTACGTCTTGACCCTCGCAGAACTCGGCCCGCAAGGCCTGTTCGCGCTGTTGCTGCTGTGGCGCGCACTGTTCTCGCTCGGTGCGTCCCTGCGCAGGGCGGCGCCGACCGACAACGCCGAAGCGCGTGCGCTCGCGTTCGGCTTCAGCGTCGCGACGTTGGATGCGGCCGCCGGTTGTTTGTATGGCAGTCCATTCCTCCAGGGCCCGGTGATGGCCAGTTACTGGATTCTTTGCGGCCTGCTCGAACGCTACTTCCACCTGTTGCGCGAACGGACCGATGCCGGCGCGACGCCGGCTGGTGCGCCCCCGCAGCCCGTGCTTGCGGCGCGCTATCCGCTCGCCGCGCGCACACTGCCGAGAGAACGTAAATGAGCCGGATCCTGCCTTGCGCCTTTCAAAAATCGACATGACTCTGCTATCTTGATCGGCGCGTTCCTGGATGTCCGCTGCTCCGCCCCGCTGCCGGAAAGCACGTCCGTCTGAGCGCCGATACTTCACAAAATACTCGGCATGACCTTCTCGTGCGGGGGAGCCGCCCGGGCCAGAGCCACAAAACGCAGGCCAAATTGCCGTGCAAGATGACCGGGTCAATGAAATCGACTTGCTGCGCTTCCTGGCGGCGCTGTCCGTAGTTTTTTTCCACTACTCGTTCCGGGGATACGCCGCGGATTCCCTGTCCGTGATGCCCTACCCAATGCTGGCTCCGGTATCCAAATACGGCTACTTCGGAGTTGAGTTGTTTTTCATGATCAGCGGCTTCGTCATCCTGATGACCGCGGCCAGTGGCAGCCTGCGCGGCTTCATCGTTTCACGCATCGTTCGACTCTACCCGGCTTTCTGGGCCTGCTGCACGATTACCTTTGTCATTACCATCGCCGTGGGCGCGCCGCGCTACTTCGCGTCGTTTGGCCAATATCTGGCCAACATGACCATGCTGAGCGGATTTTTCAACGTGCCTTCCATTGACGGCGTGTATTGGTCGCTGTTCGTTGAAATCCGGTTTTATCTGATGGTTGCAGTCTTGTTGACATTCGGAATGATAGAGAAGGCGCAGATTTTCATCGTGGGCTGGATAATTTGCTCGATACTTCTGGAAATATTCCCGGTCGAAAGATTGCAAACACTGCTGATTACGGAATATTCCCCGTATTTTGCCGCCGGCGCGACGTATTTCCTGATCTGGAAGAACGGATTTTCCGCGGCGAGGATTGCAACAATTTCAACCGCATGGGGATTGGCCGTGTATCAGTCCTTGAGAGGATTGAAGGGTTTTGTGGCCCATTTCCATACCGACATGAACGGCTGGATAGTCGCCATGATAGTCACGACCTTCTTCGTCGTGATGCTGCTGGTCGCGCTGCGTCGTACCGGGCTGTTTGGCAGAACCCGCTGGCTTCTGCTCGGCTCTCTCACTTACCCTCTGTATCTCCTGCATCAGCATATCGGCTACATCGTTTTCAATGCGGCGTATCCAGCCATCAACAAGCATCTGCTTTTTTGGGGGACGATCATGGCCGTAGTAGCTTTGGCACATGCGGTACATGTTCTGATCGAAAAGCCGATCTCCTCTCCGATGAAGGCTGCCCTGAACAGGCTTTCGGATCGCGTTCAACGCCTGGCTTTGCGCTCGAACTGAACGGCGATTCCGGTATGCGAGGGTGAGATGTCCGCCACTCGGCGCTCACTCCTGTCGACAACTCCGATGCCCTGGCCACATCATGAAGCTCGTCCTGCGGTGAACTGCCGTGAGCCAATGCCCAACCACGTACGTCAATTTTGAATCGGCGCCCAGACAGCGTGCCTCAACTCGATTGGCCCCGCGGCAGCGGGTACCGTGGCACTGAACCCCGTGTCGACGCCCGAAATCGAAAAGCTGATGCTCGTGCACACGCCGCCGCAGTGGCTGGTCGAGGCGCCCGCATTGCGCCGGCGCGATTGCCTGTTGCCGGCGCGACGTGGAACGCCGAGCGTGAATGCCGACGTGCGGCTGGCCACGTGAACAATCAAGGCGTACCCGGGCGCGGACCTGTGCGTGCCGCATCGCGGCGTCCCTGAAGCGCGCTGATTCCTGCAGCACATCGCCCTTGCACGCAGATCTCGACCGACGGAGTCCGGGAGCACGCGCCGCGTGCAACACGCCGAGTGTGCAGTTGACGTTCATACGGCGGAAGACGGACGCGACCGACCGGCATCAGCGGCTTGGTCATGATCGCGGGAATCCAGCGACTAACTTTTCTTCCATAGCCGCTGCGGATCGTGTTGCAGCCGCAGCCAGGCTGGCAAGGAGACGAATGCCGCGGCGTTGAGCATCAGGAATGTGCCGGCTGCGGGCAAGAGCGGAATGCGCGCCGCCAGCCGCGGCGCGAGCAATGCCCCAAGCGCGGCGAGATAGCACAGGGTCTGCAGGCCGAAGACGGCTCGATAAGGCCCTCCGGCCGCAGCGGAGGCAAGCCAGGAACCAAGCAGGGCCCAAGGCGCGAGCAGACGCAGGAACTTGTGCGAGAACCAGGCGAAGAAAACCGGATTGCGCAACGGATTCAACAACCAGGGCAGGCGCGCGATTAACTGCCAGTTGCCTGCTAGGGTACGCGTCTTGCGCCGGAATTCCGCTTTCGCATCTGCGCTCGCGATATCGTAGGCGACCGCATCGCGCGCCATCCACACGCGATGGCCGGCACGAATCACCTCCAGCGGTACCCACATGTCGTCGAGGATCGTGCCGGCCGGCATGGCACGGAACAATTTCGTGCGCAGCGCATATACCGCACCACTGACGCCATGCAGGCAGGACAGCAGGGCCTCGCTTTCGCGCAGCGACTTCTCGATGCGCCAGTAGAGCCCGATGCTCGCCGGAGCGGGCCGCGCGAGATCCTCGACGATCTCGAGTTCGCCGCTGACGGCACCGACCGAAGGATCGGCGAATGCCGCCAGGAGGCGTCGCAGCGCGTCCGTCGCGAAGCGTTGCCGCGCATCGGTGAACACTACGAATTCGGTCGATACCGTCTTGAGTGCCGTATTCAACGCCATCGCCTTGCCGGCGTTCCCGGCGAGGGTGATGACGCGCACGCTTGCATCTATCTGCGCGGCTGTCTCGGTTCCGTCGTCGCTGCCATCGCTGACTACCAGCACTCGGAGTTTTTCGCGTGGATAGTCCTGCTCGAAGATATTCTCGATACGCGCGGCGATACGCGCGGCTTCGTTGCGTGCGGCGATCACCACGGTCACGTCCGGCGTCGTTTCGTCCTGCCGGGGCGCTTTGCCGGTCGTGCCGGCGAGCACCCGCATCAGCAGCGGGTAGCCCAGATACGCATATCCGACCAGGACGAGGCCCAGCCAGAAAATGGCGACGATCATGGCCCAAACATGCGTGCGCGCAATTGCTCGTAGCGCCGGTTGCCGAGCATGCGTTTGGGTAGCCGCAGCGCATGGTAGCGCATGCGCGCCATGCGAGGCCCGATACCGCTCCATGTGACCATTCCCGCAAACTCCTTCATGCCCATTCCACGCGTTACGGCGAGGCGCTGCAGGTACGAATCCGCGTGCCAGCCACGATTTGGCCCGGGTTCGGAATTGAGCAGATAGCGATATCCCAGCCGCTGTGCGACCAGGCGCTCGCGCTCGCCGCCGCGACCTCCGGGCAACGCCAGCGCGTCGACGGCCTTGCCGGTGGCTTGTTCGAGCACCTGCCTGCTGAAACTCAACTCCTCGTCGAGGTCGCCCGGCGCCAGGTCTTCGAGGTAGCGATGCGTGCGACCGTGCGATTGCACTCCCATCCCGGCCGCGCTCAATGCGCGCACATCGGCGGACGTGAGCATGCCGTCAGTGCCGATGAAATCGCTGGTGACGAAGAATTCCGCGACGAAACCGCGTTCACGCAGCAGGGGCAGTGCGACTTCGAAGTTGCTGACGTCGCCGTCGTCGAAAGTGATGACGACCCGCTTCCCGCCGCGCGCATCGTCGCCGCACAGTTCATCGAGGCGCACGCTGCGATAACCCCGTGCGAGAAGCCAGTCGAGCTGCGCGGAGAAAGCCTGCGCGGTGACGCTGTAGACGGGCTCGTAGCGACCGCGACTGCTCGCGTCCGCATGGATGCCGTGGTACATCAGCACCGGGAGCGACGTCTGCGCCATGCCGGAGCGCCTGTCGTGTCCGTGCCCGGGCTGGGCGCCGTGGCGTTCGCCGCCCGCGTCCAGAAATGCGTTATCCGTCATGCTCAACCACTCGATCGATTCATCGTCCCGGTTCCGCTTCAGCGTCTGAAGATGATCGTGAGCATCGCGATGTTTTCGCTGAATTTCTGCAGAACCTCGGTGCTCGACCGCTGGTTGCGGATCAGATCCACGCGCCAGCTCCACTGACGGCTGAGCTGGTTGGTCAAGCTCAGACCATAGCGCAAGTCTTCGTCGTGCCGGTCGATCTGGGTGTACTTGCGTGTTTCTTCCGCCGCGCTGAACCCCAGGGACCACAACGGTCGCAGCAGATAGTTCGCCGTGGCGATCATGCCGTGCGTAGTCTGGTCGGTCGCCCCGAGCGCGGCCTCGTTCGCGGACGGCACCAGCGAGTACTGCAAATCGCCGAAAAAAGGCGCGAGACGAACGTTGAGTCGCGGCGCCTGGTATGTATAGCTCGCATCGAACCGCTTTTCCAGAAAGGCCTGCGAGGTGATCGGTACGCTGCCGGTAACGATCGGGCCTCCGGTCGTGCGTGCGATCAGCGCCGACGGATCAATCATCAAATCCTCGGTCGCGTCCGAGTAGCGGCGCACGAAGCCCAGCTCGAATGCGCTGGAGGGCGTGGCACGCCATTTGAGGTTCCCGCGCAGCAGTGGGCCGGAGCGGCCCGGAGCATGTGAAAAATCCAGACCGGTATAGCCGAGCGAAAAATCCAGGTCGATCTGGGAGAGTTTGCTGAGGTAGCGCGCATACGCGGAATAACGATCGTAGTCGGGCCCGCCCGAGGAATCGGTGAAGTGGATGTGTTGGGCGTCCACGTTGGCCGACAACTGGTCGGTCTGGCTGAGGTCGCGGATCGCGCGTACGCCGATCGAGGTCCGCTGGGAATCGAATTCCTTGACCACCGATGCGGTACTGTCGGTGAAACGCAGGTCAGCTTCGCCGCGCATGCCCGACCCGACCCGGAACATCAGCGTCGGCCCAAGGCTGAAGACGTTGGTCTGCTGCTGCTGGCCGGGTGCATTGCTGCTCTGGAACACGTTGACCGGCTGAACCCCTGCATAGTCCTCGAAATCGAAGCTCAATCGTTGTGGCAGGATCACCCAATTGGCGATACCCGACAGTTGTCCGCGCAATTCGTTGTCGAATCGCCCTCCCAGGTAGTCGCGGTACTCAATCGTGCCGTTCGCTTGCGCCTGCAAGGTCGAGCCTTGCTCGACCCAATCGAAGGTAAGCCTCGGAATCAGCACGTTGTCGTCGACGCGCTGAGTGGCGGTCTCGGCGATGTTGTCGCTGTGCTCGACACCGACCTGCAGCGTGTAGTTCAGCGATTGCGCATCCGCAGTAGCGGCCGCGATGAGCGACGCACCAACCAACCATGCCGCCTTGCCGCACTGCCGCAGGGCCAAAAAAAGAAATGCGTCGATTTCCACCACGGGCGCACCGCGCATCGAGGCCCGGCTACGTGGATCCGGACAATTTCCTGCCCGCTTCGCGATGAGTCGTCGCCAACTCGCAGGAAACCCTGAATCGTTCGAAGTACCACGAGGAATGTCCGACATGAGCCGTCCCCCCTTCAGGGCAACTGATTGAACACCACGCCGGCCAACTTGCTCGGATCGAATGTCGCTACCGCCTGGTTGATCTTCGCGGCGGTATCGCGCCCGTACGCGGCGACGACCACGATGAAGTCGGCAAGATCGGAGAGAATACGCGCATCCGGCGAACCTTTGATGGCCGGACCATCGAGAACCAGATACCGATCCGCATAGCGCTTGCGCATCTGGTGTATCACCATCTGCATGTTGATCGACGAATAGTATTCCCCATTCATCTCCTGCGGCCGCCCGGTAGGCACGAGGCGCAGGCGCGGAATCCCGGTTTGATAGATGAACTGGCCAAGATTGGCGCCCGGGTGCTCGATGCAATCGAACAGCCCCCCCTTCGTGGGCTCGACGCCGAACACCTTGTGCTGACTTGGATGCCGAAAATCGCAATCGACCAGCAACGCGGTTTTCGCCTCGTCGAACGCAAAGGCAGCGGCAAGATTGCGCGCGACGAAACTGCCGCCGTAGCCCGGGCCGATCGGCGCTACCATCGTCACGAAGTTGTTGGTTCCCGCGGCAAGCGCGAGAAGGCGCGTGCGCAGTTCACGGAACGCATCGGACATTCCGCCCGAAACATCGTCGGGCACGATCAGACGCAATGCCTGGCGCTCGCGCAGCGACAGCTCCGACGACTGCTCCATTCGCGCGATCGCTGTGCTGGAAGAGCCGCGCTGCAACATCGTTCCGGTACGCACGGTCTGCGGCGCCTGTCGCTCCACCTGCTCGGGCAAGTTGTCTTCGTTGACGACGTTCATGATGCTCTCGAATGCAGCAGGACGACCAGGACATATGTGGCAAACACACCGAACACGATCAGGACGAGCGCAAGCGTGCCCAGCCTCGCGCGGCGCCGCTCCCTGATCGTCGTGCAGACCGGAATTGTGACCAGCACCGGCAGTCCGGTCAGACGTTCGAGTTGCTCACCCGAACGCACGCGCGTATCCAGACGCGCCAGGGCAAACAGCAACAGCGCTGGCAACCCAATGCCGAGGACAAGCCCCGCCAGGCTGAAATGTACGAAGCGCAAGCCGACCGGCTGCACCGGCTTGATGGCCGGCTCCTGGATTGCAAACGTCAAGCCCTGATGGTCCGCGTCGAGGTTCATCGACACACGCGCATTTTCACGTCGTTTGAGCAAATCCTGATAGGTGTCGCGGTTGACTTCGTAGTCGCGCGTCAGCTCCGCAAGGTCGTTCTCCGAGTCGGCGATGCGGCGACTGCGCTCCAGTTCGCCATTGAGCAAAGCCTGGCTTGCATTCATGCGTGAGGCGGCCGCTCCGGCGTCGAAACGCACTTCAGCCATCTTGCTGCGCAGCTCCAGGTACAGCGGGTTGGTAATCGCCACGTCCGAGCCCGCCGCGGAGACTCCCGCCGCCTGGCGCGCTTCGCTCCGGTTCTGCTCGCGTTTGAGCGCCTCACGCACGTCTTCCATTTCGTGACGTACGCGAATGACGTCCGGATGTTGGTCGGTATAGGTCAGGAGCAGTTTATCGAGTTCGTTCTGCAACTCCACCAACCGCACGCGGAACTGCCCCTCGCGCGTCTGCGTCGCCACCACCGCCGACTCCCCGGAAATCTGCGAGTTGAGCGATGCGGCTTTCGCATTCAGCGCCATCGTTTCGATACGCGCATTTTCGACCTGGCTGCGCAGCGCGCTGATGCGCGTATTCGAATCGGTGGCGCTGCCCGGCCGCGCATCCACGTTCTTGGCGCGGAACGCCTTGAGCTTGTCTTCGGCATCGGTCAGCTTCTTGTGATACTCCTCCACCTGGCCGCTGATGAATTCGAACGCTTCGCGGCTTTCGCGCTCCTTGGCGGCGAAGCTCTCCTGAATGAAGCGATCGGCCATCAGTTTGTCGGTCTTGTAGGTGCGCTCGGGATCCGAATCGGCGTAAGCGATCTGGATCAGATTGTCCTTGTAAAGATTGATCGTGGTCCGACCTTTGATGGCATCGATGATCTTTTCCTGTTCGACGGGACCCGGCTTGCTGTCCAGCCAACCGCCCGCGGCCAGGACCTCGTCCATGATCTTGCGGCTGAAGATCACTTCGCGCGCAATCGCGGCGCGGTCCGTGACTCCGGTCGGCACGGCCCTGCCTTCCATGAGCGGCTTGATGATGCTGTTTTCCTGCACGAGGATCGTGGTCGAGGAGACGTATTTCTTCGGCCACCACAATCCGAGCCCCAGCGCGGTCAAGGCAACGACCGCGAATATCACACCGATCGTCAGCTTCCGGCGCTCCGCCTCGTTGACGAGAACACTCGTCATCTCCTTGGTGGTAATCAACTCGCCACTCATGATCGTCGCCCTTGCCTGCCCGATGAAGTGCTCTGCCCGCGCCTAGAAGGAGCGCTCAGGCACGGTGATGATGTCGCCCGGCTGTACCGGGTAGTTCGTCGACAGATCACCCTTCTTCAGGATTTTGTCGAGGCGCACATCCATGGCCTTGGTCGCCTCCCCATCCTTGCGATACAGCTCGGTCCGGTCCGCAGCCGCGAACTCCGTCGTGCCGTTCGCTGCGAGAACCGCGTCGAGCACGGTCATCCCCTGCCGGTAGGGGACTGAAACCGGCTGGCGGACAGCACCGGTGACGCGCACCCGGGACAGGTACTCGTGGCTGTGCAACTGGGTGAGGATGACCGCGACCTGGGGTTCGCGCACATAGGCCGCGAGTTTTTCCTTTATCGCCGCGGCAACTTCTTCGGGGGTACGCCCGCCGGCAATCACATCCCCGCCCAGCGGGATCGATATGCGTCCATCCGGACGCACCGGCACGGTGACGCTCAAATCGGGGTTGTGCCACACCGATACCTGCACGACGTCGTCCACGCCGATGCGATAAACATCGACACCCATGCCCGGCGCCGGCCGGGATGGGGCGGGTTCGGCGCTCCACACGCAGGTTGCAAACGCCAGCGAGCAAACGAGGCTCACCACGCGAAACACTTCGCCGAGCGGCATCGTTCCCGCCGACCGGCACAGGCCGAACTCACGCAAAAATCGGAACATTCGTTTCATCATGGTTTGTCCGGTCAAAGTCCAGTCAGCCACCTATACCGAGTAGTACTCCCGATACCAGCGCACAAAGCGCTCGATACCGACCTCGACCGGCGTTGCCGGGGAATAGCCGACATCACGACGCAATTCTTCGACATCCGCGTGCGTATCGGGCACGTCTCCGGGTTGCAATGGCAAGAGAACCTTTTGCGCGCTGCGCCCGAGACACGACTCAAGGATTTCGATGTACCGCTCCAGCTGTACGGGGTGGTGGTTGCCAATATTGTATACACGATACGGTGCGAAGGATGACGCGGGATTCGGCCGCAATGCATCGAAGGACGGGTCATTGGCCGGAACATGGTCGAGTGTACGGATGACACCCTCGACGATGTCGTCGATGTAGGTGAAGTCGCGGCTGTGACGCCCGTGATTGAATACCTCGATAGGCTCACCCGCGAGGATCTTGCGCGTGAACAGGAACAACGCCATGTCCGGTCGCCCCCAGGGGCCGTAGACGGTAAAGAACCGCAATCCGGTCGTCGGCAGTCCGAACAGATGGCTGTAGGTATGAGCCATGAGTTCGTTGGCCTTCTTCGTCGCCGCGTACATGCTGACCGGGTGATCGACGGAATCGCGTACCGAAAACGGCAGTTTGCGGTTGGCGCCGTACACCGAGCTCGAGGAGGCATACACCAGATGCTCGACCGCATGATGCCGACACGCCTCCAAGACGTTGAGGAATCCGACGATGTTGCTGTCGACATAGGCACGTGGATTCTCCAACGAGTAGCGGACTCCCGCCTGTGCCGCGAGATTGACCACGCGCGCGGGCCGGAATTCCGCGAAACAATGCTCGACTGCTGCATTATCCTCGAGGTCTGCCTTGACGAACCTGAATCCGGGCAAGGGGGTCAGCCGCGTCAGTCGCGCCTGCTTGAGCCGCGGGTCGTAGTAGGCATTGAGGTTGTCGAAGCCGAGCACCTCGTCGCCGCGCGCCAGCAGCCGCTCGCTCAGCGCCGATCCGATGAAGCCTGCGGCACCGGTAACGAGAACTTTCATGATTCGGAATACCCTGGGATGACGACAGGAAGGAGACGACTCGGCCAGGAAAGAAAGGGGCGCATCACGGCAGACACTGCACGACGCCTGCCTGAAGAGCACGACTGCCGTGACCTGCTACTCGATGCGCCGTCGATGAAACCCATGACCCTGGATCCGTAGAATAGCTACTCAGAAACTTACAGCCGATCATCCACCGCCGACTTCGCCAGGGCGTGCTTGACGTCGAACAGTATACTGTTGGGCTTGCCGAGAGCGCGAATGTTCTCCGCGCCCATCTCGACGAATTGGCGATGCGCCACCGCCAGGATGATGGCGTCGTACTTTTCCGCGCCGAGCTCGGCAAGCAGGTCAAGACCGTATTCGTGGCGCGCCTCGGCCGCACCGACCCAGGGATCGTACACGTCCACGCGGGTATCGTAAGCCCGGAATTCGTTGACCAGGTCGATGACGCGTGTATTGCGCAAGTCCGGGCAGTTTTCCTTGAACGCCAGGCCGAGCACGAGGACATTGGCATTCGCAACCTGGATGCGTCGCTGGGTCATCAATTTGATCACGCGCTGCGCCACGTGCGAGCCCATGCTGTCGTTTATGCGCCGCCCGGAAAGGATGACCTCGGGATGGTAGCCGAGCTGCTGCGCTTTGTGCGTGAGATAGTACGGATCCACGCCGATGCAATGACCGCCGACGAGGCCGGGGCGGAACGGCAAGAAATTCCACTTCGTCCCCGCCGCCTGCAGCACCTCGAGCGTGTCGATACCGAGGCGTTGGCTGATCAACGCGAATTCGTTGATCAAGGCGATGTTCACGTCGCGCTGCGTGTTTTCGATCACCTTGGCCATCTCGGCGACACGGATACTCGATGCGCGATGCGTGCCCGCCTGGACGATCTCGCGGTACAGCGCGTCGACGAACTCCGCGGCCGCCGGCGTCGACCCCGAGGTGATCTTGACGATGCTTTCGAGCCGGTGTGTCTTGTCACCCGGATTGATGCGTTCCGGGCTGTAGCCGGTATAAAAATCCACATTGTGGCGCAGGCCCGAGGCGCGCTCGATGATCGGCACGCAGATTTCCTCGGTCGCGCCCGGATAGACGGTCGATTCGAAGATCGCGATGCCGCCGGGCCGGATCGCCCGGCCCACGGTCAGACTCGCCGACTCGAGCGGATGCAGATCCGGGCGCTTGAACTCGTCGATCGGGGTCGGCACGGTAACGATGAAAACGTCGCGGTCGCGGAGGTCGGCCGGATCATGGCTGAAGCGCAATTGCGCAACCGCTTCAAGTTCCTCGGCGGAAATTTCCAGCGTGTGGTCGTGGCCATCGCACAACTCGCCGATGCGCGCGACATTGACATCGAAGCCGACCACATCGCGCCGCCGGCCGAATGCGACCGCTAGCGGCAGTCCCACATAACCCAGACCGATGATCGCCACACGCGCCACATCCAGGGGCGCCAACGGCACGTTCGTCATAGACCGAATCCAGTAGCAACAGGGAGAACTTCCGGCACTCAGGGGCCGTTATGCTTTGCGGAGCTGCAGCATGCCACGAGCATAACGCCCGGCATCCCGCCACCCGTCATGTTTCATCAGAAGCCTTGGCTGACGATTACACGGGTTTCGGGTTGCACAGCCAAGACATTCGCAAATTGTGTGTACTGTTTCACATTATCGACGAATGTGCTAGGCTGCGGGTCCGGTCAGAATAGTGGAAACCGGTTCAAGGGGGGATCGTGGGGCGTCTCTCCCACGATCGGTGACGTTATCCTGAAGGCGCCATTTTTGTGCGGTGCAATATCTGCAGCGGACCACCGTGCCGTGGCCGCAGCCCGAATTCCGCCCCGGTGCCCGCCGACGTAATTGTCGCCATCCAGTCCTGTACTGGACCATTGTCATCTTCGATTGTGTGACGCCCGGACAGCTTCTCGGAACACCCAAGGAGTAGGTCAGATGCTTCGCTTCCTCCGTCAACAAATGCCGCGCTGGCTGATTGTGCTGGGCTTGTGCGAGTGCGCGCTGCTCGTGCTCTGTGTCCACTTGGCGATGTATCTTCGCTATTTCAGATCGCCGGCGGAGCTCCAGACCTTTTCCCAGGGCTTGCTGTTGCGCAGCTTTCTCTTTGCGCTGTCCCTGATGGTTGGAATGGCCGCGCTCGGGCTGTACCAGGCGCATGTGCGTGAAACCGCGTTCGGCGTGCTGCTACGGCAGGCGGTCGGCTTCTTGATTGGCAGCATTGTGCTGGTGCTTGTCTACTACGCGATCCCGCAGACCTATATCGGACGCGGCGTATTCGGCCTTTCGTTGCTGTTCGGGCTGCTGGCGGTTTGCGCTTTCCGTATCTGGTTCCTGAGCATGATCGACAGCGAGATGCTCAAGCGCCGCGTCGCGGTATTGGGCGCCGGCCAGAGCGCAACGGCGATCCATCGCTGGCTCAGTGACCCCGGCAATCGACGCACCCTCAACCTGGTCGGCTACATTCCGGTCGGCAGCGATCCGGTTTGCGTTCCGCAGGGCCAATTGCTTTCGATCAATGCATCGTTGTTTCAATGGGCCGCGCAGAACGATGTTGCCGAAATCGTCGTCGGCCCCGATGATCGGCGCGGGGTGTTGCCCATGGAGCAACTGCTCGAATGCAAGCACAACGGCATCGAAGTGACCGATGTCGGCCGCTTCCTCGAACGCGAATCCGGCGAGATCAACCTCGCCGTGTCGCCGTCCTGGCTGGTGTTTTCCGAAGGTTTCCACGCCACCCTGCTGCGCAAGGCGACCAAGCGCGCCTTCGACATCGCCAGCGCCACGGCGGTCCTGCTGTTGACCTGGCCGTTCATGCTGCTGGTCGCGCTGGCGATTCGGTTGGAATCCGGTCGCGGACAGCCGATCCTCTATCGGCAACGCCGCGTCGGCGAGCATGGTCGTGCGTTCCACCTGTACAAGTTTCGCAGCATGCGCACCGATGCCGAGCGTGATGGCGTCGCGCGCTGGGCTTCGACAAACGACGATCGGGTAACACGAGTCGGCCGCTTCATCCGCAAGGTGCGGCTCGACGAACTGCCGCAATTGTGGAACGTGTTGCGCGGTGAAATGAGCTTCATCGGCCCGCGCCCGGAACGCCCCGAATTCGTCGACGGCCTGAACAACAAGATCACCTACTATTCGTTGCGTCATTCGGTGAAACCTGGGCTGACCGGCTGGGCGCAATTGCGCTACCCCTACGGTTCGAGCGAGGAGGATGCCTCGATGAAACTCACCTACGACCTGTTCTACGTGAAGAACCACAGTCTGCGTTTCGACATGATGATCTTCATCCAGACCATCGAAGTCGTGCTGTTCGGACGCGGCGCGCGCTAGGGTTGCCACGCATCGGGCGCTCAAGTGCAACCCATTCGACTGGACCGAACGATGCGGTTTTCGGGACAATCTGCGCGAGATCGTTAGAATTCCCCTTTCCATTGGGGATTCCATCATGCGCATCTGCGTCTACGCCGCATCCAGTCGCCACTGCGACCCGGTCTACATCTCCGCCGCACGCGAACTCGGAGCCACGCTCGCGCGCGCGAACTGCCAGGTAGTTTACGGCGGCGGCGGCGGCGGCCTCATGGGCGCACTCGCTGACGGCGCGCTCGAAGCCGGCGGCGAGGTGATCGGCATCATCCCGCGCTTCATGATCGAGGTCGAATGGCAGCATCCCGGCGTCGCCAACCTCGAAGTCGTCGAGGACATGCGCGAGCGCAAGCACAGGCTGCTGACCGGCTCGGATGCGGTGATCGCGCTGCCCGGTGGCTCGGGCACGCTCGAAGAATTGTTCGAGACCATCACCCTCAAACGCCTCGGCATCTACTTCAATCCGATCGTGCTGCTGAACATCGCGGATTTCTACGCGCCGCTGCAGGCGTTCATGCAGCAGGTCGTGGCTGAGCGCTTCATGAACTACGAACACCTGCAGATGTGGTCGCTGGTCAATACGGTTGCCGAAGCACTGCCGCGCATCTATGCAACGCCGCGCTGGCGCGAGGACGCACGCGCGCATGCGGCGGTGAAGGCCTGACATACCTACTCGAAACGATTGTTCGCGCTGTCGGAGTCCGAGTGTGCCGAACCGCCCTCGGCATCGTCGAGAAATCCCGATGACGACTCGCGCTCATCGCTGCCGCTTCCTGCACGCGGCTGCGCCGCGCTGCGGTCGGCCTGCTTCTGCCAGCGCGTCTTGATCGGATTGGCCGCCTCGGCCGCCTCGGCGCCGGCGAGCAGCGCCGCCTTGCGTTCCTCGGGCAGATCGGCCCAATGGCAATCGGCGAGCGCACCTTCGAGCGCGTAGAGCAGATTGAGGCTGGGTCGAAAACCGGCGCGCTTGACCTTCATGAACGCCTCGACCGCGCCGAGGCGCGTGAGATCGTCCTGGGTACGCACGCCGACCTGGCGCAGCCATGCGGCGGATTTCGGACCGACGTTGCGGATCTTTCCTGTTGTGTCTTTCGCTGCCATCGCTGCTCCCGTTGCCTCAATCGCCGGTCAGCGACTGCAAAAATGTTCTCGCCAGCAACTCCATGCCGGCGCGATCGTCGTCGTCGAAGCGCGCGAGCTCCGGGCTGTCGACATCGAACACGCCAAGCAGCGCTCCGTCGAAGACCAACGGCACGACGATTTCCGACCGTGACGCCGCATCGCAGGCGATATGACCGGGAAACACATTCACGTCGCGCACGACCTGGGTCTGCCGCGTCGACGCGGCCGCACCGCACACGCCCTTGTCGAGCGCGATGCGCACGCAGGCCGGTTTGCCCTGGAACGGGCCGACCACAAGCTCGCTGCCATCGAAGAAGTAGAATCCCGCCCAGTTGAGTCCGGGCAATGCGTTGTAGACCAGCGCGGCGAAATTCGCCGCATTGGCAATGCGGTCGCGCTCCCCATGCAGCAGGCCGCGCGCCTGCTCGGCGAGTTCGGCGTACTGTTCGCGCTTGCTGTCGGATTGAAGTGCGGCGGCGGTGAACATGATTCGTCCGCGGATGGAATCCTTGCATTCTACTCCAGCGCCGTCTTTGCTTCGCCTGCCGATCGATCTATGCTGCGCGCCAGCTTGCACGGACAACCTTCATGCCCGGCCCTCTCCACGATGTGATGCGCATCCGCCGCCCCCAGCCGACGCGGCTGGAAGGCTTCGTCGATGCCTCGTTCGCGTTCGCGGTCACCCTCGTCGTCATCTCGATCGGCCACGTACCGGCCTCGGTCGAGGAAATGCTGACCGCGCTGCACGGCGTGCCGACGTTCGCGGTCTGTTTCCTGCTGATCTCGCGCATCTGGCTTTCGCACCGCGAATGGAGCCGCTGCTACGACCTCGAGGACTCGACCGGCGTGAGCCTGAGCCTGCTGCTCGTCTTCATCGTGTTGTTCTACGTCTATCCGCTGCGCATGCTGTTTGCCCAGATGTTTCTGGGGTTCAGCGGCGGCGGCCTGAGCGACGGTTCGGTCAAGCAACTCGTCACGGTCGAGGAACTGCGTGCGGCCTATCTCGTGTTCGGCCTCGGCTTCGCCGCGATCTCGACGGTGTTCGTGCTGTTGTTCCGCCACGCGCTGCACCATGCCGATGCGATCGGCCTCGCGCGCGCGGAGCGCGCCTACACGCGCATGAAGATCGGCATCTGGATCACGCAGGCAGCGCTGGCGCTGGCATCGATCGCGCTCGCCTGCTGCCTGCCGGCACTCGTTCTCGCCGCGCCCGGGCTCGGCGCAGGGATATTCGCCGCGCCCGGACTCGTCTACGCAACGAATATTTTCTTCGGCCGCATGTGGCGCGCGCGTTGTCGTCGCACCATCGCTGCACTGCCCACCGGCCAGGCATGAGCCACGCGGTCTACGTCACCGGCACCGACACCGGCGTCGGCAAGAGCCTTGCCGCGGCGGCGCTGCTCGCCGCATTCAATGCACGCGGCGTGTGCGCAGTCGGCATGAAGCCGGTCGCAAGCGGCTGCGAACGCACGCCAGCAGGCCTGCACAACGCCGACGCCGAGCTTCTGATCGCGCACAGCGCAGGCGCACCCGCCTATGCGGACGTGAATCCCTACGCCTTCGCCGATCCGATCGCGCCGCACCTCGCCGCGGCCGACGCCGGCATCGAAGTCGACCTGGCGCGCATCGAGGCGGCATTTGCTGCATTGTCCACAAATGCACAATTCCTCGTCGTCGAAGGCGTCGGCGGCTGGATGGCGCCGCTCGGTCCGCGGCTGATGCAGGCCGACCTGGTGCGCGCGTTGCGACTGCCGGTGATCCTGGTCGTCGGCCTGCGCCTGGGCTGCCTCAACCACGCGCTGCTCAGCGCGCGCGCGATCCGCGCCGACGGCGCCGAGTTGATCGGCTGGGTCGGCAGCAGCGTCGATGCACAAATGGCGCGCCGCGAGGACAATCTCGCCACCCTGCGCGAGCGCCTTTCCGTACCCTGCCTCGGCGTACTGGCGCATAGCGCCGCACCCGACCCGACCGCGCTCGCCGTGCATCTCGCCGCGGCTCGCGACCTGCTTTGTTGAAGGCGCATGTCGCATTCCTCACCGAAACAGTTGTCGTGGTGGCCACTCGCATTGACCGCAGTAGCCGGAATCGCCTTCTGCGCCGCCTGCTACTACCCCGGCGCGATGTCACTCGACAGCGCGGTGATCTGGTCGCAGGCACGCGGCGCGCCGAGCACGAACATCTACGGCGCCGGTCTGCGTTGGTTGTGGTGGCTCACCGACAAGTTGTGGACCGGCCCCGGGCCGCTGTTCCTGATCCAACTCGCGCTGCTCTGGAGCGGGCTCGTGCTGGTGGCGCGCGCGCTGGATTGCGGCCTCGTCGCGCGCATCGCCTTCGTGCTTGCGGCGGCGCTGGCGCCGGTCGTGTTCGTCCTGATCGCGCATGTGTGGACCGACGTGATGCTGCTGGCTACGCTCGCGTTCGCCGTCGGCGCGCTGCTGCGCTGGCGCGACGCGCGCGGCGCGGGCTGGCTCGGCGCATCCTGGCTGGCACTCGCGTTCGCGATGACCTTGCGCCACAACGTACTCCCGGCTGCGTTGCCGCTGGCCGCATGGTGCGTCTGGCTGCATCCGCGCGCGATCGCGATCGCGCCGGCCCGGCGGCACGGCGTGATATTCGGCGCCGTATTGGTCCTCGGGCTTGGCCTGCAGGCCATCGGCATGTTGAGCGCGCAGGCCGCACAACGACGCTACACGCTGTGGCCGGCGACCACGATGTGGGATCTGGCTGCGATTTCGCTCGATGCGAACCGGATGCTGTTGCCGCCGGCGACGCACAAACCCGAGCTGAGTCTCGACGACCTGCGCGGCGCCTTCCAGCCCTACTCCAACGTATCGATCTTCACGGCCACCCGCGGCCGCGTGATGGGCCCGTTCTTCCTGCCCGGCGAGGCGGCCGTGACAGAACTGCGCGAAGCATCGCTCGCCGCGATCACCGGCTATCCCGCCGCCTATGTCGCGCAGCGCTGGCGCCTGATCCGCGCGTTGTTTGGCAGCAAGCCGCGCGACTGGCCGCATGAGCTGGTCTACGTCGACGACGAACTCCAGTTCCGTGACAATCCTCCGGTAGCGCCGAATCGCTCGGCACTGCACGCCATATGCATACATTTCGCCGAAGCATTGCGCGACACGAGCGCACTCGCGTCATGGCCGTATCTAGCCCTGAGCCTCTTCGCGCTCGTCTTCGCCTGGCGCCACCGCGCCCGGGCAAACGCGCAGGCCGCGCTCGCCGTGCTCGCCAGCGGCCTCGCCTACGCGGCGCCGCTGCCGCTGATCGCGCCGTCGGCGGAGCTGCGCTATCTCGGCTGGACCTGCCTCGCCGCCGTGGTCGGCGCCGCGCTGGCGCTCACGAGCGGGTTGCAAACACGCACCGAAGCCACTACGTCGAACTGATAGACTCGACAATCCGTAGCAACAGGAGCGGCCCATGCCTGCCTCGAAACAGACGTTCTTTTTCGTCGTGTCCGATCTCGCCAAGGCGCGCGGGCAGGTTCCATCGCTGTCCTACAGCGGCAATTCATCCGAGAGCTTCGCTGCGCAGTTGCAGGCCGCGCTGCGCGAGCCGGGGCTGTGGGAGCGCTGGCGCTCGATGCAGCCCGATCCCGATGCGGTCGATCCGCTGCTCGGCGCGAGCGATCCACAGGCCGTGGTCGAGGCGCATCAGGCCGACCTGCACTGCGACGTGAAAATCACGACGGTGCTGCCGCACGCGGTGCTCAAGCACCGGCTCGGTCTTTTGATCGGCGCGAACTGGACGCTGCGGGACGTGAGCGCGGCATAGAGAGTGCACGATGAATCGAATGCCGGCGGCGCCGGCATGCCGAAGACGTAGGCCGAACGGCACATGACCATCGCTTCGCAACATCGCTACGCTGCGCGCTCACCGCGCGCCTGTGCGTGTGTTTTTCCCTTCATCGCCAATCTATACGGGGACATCCCACCATGCTTCGACTACAACCGATCGTTCTCGCCATGAGCATCGCTTTCGCCGCCCACGCGCAAACGCCGCAGAAACCCGCCGACCCGGCCAAGGCCGCCGCGACCGCGACCGCGGTCAACCCGTTCTTCGCCGCGAGCACGCTGCAATACCAGGCACCGCCGTTCGACAAGATCCACGACGCCGACTACGCGCCAGCGTTCGACGAAGGCATGAAGGAGCAACTCGCCGAGGTTGACAAGATCGCCAACCAGGCCGACGCGCCGACCTTCGACAACACGATCGTCGCCATGGAAAAAACCGGCGCGACGCTGACGCGCGTATCCAAGGTGTTCTTCGCGTTGGCGCAGGCGAACACGAACGACGACATGCAGAAGATCCAGGAAGACTTCGCGCCCAAGCTCGCCGCGCATCAGGACGCGATCTTCCTCAACGCCAAACTCTATGCGCGCGTGAAGAAACTCTACGACAGCCGCGAATCGCTGGGCGGCGATCCCGAATCTCGGCGCCTGCTCGACCGCTACCATCTCGCCTTCGTGCGCGCGGGCGCGGAGCTGTCCGCTGCCGACCAGGCCAAGCTCAAAGAGTTGAACAAGGAAGAATCCTCGCTGTCGACCGCGTTCCAGCAGAAGCTGCTCGCCGCGACCAAGGGCGGCGCGCTCGTGGTCGGCGACAAGGCGCAACTTGCCGGTCTCGACGACGGCGATCTCGCCGCCGCGCTCGAAGCGGGCAAGAGCCGCAAGCTCGATGGCAAGTACGTAGTCGCGCTGCAAAACACGACCCAGCAGCCGGCGCAGGAATCGCTGACCGATCGCGCCACACGGGAGAAGCTGTTCAAGGCTTCGATCGATCGCGCCGAGCATGGCGATGCGAACGATACGCGCGCCACGATCCAGCGTCTCGCCGAACTGCGCGCACAGAAGGCCAAGCTGCTCGGCTACAAGTCCTATGCCGATTACAGTCTCGCCGATCAGATGGCGAAGACGCCGGACAACGCGATCAAGCTGATGACCGGCATCGTCCCTGCCGCGGTGGCCAAGGCCAAGGACGAGGCTGCCGGCATGCAGAAGCTCGTCGATGCCCAGAAGGGCGGCTTCAAGCTCGCGCCATGGGACTGGCAGTTCTACTCCGAACAGGTGAAGAAGAAGGACTACGACCTCGACCAGAACGAAATCAAGCAGTACTTCGAGATCGACAACGTGCTGCAGAACGGCGTGTTCTTCGCCGCGAACAAGCTCTACGGAATCAGTTTCAAGGAGCGCCACGACCTGCCGGTCTACCAGCCCGACGTGCGCGTGTTCGAAGTGTTCGACGCCGACGGCAAGTCGATGGCGTTCTTCTACGCCGACTATTTCAAGCGCGACAACAAGGCCGGCGGCGCATGGATGGACAGCTTCGTCGACCAGAACACCCTGCTCGGCACGCATCCAGTCATCTTCAATGTCTGCAATTTCACCAAGCCCGCACCGGGCCAGCCCGCGCTGATCAGCCACGACGACGTGATCACGATGTTCCACGAGTTCGGCCACGCGCTGCACGGCCTCTTCTCGAACGTGAAGTATCCGTATCTGGCCGGCACCAATGTGCCGCGCGACTTCGTCGAGTTTCCCTCGCAGTTCAACGAACACTGGGCCGACGAGCCGAGCGTGTTCGCGAACTACGCAAAACACTACCAGACCGGCGCGCCGATGCCGGAAGAATTGATCGCCAAGATCAAGCGCGCCGGCACCTACGGCCAGGGCTTCGCCACCACCGAATACCTCGGCGCGGCGTTGCTCGACCAGGCCTGGCACAGCCTGCCTCCGAGTGCGGCCAAGCAGGACGTCGACAAGTTCGAGGCCGCCTCGCTCAAGCGCTACCACGTCGACTACGCACTGGTGCCCCCGCGCTACCGCACGAGCTACTTCGCCCATATCTGGGGCGGCGGCTATTCCGCCGGATACTATGCCTACCTGTGGACGGCCGTGCTGCGCGACGATGCGTGGTATTGGTTCAAGGAGCACGGCGGCATGACCCGCGAGAACGGCCAGCGCTTCCGTGACATGATCCTTTCGCGAGGCGGCACCAAACCCGCCGACGAACTCTATCGCGCGTTCCGCGGGCGCGATCCGAGTGTCGAGCCGCTGCTGGAAGTGCGTGGGCTCAAAACCGCGACGAGCGCCAAAGCGAAGTAAACTTCCGCCACCAAGCCACACCCGTCGCGCCGCTCTGCGGCGCGACTTTTTTGCAGGAGGCCATTGCATGCCACGCATTCGACCGATTCTCGCCAGCCTGATCGTCGCGCTCGCCTCGTCGTGCTCGACGATGGCGGACAAACCCGCGCACTCGGCAAAGGAAGTCGCCAACGACATCACCGATCCGTTGACCGGCAATCCATTCGCCGAACCCAGCAAGCTGCCGTTCGAGGCGCCGCCGTTCGACAAGATCCGCGACGGTGATTTCCAGCCCGCGATCGAGGAAGGCATGCGCCGCCAGATCGCGGAAGCGAAACGCATCGCAGACAATCCGCAGCCGGCGACGTTCGACAACACCCTGGTCGCGCTGGAGAAGACAGGCGCGCTGCTGACGCGCGTGAACCGCGTGTTCTCCGCGCTCGCGCAGGCGAACACGAACGACATCCTGCAGCGCGTGCAGAAGGAAGAGGCACCCAAGCTCGCCGCGCACAGCGATGCGATCTTTCTCGATGCCAAGCTGTTCGCGCGGGTGAAGTCGGTCTACGACAGGCGCGCCGGTCTCGGCCTCGACGCCGAATCGCTGCGCCTGACCGAACGTTACTACCGCCTGTTCGTACGCGCCGGCGCGCTGCTTTCGGCGGCCGATCAGGAACGGCTGCGCGGCTACAACAAGGAATTGTCCTCGCTGTCCACCGAATTCCGCAGCAAGCTGCTCGCCGCGACCCGCGCCGGCGCGCTCGTCGCCGACAACAAGGACGAACTGGCAGGCCTCGACGACGCCGAACTCGCCGCCGCGCTCGAGGCCGGGCGCGCACGCATGACTCCGGGCAAGTACGTCATCCCGCTGCAGAACACGACGCAGCAGCCGGCGCTCGCCTCGCTGAAGAAGCGCGAAACGCGCGAGAAGCTTTTCAATGACTCGATCACTCGCGCCGAGCAACACGACGACAACGACACGCGCAAGACGATCACGCGTCTCGCCGAACTGCGCGCCGAGAAGGCGAAACTGCTCGGCTACGACACCTGGGCGGCCTATGTGCTCGACGACCAGATGGCGAAAACACCCGAGCGCGCGATCAAGTTGCTGACCGACATGGCACCCGCCGCAATCGACAAGGCCAGGGGCGAAGCGCGCGAGATGGAGAAGCTGGCGAAGAAGGACGGCATCCGCTTCAGGCCCTGGGATCTGCAGTACTACTCGCCCGGCGCGAAGAAGGAAGGCGGCGCCCTGCAGCCGTGGGACTGGCAGTACTACGCCGAGCAGGTGAAGAAGAAGAACTACGACCTCGACCAGAACGAGATCAAGCAATACTTCGAGCTCGACAACGTACTGCAGAACGGCGTGTTCTTCGCCGCGAACAAGCTCTATGGCATCACCTTCAAGGAGCGCAAAGACATCCCCGTCTACCAGCGCGACGTGCGTGTGTTCGAGGTGTTCGACGCCGACGGCACCTCACTGGCGCTGTTCTACGCCGACTACTTCAAGCGCGACAACAAGGCCGGCGGGGCGTGGGCGACTGCGTTCGTCGGCCAGTCCGGGCTGCTGGACTCGAAGCCGGTCATCACCAACACCTGCAACTTCACCAAACCGGCACCGGGCCAGCCCGCGTTGCTCAGCCATGACAACGTGATCACGATGTTCCACGAGTTCGGCCACGCGCTGCACGGCATGTTCTCGAACGTGAGATATCCGCTGCTCGGCGGCACCAGCGTGCCGCGCGACTTTGTCGAATTTCCTTCGCAGTTCAACGAGCACTGGGCCGACGAGCCAAGCGTGTTCGCCAACTACGCCAAACATTACCAGAGCGGTGCGCCGATGCCGCAGGAACTGGTCGCGAAGATCAGCAAGGCAGGTACCTACGGCCAAGGTTTCTCGACCACCGAGAACGTCTCTGCCGCCCTGCTCGACATGGCCTGGCATACCTTGCCGCGATCGATGACCATCGTCGACAACGTCGACGCGTTCGAACGCAGCGCGCTGCGCAAGTACGCGGTCGACTATCCGCTCGTGCCGCCGCGCTATCGCACGAGCTATTTCGCCCATATCTGGAGCAACGGCTACGCAGCCGGCTACTACTCCTACCTGTGGACCGCGGTGCTGCGCGACGACGCGTTCTACTGGTTTCGCGAACACGGCGGCATGACCCGCGAAAACGGTCAGCGCTTCCGCGACATGGTGCTCTCACGCGGCGGCACCGAGCCAACCGACGCGCTCTACCGTGCCTGGCGCGGCCGTGATCCCAGCGTCGAGCCGCTGCTCGAGGTGCGCGGGCTCAAGTCGACGAAGCCGACCCAGCCTGCGGACAGGTCCGGCCGTTGACCCTGGGCACAAAGCCATGAAACGCGACGGGCCGGCCGAGAGCCGGCCCCATATTCTGCGAACCGGACCGACATGATCGTCAACACGCCCGCCAGCTTCCTCGCGGCACTCGAACACCTGCCGCCACTGCCTGACGCACGCGTCACCGCGCAAGCGGCGTTTCTGGTCGCCCCCGCCAGCGCGGAACTTGCGGCCGAATCCGCGAGCGACAACCGCTACATGCAAATGCAGGCGCAGTTCGATGCGGTGCGCGCGCTGGCCCAGCATGCCGCGCTCGCCACCGCCTTGCGCGCGGATTGCCCGGTCATCAGCTTCCCCGGCGATGCCACGATGCCGGATGCAATGTTTCCCAACAACGTGTTCGCGACCGCGCCAGGCAGATACATCGTTGGCCGGATGCGGCACCCGATGCGACAGCGCGAGGCGGAGCGCAGTGACATTCGCGCGTTTTTCCGCGACACGCTCGGCCGCAGCGAAACCGATCTCTCGCGACGCAACGATTGCGTCGCCGAGCTGACCGGATCGCTGGTGATCGATCACCAGCGCGGGATCGGCTACTGCGGCTTGAGCGAACGTTGCGATCCGGCCGGCGCGCACGCGATGCACGAAGCATTCGGTTTGCGCCTGACTTTCTGTTTCGAGCTCCAGGACTCCGAGTACCACACCAACGTGGTGATGGCTTCACTGGCCGGACGCGCAGCCATCCTTGCTGCGGACGGCTTCCGCGATCCGGCGGTACCGCACGCGATCGCCCGCGCTTACCGCGAACGTGTGCTCTGGCTGTCGCCGGAGCAGAAGCGCGCCTACGCCGGCAACGCGATCACGCTGTCGCCGGATCGGGTGTGGATGAGTGCCGGCGGCGCGGCATCGCTGAAGTCGACACAACGCCAGACGTTGGCGGATTGGGGTTTCGCGATCGGCGAAGCGCGGCTCGACGAAATCGAAAAAGCCGGCGGCAGTCTGCGCTGCTGCGTCGGCGAGATCTTCTGAACGAGACGTTCGCTCAATACGCGAACTCGCGGAACAGCGGATCGACATTGCCCTGCCACGGTCCGTGGAACAGCTCCAGCTTGCGCTCCGCGGGCGTCTGATTCGCCTCGACGTATTCGATCAGCGGTTCGATGAAAACCGCCTCGCTGGCGCCGGTCGAATTGCGCTGGTTGCGCCGGGCGAGGCCCTGGCCTGAAATCTTCAATGCTTCGCGCGCGAGGTCGCGCACGCTGCCGTTGCGAAACGGAAGCTTGAGTGCATGCTTCGGCACGCCGTCGCGCAAGGCGTGGCGCTCGCTCATGCTGAAATCCTTGACCAGATCCCATGCGGCGTCGAGCGCAGTCTGGTCGTAGAGCAGGCCGACCCAGAACGCGGGCAGCGCGCACAGCCGGCCCCAGCGCCCGCCGTCGGCACCCCGCATTTCCAGATATTTCTTCAGCCGCACCTCGGGAAAGGCCGTGGTCATGTGATCGGCCCAGTCCTTCATCGTCGGCCTGACGCCGGGCAGTTCGGCGAGATCGCCCTGGATGAATTTCCGGAATGATTTCCCGGCGAGGTCGATGTACTTGCCGTCGCGATAGGAAAAGTACATCGGCACGTCGAGCAGGTAGTCGACATAGCGCTCGTAGCCGAAGCCGTCCTCGAAGACGAAGTCGAGCATGCCGGTACGGCCGGGGTCGGTGTCGGTCCAGATATGCGAGCGGTAGCTCAGGTATCCGTTCGGCTTGCCTTCGGTGAACGGCGAGTCGGCGAACAGCGCGGTCGCGACCGGCTGAAGCGCGAGCGAGACGCGGAATTTCTTCACCATGTCCGCTTCGTCGGCGAAGTCCAGGTTCACCTGCACCGTGCAGGTGCGCGTCATCATGTCGAGGCCGAGCTTGCCGACCTTGGGCATGTAGTCGCGCATGATGCGGTAGCGGCCCTTCGGCATCCACGGCATCTCCTCACGCCGCCACTTCGGCTGGAAACCCATGCCGAGAAAGCCGAGCTGTAGCTCATCGGCGACTTCTTTCACTTCGCGCAAATGGCCGCTGACTTCTTCACAGGTCTCGTGGATCGTTTTCAGCTGGCCGCCGGAGAGTTCGAGCTGGCCGGCGGGTTCGAGCGTGATCGAGCCGTCGCCGCGCGCAAGCGCGATCACGTTGGTTGCGCCGTCGACGGTCTCGCTGATCGGCGCCCAGCCGAAGCGCGTCAAGCCGTTGAGCATCGCGCCGATACCTCGTGGGCCGTCGTACGCGGGCGGGCGCAGGTCGTCGAGGCGGAAGCCGAACTTTTCATGCTCGGTGCCGATGCGCCACGCTGCGGGAGCGCGCGCGCCGGCGGCGATGTAGTCCACGAGCTGCTCGCGGCGTTCGATCGGGGTTTCTTTTACCGCGCTGGGTCCGGACATGGGTTTGCTCGTGTTTTTTGCCGTCATTGACTCGCCGCATCCGCGGCTCGCACTTCGTGCCATTCGCTAATGTTTGCTTCGGCCGCCTGTCTTCGCAGTCGGCGAAAGCCGGAATCCATCTTGATCTCGTTTTGCGAGATCAAAAGATGAAAAAGACGTAAGGGCATTCCCGCGTTCGCGGAGATGACGCAAGATGTAGGGGCTGGGCAGTGGAATAAAAGACCTCGCCAACCGCAAGAAACTGACGCCGAGACGTCTCAGGACCGGGACAGCAGCGCGGCCAGCGCGCCACGCGCTTCGTCGAGGCCGGTCTTGGCCTGCGCGGAAAACAGCTGCGCGCTCGCCGTGTATCCCGCGGCGGCGATCTCCTTGCGCACCGCGGCCAGCGTGCGCGCCGCCTCGCCGCGACCGAGCTTGTCGGTCTTGGTCAGCAGCACGTGGCAGGCGAGGCCGATATCGTTGCAATAGGCAAGCATCTGCCGGTCGAATTCCTTGAGCGGGTGGCGGCTGTCGACGATCAGCACAACGCCGCGCAGCGACTCGCGCTCGCGCAAATAGGCATCGATCACGCGCCGCCATTTGTCGCGCATCGCCTCGGGCACCTTGGCGTAGCCGTAGCCCGGCAGGTCGACGAGGCGGCCCCCGTCGGCCAGCGCGAACACGTTGAGGAGCTGGGTGCGGCCCGGCGTCTTCGAGGTGCGCGCAAGGCCCGACTGGTCGCAGATTGCATTGAGCGCACTCGATTTGCCCGCGTTCGAGCGCCCGGCGAAGGCGATCTCTGCGCCCGAATCCGCCGGCAGCTGGCGCGGTTCAGCGGCGCTGGTGAGGAAAGCCGCGCTGCGGAAAGGGTTGTGCTTCATCGTTGCTGGTCCAGGCGTTTGACCGCCGCCGAGTGCGGCTGAGATAATTTGCCGATTGTGCCGCAGCCGGCGCGGAAAAGGCTGCTCCCGTGGCAAACGTTGCGATTTTCTCGGAGTGAAGGGTATGAGCTTTCGGTACGTGGTAGGCATGGCGGTCCTGCTCGGCGCAGGCGTGGCGCAGGCCGTGGACAAACCCATCGTGGGCGATGCGACCGCGGGTGCGGCCAAAGCTGCCACCTGCGGCGCCTGCCACGGCGCCGACGGCAACCCGGCGATGTCGCAGTATCCGAAGCTGGCCGGCCAGGGCGAAGCCTACACCGCACGCCAGGTCGAGCTGATGAAGAGCGGCAAGCGCCAGAACGCCGTCATGATGGGTTTCATCGCCAACATGTCGACGCAGGACATGCACGACATCGGCGCGTTCTACGCGACCAAGACCTCGCTGCCCGGCGTTGCCGACACCAAACTCGTCGAGCGCGGCCAGGCGCTGTACCGCGGCGGCAACGCCGACACGCACACGCCCGCCTGCATGGCCTGCCACGGGCCGGACGGGCGCGGCAATCCGGGCGCGGTCTACCCGCAGCTCGGCGGCCAGTACGCCGACTACACCAGCGCCAAGCTCAAGGCGTTCCGCGACGGCCAGGGCTTCAGCGACGACGAGCACGGCAAGATCATGACCGCGGTGGCCAAGCCGCTGACCGACGCCGACATCGCCGCGCTCGCCAGCTACATCGAAGGCCTGCATGCGGCGGCGGCGAAGACCGCGGAAGTCGCCAAGTAGCCTTCCCGTCCCGCCGGAGCGGGCGGTGGTGGAAACTTTCCGCGCCGGCAGGCGTCATTCTTCGATGGCACCGCCGGTCGTTGTCGGCGGTGCCATTTTCGTATTGCTGCATAGGAGTCTTCCATGTTCTCCCGCTTGCTGATCGTCGCCGCTACCTTCCTCGCCCCGCTCGCCCAGGCGCAGGGGGTCACCGCCGCGCAATGGAAGGAGGGCACGCACTATTTCCTCGTGGAACCGGCGGTACCCAGCGAGTCGGACACCGGCAAGATCGAGGTTACCGAGGTGTTTTCCTACGGCTGCCCGGCCTGCAACTTCTTCAATCCGACGATGATGAAGCTGAAGAAGTCGTTGCCACCGAATGCCGTGATGACCTACGTGCCTGCCTCGTTCAATGCGAACGAGGACTGGCCGATGTTCCAGCGCGCCTACCTCACCGCACAGACGCTCGGCATCGCCGAGAAGTCGCACGAAGCGATGTTCGACGCAGTGTGGAAACCGCATGCGCCGCTGGCAATCATGAATGCGGACGGCCGCACGCTGAAGAATCCGCTGCCGTCGATCGAGGACGCGGCCAAGTTCTATGCACAGTACGGGATCAAGGCCGAGGATTTCGTCGGCACCGCGAACTCGTTCGCGATCAATGCGAAGATGAAGCGCGCCGACGCGTTCCTCAAGGCGACGCTGACGGACTCGACGCCGACGCTCGTCGTCGGCGGCAAGTACCGCTTCACGCCGGGCTCGGCAGGTGGCGAAGACAAGGTCCTGCCGCTCGCGCAATACCTGATCCAGCTGGCCGCAAGCGGCAAGTAAGCCGCATCCTACCGCACGCCCCATCCGGAACCGCCATGTTCAAACGCCTCGTCTTCCTGCTCCTCGCCCTGCTTGCGGTGTCGGCCTGCACCGACGACAAGGCCGCTACCGCCGCCACGGCTACCGCCTCCGCCACAGCCAAACCGGCGGCGGCCGCCGCACCCGCGCGCGACTGGCAACTCGGCACCGATTATTCCCTGATCGACCCGCGCGTGCCGACGACAACCGGCGACAAGGTCGAGGTGGTCGAGGTGTTTTCCTACGCCTGTCCTCATTGCGCGCATTTCCAGTCGACGATGGATGAGTTGAAGGCGAAACTGCCGGCAACTGCACAGATCGTGCTCGTCCCGGCCGTGTTCAATCCGCAGTGGGAACCGTTCGCGCGCGCGTTCTACACCGCGCGTTCGCTCGGCGTGCTCGACAAGACGCACGCTGCGCTGTTCGAGGCGCTGCATACCCAGCACCGGCCGCTGTATTCGATCGATTCGCTGGCGAATGATTTCTACGTCAGCTACGGCGTCGACCCGAAGAACTTCCTCGGCACCGCGGACTCGTTCGTCGTCGACAGCCAGATCGCGAACGGCAACGACCTCGTCAAGCGGTGGGGTGTCAGTTCGACGCCGACCCTGGTCATCAACGGCAAGTACCGCATCGAGATGAGTTCAGAGAAAAAGATCGGGCCGAACGAGGCGCTCGAGATCGCGCTGATGCTGGTCAAGCAGGAAGCCGCAGCGAAGAAGTAGCGCGTGCCGCACGCCAACCCGGTCGCGCGGCTTGCGGTTGTCGCGCTCGCGCCGTAGGCTCGCCGTGTGTCCGCCGCCACTGCAAACCCCACCGAAAAATCCGCCGCAAGCTCGCGTCTGAAGCTGATCAGCTGCAACATCCTTGCCGGCGGCAGCGTGCGCAAATACCGCCACTACGTCACCGAAGGCTGGAAGCAGGTGCTGCCGATGCGCAGCAAGCGCGAGAACCTGGACCGCCTCGCCAACCTGCTCGCCGGCTTCGACATCGTCGGCCTGCAGGAGGCCGATGCGGGTTCGCTGCGTTCCGGTTTCCTCAACCAGACCGAATACCTCTCCGAGCGCGCCGGCTTCCCCTATTGGAGCCACCAGCCGAACCGCAAGATCGCCCGGTTCGCGGCCTCGAGCAACGGCCTGCTCACGCGTCTCAAGCCAGCCGAAGTGCGCGACTACGCCTTGCCCAGCCGCATTCCGGGCCGCGGCGCGATGTGGACGCGCTTCGACCTCGGCGGCGAGGAATTGATCGTCGTCGTCGTCCATCTCTCGCTCGGGCCGCAGGCGCGCGCGCGTCAGCTCGGCTTCATCGCCGACCTGATCTGGTCGAGCCCGCACGCGGTACTGATGGGCGACTTCAACTGCGCGCTCGACAGCCCCGAGATGATCCAGCTGCGGCGGCGCACCGGATTGACCCCCGGACGCGACGTGCCACCGACATTTCCGAGCTGGCGTCCACGTCGCGCGATCGACCACATCCTCGTCTCGGAAAAGATGGAAATCGATAAATTGTATACTTTACCGCACGCCGTGTCGGACCACCTGCCGATCGCGGCCGAGATCCGCCTGCCGGCACCGCTGCGCCTGCCCGCCGCACGATGAATTGAGCGCAAGATGAAGATGTTCGCCTTCACCACCCTCGCCGCCTCTTTCCTCATTGCCGCAATCGCGCATGCCGATACCGCGGAATTGACCCGCCAGCGCGGGCAGTTCCCCGCGGTCTGGGAGCTGGCCAAGCGTGACCCGACCGGGAGTTGGGCCAAGCTCGCCGCCGGGCTGGAAAGCTATCCGCTGTACCCCTACCTCGGCCTCGCCTCGCTGCAGCGGCGAATCAAGGAGGCCAGGCCCGAGGAGGCCGAGGCTTTCGTCAAGGCCTGGCCCGATTCGCTGCCGGCAACGCTGCTGCGCGAAGCGTTCCTGCCGGAACTCGCGAAGCGGCAGGACTGGAAGAGCTACCTCGCGCTCTACGATGCCGGCACGAAGAACCGCGAGCTGCGCTGCCGCGCGCTGCAGGCGAAGCTCGCGCTGGGCCAGAAGATCGACTTCGCTCAGGATTTCCAACCGATCTGGCTCAGCGCGAGCGACCTGCCCGATGCCTGCGATGCCGCGACCAGTTGGGCGCGCAGCCAAGGCAAGCTGACGCCGGCACTGATCTGGCAGCGCATCGATCTCGCCGCGACCAAGGCCACCCATGCCGCCGTCGTCGCCGCGCTGGCAACGCAACTCGACGGCTCGGACAGGACCACGGCCGAGCATATCGCGCTGGCGCTGCGCGATCCCGCCACCGCGCTCAGGCAGGCGGGCACCTGGCCCGATACGCCGCGCTCGCGCGACGCGGTCGCGATTGCCGTCGAACGCCTCGCGAAACGCGACGCCGACGCGGCCGCGGAAAAGTGGGACGCGGTGCGCGGCCAGTTCCACTTCGACAAGGCACAGCAAGGCCGCGCACTGCGCGCGATCGCGCTGTATCGCGCGTCGAGCTATTCGCCCGACGCTCTCGCGCGCCTGAGCGCGTTGCCCGCCGACCTCGCCGACGACGCAACGCGCGAATGGCGCGTGCGCTCCGCGCTCGCCGCAGGCGACTTCAAGGCCACGCTCGCCGCGCTCGACATAATGCCGCCGGCGCAGCGCGACGACGCCCGCTGGCGCTATCTGCGCGGGCGCATGCTGGCCAAGCTCGGGCGCAAGGACGAAGCGAACGCGGTGTTCCGCACGCTCGCCGCCGAAGCGAACTTCTTCGGCTTTCTCGCCGCCGACCAGATCGACTCGGGCTACACGATCTGCAGTTCCGAGCTGCCCGCGGACAAAAGCGCCGACACCGCGCTGCGCAAGGACAGCAATCTCGCGCGCGCACTCGAGTTCTTCGCGATCGACCGCCTTGCCGAGGCACGGCGCGAATGGGACTTTGCGCAGAACGGGCTCGATGCCGGGCAGCGCCGTCAGGCGATCGTGCTCGCCGCGAAGCTGGGCTGGATCGATCGCGCCGTATACGCATTCAACCAGGGCGAGGACATGCGCCTGTACACGCTGCGCTTTCCGCTGGCGCGCCGCGAACAGATCGTGCGCGACGCGAAGGACGGCGACATCGAGCCGGCCTGGGCCTATGCGATCATCCGCGCGGAAAGCGCGTGGACCACCGACGCGAAATCCGGCGCGAATGCCTACGGCCTGATGCAGCTGCTGCCCGGCACGGCCGCCAAAGTGGCCAAGGTCAACGGGCTCGATTACAGCGGCGCTGCGAGCCTGTTCGATCCCGACGTCAACATCGCGCTCGGCACGCGCTATCTCGGCGAAGTCGCCGCGCGCTTCGACGGCAGTCCCTGGCTCGGCAGCGCGGCCTACAACGCGGGCCCTGCCGCGGTCGACAAGTGGGTCGCGGCGCGCGACACGCTCGATCCGGATTTCTTCATCGAGACGATCCCGTACAAGGAAACCCGCGAATACGTCTCGCGCGTGCTCGCCTTCAGCGTGATCTACGACTGGCGCCTCAACGGCTCGACGCTGCCGATTTCCTCGCGCCTGCCGCGCATCGGCCAGGCCTACGAGCCACCCGGAGACAAAGTCGCGCGCAAGGCGGTGGTGTGTCCTGCGACGAAATCCGCCGCCGCAGAATCCGCCGCCGTGCCGCCACCCAGCCCTGCACCGGCACAATCGAAGGCGCAATGAGCTCTTCCCCGGAAGGGAAAGGCGCAAGCGCGCGACGTCTACCCGGCATAATGCGCGCATGAAAACCTACCTCGTCGGCGGCGCCGTGCGCGACCGCCTGCTCGGCATCGCGGTGAAGGATCGCGACTACGTCGTCGTCGGCGCCACGCCCGAGGATCTGCTGCATGCCGGTTATCAGCCGGTCGGCAAGGATTTTCCGGTGTTCCTGCATCCGCAGACGCACGCGGAGTACGCGCTCGCGCGCACCGAGCGCAAGACCGGGCGCGGCTACCACGCCTTCGCCTTCCATACCGATCCGGGGGTGACGCTCGAAGACGACCTGCGCCGCCGCGATCTGACGATCAACGCGATCGCCGAAGACGGACACGGTACGCTGATCGATCCGTTCGGCGGCGTGCGCGATCTCGAGGCGAAGATCCTGCGCCACGTCTCGCCCGCGTTCGCCGAGGACCCGGTGCGCGTGCTGCGCGTCGCGCGCTTTGCCGCGCGCTATGCCGTCCGCGGCTTCCGCGTCGCCGACGAAACCCTCGCCCTGATGCGTGGCATGGTCGCCGACGGCGAAGTCGATCATCTCGTGCCCGAGCGCGTCTGGGCGGAGACGCAGAAAGCGCTGACCGAGCGTACGCCGAGCGCGTTCCTGCGCGCGCTGCGCGACTGCGCTGCGCTGCGCGTGCTGTTCCCCGAGATCGATGCGCTCTACGGCGTGCCGCAGCGCGCCGAGTTCCACCCGGAAATCGACGCGGGTATCCACACCGAGATGGTCGTCGACATGGCCGCACGTCTCGCGCCGGGCGACGCGCTGGTCGGCTGGTGCGCGCTCGTGCACGATGTCGGCAAGGCGCTGACGCCGCGGGAGGTGCTGCCCAAGCATATCGGCCACGAGCATCGCGGCCTTGCGCTTGTGGCCGCGGTGAGCGCGCGCTACAAGGTGCCGGCCGAATACGCAGCGCTGGCCGGACTCGTCTGCAAGCTGCACCTGCTCGCCCACACCGCGCTCGAATTGAAGCCCGCAACTGTGCTCGGCCTGTTCGAACAGCTCGACGCGTTGCGCCGCCCCGAGCGCGTGGAATCGTTTCTGATCGCCTGCGAAGCGGACAAGCGCGGACGTCTCGCGCAAAGCGAATCCGCCTATCCGCAGGGTGTTTTTCTGCGGCGTGCGTTTGCTGCGGCGAGCACCATCCGCGCCAAGGAATTCGTCGACCGCGGCCTGCACGGCCCGGCGATCGGCGCGGCGATGCGCAAGGCGCGCATCGAGGCGATCGCGGCGCTCTAGCGCCGCAGCACCATCACGCGGAATTTCTCGCCCATCTCACCCGGCAAGGTCAGCGCTTTGACCTGTTGCGCCAGCGCGTAGCGTGCGGCTTCGTCCGCTGTCGCGGCGTGGGCGTGGGCGAACACCTCGCCGAGCCCGTTCGCGATCAGGAACTGCGCCTGTGTCGCATGCTCGGCCACGCGCCATCCGGCTGCTTCGCCCGCGTGCGCGAGCGCATCGAAATCGACCCAGGCCGTGATGTCCTGCAGGCCCGGCAGGATCAACGGATCGTCGTGCGCGCGATGGCGGTAGTGGCAGCGCAACGTGCCACTGCGGCGTGCGCGATCGTGGTATTCGCCATGCGCGTAGCCGTAGTCGATGAACCATGCGCTGCCGCGTTCGAGTGTGCGCGTCACTTCGTCCAGCCACGGATCGAGCAAGGTACAGACCTCGGAAAGGTACGGTCGCGGCAGGCTCGCGAATCGATCGCCGAGCGCGCGTTCGACGGCGGAGCGCAATCCTGCGTCGGCGTCGATCTCCCGCCAGACGAATCGTCCCCGTGCATCGACACCGACGGCGCGCGCGAACAGCCCTTCTTCGCGCAGCGCGAACGCGCGCACCGGTAATGCATCGATGACTTCGTTGGCGACGAGCGCTCCGCGCCACGGTGCCGCCGGGGGTGCATCGAGCCATGCGATGCGGTCGAAGAGATGGGCGCAGCGCGCCAGCAACGCGTTTCGCTGGCGCGCGCGCAGATCGGCGCTGCGTTCGAGCAGGCGGTAGCGCTCCGGCAAGACGCCAAGGCGTTCGAGTTCGAGCAGCAGCTCCACGGCAAGAGCGCCGCTGCCGGGACCGAGTTCGACAATGTCACCGCCACCGGCGAGTTCTGGCGCCAGCGCGCGCGCCAGGCAGCGCGCGAAGACGAAGCCGAGTTCCGGCGCGGTGACGAAATCGCCGGCGGCGCCGAATTTGGTCGTACCGGCGCTGTAGTAGCCGAGTCCCGGCGCGTACAGGACAAGCTCCATGTAGCGCGCGAAGTCGAGCGCGCCGCCGGCCTGCGCGATTTCCGCACGGATCAGCGCCGCGAGGCGCTCGCTGTGCGCGCGCGCTTCGGCGGAGGGTTCGGGCAATTCGACGCGCATGCGGGCGTTGTGGAAGAATCGGAAACGAATGGCCGCGCAGCATAGCGCGAGCGGCGAGGGACGGCGAATGGATACGAAACGCAGAGTCGTGCTGATCACCGGCGCCGCCAAACGCATCGGCGCCACGATCGCGCGTGCGCTGCACGCGGCCGGCTACGACCTTGCCCTGCACTATCGCCACTCGCGCGGCGAGATGGACACGCTGCTCGCCGAACTTGAGGCGTCGCGCCCAAACAGCACCCTCGCCGTGTGCGCGGAGCTGGCCGACATCGAACACCTGCCGCGCCTCGTCGACGCCAGCCTCGCGCGCTACGGCCGCCTCGACGGCCTCGTCAACAACGCCTCTGCGTTCTATCCGACGCCGATCGGTACGGTCAGCGTCCCGCAGTGGAACGAGTTGTTCGCGAGCAATGCACAGGCGCCATTCTTCCTCGCCCAGGCCGCCGCACCACATCTGAAAAGCGTGCGCGGCAGCATCGTCAGCATTGCCGACATCTATGCACAGCGCCCGCTGGCACGCCACCCGGTCTACTCGATGGCCAAGGCCGCGCTGGTGGCGATGACGCGCGCGCTCGCGCGCGAACTGGCGCCCGAAGTGCGCGTCAATGCCATAGCGCCGGGGGCGATCCTCTGGCCTGAATCGGGCAAGCCTTACACCGACCAGACCGAACTGATCGCGCACACACCGCTCGCGCGCACGGGCACACCCGAGGACGTCGCCACCGCCGCGCTCTTCCTGCTGCGCGATGCGAAGTTCACGACCGGGCAGGTGCTCAATGTCGACGGCGGGCGCGATCTCGTCATCTAGCCGCTTTCTCAGCCACGGGAAATACCGCCGCCCTACTTCGACTGGAACGCATTCGTGATCAGCACGCGGTCGAAACCGGGGCTGGCAGCGCCTTCCTCGGCATAGCGATAGATCGCTGCGGCATAGATGCCCTGCAATGCCGCCTGCACGAGCGCGAGCAACATGACCGCGAACACAAGCAGTGCGATCACGACGCCTATGGCGACGGCCGAATGCGAGCCGGCCGCGGCGATGACGAGCAAACCGCCGAACAGGATCACGACGACACTCAGCAGGCCGAAGACGACACCGATGCCGGCATTGCCGATCAGATTCTCGCCCCAGGTGCGCTTGAGCAATTCGACGCTGCGTTTGACCGCATCGACCGGCCCGAGATCGCTGTTGACGAGGACCGGCACGACGAGAAACGTCGCCAGCGACCAGGCTAGGCCTATCAGCCCGACGACCCAGCGCCCGAGGAAGCCTGCGCGCTCCTGCAACGAGCGCAACACCACGCCGACCGTGGCCGAGATCGCGGCATAGCCGAGTATCGCCGGCAGGCGCGACTTCGCCGCGTTGAACCCGTCGGCCAGGGTCGGCTCGCCGCCACGCAGGCGGATCAACGCCGCGGCGACCAGCGCCGAATTGAAGAAAATGATGATGGAGTATTGCACGAGGTAGAACGCGAACAGCAGGATGATGCGACCCGGCGTGAGATGCCCGCCGAGACTGCGCGTGAATACCCCGGCGAAGGCAGCCGGAACGAGGAAACTTGCCGCCACGATCACGGTGCACAGCACCGAGAGCGCGGGGTAGACGAGCAGCTTCTTGTCTTCCCGCAAAACCGCCGCACTGGCTTTTACCAAGATCCAACTGCGCGAAATCTTTTCGAACATTGCACGGCTCCCCAGGCTGGTCGACGCGGATTATCCCGCATTACCCCGTCTCCGGGTAAAGCACTGTCAATCCCGTTTTCCGCTACAGCTCGACGTGTCGCATCGATTCGTCCGCCGCCGGCCCGTGTTCGGCCCACAGCTGTGCCAAGGTTTTGTGCGCGAGCGGATGCACTGCTTCCGGCGCGATGTCGGCCAACGGCTTGAGCACGAACGCATGCTTCAGCTCGGGCCGCGGCAGCGCGAGATGACCCTCCCCCCGCATGACCAGATCGTCATACAACACGATATCGACATCGAGTGTGCGACTGGAGAACCGCGCCACGTCGCGGCGACGGCCGTGGCGATCTTCCAGTGCGTGCAGCCAGTCGTTCAACGCCTGCGGCGAAAGGTCGGTGTCGATCGCAACCGCGAGGTTGAGGAAATCGGGTCCGTCGAAACCGACTGCGGTGCAGCGGTAGACCGGCGAGACGACGATATCGCCGAAGCGCGTGCGCAACTCGGCGAGTGCGGCACGCAGGTGTTTTTCCGGTTCGAGGTTCGAGCCGAGGCTCAGATAAGCCCGGCTCATGCGGCGGGCTTGCTGCCGCGTTCGATCATCACGCCGACCGATTTCGAGCCGCGCACCGCGCCGGGCTTGGCCAGCTTCAGGCGCAGCCACGGCACCTTGAATTCGCGCAGCACGATCTCCGCACAGCGCTCGGCCAGGGTTTCCACCAGCTCGAAATGCGCAGCTTCCACGAAGGCGATCAGGCGCTTGGACACGGCCTTGTAGTCGAGCGTGTCCTCGATGCGGTCGCTCGCCGCCGGCCTGCGGTTGTCGAAGGCCATTTCCAGGTCGAGCGCGACGACCTGGCGGATCCGGCGCTCCCAGTCGTAGATGCCGATGACGGTCTCGATGCGCAGGTCTTCGATGAAAACGGTATCCGTCATAGAAGTCATGCCGGCATGGCCGGCATTTCAGTTGTCCTTGGCCCTGGATTCTATACCGCCGCGAGGCTTTCCAAATCCCAACGTGGCGCGACCTTGATCGCCGCGTCGTCGTGCAATCCCGCGTGCAGGCGCAGCGCGCCCGCGAGCGCGATCATCGCGCCGTTGTCGGTGCAGAACTCCGGCCGCGGGAAATGCACGCGAAAGCCTTCGCGCGCGGCCGCCTCGGCCAGTTGCGCGCGCAGGCGCTGGTTCGCGCCGACGCCGCCGGCGATGACGAGCCGGCGCGCGCCGGTCTGCGCCAGCGCGCGGCGGCATTTGATCGCGAGCGTGTCGACGATCGCCTCCTCGAAGCCGCGCGCGATGTCGGCCTTCACCTCGGGATCGCCCGCATGCGCCTGATACGCGAGCAGCACCTGGGTCTTCAACCCCGAAAAACTGAAGTCCAGACCGGGCCTGTCGGTCATCGGCCGCGAGAATTTGAATCGTCCCGCCGTGCCCGATTCCGCGAGCTTCGCCAAGGCCGGGCCGCCCGGATACGGCAACCCCATGAGCTTGGCCGTCTTGTCGAACGCCTCGCCGGCGGCGTCGTCGAGCGTGTCGCCGAGCAGGCGGTACCGGCCGATGCCACTCACCTCGATCAGCATCGAATGGCCGCCCGAGACGAGCAGGGCCACGTACGGCGGTTGCGGCGGCTCGGCTTCGAGCATCGGCGCGAGCAGGTGTCCTTCCATGTGGTGCACGCCGATCGCCGGGACCTCGAGCGCCCAGGCCAGCGACCGCGCGCAGGCAGCGCCGACCAGCAGCGCGCCGACCAGACCGGGGCCGGCCGTGTAGGCGACGCCGCCGAGATCGCGAGTGGTCATGCCGGCACCGCGCAAGGTCTCGCGGATCAACGGCAGCAGCTTGCGCACGTGGTCGCGGCTGGCCAGCTCGGGCACGACGCCGCCGTAATCGGCATGCATCTTGATCTGGCTGTAGAGCGTGTGCGCGAGCAGACCCTGCGTCACGTCGTAGACGGCGACGCCGGTCTCGTCGCATGAGGTTTCCACGCCAAGCACGGGACAGGCGGCCGAGGTTTCGGGGCGGGGGGTGTTTGCAATCGAATGGGTCATGGCGCTAGAATACACGGCTCACCGCCCGAAGTCGGGCAACCGTACTGTTTTTGGAGTCTGCATGCCTTCCGTCAAAGTTCGCGAAAACGAGCCTTTCGAGTTCGCCCTGCGTCGCTTCAAGCGCACCTGCGAAAAGGCCGGCGTGCTCGCCGAGACCCGCAAGCGCGAGTTCTACGAGAAGCCGACCCAGGAGCGCAAGCGCAAGGCCGCTGCGGCCGTCAAGCGCCATCTGCGCCGCGTGTCGCGCGACGTGACCAAGCGCCGTCGTCTGTACTGATCTGCTGACGTCGCAAGCGTCTTTCAAGGCGGCCGGTCGCGCAAGCGTGCCGGCCGTTTGTTTTTGCGTTGTTCATGCGTCCGCCCACCGAACGCGAAGATCACGAGGCGGCCGTCGCTGCCCGCACTTTTCACAAAGAGCTGTCATGACTCTCAAAGCCCAACTCACCGAAGACATGAAAGCCGCGATGAAGTCCGGCGACCGCACGCGCCTGGAAGTCATCCGCCTGATCAACGCGGCGATCAAGCAGCGCGAGGTCGACGAGCGCATCGTGCTTGACGACGCGGCTGTGCTGGCCGTGCTGGAGAAGATGCTCAAGCAGCGCCGCGACTCGATCACCCAGTTCGAAGCGGCCGCGCGCCATGATCTCGCCGACAAGGAAAAATTCGAGGTCGGCGTGATCCAGCACTACCTGCCAGCACAGCTCAGTGCCGGGGAAGTCGATGCCGTCATCGCCGCTGCCATCGCCGAATCGGGTGCCGTCGGCGCGAAGGACATGGGCAAGGTCATGGGGCTGGTCAAGCCGAAAGTCGCAGGCCGCACCGACATGGGCAAACTGTCGGAGCGGGTCAAGGCCAAGCTCGCGACCCTCGGCTGAGTCAGCCGGCCAGGCGAAACTGCCGGCGCAGTTCGAACTCACCCTGCGCCGTGAACAGCACGGCGCGCGAGCGGCGCACGCGCCGGGCCCAGCCCAAGGCAAAAAACCGGTCCAGCAGCGCCGCGCCCAGTGCTCCGGCGAGATGATGGCGGCGCGCGCTCCAATCGAGGCAGGTGCGGCACAGCGGGCGCTTTTGTGCGGACAGTGCGTCCACGTCAATGCCGAAGTCGCGAAAAAAAAGGATGCCGCGCGCGTTGAGCTGCAAGCCGTGTTGCGGCTCGACGAAGCAGCGTGGCGCAACCCGTTCGAACAACTCCACGGCAATCTCGCCGGCCAGATGGTCGTAGCAGACTCGCGCGCGGCGCAATACCGGGTCGCGCGGACCGAATCGCGGCGGCAACGGCGCGGCCAATCGCGTCGATAGGTCGAACAGACTTTCCAGAAGTTGCGCCACCGCGCCATCGGCGAGCCGAAAATAACGATGCCGTCCCTGTGCCTCGACGGCAAGCAGCCGTGCCTCGCACAACCGGCGCAGATGCGAACTCGCGGTCTGCTTGGTGACGCCACCGGCATTTGCCAGCTCCGTCGCGGTGAGCGCCTGGCCGCCCATCAAGGCCATCAGCAATTTCGCGCGCGCCGGTTCGCCGATCAACGCGGCGATGGCGGCGATGTCGGGTTCTTCGCTCATGCGGTGATGCTGCCACAAGACGCACCGCCATGGTTCGACGCGCATCGAACCTTTTCCGATTCAGCGACGCTACGGTATTCCCACACCGATCAGGGAAACCCCGCATGAGCATCACCTGTTTCATCCGCTACCAGATCGATCCGTTCCAGCGCGCGGCGTTCGCCGAATATGCCGAGAAATGGTCCGTGATCATTCCGCGCTGCGGAGGCGATCTGGTCGGGTATTTCGCGCCGTGTGAAGGCAGCAACGATATCGGCTGGGGGTTGATCTCGTGCGAAACCCTGGCCGCTTACGAGGCATATCGTGCGCGCCTGCGCACCGATCCCGACGCGCGCGGGAATTTCCTGTCGGCCAACGAACGCCGCTTCATCCTGCGCGAGGAGCGCACGTTCCTGGAGAACATCGACGCCACCCTGCACCGACCGGCGCTGAAAGCCGTGCGGAAATAGCTCGGCCACGGCGGTGGACGGTTTTCCGACGGACGCGAAAATTCTGTTGCTGCCGGGCTGCGGCAACTCGGGACCGAGGCATTGGCAAAGCCGGTGGCAAGCGAAAAACCCCGCATTCCGGCGCGCCATGCAGGACGACTGGATGAACCCGGTCTGCGTGGAATGGCAAGCGCGCCTCGAGGAGGTCGTCGCCCGAACCGGGCTGGAAACCGTTCTGGTTGCGCACAGTCTCGGCTGTCTTCTCGTCGCGCACTGGGCTGCGACCACGCGCCTGCACATCAAGGCTGCGCTGCTGGTTGCCGTGCCCGATCCGGCAAGTCCGAAATTTCCCCGCGTGGCGCACGGTTTCGCAGAACCGCCGATGCGGCCGTTGCCGTTCCGCAGCCTCGTTGTTGCCAGCCGCGACGATCCCTACACCCACCCCGAACAGGCGCGCCGCTGCGCGGATGCCTGGGGGGCCGGATTCGTCGATATCGGGCCGGCCGGGCACATCAATGCCGACAGCGGCCTGGGCGCCTGGGACGAAGGCCTTTCGTTGCTGCGGTGCTTGTGCGAATGAAGTTGCCGGTGGCCCGCGCAGGCTAAAATGGCGGCCCATGCCCGGCCGCATCCCCGCCCAATTCATCGACGAACTGCTTGCCCGCGTCGACATCGTCGAGGTGATCGAGCAGCGCGTGCCACTGCGCAAGCAGGGGCGCGACTGGAGCGCGCGCTGCCCGTTCCACGATGAGCGTTCGCCGTCGTTCACGGTAAGTCCGGCCAAGCAGTTCTACCACTGCTTCGGCTGTGGCGCGCACGGCAGCGCGATCGGCTTCCTGATGAACTACGACCGTATGGAATTCCCCGATGCGGTCGAGGACCTCGCCGCGCGCGTCGGCCTCAAGGTGCCGTACGAGGGTGGCGGCAAGCGCGAAGTCGACGATTCGACCGATCTGTACAGCCTGCTCGATGCGGCGGCGAAGTTCTACCAGCGCGAGCTGGCGAAGAGCGGCAAGGCGCATGCCTATTTCGATGCGCGCGGACTCGACGCCGCAACGATCGAGCGCTTCGGACTCGGCTATGCGCCCGATCAGCGGGACGCGCTGACGCGCGCGCTGGGCACGTCGCCACAACGAACGGCGCTGCTGGAAAAAGCAGGCCTGATCAAGAGCGGTGAGCGCGGCAAGTACGAGTATTTCCGCAACCGCGTGATGTTCCCGATCGCCGACCGACGCGGACGCACGATCGCGTTCGGTGGAAGAATTCTCGAAAAGACCGAAGACTCCGGCCCGAAATACCTGAACTCGCCCGAGACCACGCTGTTCCACAAGGGCCAGCAGTTGTTCGCGCTCTGGCAGGTGCGTCAGGCGCACGCGAAGATCCCGCGCCTGATCGTGGTCGAGGGCTACATGGACGTGATCGCGCTGTTCCAGCATGGCATCACCCAGGCCGTGGCGACGCTCGGCACGGCGACCACGAGCGATCACGCCGAACTGTTGTTCCGCAATTGCGCCGATGTGTATTTCTGCTTCGACGGCGACCGTGCCGGCCGCGGCGCGGCGTGGAAGGCGGTCGAGTCGGTGCTGCCGCGCATGCGCGATGGGCGTCAGGCGTTTTTCCTGTTTCTGCCCGAGGGCGAGGATCCGGATTCGCTGGTGCGCAGCGAAGGACAGAACGGTTTCGAGGAAAGACTGAAAGCGGCGACGCCGTTGTCCGAATTCTTCTTCGCCCATTTGAGCGGCGACGTGAACCTGGCCAGCCTCGACGGCAAGGCGCGCCTCGCCGAACGCGCGCGACCGCTGGTCACGCAGGTGCCCGATGGCGCATTCCGCGATCTGATGCTGGCAGAACTCGATCGGCGCGCGAACGTGAGCCTTCGTCTCGATGCGCCGGCCAGCGACGTGCCGCGCAAATCTGCACGCCCGCAGGAACGCTCGCTGCTGCGCACCGCTGTCGCGTTGCTGTTGCAGAATCCCGGCTTCGCGACGACGATCGAACCGCCGCACACGTTCTCGGCGCTGCGCCAGCCCGGCGTCGCGCTGCTCATCGAACTGATCGCGCTGTGCCGCGAACGGCCGGAGATATCGACGGCCGCGATCGTCGATCACTACGCCGAACGCGACGAAGGCCGTGCGCTGCAGAAACTCGCGGTGATGGAATTCCCTGGCGGCGAGGACGCATGGCGCGCCGAGTTCACCGCCGCACTCAAACAACTCGACAGGCAGACGCAGATCCAGCGCCGCGATGATCTCGATGCACGCGTGCGTAGCGACGGGTTGGCCAGTCTCAGCGTCGAGGAGAAGGACGAGCTGCGCGGACTCAAGCTTGCCGTGGCGGCCGCACCACCGCGCTGAAACCTGCCTGCCCGTCAATCCCGGGGAAACGGGAGCGCAGTAGATTGTTCCGGGGTTCCGTCAGTCGTGGACCTGCCCCGGCCGGATCGCAAGCAGGGCAAACAGGGTCAACAACGCCGCGCCGGCCAGATACCAGCCCACGGCGGTGATGCCGTAGTCGCGCGCCAGCGAGGTGGCGAAATATGGCGCGAGCGAAGCGCCAAGGATGCCGGCGAGATTGAACGCGAGCGAAGCGCCGGTATAGCGCACCGCGGTCGGGAACAACTCCGCCATCGCCGTGCCCAGCGGGCCGTAGGTCAGACCCATCAGGAACAGGCCGAGGGCGAGGAAGACGAGCACGAGCAACGGTTGATCCTTGGCGAACATCGACCCGAACAACAACCCGAAAGCCAGGATCGCGACGGTTGCCACGATCAGCATCGCACGGCGCCCGTACCTGTCAGCGGAGACGGCCGACAACGGGATCGCCACGGCGAACGCGAGCATGGCGAGAATCTGCATGATCAAAAACTCGCCGCGCGGATAGGCCAGCGGCCCCGTGCCCCAGCTCAGCGAGAATACCGTCATCAGGTAGAACAGGACGAAGGTCGCCAGGCAGACGAAGGTCGCGATCACGAGAATCAACGCATGCCGCGAAAGCACCGCGCCGATCGGCACGGCAACGCGCTCGTTGCGGTCGATCGCGCGCAGGAACGCCGGCGTCTCATGCAGTTTCAGGCGCACGTACAGGCCGACGATCACGAGCAGGGAGGACAGCAGGAACGGCACGCGCCAGCCCCAGGCGAAAAATTGCGCGTCGTTCATCGCATCGGTCAGAACGAGGAAAATGCCGGCCGAGCAGATGAAACCGATCGGCGCGCCGAGCTGCGGAAACATGCCGTACCAGGCGCGCTTCCCCGGCGGCGCGTTCTCGGTCGCGAGCAGCACCGCACCGCCCCATTCGCCGCCGAGGCCGAGGCCCTGGCCGAAGCGGCAGAGCACGAGCAGCAGCGGCGCGGCGACACCGATCGATCCGTAGGTCGGCAACAGACCGATGATCACGGTCGACAGGCCCATCGTCAGCAACGCGGCGACGAGCGTGGCCTTGCGTCCGATGCGGTCGCCGAAGTGGCCGAACACCGCCGAACCGACCGGACGCGCAAAGAAGGCGACGGCAAATGTCGCAAACGACTGCAACTGCGCCGAGGTCGCGTCGCCGGCCGGAAAGAACAGCTTCGGGAAAACCAGCACGGCTGCCGTGGCGAAGATGTAGAAATCGAAGAATTCGATCGTCGTGCCGATCAGGCTCGCGAACAGCACGCGCCATTTTGAATTCACCGCGACTTCGCCGCTTTCGACCACCGTCGCACTACTTGCCATCGCCACAAACCTCGCTGCCCTTGTCGAACACGATGCGCCACGCGCCGGACGGCTGGCGCTGCCAGATCGAGTTGAATGTGGCGATGATCTTGCCGTCGGGGCTGCGCACCGGCCCGGTACTCAGCGCAAGCTGGCCCGAATCGAGCACCTCGACCTGCGCCGGCTCCCACGAAAACGGCGCGGCCGGTTTCTCAAAATACCGTTTCCAGCCGGCCGCCACCTCAGCCTTGCCGCGCTGCGGTTGCTTGCCGCCGAAAAAGATCGCGTCCTCGGCAAGAAATGCTGCAAACGCCGCATGATTGCGGTCGGCCATCGTCTTCGCGAACGCCCGTTCGGCCGCCTCGACCTCGCGCCGCGCTTGCTCGTGCGGAACGTTCGGCGCCATGCCCGCGCAACCGGCGAGCAGGAGCACGGCACCCGCAATGGCCCCTATCGATCCGGACAATTTCATGGCTCCCCTCCTCATTTTCGGCGATTGTGACAGGTCGGGCACGGTCTGCGCAGCGCCGTTGGTGGATTTTCGCGGGCTTTACCTGTATCGTGCGCGCACTGCGCTTGCTCTAGGTCACTGTGCACCGTGGCCGTTGGGTCGATCCAACGAACTGCTTCACGTTTCGCCCGTGTTTTCCTTTGCAATCACAGTCTCGGCTTCGGGTCTCCCGACGTCGCGATTTTTCTTTCACTCATCATTGCAAGGAGTTAGACATGGCTGACCGTCAGACCGGCACCGTGAAATGGTTCAACGACGCCAAGGGCTTCGGCTTCATCACCCCGGAAAGCGGTGCGGACCTCTTCGTCCACTTCCGTTCCATCCAGGGCTCGGGCTTCAAGACCCTGCAGGAAGGCCAGAAGGTCACGTTCGTGACCGTGCAGGGCCCGAAGGGCCTGCAGGCCGACCAGGTGCAGGTCGCCTAAGCGCCCCGCATCACGGTTGAACCCAAGACCCCGGGCGGCAACGTCCGGGGTTTTTTGTGCTCGCAATTCCCGCCAGATGCACGCGGAAATGACGACAAAAGCTCAGCCCCTGTCTTCCACGATCGCCTTGGCCGCATTGCGCCCGCTCGCACCACTGATGCCACCGCCGCCGTGGACGCCGCTGCCGCACAGGTACAACCCATCGACCGGCGTCGCATGCTTGGACCAGCCCGGCAGCGGGCGCATGAAGAAGATTTGGTCGAGGATGAGCTGGCCGTGATTGAGGTCACCTTCGCTCAAGCCATAGGTCGATTCGAGATCGCACGGCGTGATCGTGTGCGCGCGCGCGACCGATGACTTGAAACCCGGGCAATGCGCATCGAGGGTGTCGATCGCGCGCTGCTCGACGATGCTGCGCGCCGCCCGCCAGTCGCCCTGACGCACGGCGTACGGCGCGAACTGGAAGTGGATGGAGACGACATTGCCGTTCGTCGTGACTTCCAGATACGGCTGCGCCGAAATCTCGCCGTACTTCGCCGCGTCGTAGGCACGTTCCAGATAGCGGATCGACGGTGCAACTGCGAGCGTGCCGTCCGCCAGGCCGTGCCTGCCGTCGGTTTCGACATGCACCTTCGCCACGCAGCCGCGCAGCTTGATCGACTGCGCCTGCCAGACGAATTCTGGCGGCAGTTCCGCGGCGCCGACAAGCTGCAGAAACGTGCGCCGCGGATCGGCCGCGGAGATCACGCAATCGGCCGCGATTTCCTCGCCATTCACCAAACGCACGCCACGCGCGCGCTGGCCGTCGACGAGGACGTTGCGCACTTCGGCGGCGACGCGCACTTCGCCACCGCGCGCCTTCAGTACATCGACCAGCGCCACGGTGATGCTGCCGGCGCCACCCGCGGCCGGCCGGTGCGCAAGGCCGCCGCGGTTGAGCCAGTTGTGCATCAGCGTGTAGCCGGTGCCGGCCGACATCGGGCCGAGGGTGACGCCGTGGATCGCGAATGCCGACACGGCCGCGCGCAGTGCTTCGGACTCGAACCAGCCGCTGGTGAATTCTTCGGCCGACATCGACATCGCGCGCACGACGCGGAACATGTCGCGGCCGCCCAGGCGGCGCAGCTTCCACAGCAGGCTCGCGAGCGGCAGGCCTTCGCGCAGCGTGAAATGCGGCAGGCGCGGCATCGGCGTGCGATACGCGGCATCGAGGAAGGCGGCCGCGCGATCCATGAAGGCGACGAACCCGGGCCAGCACTCAGCGTCGCGTGCGGAGAATTCGCGGATCGCCGCGCTCGCGCGCGAGGGATCGGCGTCGAGGGTCAGGCGTTTGCCGCCGTCGAGCAGGCAGGTGTACGCCGGATTCGAGCGCGGCGCTTCGATGCGCAAGCCGAGATCAACAACGATATCGGGGCGCAACTGCGCGCTCGCATGCAACGCATCCGCACTGAAGCCCTCAGCGAATGATTCGGTAACGAGCTGGCCACCGGCAACGGCGCGCCGTTCGAGCACGAGCACCTTCCTGCCGGCCTTGGCGAGATAGTTCGCGGCGACGAGTCCATTGTGGCCGGCGCCGATGATGATGACGTCGTAAGCCATTATTTCCGATCCTTCAAAATCGCATCGGCCGCGAGCTTGCCCGGCGCGCCCATGACCCCGCCACCCGGATGCGCGCCGGCCGCGCCGAAGTAGTAACCCGGCAGCGGCGTGCGGAAATCGGCCCACCGCGGCGCGGGGCGGAAGAAGAACAATTGGTGCAGCAGCAGTTCGCCGTGGAAGATATTGCCGCCGGTGATGCCGGCGATGCGCTCGATGTCCTTCGGCGTGATCACCTGCTTGCCGACGATGCACTGGCGAATGTTCGGCGCGTATTTCTCGATCGTCGAAATGACCGTCTCGCCGAACGCCTCGCGCCTGGCGTCGTCCCAGCCGCCTTCGAGGTCGTACGGTGCGTACTGCACGAAGCACGACATCACGTGGTGCCCCGGCGGCGCCATGTCGCGATCGATCATCGACGGGATGATCATGTCGATGTACGGGTTCTTCGAATATGCGCCGTACTTCGCCTCGTCGTAGGCGCGCTCGATGTAGTCGATGCTCGGGCTGATCGAGATCGCGCCGCGATGCAGCGGCCCCTCACCGGGCAGGCAGGTAAAATCCGGCAGCGCGTTGAGCGCGATGTTGACCTTGCCCGAGGAGCCGCGCACGCGAAAAGCGCGCACCGCGTCGGTGAATTCGCCCGGAAGATGCTTGTCGTCGACGAACTGCAGGAACGTGCGCTTCGGATCGGCCGCGGACAGCACGATCGGAGCGGCAAGCTCGTCGCCGTTCGCAAGCGCAACGCCGGCCGCGACGCCGCCCTTGACGATGACCTTGTCGACCGGCGCGTTGGTGCGGATCTCCACGCCCAGCGCGCGCGCCGAACTCGCGATCGCCGCGGACACGCCGCCCGTGCCGTTCTTGGCGAAACCCCAGGCGCGGAACGCGCCGTCGATCTCGCCCATGTAGTGATGCAGCAGCACGTACGCCGTGCCCGGCGAGCGTGGGCCGAGGAACGTGCCGATGATGCCGCTCGCCGACTTCGTGCCCTTGAGCGCATCGAACTCGAACCACTCGTCGAGCAGATCGGCGGACGATTGAGTCACGAGCTTGGCGATGCGGTACAGCTCCTTCTCGCTGAGGCTGCGCGCGTACTGGCCAAGCTTGAGCAGACCGAGCAGATCGCGCGGGCTCAGACTGGAAGGATCGGGCGGCACCATGCTTATGACCGGCTTGATCGCCTTGGCCGCGCGCGCCATCACGCGCGAGTACTCGTCGTAGGCTTCGGCATCTTTCGGTGAATGGCGGTAGATGTCGCGGCGGGTCAGGTCGTGGTCGTCCCAGCTGCCCAGATAGTCGCCGTTGTCCAGCGGCGTCACCGTGCTCGGCAACGGCAGGATCTTCAAACCGTGCCTGGGCAATTCGAGGTCGCGGATGATCTCGGGCCGCAGCAGGCTGACCACGTAGCTGAACTCGGTGAAGCGGTAGCCCGGAAAGATTTCCTCGGTCATCGCCGCGCCGCCGACGACCTCGCGGCGTTCGAGGACCACGACCTTCTTGCCCGCGCGCGCGAGGTACGCGGCCGCGACGAGGCCGTTGTGGCCCGCGCCGATGACGATGGCGTCGTATTGGTTGGCAGCCATCACTTCTTCTTCCATTCGGGTTCGTAGAACGGCAGTTTCACCACCGTCGCCGGCGCATGCAGGCGATGATGCTCGACCGTTACTTCCATCGCGAGGCGCGTGCCGGGCTCGTAGTGCGGCCGCTGCACGTGCGCGAGCGCGATGTATTTCTTCAGCACGGGCGACCAGGTACTCGTCGAGGCATAGCCGACCTGCTTGCCCGCCTGCATCACCGGCAGGCTCGCGCGCATCGCCATGCCGGGGATCTGTGGCGGCAGGCCGACGCGGGCATAGAGCTGTTCCAGCCCTTCCCAATCGACTTCGAGGCCGATGAGTTTCCACGCCGAGCCCTCCTTGTGCTCGCGCTCGAGCGCGCGGCGGCCGACGAAATAGCCCGGCTTGTCGAGTGCGACGGTCCAGCCCAGGCCCATCTCGAACGGCGTCGATTTCTGTCCGGCGATCCAGGCGTGGTTCGCCGCGGTGTAGTCGACGTCGATCATGAAAAGTCCCGCTTCCACGCGCGCCATGTCCATCGCGAGGATGCCGCACGGCACGATGCCGTAGTCGCCGCCGGCCTCGATCAGCGCGTCCCAGACCGCGAGCGCATCAATCGCGTCCATCCAGATCTCGTAGCCGAGATCGCCGGTGTAGCCCGTGCGCGAGATCGTCACCGCCTTGCCGGCGAGTTTCGTTTCGGTCAGGCGGAAGAACTTGAGCTTGTCGAGCGGCTTGGCGCAGATGCGGTTCAGGATCGCGCGCGATTTCGGCCCCTGCAGGCTCAGCGCGGCGACCTGGTCGGTGACCTCGGTGATCGTCACGTCCATGCCGACCGCGTTCATCGCCAGCCAGCGCAGGCTAGGTTCGGCCGAGGTCAGGCGGAATTTCGTTTCGGAAAGGCGCGAGATCGTGCCGTCGTCGAGCAGCCTGCCGTCGTCGTCGCACCAGCCGGTGTAGAACACCTGGCCGACCGCCATCTTGAGCACGTCGCGCGGGGTCATGCGATGCAGCAGCTGCGCCGCGTCGGGGCCTTCGATGACGTACTTCATCAGCGGCGTGATGTCGATCAGCGCAGCCGCGTCGCGGATCGCCCAGTACTCGCGGTCGAGCACGAGGTCGTACGACCCCGCGACGAGGTAGCCCGCCCAGCGCCGCCAATTCTGCGGCAACGACAGGCGTGAGGTGCGCTCGTGGAACGGCGTGCGCTTGAGTTCGAACATGCGGATTCCCGAATCAGGCGGCCGCGTCGCGGCCAGCGCCGATTATGGGCGAGCGCCCCGACACAACGCCAGCGCGGCGCAACATGGACGACCCACCACCCGATCGCCGATGATTGCACCGATGAAAATGCGCACCGTCACCGCCACCCGCTACGTCACCCCGCTGCGCGAGGGCGGTTCGTTGCCGGCCATCGTCGAGGCCGACGACCAGGGACTTCACGTGCTCAAGTTCCGCGGTGCGGGCCAGGGCCCGCGTGCGCTGATCGCCGAGCTCGTCGCCGGCGAGATCGCGCGTGCCGCCGGACTTGCCGTGCCCGAGATCGTCCTCGTCGAACTCGACGCGGAACTCGCGCGCACCGAACCCGATCCGGAAATCCAGGAACTGATCCGCGCCAGCGCGGGGCTCAATCTCGCGCTCGACTACCTGCCGGGCTCGGTCACGTTCGATCCGCTGGTCGAGCAGCCCGACGCCGAACTCGCCTCAAGAATCGTCTGGTTCGATGCCTATGTCAGCAACGTCGACCGCACCGCGCGCAACACCAACATGCTGGTCTGGCACCGCAAGCTGCGCCTGATCGATCACGGCGCCGCGCTGTACTTCCACCATGATTGGGAGGATTGGCGCGCACGCAGCGTGCGGCCGTTCGTGCAGATCAAGAGCCATGTGCTGCTGCCGGTGGCGAGCCGCATCGCCGAGGTCGACGAAAGCATGCGCGCGGCGATCACGCCGCAGGTCATCACCGACATCGCCGCGCAGATTCCGGATTCCTGGTTATGCGACGGCGCACCTTTCGCCGATGCACGCGAACAGCGCGCCGCTTATGTCGAATATCTCACGCGCCGGCTCGACGCGCCGCGCGCATTCGTTGCGGAGGCGATACGTGTCCACGCAGCCTGAAGCCAGACCCGCCATCTACGACTACGCGATCGTGCGTGTCGTGCCGCGCGCGGAGCGCGGGGAATTCCTCAATGCGGGCGTGATCCTCGCCTGCCAGGACGCGAGTTTTCTCGAGGCACGCGTCGAACTCGACGAGGCCCGCCTGCTCGCGCTCGATCCGAACGCCGATCTCGTGACGATCACCCAACACCTTGCCGCGATTCCGGCAATCTGCGCCGGCGGCAAGCACGCCGGCCCGCTTGCCGCGTTGTCGCGGCGCGAGCGCTTCGACTGGCTGACCGCGCCGCGCAGCGCGCTGATCCAGACCTCGCCAGTGCATACCGGGCGCTGCACCGATCCACTCGCCGCGCTCGAAGCGCTCATGCGAAAGATGGTGCGTACGAGCGCTGCCGCGCGCTGAGCAGCACGACCGCGATGCCGACGAGACACACCGCCGCGACGTAGTGCGCCGGAGCGAGCCGGTCGAACTGGAGTACCCAGCCGATGAAGATCGGGGTCAGGCCGCCGAACACGGCGTAGGCGAGATTGTACGAGAAGGCCACGCCGGTGAAGCGCACCGGCGCGGGAAACGCGCGCACGAGCAGGGTCGGGATCACGCTGACCACGCCGACACTGAGCCCGGCGACGAACGACAGCGGATACAGATATTGCGGCGCCGCGGCGACGCCGAGATAGAACGCGTAGACGACGCCGATCAGCACCGCACAGCCGAGCGCCGCCACGCGCGTCGTACCGTAGCGGTCGGCGGCGAGGCCGAAGCCGAGGTTGCCGAGCGCCAGGCCCAGCGTCGCGATCGTGTCGGCGCTGAACGCGACCGCAGGCGCGATGCCGTCGAGCTTCTGGATCAACTTCGGTGTCATCAGGATCACGACCACGATCGCCGCGGTCAGCACCCAGGTCAACGCGACGCAGGCGACCACCGCGGCACCGTGGCCGCGCAATGCCGCCTTGAGCGGCAGTTCGCGCGACAGCTCACGGCGCTGGCGGATCGCCTCGAACACCGGCGTCTCCGCGAGCATGCGCCGCAACAGCACGGCGAAGAAACCGAACACGCCGCCGATCAGGAACGGGATGCGCCAGCCCCAGTCGAGCATCTGCGCCGGCGTCAGCGCAGAGTTGAGCGCCGCGGCGAGCAGCGATCCGGCGAGGATGCCGAGGGTCAGGCCCGAGGTCAGCGTGCCGCAGGCGAACGCCGTGCGCGACGCCGGCACGTGTTCGGCGACGAAGGTCCACGCGCCGGGCACCTCGCCGCCGACCGCCGCACCCTGCACGATGCGCAGCGCGAGCAGCGCGAGCGGCGCGAGGGCGCCCGCCTGCGCGTAGGTCGGCAGCAGACCGATCAGCAAGGTCGGTACGGCCATCAGGAACACGCTCAGCGTGAACATGCGCTTGCGCCCGCTGCGGTCGCCGAAGTGGGCGAGGACCACACCGCCGAGCGGACGCGCGAAATAGCCTGCGGCGAACACGCCCCAAGTCTGCAGTTCGCGCAGCCACAGCGCGGTCGATGCCGGGAAGAACAACGCGCCGATCTGCTCGGCAAGGTAGACGAACAGGATGAAATCGTAGAACTCGAGGGCGCCACCGAGCGCGGCGAGCGTGAGGGTTTTCAGATCCTTGCCGGACAGCGACGTACTTGAAGCGGAATTCATGGATTTTGTTCGACTCGCGTCACGGACAGAAGAAAAACCACGGTCATGGAGCAGGTCGGACTTACAGCACTGCCGCGATTTCCTTCTCGATCGATTCCGGCGTATCGGTCGGCGCGTAGCGCTTGACTACCTTGCCGTTCTTGTCGACGAGGAATTTGGTGAAATTCCACTTGATCGACTCGCTGCCGAGCAGGCCCTTGGCCTCGTGCTTGAGGTATTTGTACAGCGGGTCGGCGTTCGCGCCGTTGACGTCGATCTTGGAGAACAGCGGAAACCTGACGTCGTAGGTCAAAGAGCAGAAGTTCTTGATTTCGGCCTCGTCGCCCGGCTCCTGGTGGCCGAACTGGTCGCAGGGGAAGCCGAGCACGACGAGCCCCTTGTCCTTGAGCTTTTCGTACAACGCCTCGAGCCCCGTGTACTGCGGGGTGAACCCGCATTTGCTGGCGACATTGACCACGAGCATCGCCTTGCCCTTGTAGGCGGCCAGCGACTGCTGCTTGCCGTCGATGTCTTTCGCGCTGAAGTCGTAGATACTGGCCATGGCCGCCTCCGCACAGTGAGAATTCCGCTAATGTGCGGATGCGGCGGTGGAAAGTCCAGCTCCCTTCGTCAGAGCAGCGATTTGGCGTGATCGAGCACGGCCGAGCAGGCTTTCTTGGTGATCGATTTCTTCATCGCGCCGAGTTGGCCGATGTCGACGGACTTGCCGTCGCTGGTCTTGACCAGACCCTTGGCGCCGTCGTCGTAGTCCGACTTGTCGGAGTCGCCGCCGCCCATCTTGCCCATGAGCTTGTCCTTGAGACCGGCCGCGCCACCGCCCAGATAGTTGTTCTTCACGCAATACTCGACCACGCCCGCCGCGTTGCCGGCGCTACCTGAGGCAAGCGAGGACACATCGCCACCGCCGGCAAGCCCCTTCAAATCACCCAGTTGCGCACCCGCGATGCCGACCAGACCAAATGCCGCAACAATGCCGCCCAGTACCGCCAAGCCGATCTTGTTCGCGTTCATGGTTTCATTCTCCTGTGGTGGATCGCGACAACCGATCGCCGCGATGGGGCGGAATCTACCGCCCGCGATCGGAAGAAATCGTTAACGGACGGCCCGCACCCTCGCGCCCGCGGTTCAGTAGCGCCAGCTGCTCAGGTCGGCGCCTTTCGGCGCGGTCTTCTCGATGCGCTCGACGATCTTGGGCAGGTACATCGTGTTGTAGCGCAGGCGCGAGTACGCGTTCGGCGTGTTCGCATCGCCGTTCCAGCAGTGTTCGTCGCGCAGACCGTATTTCACCTCGCCCTCGTAGACCGGATCGCGGAAGCTCTCCAGCGCCGCCTGCATCCGATACACGGCGTCGTTGAGGAAGTAGTTGTCCGACAGGCCGACGTAGACGTGCAGCTTGCCACGCAGCTTCTCGCCGATCGCAGGCCAGTTGCGCTTGAGGTAGTCGGTCAGGTCCCAGTGCTCGCGCCAGTAGTCGGCGACGGCATGGTCGATCACGCCCGTGCGCTTGTCGAAGATCGGCTTCGGGTAGCCGTCCGGCCCGACCGGCGAGTACACCGCCTGCCAGATGTCCCATTGCTCGGTGGAGCGGCCGTTGCTGCCGAGCATGAGCTCGTAGTTCATCGCGTCGGGCAGCGCCCAGATGGTGCGGCCGAGATAGTCGCGCATCGCCGGCTGCGCAATGCGCTTCATCGGGCCATCCATCCACACCGCGTTCTTGTCGTCGTAGAGATTGATGTGAGTGTAGGCGTGGAAATCGACCGGATCGGGACAGGCGCCGAACGCGCCGTTGTAAAAATCCGGATTGAAGATCTGCACGGCCAGCGCCTCCCAGCCGCCGGTCGAGCCTCCGTAGACGAAGCGCGACCAGCCGGCACCGAGTCCGCGGAATTGTTTCTCGATGGCCGGGATCAGCTCCTGCTCGATCGCGCTGCCGTACGGGCCGACGTTGGCCGAGTCGACCGCATAGGAATCGTCGTAGTACGGATTCGCATGCTGCAGCTTGACGATCAGCACGCGCGGGAAGCCCTTCGCGATCCACTGCTGGTAGAACTTGTACGCCTCTTCCTGCTCGATGCGGTTGTAGCCGGCGAGGTGGAAGCGCTCGTTGTAGTCGGGCTTGAGGTTCGGGTCGGGCGGCTCGGTGCGGAAACCGTCGAAGTCGGGCACGAAATGGTCGTGGAAGACGACCAGCGGGAAGCGCGACTTCGGGTGCGCGTCGAAGCCTTCGGGCACGAGCACGGCCGCGGACAGGAGCATCGGCCGGCCCCAGAACTTCGACAGCAGCTTGCTCTGGATGCGGATGTGGCGGATGTACTGCGTATCCTTCGGCGGAACAATAGCCGGAATCATCTGATCGAGCGCGATCGTCAACGACGCCGCGCCTTCGATCCTGCCGCCAGCGCCGAGCGTGACCTTCTGCGGCTTCGAGTAGAAATTGCCCGGCTTGATGTTCCAGTGCTGGCCTTCGCCCTGGTCGGGCGGCAGGTCGAGCACGCGCCCGTCGGCGAGGTGGAAGGTCTCGTAGCGGTTGAGCAACGCCTGCACGTTGTAGCTGCCCGGAGGCAGGTCCGCAAGACGCACGACCGGATAACCGTCAGCGACAGGATCGATCGCGACCGTCGTGCCCGGTTTCCAGTCCTTCACGTTCTGGCCGAACGCGGCCTGCGACTGGATCGTGTGGTCGACCTGGTTGCGCGGCTCGTCGGAGAAGTCGTTCGAGAACAGCAGCATCAGGCGGCCTTGCTGCGGCGTCTTTGCCGCCGTCGCCGGCAGTTGCACGCTGAAATCCGTTGCCGCTTTCGCCGCTGCGGCGGCAGCCGGACCGCACGCGAGAGCGGACAGTATCAACGCCCGCCAAAAACGCTCGATACGCATCGCCATCCCCATCGCCGATTCGAAGCTGCGATGCTAACCGAATTCGAGAGGACGCAACGCGCAAGGATCAGCCGATGCGTTGCAGCGGCATCACCGTGCGCTGCAGCGTCGGCGTGTCGATGTAGTGGTCGATCAGCAGAAACGCGAACAGCGCCATCAGGTAGATGATCGAATAGTTGAACACCTTCATCGCAAAGCGTTCGGACGGCGGATCCAGCAGCACGATCGCGTAGTAGAGAAAGCCCGCGCCGAGCACGAGCGCGCCGCCGAGGTAGAACGGGCCGCTCATGCCGGTCAGGTACGGCAACACGGTGACGAGGACGAGCAGGATCGTGTAGTAGAGCACGTGCCAGCGCGTGTATTCGACGCCGTGCGTGACCGGCAGCATCGGCACCATCGCGCGCGCGTAGTCGTCGCGGCGGAAGATCGCCAGCGCCCAGAAATGCGGCGGTGTCCAGACGAAGATGATCAGCACGAGCAACCAGGCGTGCGGGTGGATGTGCCCGGTCACCGCGGTCCAGCCGAGCAGCGGCGGCGCGGCGCCGGCGACGCCGCCGATGACGATGTTCTGCGGCGTGGCGCGCTTGAGCCAGGCGGTGTAGACGATGGCGTAGCCGATCAGCGAAGCAAACGTCAGCGCCGCGGTGAGCGGATTGACCAGCGCGATCAGGATCGTCATTGACAGCGCGCCGAGGAACACCGCGAACGCGAGCACCTTGGCCGGGGTCAGCGCGCCGGTCGCCAGCGGCCGATGCGCGGTGCGCGCCATCAACTTGTCGATGCGCTGGTCGATCAGATGATTGATCGCCGCCGCCGAGGCTGCGGCCAGCCAGATGCCGAGGAAACCCGCGACCGACTCGCGCAGCGGCGGCCAGCCGGGAACGGCGAGGAACATGCCGATGATCGCGGTGAACACGATCAGCGCGACCACGCGTGGCTTGGTCAGTTCGAGGTATTGGCTGACGACGGACATGCGCGAGAGTTTAACGTGCGGCTACGCGCACTCGCACCAGCAAGGCCAGCAGCGAAAGCAGCAGCACGGCGGCGACGCCGTTGTGCGCGGTCGCGATCGGCAACGGCAGGCCGAGCTTGACGTTGGCGATGCCGAGCGAGACCTGCAGCAGCAGCGCGATGCCGATCGCTACCGCGAACGGCCGCGTCTGCACATGCCGCGCGGCGCGCTGGGCGACAGCGAAGGCGAGGTGACCGAACACGAGCACGGCGCCGATGCGGTGCACGAGCTGGATGGCGATGCGCGCCGAGCCGTCGAGCACGCCGCCCTCGTAGTTGACCCCGATGCCGCGCCAGAGCACGAATGCCTGGTGAAAATCCATGTTGGCCGGCCACCATTGACCTAGACAGCTCGGAAAGTCGAGGCCGCAGGCCAACGCGGCATAGTTCGAACTGGTCCAGCCGCCGAGCGCGATCTGCGCGGCGACAAGGCCGATGCCGACCGCCGTCAAACGCCAGAGTTTGTTCTGCTCCGCAACGGCGAACCGCGGATTGGCGACGGGCGGGATCGTCAGGCGCAAGGCGGTGTAGGCGAGCAGCGCGAACGTGGTCATGCCGCCGAGCAGATGGCCCATGACCACGACCGGTTTCAGTTTCCAGGTCACCGTCCACATGCCGAGCAGGGCCTGGAACAGGATGACGACCGATGCCGCCAGCGGTACTGCGGCGAGCCCGCGCAGTCCGCGACGCCGGCGCCATGACCAGACCGCCAGCGCGAACGTGGTCAGGATCAGGCCGCCGGCAAGGAAACGATGCACCTGCTCGCGCCAGGCCTTGTCCGACTCGACCGGGCGATCGGGAAACGCGGCGTTGGCCGCGGCGATGTCGGTTTCGTGCTTGGGCCAGGTCACCTTGCCGTAGCAGGTCGGCCAGTCCGGGCATGACAAACCCGCATTCGACAGACGCACGAATGCGCCGAACACGATCACGACCAGCGCGAAAGCCGTTGCGATCCACGCAAGTCTTGCGATTCCTCTCGTACTCATCAGTTCACCACCTTGGGCAAATCACGGCGCACACCGCCGAGGTCGTAGCCTTCGGCGTAGCGCATCATCAGATAACCGCCCGGATCGACCAGTGCGAGAGCAAGCCCGTCGTCGGCCTCGGCGGACAAGTCGGCGAACGCATTCGCGTCGTCGCGGCCTGCCTGCAGCGGCGCAAGCGCAGTCAGCACATCCGCGGGCAACGCCGGACCGAGATAGACCAGGCGCAGGCGTTCCGCGTTGCGCCCCAGCGTCGCGCGCATGCGCACGAGGTCGGCAAGCGCGTTGCGGCATTGCTGCTCGCAGTTCGCGCCGGGCAAAGCGAGCAGCGTCCATTGCCATTGCGGGTTGCGCCAGACCAGTTTGTCGCCGCCCGCGAGCGTCACCGGCACCGCATCGACCTGTCGCGGCGGATTGATCAGCGTGCCATAGGCCTTCGTGCCCTTGGGCTCCCAGCCCGCGCGCGTGAGCACGAAGGCGATCAGCATCGGCACGACGAACACGGCGACGACGCCGATCAGCATCCAGCGATTGCGATTGCGCACAGCGCGCACGGCGTGTGTGTCGAGAGGTTGTTCGGACATGCAAATCTACTTCCGTACTTTCTTGAAATGCAGCAAGACGAAGATCACGATCGCGGCGACCGCGAACGCGAACCATTGGACGGCGTAGCCGCGATGTCGCGCGGGCGGCATCACGCTCGGCGTCCAGCTGCGCACGAAACCGGACGCTGGCTCCTTGTCGAGCAACAACACCCGCGGCAACAGCGGGCGATCCAGATCGGCGGCGATTTCCCGCGCGTCGATCGCCAGCGTCAGCTTCGGCCATGCGGTCTGCCGCGTCAACGCGTTGCCGCCGACGCGAACCCCGTTGCCGGGGAACGGCGCGTACACGCCCGACAGAGTCACCTCGTCTTGCGGCAATGGCGGCAGCATCGGCTGCGTGCCACGCTCGTGCGACCAGCCGACCCAGCCGCGATCGACCAGCAATACATCGTCCCCTTCCGAAGCGAATGCCGCATAGACCTCGACGCCGAGCTTGCCGTCGCGCACCTGCTCGTCGCGCAGCCAGCCGCGATCGGCGAGGAACTGCCCGCGCACCCGCACATGCGGGAAACGGTCCTCCGGCGGCACGCGGCGCACGGCGGCAAAATCCTCGAATGCCGCCTTCGGCGCCGCATCGAAGGCGTCGAGCAGACGCTCGGCCTGATGCGCGCGATCGAGCTGCCAGATACCGAGCCGCACGAACGACGCGACGCCGACCAGGGTAAGAACCACCGCGAACCACGATGGCCGTTGCCAGCGCCGCGCGCTCATGGCCCGCTCGGCTTCGTCGTGGCGGCGCTATACTGCTTCGTCATTGTAGCAGCGCGATCGGACCTGCCGCCATGTGGACCAAACTGATCATCGTCGCGTTCCTCGCCGTCATCGTCTACAACCTCGGCGCGGGACTGTATTACCTGATGACCGACAAGGGTCAGAGCGACCGCATGGTCAAATCCCTGACCCGACGCATCGGCCTTTCCGTGCTGCTGATTCTGCTCGTGATCCTCGGCATCTGGCTCGGGATCATCAAACCGCACGATATCGGGCGGTGACGCTTTTCCTTCTTGCTTGGCGAGAAGACGCCGAAGGCGAGCAAACGGGGGGTCTTGTACGGCACCGCAACGTTGAAAGAAGGCCACTGCGCTCTCGGTACTAATAAGCGACGCGTGCTTTTTGCCGCATTTCCTGCTTGAAACCTTCGTTCTGGGAGTAATCAAGCACCTCAACCGAATATCCTTGTGGAAATTGCATCTTGCAGAAACTCGCGGTGGCTGGTCCATACTTGGCCGCATACTCTTCCACCTTTATCGACAATCCGGTAATGGCATATCTGGGCTCTGCGTTTCGAATGGCCTTGATGTTCGCCGCAGTGGTGAAAACGCCGAAGCCCAACTGGATCGGCACTACTCCGAAACGCCCGTTCGAATAAAATGACGTAGGTCGTGCGAGCCAGTAATCGGCGATGTAGTAGGCACCGGACGGCAACTTGTCCTTCATGCATTGGGCGAGGCGCTCGAACTCGTTTGTTGCTGTCAACTCGCCTTTTCTCATGGTGAACGTTACTGCCAGAAACACGCAGCACAGCACCGACGACAGCATCACAAGATGATCGAACGTGCGGCCATTGCCGGAAATATCGCGCAGTCGCGCGATCACCGCTGCAATTATCGTCAAGAAAACAATCGGCGCCCACTGCCTGGACGAATCGATTGCCACATACATTCCCAACGACAGCTGCAAGACTAGCACCAATGGCAAGGCGACTATCACCACCAGGCACAGAGGCAGCAGTGGCGAGCCGGCAACCGGGTCGACTGCTTTGACTTCGCGGGCAATCACCATTGCGCAGGTTGCGTAGCCCCACAAAGTCAGCACGAGCAAGAGCAGAGAGATGCGGCTATGTATCGAGTATCTCCAGAGATCAGCAAAAAAATTCGAGAACGCTGCGGGTGTAAGGTGGGGGAACTGCTTGAGGATGTATCCGATGAACTCCTGATCCTGGGGGAACGGGTTCAAACCCCCGAAGAGTTTGCCGGCCAATACGGCAGCAGCGATCACCCAGAGCAGAGTCGTCGCGTGCGCACGCTCCAGCTCTTTTCGCCGCAGCACGAGCCATAGGTACAACGTCATCCCCGGCAGCACGATGACGATGGCGATACTGTCCGATATGGCGGCAAGGAACAGCGACGCGAACACGCACGGAATCATCCACATGTCGAGACTCGGTCTGGTTACGCCAAGCCATATCGACAGCACCGCCGTCAGCACCAGAAGTGCCGCACCGGAATGACATCCAATCAATCCGAAGTACAACGAAATGGTATCGCCATCCAGCAAGCCAATGAAGGACAAACTGAACAACAAGAGTGTCGCCGCCGCCGTTCTGAAAATGCATGCCTTCGCCAGCTTTGCAAACAAACAGAACGCACCGCACAGCGCCAGCCCATACCAAAATTGATAGTAGATCGCGACGAAGCCTCGCTCGACGCCTGCTGCGGCCATCAATCGCGCGGCGAAAATATCGGGAAACAAATACGGCGCCTGAGTAAGACGCCAGTCGAATAAATTTCCGCCAGCGTTGAGATACCGGGCAACCTCCTCGATCAGGAGGATATCCGCATTTTCAGTGACGATCCCGTGAATTGGAAGGCGCTCATAGCACTGCCAGATGAACACGTACAGAACTGCAGCGCTCAGCACGACCAACGCGGAGTACTTCTTACGAGCCCTATTCATTATCCTGATTCGCGCTGGTTCTCGGTGCGCAAAATTTCCCGCCAGGCGCAGAGACCGCTCCGGACAAGGCGCGCAGAGCATCATCGCGCGCGCCAGTCGCGGCAGCAACTCGCCGCGTATCAATTCCCGTGCCGTGGCGTTGGTCCTGGCCGTGGTCAAGGCACAGATCGCGACGCATCCGGTGCACAGCGGCAGCTTGGTGGCGTGAACAGCGCGCGCGATCCAGGACACGACGGCATTTGGCTTTGGTGCCGTAGTCTGCAACAAACTCGACCATCGACAAGCCGAGCTGGAACGGGATCGGATTCATGGCCATGATGACGCCCCAGCGGATGAGGTGGAGCGGTCATCGGCCTCGCTCGTCGCAGATCCTGCGGCTGTGAGCGGGGAATCAGCGCGAATCAGGGCCCGTTGTGTTCGCTGTGCTTGCCCGGCGAGATCGAGCCGATCTGACGGCGGGGCCAATTTCTTCACTCCCATCTGGCCCCATGGAAAGTAGCGTCGTGGAGCTAGCCCGCAGCCTGCACATTCGCCATCTTTCACGCCAATCGCCATGGCGATACTGCCAGAAGTTTATTGCCACGTTTCCGCAGACGTGGCCCTCTGCATTGTACTCAGAATGGAACTCGAATTCTCCAAGCGCCCGCGAATCGGCAGCTCAAGGAGATAGTTGCTCAATTCGTTCGTCAATAAGGTCGGGGGAAGCTATGTGGAACAGGCACTCGTGGTTGACGGTGATGTGTGCATGGTGTGGATTGTTGCTCAATAGCGTGCTTGCGCACGGCAATACGATATTCAGCGAGAACTTCCAGGGCGGCAGCTATCCAAGCTGGACCCTGAGCGGCAACGGCCACGACGCGGCCAACTACTACGCCGGCAACTATTCGATGCGCCTCGACGGCCTGCGCCAGGGCACGATTGCCGTATCGTCGCAAGGCTACTCGAGCGTATCGCTGTCGATGGATCTGGCCGCGCTGTACCTGGTCAGCGGCGACTACTGCTACGCCGAATATTCGACCAATGGCGGCACCAGCTGGAACATCCTGAACTCGCTCGGCGTGGCGAGCGCTACGGGTGCGATGCACACGGCGACGGTTTCCAGCGGACTGGAAAACAATCCGAACCTGCAACTGCGCTTTCGCGCCTACACCTTGTACAACCACTACTGCTACGGCGACAACGTCAGCCTCAGTGGCACTCCGATCGGCAGCGGCGTCTACGACCCTTTGACGGGCAACGGCAGCGTCAGCCGCACCCAGCTGACTTACACCTTCCTCACGACGGGCGGCACGCCGAGCCTGATCGACTACAGCCACTACGCGCTGCCGGCGAATGCGGCGAATCCGACCAACACGTTCCAGGGCCGGCTCACGCTCAGCGGCCAGGCCAGCGGCGGCAACGCGGTCGAGGTCGACAGCAACAACAATCTGCCCGCCTATCCGCAGGCAGCGCAATTGCCGAGTTTCGCCTTCGATTTCGTCCAGGACGGTACCCATTTCATTCCGGTGACGCGCGGCAAGATCGAGGGTACGCATCCGTCGTGGGCGCTGGTACTCGAACCGGGGCGCGTATGGAACGAAAATGGCGACAACGGCTACTCGCGCGTCGCGCTTCCGTTCTCGCTGCAGGAGCGCAACCAGGACTGTGTCTGGAACGGCGTGATGACGTTCCTGTTCAAGAACGACGGATCGATTTCGAACGTCGTGTACCAGAACGCCGGAGAGACCTGCAAATACCTGAAGGTGAATTTCTGGGGCCGGCTTGGCGCGACCTACGTGCCCGCCACCGTCGCCAATGCCGCGGCGATCAAGTCGGCCTACGAGGCGGAGGTCGCGCGGCGCATGCCGGTGAAGCCGATCGCTGCGCTGGCGACCGACTATCCCGCCAGCGGTGTGGTCGTTGCCAATATCGGCAGCGACGTGACTGCCGCGGACATGACCATCTACGGCGTCGCCTACAACGGCGTGCACTATGTCGGCGGCTGCCAGACCCGCTACGGCACGTACCCGTTTTGCGAGGTGCTCGACGTTCCTTCGTACTCGACGGCGAAGTCCGTGTTTGGCGCGTACGGTCTGATGCGCCTGGAGCAGAAGTACACCGGCACCCAGCGCACGCTGCGCATCCGCGACTACGTCAGCGAGTGCAGCGGCACGCAGTGGAACATGGCCACGCTAGAAAGCGCGATGGACATGGCCACCGGCAACTACGATTCGTCGACGCTGCATGCGGATGAAGCGTCCACCGCAATGTTGAACGGCTTCTTCCTGGTCACGACGCATGCGCAGAAGGTGAGCTTCGCCTGCGGCTACACGAACAAGAGCACGCCGGGCACGACGTTCGTCTATCACACCTCCGACACGTACCTGCTCGGCCGTGCCATGAACATGTATTACAAGGCACAGGCGGGCAGCAGCGCGGACTTCTTCAACGACGTGGTCGTGGGCGAGATCTACAAGCCCCTCGGCCTGAGCCCTACCACTTACACGACTCTGCGCACGCAGGATTCGGCGGCGCAGGCGCATACCGGGTTCGGCCTGATCTACGTTCGCGACGACGTGGTGAAGCTCGCCGAGTTCATGGGCAAGGCGCAGGGCAAGATCCAGGGCACGCAGACCCTCGACAGCAGCATGGTCGCCGCGACCTTGAACCTCGGCAGCGGCGGCTTGCAGGCCGGTACCGCGGCCGACCGCTACAACAATGGTTTCTGGTACTACGATCTGCACCAGTCCACCAGCCACAATTTCTCCTGCAGCGGGGCGAAATGGATTCCGTACATGTCCGGCTACGGCGGCATCAGCGTCGTGCTGATGCCGAACGGCATGGTGTACTACAACTTCAGTGATAACGACGAGTACACGTGGCTGAAGACTGCGGTCGAGTTGGACAAGATTGCGGCGCTCTGCCCGTGACGCCGATCGCCCGGCGGAGTATCGACTCCGCCGGGCTTCGAACCGCTGCTCGCTGTGTTCATTTTGTCGATCGGATCGGACAGAACCCCGATAGCTTGTTCGCCTCGATCGCCGGCCGGGCGAAATCGATGGACTTCAACTGGCCGTCGTCGGCGAAGTTGTACCAGACGACGCCGTTCGGAAACATCGCCACGGTGATGCCGCCGAAGCCGGCCATGAACGGCACCCATGCCGGAGCGGCACAGCCGATTTCCTTCTGCACGTTGCGCGCCCACAATCCGTGCTGATATCGGAACTGCGTCAGATGCGCCGCGACCAGGCCACGATGGCCCTCGTCGCGCTGCATGGCCTGATCGAGCAAGGTACGGTCGAGCGGTGAAGTCTCACCGATCATCCCGCGCTGGGGACCGAGAAAGCGCGCGAGCTTGGCGACGTCGTCGCCGAGCAACGTCAGCCCCCAGCCGAAGAACGGCTGTGCACGCGCATCGTAAGTACGCCGGCTGACGCGCGCGGTTGGGCTCAGATCGAGCGGAGCGTACAGGTCGCGCACGACGACATCATCGAACACGTCGCCGTGCTCGTGCCCCGGCAACGATCGAAACCAGTTCGTCAGCGTCGCACCGAGCAGAAACGTGTCGGAGGTGCGATAGACCCAGCGGCCGTGCGGCGTTTCCTTGCGCGGATAAGCCGTACAGGCGAAGGCGAGCTTGTCGGCGTAACCCGTCGCATCGAAGAAGCGCGCGACCTTCGCCGCATCCTCGTCGGCCATGTAGGCCGGAGAATCGTAGTGGCCCGACGCCATGTCGAGCAGATCGATCGCGCGCGCGCCTTGCCAGGATGGCGCGCGGCACGGAGCGCCTGCGTAACGACTCACATCGAGATCGCTCGCGCCGGGATACAAGCGCTGCAGGCGCATCAGGGCGAGTCCCGCGACGACAGTTTTCGCCAGCGAGAAGGACGGCAGGTCCAGCGAATCGCAATAGGGAAAATCGCCATGCCGAGTCGCACAGCCGGAACGATAGTGGATGCCGTCGACAACGAGTCCGGTAAGCGTGCGCCCGGCCGCGTCGCCGATGAAGAAATTCTCGATGTCGATGTCTGGATGATCGATGCCGAGCTGTTCCATCGTCCGCACCGGCAGACGCGCCGCGCTTTCCTTGCGCCAAGCCGCGATCGCCTCGGCCCTGCGCGCCACAGGTTCGGGAACGTATCGTGCTTTCAGCATGCCCCACATGTCGAGCTGCAGATACTTGCAAGTCTCGCTCGAGATCTGCATCGCCGCGTGCGCGACCGCGCCGTCGGCCTTGAACAGCAGCATCAGCACGCCGTTGTGCGTGCAGTTCGCGTTCTTCTGCACGAGCGCGAACGGGATCGCGGCGCGCGTGTAGCCTTGGTCGTCAGCCTCGTTCCACACGCGGCCCGGTTCTAGCGCGAATTCCCACCAGCCGTGCCGCCCCGCGATCGGGCCGCGGCGCAGCGGGATCAGTGTGTCGCCGTCCTGCACGAATTCGAAATCGAAGTCGGCGGGAAACGTCCCTGCGAGTTCGGCATCGCGCCTGGAGACGAACTCTGCATCGGCGACGAGCATACGCACTCGCGGCTGACCGGAAAGGATCAAGCGCCCTTCGAAACGGTTCGCGGGTGGCTGCGCCACGGTGTCGGCTGCGTAAGCCGACATATCGACGCTGTCCGGATAACGGGCAGCGACGAAATCCGCGAAACCCAGTTCGTTGCGCGCCGCTGCCGAGGTTGAAACGAACGCGGCGAAGACGAACAGCACACGGCGCGCACGCGGCATTCAGAGACCTCCGACGCAGACGTACTTGAGTTCGGTGTAGTCGTCGAGTCCGTAGCGTGAGCCTTCGCGGCCGAAGCCCGACTGCTTGACGCCGCCGAACGGCGCGACCTCGGTCGAGATCAACCCGCTGTTGATGCCAACCATGCCGCATTCGAGCGCCTCGGCGACGCGCCAGCTGCGCGCGAGATCGCGTGTGTAGAAGTAGCCGGCGAGGCCCGCGTTCGTCGCATTCGCTAGCGCGATCGCTTCGGCCTCGTCTTCGAAACGAAATAGCGGGGCAACCGGGCCGAAGGTTTCCTCCTGCGCGACGCGCATGCCCGCGTCGACGTCGAGTAGCACGGTCGGCTCGAAGAACGTGCCGCCGAGCGCGTGCGACCTGCCGCCGATGGCGATACGCGCACCCCTGGCCTGCGCGTCGTCCACGTGCGCCTGCACCTTGGCCAACGCTTTGGCGTCGATCAGCGGACCCTGCTCGGTGACGCCGGCGAGGCCGTCGCCTACGCGCAGGCGCGCGACGGCGTGCACGAGCCGCTTTGCGAATTCGGAGTAGACGCCAGCCTGCACGAAAAGGCGGTTGGCGCAGACGCAGGTCTGTCCCGAGTTGCGGTATTTGCTCGCGATCGCGCCGCTGACGGCTGCATCGAGATCGGCGTCGTCGAAGACGATGAACGGTGCGTTGCCGCCGAGTTCCAGCGACACGCGCTTCACGCCGTCGGCGCATTGCGCCATGAGTTTCTTGCCGACCGCGGTCGAGCCGGTGAAGCTGAGCTTGCGCACGGCCGTATGCGAGGTCATTTCGGCACCGATCGCCTGCGCGTCGTCACCGGTGACGAGGTTGAGCACGCCGGCGGGCACGCCCGCGCGTTCGGCGAGTACGCCGAGCGCGAGTGCGGACAGCGGCGTCTGCACCGCAGGCTTGCACACGATCGTGCAGCCCGCGGCGAGCGCGGGCGCGATCTTGCGGCCGAGCATCGCGGAAGGGAAATTCCACGGCGTGATCGCGGCGACGACGCCGACCGGCTGGCGCAGCACGAGGATGCGCTTGTCCGTACTGGTGGCGGGGATCACGTCGCCGTACATGCGCTTGGCTTCTTCGGCGAACCATTCGAAGAACGCCGCTGAGTAGGCGATCTCGCCCTTGGCTTCCGCCAGCGGCTTGCCCTGCTCGGCGGTCATCAGACGGGCGAGGTCGTCCTGGTTTTCGAGCATCAGGCGGTGCAGGCGCAACAGGATGCCTGCGCGCTCCTTCGCCGTGCGCCGCGCCCACGCGGGAAGCGCCGCGGCGGCCGCATCGATCGCGGCGCGCGTTTCGGCGCCGCCCATGTCGGGCACGCTGCCGATCCGCGCGCCGGTAGCGGGATTCGACACGACGCATTCGCTGCCGTCGTCGGCGCAGCGCCAGACGCCGGCGATCAGGCTGCGATCGCGCAACAGGTCGGGATCGCGCAGAGCCAGACGCGCGAGTTCGTTGGAAGTGTTGGTGGAAGTCATGAGGATGGGCCTGCCGTTCGTACGCGATGGATTCCGATGAATGCCGCTGCCATCGCCGCGCCGATGGCGATCAGCGACAGCACGATCAGGGTGACGTAGCGATCATCGTGGTGCAGCAGGAAACCGGCGGCGAGCGGCCCCGAAGCGAGGCCGAGCTTGGAGGCGAGGCCGCCGAGCGCGGCGAGATGCCCGCTCGCATCGAGGCGCGAAATGAAGCCGAACAGATACGGCACGACGAACGACCACGCGAGTGCGCCGAGCGCGTTGCCGAGAAAAAATGCGGCGGGTGAATCGCTGCGCAAGAACAGCGCACAGCCGAGCAGCGTCGTCAGCGCGGCGAGCACGGTCGGCTTCCATGCGCCGAAACGATCGTCGAGGACCATGACGAGCACGGCCCCCGAGGCGCCGATCCAGGTTGCCCAGCCGAGCGTGTCGCTGATGAATTCGCGTGTGAGGCCGTAGTGCTCGCCGAGGCGCACGATGAACGCGGTGAGCCCCATGTTGCCGCCCTGGAACAGGAACAGCGCGAGTAGCAGGAACAGCGCGGAGCGCCATTGCGCACGGCTGAGGTTGGCGCGGGTTGCACCCACTGCGTCAGTGACCGACTGCTCCCGCAGCGTCAGCAGAATCAACAACGCGGCGAGTGTGAGCACGGCCAGAGTCAGGAACAGGACCGTCACGCCGTAGAATGGCACCAGCTTGGGCAGGAACATCACGCCGAGACCGCCGAGTCCGAACTGGACGAACAACAACATGCCGAACGCGCGCTGAGGTACGGGCAGGCGCGCCATTGCCGAGTAGGTCACGCCGACGATCGTGCCGCCGACGAGGCCGTGTACGGCCCGGATTGCAGCGAGCGCGAGCGGTGCACTGACCAGCATCGATGCAAGATCGATTGCGAGCAGGATGATCAGCAGCGCAAACAGAGTCGGCCGCCAACGCACGTGGCGTACGATCAACACGGCAAGTAACGCGCCGACACTGGCGCCGTAGATGTTGGCCGAGCCGACCAGCCCGGCCTGTGCATTGTCGAAGTGCAGACCGACGACGAGACCGTCGACGATCGCCGACATGATGTTGATGTAGAAGAATCCCGCGGTGGCGACGATCGCGAACCCGGCGTAGCGCCACCACCGGCCCATGTTCGAAAGCGGGTGTTCGCTGGCAAGAGACAAGGTATCGGACATGGCGGCTCAATCGATGCGAACGCCGGTGCCGCGCAAGCGCCGTGCCAGCGGTTCGAGTTGTGTTGCGTAGCGGCGCCACAGTCCGACCGAACTGCGATAGATCGGCTGGCGCACTTGCGCTGCGCTCGCAGTCAGCGACGGCTCCTCGTTGCGCTCGAAATGCAGGCAGGCATCCTGCCAGTCTAGATCGAGTGCACCGAGCAGGCGGCGGGTCGTGGTCTCCTGATTTTCTACCAGTTCCTCGTAGTCGATTTCGACCAGGCGGTCCGGCGGCAGCACGCGCCGCCAGTGCGCCATCAGCGCGTCATAGCCGAGCCAGTAGCGGCCGAGGTCTTCGAGATCGTAGGAAAATGGATAGGCCATGCGGAACAGGGTCTTGTACATCGCGTAACAGGCATCCATCGGCCGGCGCCGCACGTGCACGATGCGCGCTTCGGGCAGCGCCGCGGCGACGATGCCGAGGTAGAGGAAATGATTCGGCGTCTTGTCGATCCAGCGCGCCACTTGCGTATCCCGCGGCAGCGCGGCGCAGTAGCGTGCGCCGAGTGCTGCGAGATCGATCCGCGCCGCGCGTCGCACGCGCTCCCGTTTGCTCGCTACTCCCCCGGTGGCATGGACGATGGCCATGACCAGGTCGCTCGCTTCGCCGCGACTGACGACGGCGCTGTGCGAACTCAGGACACGGTCGACCAGGGTCGTGCCACTGCGCGGCAGACCGACGATGAACAGCGGCCGCGCGTCGGCATGGCCTGCGTGCGCTGCGGAAAAGAAACCCGCATCGAAGACTTGCGCGATCATCTGCATCGTTTCGAGATCGTCCTCGACGCAATAGCTTAGTGCTCGACGGCGCAACGCGGCGCCAGCTTGCAGCACGGCGAACGAGGCCGTGAAATCGTCGATATCCTCGAGCTCCTTGGCCAGAGCGTAGTGCAGGGCGATCGCGTCGCCCTGCGTGCGCGGAGGTTTGGACAACTGTGCGCGGACGGCGGCAATGTGATTGCGCTGCGGCGTCTGCCGGCGCAGCGTCGCGCGGTTGTACCAGGCATCGCCGTCGGCTGGATCGAGCGCGATCACCCGGTCGAGCGTCGCTTCGGCTTCATCCATGCGGCCCAGCGCGATCAGCGCCGTGGCGTGATTGTAGAGAAACGCCGCATCGTCGGGCCGCAGCGCCAACGCGATCGCGCTGCAACGCTCGGCTTCGATGTGTCGGCCGAGCGCGATGTTGCGTCGGGCGATTTCCTGCAGCAAAGTGTCGTCGTTGTCCTGTGCTGCGCTGACGGCCAGGTCGTCCAGCGCGGCGCGGCATTCCTGCGCCGCGCCGCTGCGCTGCAACGCGTCGATGCGCTGCAACGCGTCGATGCGCGCCAGCGCCGCGCCGGCGTTCACGGAGTTCACCGGCGGCTGCGCCGTGCTCATCGAACCGCGCTCCGCTGCGCCGCGCTCAGAACCGGTAGCTCACGGTGACGCCGATCGTTCTCGGAAGGGTGACGAGCGCCTTGGAGCCGTTGCCGTAGTAGTTCTGCGCAGGCGAGGTACCCATGTACAGCGGCGTATAGATGCCGGTGACGGCATCGGTATTGGTGAGGTTCTTCAACCACAGTGTCGTGTCCCAATTGTTCAGGCTGTAAGTCGCGGACAAGTTGAAGATGCTGAAGTCCGGCAGCGTATAGCGGAACTTCGGGCTCAGGCTCAACGCGTTCTGCGACTCGGACTGATGGTACGCGTCGCCGCGCAGCGTCAGCCAGCCGGCGCCGACCTGCCAGGTGTAACTGGCATTGGCGTTGAAGCGATTGCGCGCGACGCCGGGCAGTTGGTCGCCATTGTGGCCGATGAGATAGGCTCCGTCGACCGCGCGCGCGTCGCTGCTCAGTGTTGCGTCGGTGTAGGTGTAGCCGAGACCGTAGGTGAACGCGGTGCCGACTTGTCCCGACAGTTCCAGCTCGACGCCTTTCGAGCTGGCCTTCGGTGCGTTCTGCACGGCGAAGAATCCCCAGTTCGTGGTCGAACTGTTGATCTGCGGATGCTTCCAGTCGTCGTAGAACACGTCGGCGTTGTAGGTGAGGCTGCCCTGGCGGCCCTTGATGCCGAGCTCGTAGTTGGTGACGGTGTCGGCCTCGTAGTCCTGCCAGGCCGGCGATTCCTTGAACGGTCCGGTCGTCGGCGTGCCGTTGGTGCCGCCGCGGCGATAGCCTTCCGAGATGGTGGCATAGAGCTGGTTGTCCGGCTGGAACGACCATGACACGTTGCCCTTGAACAGCGTGCGGTCATCATCGCGTTTGTTCTGCGAATGCGAGCCGTCGATGATCGACGAATATAGGCCGGTGACCTGGTCGACCGTGGTCTTCATCTCGTCGCGGAACGCGCGCATGCCGAAGGTCGCCTGCAGTGTATCCGTAGCATGCCAGGTCAGCTCGCCGTAGAGCGCGGTTTCCTTCTGCCGGTCGTGCTGGCGGTACTGGAAATCGTTGTCGTTGACGACCGCGTCCTTGGCGCCGGGATACGCAGCATCCCACCATTGTTTGAAGCCACGCAGATAGCTGTCCTGGCTCGATCGGCGCTGTTCGTTCTGATAGTAGAAGCCGACCACGTAGTCGAGTTTGCCGCCCTGTTTGGAGACGAGGCGGAATTCCTGCACGAACGCGCGATCACCGTAGTCACGCACGGCCGAGGCCATCGGCCGCGGATAGTTGTAGTAGAACGCACCGAGCCAGCCGTTCTGCGCGTAGAAGCCGGTGTTCTCGCTTACGATGTCGCCGGCGTGGTTGTAGTCGGAACTGCTCGAGGTGAGCGTGGCGAAACCGAGATCGATGTTCGCCTCCAAACTGGTCAGATGCACATGGCGGTCGGCCGGTTCGAGCTGGACCGAGCCGACTTCGAGGTCGCCATAGGGTTTGCCCCAGCCGTCGTTGCCGAGGCTCGTGCCGCGGCGGCCGCCCATGCGATCGGCCTGGGCCATGTAGCTCAGGGTGAAGTCGACCGTGTCGTTCGGCTTCCACAGCAGCGCCGCGCGCCCGTACTTCTGGTGGACAAAGTCGGCGTCCTTGACGTCGCGGTACTGCGCGGTGCTCGCGAGCACGCCGTCGGGTGCAGCCGGCGTGCCCTTGCCGTCGAGCACGTAGACGTTGCGATAGTCGGTCACGCCCGGATAGTGGTTGAGCGTGCCGTTGACGCGCAGCGCCCAGGTCTCGGCGAGCGGCACGTTCAGCGTCACCGAGCCGGAGCCGCCGATGCCATCGGAATGATCCACGCTCGATGCGGTCAGGCTGGCGCGGCCGTTGAATCCGTCGAGTTCCGGCTTGCGCAGGATGTAGCGCACCGCGCCGCCGAGCGCGCCCGAGCCGTACAGCGTGCCCTGCGGGCCGCGCAACACTTCGACGCGGTCGATGTCGGACAAGAGGAAGTTCGCGAACAGCGGCGTGTTGTCGACGTAGGTGGCGACGGTCGAGGCGGCAGCGACCGCGTAGTCGCCGAGCGCGGAACTGTCGACGTTGAGGCCGCGGATGCGGATGCCGTTGACCACGCTGGAATTGCGCGCTCCGCTATCGATGACACCGATGCCGGGCACGCTGCGCAGCAGTTCGGCGTTGTCGAGGATGCCGGCCTGCTCGATCTTCTCGCCCGATACTGCGCTGATGTTGTACGGCACGGCGAGGATGTTTTCTTTGCGCCCCTGCGCGGTGACCGTGACTGTGCCCAAGTCGACCACCTTGCCGGGGTCCTGTGCGGCCTGCGCCTGCTGCTGGGCGTGGGCGGAATGTGCGATCGGCAACGCGATCAGGATCGAGGCGACGAGCGTGCGTCGCCGGATTCGATGAAGTGAAGCCATGCTGCGATGGCGATGCGTTTGCGAGATCGGATTGAACATGAGTCACTCCCCGTTGTTGTGATATGGACTCTGTGGAAGTTCGAGCGGGCCGAGCGCCGACAAGGCTGCGGAAGGCGCTGCGGGCGCAGCGTAGGCGGGAAACACCACGCGGTTGTCGCGGAAACTCTTGAGCGTCTGCCCGAGCGCGTGCCAGCCGCGCTCGCGGCAGCGGCGCACGTAGCCGAAGTCGGCCTCGAACGCGATCACTTCGCGTCCACCGCCCGCCTGGTAGATCACCTCGCCACCGGGGCCGCAGACCAGCGAGCGGCCGACCCCCTGGTCACCGGCCACGTTGATGTCGACGAAGTAGCACTGGCCGACGATCGCGTTCGTGCGCGCGAGCGACAATTCGATATCGCGATCGATCGTATTGGTCATCGTCGGATGCAGGATCACCTCGGCGCCGAGGCTGGCGAGCGAGCGCGTCGTTTCCGGAAACCACATGTCGTAGCAGATCGATACACCGAAGCGGCCGGCTTCGGGCACGTCGAAAACGAGGAAGTCGCTGCCGCAGGCGACACCGCGTTCGTACGGCAGGAACGGAAATATCTTGCGATAGCGGCCAATGACCTTGCCTTTCGGGTCTATCACTGGCGTCGTGTTGAAGGTCGCGCCATCGCACGATTCGTAGAGCGAACCTGGTATGACCCAGAGGTCGAGTTCGCGCGCAAGCCCGCAGTAGAAATTCTCCGCCGCTCCGGGCATCGGCTGTGCCGCGGACAGCTTGTTACCGAACGTGGCCAGCTCACCCAGCATGATCATGCGTACCCACGGCATGCGTCGCGCCAGCGAGCGGATTTCGGTTTCGATGCGGACGAGGTTGTCCTCGTGGCCGAGGGCGAGCTGCAAACCGGCAATGCCGAAGTTCGTCTGCGGCGTGATTGCGGCGGGAACGCTGGACGTGGTCAAGACGGATACCGTGACGAGTGGAGCCAGACGCAACGGTAGCCGCGGCGTTGCATCGCGCAGATGGCCAGTTGAGGAAGATCGATGGTGCCAGTTCGACAGCGAGGCTTTCAGGCTCTTTCTTTGCGTCGGCTAGCAGGCTTGCGCACGATCAACGCCGAATCGGCGAGCAGTCCGGCGTCGTCGTACCAATGCATCTGGTCGCCATCGACGACGATGGAGAAACTGCTGATCTCGCCATAGGCCCAGCGCTGCCATTGTCGGAACCAGTGATCGCCTTCGATCCACCAGCGGCCGCTGTCGCTATCCTCGTTCGCGTAACCGGCGGTGCCGGACATTTCGCCGTTGCGATGAAAGCACAACGTGCACGGCTCGCCATAGACGGTATCGTAGAGCAGGGTGACGCCCGCCATCGTTTCGCGCAGTGCACGGCCACGCAGCGTCGACGGCGCTTCGTTCGCGCCGCGCGAAGCAGCCGGACGCTGTCGGCGCGTGATCGAGGCCAACGCGTGCACGCCGGCGCGGATCTGCGCTTCGTTCAGACCGGTGACGCCCATCAGCAATACATCGCTGCCGCCAACTTCAACGAGCTCGAGCAGTACGCCTTTCGCCGCGGCGGCCTGCGCGAGTTCGCGCGCGTTGAAACCGGGCGGCACGCTGACCCAGTAGGCGCTCGTGCCTGGCAGATTGTGAATCTCGACCGACTCGTGCATGTAGTGGTTCAGCGCATCACGCAACGCGTCGCGGCGCCGTTCGAGAATGCGACCGTTGCGTGCGAGCCCCGCCGAATAGTGGCCGAGGCCGATGAAATAGGCCCAACTGCGCTGCATCGGCGGCGCGATCATCACGCCTTGGTGGCGACGCAGTTCGCGCGCCCGTTCGATGAACGCCGCGTCCGCCACGAGCAGGCCCGGCGGCTCGCCACTCGACACCGCAGCGGCGAGGTGCCCGATGTAGATGACACGGTCCTCGCCGTCGAGGGCGAACAGCGACGGTTGCTGACGCCCGCCGTCGCGCACTTCCGGCCCCGGATCGAGCTCGATCAACACGCCTTCGGCCGCGGCGACCGCGGCGAGCAGGCGTCCCGGCGCCGAAGCGAGCGCGGCGTGGAACCGGCGCGCGCTGGTGACCACGATCGCACCTTGCGGCAGCACCCTGCCGAGTTCCGGATCGAGCACGGAAATTTCTGCCTGCCGGTCGGCGAGCTGGCGATGCAGTTCCTCATCACAAGGTTCCTCGACGACGACCGCCGTACCCTTGCGTACGAGCAGATCGATCGAAAGATGCAGTGCATGGCGCTGCGAGGTGAGCACGAGCAGTTCGTCGGAGCCGGCATCGATGCCGCGCACGGGCAGCACCTTCGAGCGCAGTTCCTCGAGCAGCATGGCGTCGTCGGCATCATCGGTGCCGGCATTCCATTGCGCCGCGTCCTGGCGCGCGCAGGCCAGCCGCATCGCCTCGCGCCATTCGGCCAACGGTAGCAAGTCGGGGCCGATGCGGCCGTCGAGGAACGGATAAGGATACTGGTGCCAGTTCGCCGGGCAGCGGAAGCGCGCCTCGCCGAACGGCGCCGGCAGGCGCGAGGCCAGTGGCGAATACGGATTGACGACGCGGCGATGCGCGGCGATGCGGCTGCGCGGCGGGTCGGGCGCGACGAAGACGCCGCTGCGCGCGCGGCTGACGAGGAAGCCTTCCGCGAGCAGCGCATCGTAGGCCAGCGACACGGTGTTGCGCGACACGCCGAGGCGTGCCGCCAGCGCACGCGAAGACGGCATGCGCCGCGCCGGACGCAACACGCCGCGATGGATGCAGTCGACGATGCGCTGGCGCACCTGGCGCTGCAGGCTCAGCCTGCTCGACGAGTCGAGCACGAAATTGAATCCTTCCTTGACGCGGGCGTGACGCGTCATCGGCATGTCCCGACGCCGCTCGCGAGTTCGATGCGCACCGCCCGATCCGTCATGCCGGTATTCGCAGCGCCTGTTCGAGCAGGGTCATGCCTTCGTCGAAGGTCGCATCCGCGATCGTCAGCGGAAACAGCAGGCGTATCGCCTCCCCCTGCGTGCCGCAGCCGAGCACGATCAGGCCGAGTGAGTGCGCCCGGCGGATGACGCCTTGCGTCCGCGCCGGATCGACCTCGTCGCCGCCGCGCTCCTTCAGCAGGTCGAACGCGAGCATCGCACCGATGCCGCGGACATGGCCGATCGGCAGCAGATCCTCGCGTGCGGCGAAGCGCTCAAGGCATTCACGCGTGCGCTCGCCGAGCGTCGCCGCGCGTGTGTTGAGACGTTCCGATTCGATCACTTCGAGCACAGCGAGCGCAGCGGCGCAGGCTACCGGCGAGCCGGCGTAGGTGCCGCCAAGGCCGCCCGGTTCGACGGCATCCATCAGCTCGGCGCGGCCGATCACGGCAGACAGCGGGAGGCCGCCGCCGAGAGATTTGGCCGTGGTAATCAGGTCGGGCTTCACGCCGGAATGCTCAATGCCGAACCAGCGGCCCGTGCGCGCGAATCCGGTCTGCACTTCGTCGGCGATCAGGACGATGCCGTGGCGGTCGGCGATCTCGCGCAAGGCGCGCAGCAGCTCGTGCGGCGCCGGGTGGAAGCCGCCCTCGCCCTGCACCGGCTCGATGATGATCGCGGCAACCTCGTCGGCGGCGACGTCGGCCTGGAACAGGCGATGCAAGACATCGAGGCTGCGATCGATGCCGATGCCGTGATGCGGAATCGGAAACGGCAAATGGAAAACGTCGCCCGGCAACGGCCCGAAGCCGCGCTTGTACGGCTGCGTCTTTCCGGTCAGCGCCATCGCCATGAAGCTGCGCCCGTGGAAGCCACCGCCGAAGGCGACGACCGCGCGCCGCTTCGTCGCCGTGCGCGCGATCTTCACCGCGTTCTCCACGGCCTCCGCGCCGGTGGAAAACAGAATCGATTTGGCCATACCCGCGATCGGTGCGAGTGCATTGAGTTTTTCGCACAGCGCGATGTACGGTTCGTATGCGGTCACCTGGAACGCGGTATGCGTGTAGCGGCCAAGCTGTTCCTCAACCGCGGCAATCACGCGCGGATGGCGGTGGCCGACGTTGAGCACGGCGATGCCGCCGGCGAAGTCGATATGGCGGCGCCCCTCGACGTCCCACAATTCCGCGTTCTGCGCGCGCGCGGCGAACACATTCATCGCCGTGGCGATGCCGCGTGGAACCGCCGTCTGGCGGCGTTGCAATAAGCTGTCGTTGGTCGTCACGATATTCTCCTGAAATCCGACCGCCAGTTTCGCCGCCGCCGACATCCACAGTAGAGCCAGAATATTTGCTTTGTTAGTGCCAGACCAGTGCACGTTATCGCTATCGTCGGATTCGACGCAGAGGAATGGAAACGATGGGGCCGTTGCAAGGCATTCGCATACTCGACCTGAGCCGCATCCTTGCCGGGCCATGGGCGACGCAGCTGCTCGGCGATTTCGGCGCGGACGTGATCAAGGTCGAGAAGCCCGGTACGGGCGACGACACGCGCCACTGGGGGCCGCCCTGGCGCAAGGGCGACGACGACGAGATGGCGGAGTCCGCGTACTATCTGTGCGCGAACCGCAACAAGCGCTCGCTCGCGATTGATATCGCCAGCGAACGCGGCCAGGCTCTGGTGTGCGATCTCGCTGCGCGCAGCGACGTGCTGATCGAGAACTACAAGGTCGGCGGCCTGAAGAAATACGGTCTCGACTACGCGAGCCTGAGCGCCTCGCTGCCGCGCCTGGTCTACTGTTCCATTACAGGCTTCGGCCAGGACGGACCGTATGCGCAGCGCGCCGGTTACGACGCCGCGATCCAGGCGATGGGCGGACTGATGAGCATCACCGGTCCCGCCGACGGCGAGCCCGGCGCCGGGCCGCAGAAGGTCGGCGTCGCGGTGGCCGACCTGATGACGGGAATGTATGCGGCGACGGCGATCCTTGCCGCGCTGCGCCATCGCGACGCGACCGGACAGGGCCAGCACATCGACCTGGCCTTGCTCGACACGCAAGTCGCCTGGCTCGCCAATCAGGCCAGCAACTGGCTCAACGCCGGCGAGCTGCCCGGCCGCCTCGGCACGGCACATCCGAGCATCGTGCCGTACCAGGTACTGCGCACGGCGGACGGACATCTCATGCTCGCGGTCGGCAACGATGCGCAGTTCGCGCGCTTCGCACGCGTGACCGGCGCCGAATGCCTCGCCTCCGACGCACGTTTTGCGACGAACGCCCAACGCGTCGTCCATCGCGATGCCCTGCTCGGCGTGATCGAGCCGCTGCTCGCGGCAAAACCGACTTCGCACTGGCTGGCGGCGCTGGCCGAGCAAGCGGTGCCGGCAAGCCCGATCAATCGCATCGACGAAGTGTTCGCGGATCCACAGGTGCGTGCTCGCGGTCTAAGGATCGAGCAGGTTCTGCCGACCAGCGGAAGCGTAAAAAGCGTACGCAACCCTGTACGTTTTTCCATTAGCCAGATCGAATACCGGTTCGTTCCTCCGCAACTCGGTGCAGACACTGATGCTGTGCTCGCCGACCTGCTGCATCTCGACGCAGCGCAGCTGGAAACATTGAGACATGACGGCATCATTGGATAAGCTTCGTACTGCGCGAGCACAAGGCACGGGTCATTTGGAGAGTTCTTGAGAGCATCCGCCCCGCGGTCGCCGGATTCAAGCGCGCTTTCAACTCAGCGCGCTCTGCATCCGATGTCGCAAGCACGGCACCGACCGACCCATCTTCGCTGTCTCCATGGAACTGCAAATCAGGCAACCGTGCTCACATATGGTTGTGCTTATTTTCGGACCTGATTCGCGCTGATTTGCGGCGAGCAAAATTTCCCGCCAGGCGCAGAGACCGCTCCGGACTAGGCGCGCGGAGCATCATCGCGCGCGCCAGTCGCGACAGCAACTCGCCGCATATCAATTCCCGTGCCGTGGCGTTGGTCCTGGCCGTGGTCAAGGCACAGATCGCGACGCACCCGGTGCACAGCGGCAGCTTGGTGGCGTGAACAGCGCGCGCGATCCAGGACACGACGGCATTTGGCTTTGGTGCCGTAGTCTGCAACAAACTCGACCATCGACAAGCCAGGCTGGAACGAGATCGGATTCATGGCCATGATGACGCCCCAGCGGATGAGGTGGAGCGGTCATCGGCCTCGCTCATCGCAGATCCTGCGGCTGTGAGCGGGGAATCAGCGCGAATCAGGAATCGATTTCAGACGTCCAATAAACGTCCTGCTGAATCTGCGATCGGGCTTACAAGACGTAGACGAACAGGAACAGGCCCAGCCAAACCACGTCGACGAAGTGCCAGTACCACGCGACCGCCTCGAAGCCGAAGTGGTGGTCGCGGTCGAAGTGGCCACGCGCGCAGCGCAGCCAGATCACGATCAGCATGATCGTGCCGAGGGTGACGTGCAGGCCGTGGAAGCCGGTCAGCATGAAGAAGGTCGAGCCGTAGACGCCGCTGCCGAGGGTCAGGTTGAGCTGCTGGTAGGCCTCGATGTACTCGTGTGCCTGATACCACAGGAACGTGGCGCCGAGCAGGATGGTCAGGCCGAGAAAGATCATGAGCTGGGTGCGCTTGCCCGCACGCAGGGCGTGGTGCGCGATGGTGATGGTCACGCCCGAGGACAGCAGGATCAGCGTGTTGAGCAGCGGCACGCCCCAGGCCGGAATCGTCTCGAACGCTCCGCCGATTGCGGACGGGCCGTTGGTCGGCCACGCCGGCGCATAGCCCTTCCACAGGAAGAAATTGGTCAGCGCGCCGTCACCCTCGCCGCCGATCCACGGTACCGACAGCGCGCGCGCGTAGAACAGTGCGCCGAAGAACGCGGCGAAGAACATCACCTCGGAAAAGATGAACCACATCATGCCCATGCGGAACGAGGTATCGACCTGCTTGTTGTAGGTGCCGGACACCGATTCACGGATCACCGTGCCGAACCAGCCGAACACCATGAACAGGATGATGGCGATGCCGAGCGGCATCGCCACCTTCCCGGCCGGATGCTCGTTGAGCCAGAACGCCGCGCCGCCGAGCGTGAACAGCAGGCCGAACGAACCGACAATCGGCCACTTCGTGCCGTGGGGGACGTAATAGGCGTTGGGGTCTGCGTGGGCGGCGTCTGACATGATGAATTCCGTTGAGTTTTTGCCGAAACAGGGAAGATCAAAAAAGTTGCCACGAAGGCACGAAGATCACGAAGACGAGCAGAGCTAGCGGAGCAACGATCAACATGCCTTTCTTCGTGGCTATTCCTTCGTGATCTTCGTGCCTTGGTGGCGAATCTTTATTTTCAGGAAGAGGGTTTCGACTCCGCACCCTGCGCCGCGAGGCGTTTGGTGGCGATTTCGTTGTTGTAAAAAGTATACGACAGGGTCAGCTGCTTGATGTCCGTCGGCAGCTTCGGGTCGACGACGAAGCGCACCGGCATGCGCCGCGACTCGCCGGCCTTGAGCGTCTGTTCGGTGAAGCAGAAACATTCGGTCTTGTTGAAGTAGAGCGAGGCGCGGTTCGGCGCGATGCTCGGCACGGCGTTGCCGACGATCGCGTCGGGCGCGAGGTTGCTCGCATCGAACCAGGCTTCGGTCAACACACCTGGATGCACCTTGATGCTGAATACCTCGGGCGCGAACGTCCACTTCAGCGCGCTGTTGACGGTGCCGATGAACTGCACCTCGACGAGGCGCGCATCGTCTTCCTTGAACGCCGCGACCTTGGCGCCGTCGGCAACCTTGTTTTCGTACTTGATGCCGAAGATGTGCTCGCAGGCGATGCGATAGATCGGCGGCATCACGCGAAAGCCGAACAGGAACGAGGCGACGCAGACAATCAGCGCGATCTTCACCACGCGCCAATTCTTCTTTTGCTCGTCTGCGCTCATCGGTGCGTACTCACTGCCTGGATGAAGAACAGAACGAAGATCGCGAACGCCACGCCCGCGACGATCCACGCCGTACGGCGCGCGGCGGCGCGGCGACGGTCGAGGTCATTGGCGGGTACTTGCAGCATGGTCCAGTTCAGTGTTTTCGAAAACAGCGGGCTTGGTCGGAAAGTGCGGCCGCGGATCGCCGCCCCTGGATCCTCGCGATCAGGGGCGGGCACAAAAATCAATGACTCACATCACCATGCGCGAGCATGCCCGGCTTGATCACCGGCGGCGTCGTGAAGGTGTGGTGCGGCGCCGGCGAAGGCACTTCCCACTCGAGGCCATGCGCGCCTTCCCACGGGCGCTGCGACGCGACCGCGCCCTTCTTCTTCGACATGGCGAAGATTGCGATCATCATCCACGGCGTGACGAACATGCCGAACGCGCCGATCGAGGAAACGAGGTTCCAGTCGGCAAAGGCGACGTTGTAGTCGGGGATGCGGCGCGGCATGCCGGCAAGGCCGAGGAAGTGCTGCGGGAAGAAGGTCAGGTTGACGAACACGATCGTCCACCAGAAATGAACCTTGCCCCAGGTCTCGTTGACCATGCGGCCAGTCCACTTCGGCCACCAGTAGTAGATCGCGGCGATGATCGAGAACAGCGCGCCGGTCACCAGCACATAGTGGAAGTGCGCGACGACGAAGTAGGTGTCGTGGTACTGGAAGTCGGCCGGAACGATCGCGAGCATGAGGCCCGAGAAACCGCCGATCGTGAACAGCACGACGAAGCCGATCGCCCACAGCATCGGCGTCTCGAACGTCAACGAGCCTTTCCACATCGTCGACACCCAGTTGAACACCTTCACCCCGGTCGGAATCGCGATCAGCATCGTCGAGTACATGAAGAACAGCTCGCCGCCGAGCGGCATGCCGACCGTGAACATGTGGTGCGCCCAGACGATGAACGACAGGAACGCGATCGACGCGATCGCGTACACCATCGCCTGATAACCGAACAGCGGCTTGCGACTGAAGGTCGGGATGATCTCCGACACGATGCCGAACGCCGGCAGGATCATGATGTAGACCTCGGGGTGGCCGAAGAACCAGAAGATGTGCTGGAACATCACCGGGTCGCCGCCGCCCGCGGCGTTGAAGAAACTCGTGCCGAAAAACTTGTCGGTGAGCAGCATCGTCACCGCGCCGGCGAGCACCGGCATCACCGCGATCAACAGGAACGCGGTGATCAGCCAACTCCAGGTGAACAGCGGCATCTTCAGCAGATCGACACCCGGCGCGCGCAGGTTGAGGATCGTCGCGATGATATTGATCGCGCCCATGATCGAGGAAATGCCCATCATGTGGATCGCGAACACCATGAAGGCCACGGAGGCGCCGCCCTGCAGCGCGAGCGGCGGGTACATCGTCCAGCCACCGGCCGGGCCGCCGCCGGGCATGAACAGCGTGCCGAGCAGCATGAGGAAGGCGAATGGCATGATCCAGAACGACCAGTTGTTCATGCGCGGCAGCGCCATGTCGGGTGCGCCGATCTGCAGCGGGATCATCCAGTTGGCGAGGCCGACGAAGGCCGGCATGATCGCGCCGAAGATCATCACCAGCGCGTGCAGCGTGGTCATCTGGTTGAAGAAGTACGGCTGCACGTGCTGCAGCCCGGGCGCAGCCAATTCCGTGCGGATCACCACCGACATTCCCGCGCCGATGATCGCCATCGTGAACGCGAAAACCAGGTACAGCGTACCGATGTCCTTGTGGTTGGTCGTGAACAGCCAGCGATCGAGAAAGCCCTCGGGCTTGTGGTCGTGATCGTCGTGGGCGTGGTCGTCTGCGTGCGCGGCGTGGTTGGCCATGATCTAGTCTCGTTGCGATTCGCGTGTTGCGTTCTTCTCTACTTTGCCGTCATTTCCGCTTTCGCGGGCATGACGGCGTGATATTGCCTAGCCGTTCGACGGCGCGGCGATGGAAGCCTGTTGCGCGACCGGCGCAGCGGCAGGTGCCGCAGGTGGGTTCTGCGCCGCCTCCTGCTGGTCGAGCCAGGTCTTGAACTCCTCGGGCGGCACGGCCTTGACCACGATCGGCATGAAGCCGTGGTCCTGGCCGCACAGCTCCGCGCATTGACCGCGGTAGATGCCGGGCTCGGAGATCTTGGTCCACGTGTCGTTGATGATTCCGGGGATCGCGTCGGACTTCCAGCCCAGCGCCGGCACCCACCAGGAATGGATCACGTCGTCGCCGGTGATGACGAAGCGCACCTTGGTGTTGGTCGGCAACACGAGCGGCTTGTCGACATCGAGCAGATAGGTGTTTTCGCCCTGCGCGTTCTTCACGTCGGCCGGATTGAGCCCCGAGCGAAGTTGGCGCGTGCGATCGCTCGTGCCTTCGAGCTTGGAGATGAAACGCACGTGATAGGCCTTGTCGCCCCAGTTGACGTAGTCGTAGCCCCACTTCCACTGGTAGCCGGTGATCTTCACCGTCATCTGCGACTCGTTGGTGTAGGCCTCGTTGATCAGCACCTTGGTCGCGGGATAGGCCATGACGACGAGGAGCAGGATCGGCACGATTGTCCAGATCGTTTCGGCGAGGGTGTTGTGCGACCAGGTCGCGGCGACGGCCCCCTTCGACTTGCGGAACTTGAACATCGCATAGAACATCGCGCCGAACACGATCAGGCCGATGACGACGCAGATCCACAGCGCGAGCATGTGCAGGTCATAGGCCTCATGCGATGACTGGGTCACACCCGGATGCATGTTGAGCTGCCACGGGGCGCGCTCGGGCGCCGCGAGAGCCATCGACCAGCCTGCCGCCAGCACGGCTCCCAATCCCCACTTGCCCAAGACTCGATTCATTCTTCACCTGTATTTTTGCTCTCGTCCCTGATTGCGAAGATCACGAAGCGGTCATCCTGACCGCACTTCCCGACAAAATCAGCCCTGCCCGTCAGCACTCACAGACCCATCCAACCTGGCCTGCGCGAGCAATTCATCCAGCTGCCGCGCCAAAACAGCACGCTCGGCCTCGTTCAAGAACTTGCCGACCTCCACCTCGCGGCCATGCGAGCGCAGCAACAACCGGCTCGCCCAACCAAAATGGCGGCCCGGCCGCAACTCCGCGCGCACCCAGTACGGATGGAACCGTACCGGCGGCGCCGAGCCATCCATGCGCGTCACTTCCAGCCCCGAGACACCCAGCGCAATCACCTCGCCCGCGGCGCTGCGGCGCCATACGCGGCTCAGGACACACGCGACCACACACCAATCCAGCACCGCAAACCAAGGTGCGAACACATTGCCGCGCCACGCGGCGAGCCCGGCGAACGCGGCCATCGCCATGCCTTGCAGCGCGAGAAACAGCCACAGACCGGCGCGTGACAGCGAGCGATGCGGCAGGACCAGCAGTCTCGCCGGCAAAGTCGACAGCGTCGCTGGCAGCGTCTCGCCCATGGTGCGCTCGAACCTTTACAGCCTATCAATGATAGTGAGCGCACCGAAGCCGGGCAAGAGACGATACGCTTCCGGGGCATCGAGCGCGGTCGCGCATGCGTCCCGGGCGCGCCTGGACCACGGCACTTTGTCCCGCGACGCAACGCATTCGGGATCCGGCCGCCGAGTCGAAATTTCGCCGAAATGCATCGAATACGTATGCAGTGTCCTTCGCTGACGCGCAGCGCACGCTAAGCTTCAAAGCCAACGACAAGGCGAAGCGCGCGCCGCGCGCGAACCGCCGCGGGGAGCCGAATTTTCATGTCCGATCCAGCCTGGTGGCGCGGCGCCGTCATCTATCAGATTTATCCGCGCAGCTTCCTCGACACCGACGGCAACGGCGTCGGCGACCTGCCCGGAATCATCGAAAAGCTCGACTATGTCGCCAGTCTCGGCGTCGATGCGATCTGGATCAGCCCGTTCTTCGCCTCGCCGATGGCCGATTTCGGCTACGACATCGCCGACTACCGTGCGGTCGATCCACTGTTCGGCACGATGGCCGATTTCGACCGCCTGCTCGCCCGCGCGCACGCGCTTGGCCTCAAGGTCATGATCGACCAGGTGCTCAGCCATACTTCGAACGCTCACGCCTGGTTCCGCGAAAGCCGCGAGGGCCGAACGAACGCCAAAGCCGACTGGTACGTCTGGGCCGACGCGCGCGACGACGGCACTCCGCCAAACAACTGGATGAGCCTGTTCGGCGGCGTTGCCTGGCGCTGGGAGTCGCGGCGCGGCCAGTACTACCTGCACAACTTCCTCGCCGCGCAGCCCGATCTGAACTTCCACAATCCGGACGTACGCCGGGCCACGCTGGATAACCTGCGCTTCTGGCTCGACAAGGGCGTTGATGCATTCCGTCTCGACGCCATCAATTTCTGCTTCCACGACGCGCAACTGCGCGACAACCCCGCAAAGCCGCCGGCAATGCGCGTTGGCCGCGGCTTCTCGCCCGACAATCCCTACGCATTCCAGTACCACTGGTACAACAACACGCGCCCGGAAAACCTGGGTTTTCTCGAAGACCTGCGCCGGCTGATCGACGAATACCCGGGCGTGGCGACGCTGGGCGAGATCTCCTCCGAAGATTCGCTGGCGACCACGGCCGAGTACACGCGCGCCGGTCGCCTGCACATGGGCTACAGCTTCGAGCTTCTGGTCGACGACTTCTCGGCCGGCTACATCCGGCGCACGGTGGAAACACTCGAGGCCAAGGTCGACGAAGGCTGGCCCTGCTGGGCCGTGTCCAACCACGACGTCATGCGCGCGGCCAGCCGCTGGGGCGGAGCGCAACCGTCGCCGGATTTCGTCAAGCTGCTGGCTGCACTGGTTGGCTCGCTGCGCGGCTCGGTGTGCTTCTACCAAGGCGAGGAACTCGGCTTGCCTGAAGCGGAGGTGCCGTTCGAGGCGTTGCAGGACCCCTACGGCATCGCCTTCTGGCCGAACTTCAAAGGCCGTGACGGTTGCCGCACGCCGATGCCGTGGATCGACGACGGCAACGGCACGGGATTCACCAGCGCGGAAAAGCCCTGGCTGCCGATTCCGGCCGCGCATCGCGCGCTCGCCGTCTCCCGCCAGGACGCCGATGCCGCCTCGCCGCTCAACGCGTTCCGCCGTTTCCTGCGCTGGCGCAAGACGCAGGCCGCGCTCGTGCTCGGCGGCATCCGTTTTCTCGACGCGGACGAGCCGGTATTGATGTTCACGCGCACGTACGCCGACGAGACGCTGCTGATCGCGCTCAATCTCGGCGCCGGCGAGGTTTTCGTGCCCGCTCCTTCCGGACTGCGCCTCGAACAGCTCGACTGCCCCGGCCCGCGCAACGGCCGCATCGAGGCCGCGAACTTGGTGTTGCCCGCTCACGCCGTGGTCTATGCTCGTGTCTCTTGAGTCGTAGCCGAGAGGCGTGCTGCCATGACATTTGCTTCCGCCCTGTTCCTCGCCACCTTGACCCTGGCGACATCCGCCGCGGCCGCCGATTCCGACTGGCGGACCTCGTTGAATTTCGATAACCGCAGCGCAACGGCTGCCGTCGAGAAGGGTGGCTACCGCCTCGGCTCCGACGGCCACCCGCGCACGATCGCGGCGCAGCCGCTGCGCAGCGACACCGCGAGTCCGCTCGTCGATGCGCTGTTCGCGCTGGCCCAAGACGAGGCGAACCAGGCGAAGACCAGACAACTCACCGACGGTGCCTACAACCACGGCAAGCCGATCCCCTGCGACTGCTTCGTCACCGGGGTGAAATGGCCGTTCGTGTGGACGCGCGACTCGGCCTACTCGATCGACCTGGCTTTGGGTTGGCTCGACCCGGCACGCGCGCGGCGCACGCTGGAGTTCAAGCTTTCCGACGTGCGCGAGGCGTCCGCGCCGCAGGGGTTGTATGTCGTGCAGGACACGGGCTCGGGCGGCAGCTGGCCGGTTTCCACCGATCGCGTCGTCTGGTTCCTCGGCGCGCGCGGCCTGCTCGACGACAAGGCCTTCGCCGACAAGACGTATAAAGCGCTGAAGGACACACTCGCGCAAGACAAGCAATACGCGTTCGACGCGCAACTCGGTCTGTATCGCGGCGAAACCTCGTTCCTCGACTGGCGCGAGCAGACCTATCCGGTATGGACCGAGAAAGACGTGCGCTTCATCGCCGAATCGTTCGCGTTGTCGACCAATGTGCTGCACTACGAGGCCTTGCGTCTGGCGGTAAAGATGGCCAAATCGCGCAACGAATCCGCGGTTGCCACGCAGTATCAGGGCGAAGCCGATGCACTGCGTGCGGCGATCGACAAACACTTCTGGCGCGAAGACCGCGGCCTCTACATGAGCTATATCGGCGCTGCGGACGGGCCGCGTACGATCGAAGCCTACGACCTGCTCGGCACCGCGCTCGCGATCCTCGCCGACATTCCCGCGCCCGAGCGCGCGCGCAAGGCGCTGGCCAACTATCCGACCTGGCCGGCGGGCAGCCCGGTGGTCTGGCCCGAGCACCGCGACGCCGCGATCTACCACAACCGCGCGATCTGGCCGTTCGTCAGCGCCTATGCGCTGCGCGCCGCGCGCAAGCTCGACGATCCCGACCGCATCGCCCACGAGCTGCGCTCGATCCTGCAGGGCGCGGCGCTGTCCGGATCGAACTACGAGAACTACGAGCTGGTCAGCGGCGCCGTGCACGTCGAGGACGGCAAATGGAGCGGGCCCGTGGTCAACTCGCCGCGCCAGCTCTGGTCGGTCGCGGCGATGCTCGATGCGGTCGTCGAAGGCGTGTTCGGCGTCGAAGGCGACAAGGTCGAGCCGAAGATTCCGCTGGAAATCGTGCCGATGCTGTTCGCTGAGGACGACTCCATTGTCCTGCATTTGCGGGATCGCACGATTACGCTGGCGCAGCCGCATGAATTGCCGAAGGACGCCAACCTGCTCGTCGCCGACAAGGTGGAAACGAAAGGCAAGTTCATTCACGTCTCACTGCGCGGCATACATGTCGATTCTGCTCCGCTGAAACTCAGTGCGTCAGAGTTCGCGCCCGATACACCAGCACTCATTCCGACGGCTCCGAAAATTTCTGACGGCAGCTACGCGCCCGTGCGCTTCTGGCTCGACGGCAAGATCGCGCAAACCTGGAAGCCGGGCGGCGCGCAGGCGCTGAAAAGCATCGAGATCGCCGACACCGACATGCTGCAAAGCCTGTGGACGACGCGCATCGATCCGTCGACCCTGCTCGAATCGCTGCCGGGGCCGATCGTCCATCTGGGTCAGTTCGAAGATGTCGGCGGCGCCTGGCCACGCACCTGGACGGCCAAACGCGACGGTCGCTACCAGCTGCGCCTCGACTACGAGAACAAGCACGGGCCGATCAACACCGGCATCACCGCCGCGGTGAAGATGCTCGCGATCGACTGCGAAGGCGCGGCGAAACAGAGCGCGCCGATCGTGATGCCGCACAGTGTCGCCAGGGAACTCTCCACCGCCGTCGCGTTCGCGGCCAAGGCCGGGAAAAAGTGTACTTTTACTCTCGAACAGGGTTTCAACATGAGCTTCCTGTCGCGCAACAAGCTCTACACCGGCGAGCAGGGCGGGGAAAGCGGTCCGCTCAACGAGGCCGACTACGGCGAATTGCGCATCGTGCCGCTGCCGTAGCTCTTGATCCCTTCTCCCACCGGGAGAAGGGAAGGAGACCTCCCCTGTCGCCTGCCGCCAAACCATGACCACAAAACCCACCCTGAGCTTCTGGCAAATCTGGAACATGTGTTTCGGATTTCTCGGCATCCAGTTCGGCTTTGCCCTGCAGAACGCCAACGTCAGCCGCATCTTCCAGACGCTCGGTGCCGGTGTGGACGATATCCCGGTGCTGTGGATCGCCGCTCCGCTGACGGGCCTCATCGTGCAGCCCATCATCGGCTATCTCTCCGACCGCACCTGGACGCGGCTCGGCCGGCGCCGGCCGTATTTTCTCCTCGGCGCGATCCTCGCCACCCTGGCGCTGCTGGCGATGCCGAATTCGCCGACGCTGTGGATCGCCGCCGGTCTGCTCTGGATCCTCGACGCCTCGATCAATGTCTCGATGGAGCCGTTCCGCGCCTTCGTTGGCGACCAGTTGCCGACGCCGCAGCGTCCGACCGGTTACGCGATGCAGAGTTTCTTCATCGGCGCCGGCTCGATCGTCGCCAGCGTGTTGCCTTATGTATTCGCGCATTTCGGCATCGCCAACACGGCCACGGCGGGTGCGGTACCCGACACGGTCAAGTATTCGTTCTACGCCGGCGCGGCCGTGCTGTTCGGCGCGATCGCCTGGACCGTGCTGTCGACGCGCGAGTATCCGCCCGAAGCACTTCACGCATTTTCCGACGCCCGGCCCGCGGACGAAGACGCATCCCCCACCGATTCCGCGCGCTCCGCCTCGACCGGCCTGGTCTGGACGCTGGCCGGCGCAATCGTCGCGGCCGTGGTGTGGTATCTGGGCATCGACAAGCAGCTCTACCTGATCGCGGGCATGATCGCCGCCTACGGCCTGATCCAACTGGTCGCGAGCGCGCGGCGCGGCGGTTTCCTCGTCGACGTGCTCGCCGATCTGCGCGCGATGCCGGCGGCGATGCGCCAGCTCGCCGTGGTGCAGTTCTTTTCCTGGTTCGCGCTGTTCGCGATGTGGCTGTTTGCGACGAGCGCGGTCACCTCGGTGCACTACGCCACACGCGATGCCGCGAGCGCCGCCTACAACGAGGGCGCGAACTGGGTCGGCGTGCTGTTCGCCGCCTACAACGGCTTCGCCGCGATCGCGGCGATCCTGATTCCGCCGATGGCGCGGCGCCTCGGCCTGCGCGTCACGCACCTGATCAACCTCGTCCTCGGCGGCCTCGGCCTGCTCTCGTTTCTCGTCATCCGCGACCCGCGCTGGCTGCTCGCCTCGATGGTCGGCATCGGCTTCGCCTGGGCCTCGATCCTGGCCATTCCCTATGCCCTGCTTGCAGACAGCGTGCCGGCGAAGAAAATGGGCGTGTACATGGGCATCTTCAATTTCTTCATCGTCATCCCGCAGCTTTGCGCGGCGAGCCTGCTCGGCTTCCTGCTCAGGACTTTTTTCGACGGCGCGCCGATCGGCGCGTTCGCGATCGGCGGCGCGAGCCTGATCGTCGCCGGGCTGTGCACGTTGCGGGTGAAGGAACCTGCGTAGGACGCGATCTACCGCACGAACGAAATTTCCTTGACGTGCTCGCTCGGCAACGCGATGCGCAAACGCCTGCTCGCCGCATCGAATACGATGTCATGCACCGCCTTGCCGTCGATCGCGACCTTCGCCGGCACCGCATCGAGGCCGAGCAGTTCGATTGCGGCGACGCGCTGGTACGCAGCTGACGGCGGAATATCCAACTTCACCCTGTCGGCGGAGAGGGTCGCCCTGATCGTGCGCGACGCGCCCTTGCGATAGGCGTAGCCATCACCCGCATCCTGATAGATTTCACTGGTCCCGGCGGCACCCACGGCGACCGCGATCGTCAGCGGCACGTTGTTCATTTCGCCGGTGTGCTGGATCACGGGCTGGGTCGGCACGCTCGCGCCGGCGCGCACGAACAGTGGCAGGCGATCGAGCGGCGCGTCGATCTTCACGCTCCTGCCGCCCTCGTAGCGCGTCCCGTTCCACCAGTCGACCCACGCCTCGCCCTTGGGGAAATAGACGCTGCGCGCGCGCTGGTTCTGGACCACGACAGGCGCCACCAACAGATCGCGGCCCACGAGGTACTCGTCGGCGACCAGCAGCGCCTCGACGTCGTGCGGATAGTCAAAGGCCAGCGGACGCAGCGGTGGCGCACCCGTCTTCTCGTTCTGCGCGAACAACGTGTACAGGTAGGGCAGCAGGCGATAGCGCAGCTCGATCGCGGCGCGATTGCTGCGCTCGTACTCGCCGCCGTAGGTCCACGGTTCGCGCGGGTCGGTGTCGACGGCCGAGTGCGTGCGGTAGAACGGGGTCAGCGCGGCGGCCTGCATCCAGCGCGTGTAGAGTTCGGGCGTGGTGGTCGCGGCGAAACCGCCGACGTCGGCACCGACGAAACTCACACCCGAAATCGACAGGTTGGTCAGCAGCGGGATGGTCAGCGCGAGATGGTCCCAGCTGGCGTCGTTGTCGCCGCTCCACACCGCCGCGTAGCGCTGCACGCCCGCGTAGCCCGCGCGCGTGATCGCGAACGGACGCTTGTCCGGCGCGAGCTTGCGCAGGCCCTCGAACGTGGCGCGCACCATCTGCATGCCGAACACGTTGTGGTAGCGCGCATGCGTGCCCGGATCGCCGTCGCCGTCGTGGCGCACATCGAGCGCGAAGGTCTTCTGCGGCCCCTGGGTGAGCGCCGGCTGCTTGAAATCGTCGGGCGAGAACACGGCCGGCTCGTTCATGTCGTTCCAGAATCCGTCGACGCCTTCGCCGAGCGGTTTCCGGTACAACTCGCCCCACCAGGCGCGCGCCTTGGCGTCGGTGAAATCGGGAAACGCGCAGATGCCGGGCCAGACCTTCTCGTGCAGTTCCTTGCCGGCCGCGTCGCGCACGTAGATGCCGGCCTCGCGGCCGCTGCGGTAGACGGAATAGTTCTCATCGAGCTTCACCCCCGGATCGACGATCGTGACGACGTGAAAGCCTTCGCCGTGCAGGTCCGCGAGCATCTTCTTCGGCTCGGCAAACGTCTGCGGATTCCAGGTGAAGACGCGATAGCCGTCCATGTAATCGATGTCGAGGTGGATCACGTCGGCCGGGATCTTCTTCGCGCGGAAGGTGCGCGCGATCTCCTCGACCTTGGCCTGCGACATGTACGAATAACGCGACTGCTGGTAGCCGAGCGCCCACCGCGGCGGCAGCGCGGTGCGTCCGGTGAGCGCAGTGTAGTCGCGCAACACGCTGGCCGGCGTACGCTGCGCTCCTCCGGTGAAAACGTAGTAGTTCAACTCGCCGCCGTCGGCGCCGAAGCTGTAGCGGCGCGGATCGCTCTTGCCCATGTCGAAATGGCTGCGGTACGTGTTGTCGAAGAACAGGCCGTAACTCAAGCCGTCGCGCAGCGCGATGAAGAACGGAATCGTCTGGTACAGCGGGTTGGTGCCGACCGGATACTTGTACGAGTCGGTATTCCAGTTGACCAGGAACTGGCCCTCGCGCGAGATCGGCGCCAGGCCCTGCTCGCCGAAGCCGTAGTACAGCTCGTAGGCGCCGCGCTGCTTGGATGCCTCGACCGCGCCCGTGTCCGCATCGAATGCCATCGGGCGTGCCGGATCATCGGCCGCTACGACACGGCCTTGCGCGTCGTAGATCGTGATGGCCAGCGCCGGCCGCTTCTGCACGACCACGCGCGCGCCGCCGTCCGCGCGCATCTCGCTGCGCTCGGCGTTGTCCTCGAACGCGAATTTTGTCGATGCCGGCGCGGCATCAGCCCACGCGTAGGAAAAATCACGACCCAACTCTCCGCCGCCCATGCGTACGCGCACCACGTCCGGCGTGACGAAACTCACGACCACCTGCGCGCCGCCCGTGGTGGCAAAGGATACGTGGTCGCCTGATCGTTTCGCCTGCGCCGCCGCGCCCACACTCTGCCACGCCGCCTGCACCGGGCAGGCCACGAGCAGCCACAGCAGGGGCACGCTTGCCCTTCCCCATTTCCTGCCGCGCATTGTTCTCTCTCCCCGACGTTTTTCGTGCCCGAATGATGGCCCAGCCGCCCGGCGAAAGCTGCCGCATACGAATGCGCAGACACAATGAATACGTATGCAAAAAATTGTAAGCCCGCCATGGCGCGACTAGGCTAGCCGAGGTTAAGCAAGCGTAAACATGGTCCGGCGACTGGCGTTCACGCGGATCGACGAAATCGACAGAAAACGACGGCGCGGACCCTACCGCGACCATCTCGACAACTCCGGGGAGAACACATGAAACTCAAACGCAATCTGCTGACGCTCGCTGTCGCATCGGTTCTGGTCAGCGGCATGCATTCCGTCCATGCGGCGGATGCCCCCGCCCCGGACCAACAGACGAGCACCACGCCGGGCACGGACGACGCAGCGAAGAAAAAAGAGGACAGCTCCGCCGAGCTCGGCACGATCACGGTCACCGGCGTGCGCGCGGCGATCGAGCGCGCCATCTCGGTCAAACAGAATTCGAACGAGATCGTCGAGGTCATCTCGGCCGAGGACATCGGCAAGCTGCCGGACAACTCGATCGCCGAGTCGCTCGCGCGTCTGCCCGGCCTCGCCGCACAACGCGTTGCCGGTCGCGCCTCGACGGTGAGCCTGCGCGGCTTCTCCGGCGACTTCTCCGGCACCCTGCTCAACGGCCGCGAGCAGGTGTCGACGGGCGACAACCGCGCGATCGAGTTCGACCAATATCCGTCCGAACTGCTCAGCGGCGTGGTCGTGTACAAGACGCCGGAAGCCTCGCTGGTCGGCCAAGGCATCGCCGGCACGATCGCGATGCAATCCGTGCGTCCACTCGACTACAACAAGCGCACGGTCCAGGTCGGCGCGCGCGGCGAAGCATTGTCGAACAGCAGCGTGAATGCCAACACCGATTCCAAGGGCTATCGCCTGAACGCCTCGTACATCGATCAGTACCTCGATCACACCCTCGGCCTCGCCATCGGCTACGCGCGCCTGCAATCACCGACGCAGGACACGCGCTGGGAATCCTGGGGCTACACCGGCGTCACGGTGCCCGCAGGCACGCCGGGCATGACGGCCGGCGGTACGGTGCAGGCACTCGGCGGCACCAAGGTCTACGCGGACTCCACCGAAGGCACGCGCGATGCGTTGATGACCACGGTCGAATGGCGTCCGAACGAGCAGTTCACCAGCACGCTCGACCTGTACTACTCGAAGTTCAACCAGAAACTCGTCTACGGCGGATTCGAGGCCGGTCTGCCCTGGGGCAACGGCACCGTGCTGAGCAACCCGGTAGTTTCCAACGGCCAGCTCGTTGGCGGAACGTGGGCGAAGGTGAAGCCGGTGCTGCGCGAGGAAGTCGATCACCACGACGACAAGATCCGCTCGATCGGCTGGAACAACAAGCTGCGCTTCGGCGACGGCTGGGAGGCCTCGGCCGATTTGAGCTACGGCAAGGCCAACAGCTCGCAGTCGCTGATGGAGGAATATGCCGGCACCCCGAAGAACGGCGGCGCGACCGACACCTGGAATTTCAGCGTCGATCCGAGCACGGGCTTGCCGCATTTCGGCGTCGGCCTGAACTACGCCGATCCGAACCTGATCAAGCTCACCGACTCGGGCGGCTGGGGCCAGGATGGCTACCTCAAGTTCCCGAAAACCAGCGACGAGCTGAAGGCCGCGCGTGTCGACCTGAGCCGCGACATCAACAGCCCGATCAGCAAGGCCGCGGTCGGCATCAACTACAATGAGCGCACGAAGTCCCGTCATTCCGACGAGTACTTCATGAGCCTGCCCGGCAGTTCGCAGGGCCACACGGGTGCGGTCGTCAGCGTGCCGACGAGCTGCCTCACGGCATCGACCTACCTCGGCTACGTCGGCTTCCCCAACATCGTCAGCTGGGATCCGGACTGCGCCTACCACCAGACGTACTCGCTGCAGCAGTTCACCCACAAGGACATCTACAACAAGGACTGGACGGTCAACGAAAAGGTCGGCACCGCCTACCTCAAGTTCGACATCGATACCGAAGTGGCGGGCATGCCATTGCGCGGCAACGTCGGCGCGCAGTACGTCCACGTCAAGCAGCATGCGGACGCGACCGCCACCACCGAAGCCTCCGGCTCGGTCGTCGCCAACCCCGTGCATGCCGGAACGAGCTACAGCAATTTTCTGCCGAGCCTGAACCTCGTGCTCACGATGCCCCAGGACAATTACCTGCGCTTCGGTGCCGGCCGCGAAATCGCGCGCCCGCGCATGGACTACATGCGCGCGAATTTCGACTACGGCATCAATACGCAGTCCAGCGGCAGCATCAATGTTTTCCCCTGCACCGAATCCAGCGGCATCGTCCATCCGCACTGCCGCATCGAAGGCAGCGGCGGCAATCCGAAGCTGAAGCCGTTCCTCGCCGACGCCTACGATCTCTCGTACGAGAAATACTGGGAGACCAAGGCCTACGTTTCGGCGACCTACTTCTTCAAGTCGCTCAAGAGCTACGTCTACAACCAGAATGTCCTGTTCGACTATACCGGTCTGCCGACCAGCTCGTTCAACGGCATCGTGCCGGGTTCGTACCAGGGTATTGCTTCAGTGCCGCAAAACGGCACGGGCGGCTACATGCGCGGTTACGAACTGACCGCCTCGATGCCGCTCGACATCCTCTGGGAGCCGCTGGAGGGTTTCGGCGTGCTGGCAAGCTACGCCAATACGCACAGCAGCATCTGCCCCGGCGGTCCCGGCAGTTGCGGGCCGTTCCCCGGTCTGTCGAAGTACGTCTCGCAGGCGACGGTCTACTACGAGAAGGCTGGCTTCTCCGTGCGCATGGCAGCGACGCATCGCTCTTCGTACCTCGGCGAAGTACAGGCGTTCGGCGCCGACCGCGAACTGCACCCGATCGACAAGGAAACCGTGGCGGATTTCCAGCTCGGCTACACGATTCCCAGCGGCAACTACGAGGGGCTGAACTTCCTCCTGCAGGTGCAGAACCTGTTCAACGAGCCCTATCGCGAATCGTACGGCCCCGGACAGCCGCGCCAATACACCGTGTACGGCCGCCGCGTCCTGCTCGGCGTCAACTACAAGTTCTGACGGCGTTACCCCTGACGCCCCTCCAACCCCCGTCCGGCCGGTGCCGGGCGGGTTTTTTTTCCTCGAAAACCGTGGGTTGTGCGCCGCAGCCGGATTGAACGACACTTCGCGCGGGGTGAATTTGCCATTTGGGGAGCCGATGCACGCGACGATCAGCACGACCGAAATCTTTCTCATCGCGATGGGGATCATCCTCGGCGTGCCTTACCTGATCTGGCGCGTGGGTCGCACCGACTACTACGCGCCACTGGTCGTCGTGCAGATCATCGCCGGCATCCTGCTCGGCCCCGGCATCCTTGGCAGAGCCTTCGCCGACTACTACGCCTTCGTGTTCAACTCGCAGGTCGTGCAATCGCTCAACGGCATTGCCTGGTGGGCGGTGATGCTGTTCGTCTGCATCGCCGGCATCGAACTCAATTTGAAAAAGGTCTGGGAGCACCGCGTTGAATCGGGCATCACCGCCGGGCTGGCACTCGGCACGCCGCTCGTGCTCGGCAGTGTGGCCGCGATCGGTCTGCTGGCGTTCCCGGGCTGGATCGGCGCGCGCGCTCTGGACTGGCAATTCGTGCTCGGCGTCGGCATGGCCTGCGCGGTGACCGCGCTGCCGATCCTGATCCTGCTGATGGAGAAACTCGAGATCCTGCGCCAGCCGATCGGCCAGCGCATCCTGCGCTACGCAAGTCTCGATGACGTGGCGATCTGGGGCGTGCTCGCGGTGATCCTCATGGACTGGGCGCGCGTCGGCAAGCAGGCCGGGTTCCTCGTCGTGTTCGCGCTGGTGACGCTCGCGTTTCGCAGGCTGATGCGCGCATTGCCGGAGCGCGACCGCTGGCATGTCGCCTTGATCTGGCTCGTCGCCTGCACCTGGGGCGCGGACTGGTCGGGCCTGCACTACATGGTCGGCGCCTTCCTCGCCGGCGCGGTGATGGATGCCGAATGGTTCGATCAGGAGGCGATGGATTCGTTCCGCCGTTACGTGTTGCTCGCGTTCATGCCGGTGTTCTTCCTCTCCACCGGGCTGCGCACGCAATGGGATGTCGGCGGTGTGGCGGTGTTCCTCGCCGCGGGTGTGCTGCTTGCCGCCTCGGTCGGCGGCAAGCTGCTCGGCATTCATGCCGCCGGCAAAGCACTCGGTTGGCCGCGCGCAGAAGCCTCGATCATCGGTTGGCTACTGCAGACCAAAGCCCTGATCATGATCATCTTCGTCAACATCCTGCTCGACAAGGAGTTGATATCGAACGCGACCTTCACCGCCCTGCTGCTGATGGCGATCGCGAGCACGATGCTGACCGTGCCGATCGTCGCACCCCGGCTGCAACGCATGCGCGAGCTCATCTTCAAATCCGCGTAACCCGTCTGGCAGCTTCGCCGGGGAGAAGCAACGCTAGCTCGCGTTGCGCCTCGAAGTAAAAAAACCGTTCAGGGTGAGGCGGCCGGCAGTTGGGTCGTCACTCAACTTTTCGGGAGCGAAAATATCGCCGGAATGCAGCATGCGCCCGTCGTAAAAGACGATTCGGTTCCACCGCGCAGCGATGCGGCCGACCTGGGTGAACCAGTCGTTCGACGCGCACAGGTAGCTTTGCGCGATACCGTATTTCCGCGTGAATTCCCGCGCCGTCAATTGCTGCGAGTCGCGGAACAGTTCGACCATCTCCTGCACGGGCCGCGCGGGCTCGTAGAAGCTCGTGCCGCCGAGAGCCTCGTCCTTGAACAGATAGAGCACCGACGCCTGGATGCTGTGCCGTTCGTCGACGTGCTGCCCGTCGGTGTGGCAGATCGACTGGAATGGCCGCAGCTCGGTCGGCGCCAGCGTCACCATCGACAGCCGGCATTGCATCCGCACCGTACGACGCGCATCGAAGTCGCAGCGCAAATGCTCGGCGAAAAATTCATCGAGGCGGCGGGCAATCGGCGCGGGCATGCCGAGATAGCGGCCCGGATAGGCACTGAAATTGACCGGATGGAACGCGGCGCGATTCATGACTGCGAATTGCACGAGCGCGTCCGCATCGACCAGCGCATCGTCGATCACGTAACAAAAACGGCCATTGAGCAAACGCACCCGTTCGATGCGTGGCCGCGGGTTGAACAGCGCGACCTTGTCCAGCGTCTGCATGAGGCGAAACCCGTCGTTCGAAGCGAACTATCCGTTGCGGCCGAACAACCATAGCACCGCACGCGCGAACTGCGCGCGCCAGGCGGATTCATGGTGCTTCGCCTCGGGATCGACGACGACGTCGATCTTGCCCTGTGGATGACCCTCGGCGCGCAACTGGTCGACCATGCGCTGCATGTCGGGCAGCATCGAGTCGCCTTCCTTGCCGCCGGCGTAGAAATACAGCTTCGCGTCCTTGCGCGGCGGTTGCGCCTTGGCGAAGTCGAACACGGCGGGCTTCGCGAGCCAGTACGCCGGCGAGAAGATGCCGGCCTTGGAAAACACCTGCGGATACTGCTCGATCGCGTATTGCGAAATCAGCCCGCCCATCGAGCTGCCCATGATCGCGGTGTTCGCGCGATCGGATTTCGTGCGGTAGTGACGGTCGATGTACGGCTTGACCGTGTCGACGAGGAAATCCATGTACTGCCGGCCTTCGCCCTTGCCGAACTGCGCGTTGTCCCAGGCGTTGAGTTCGTGGATGCGATCGGCGCCGCCGTTGTCGATGCCGACGACGATCAGTTCGAGGCCCTTGGTCTTCGCCAGTTCGTTGAGCGTTTCGTCGACGCCCCACTCGCCCGAGTACGAGGTCGCGGCGTCGAACAGGTTCTGGCCGTCGTGCATGTACAGCACCGGAAAGCGCTTGTTCGATTTCTCGTAGCCCGGCGGCAGGTAGATGCGGATCGTGCGTTCGCGGCCGAGCTCCTTCATCGTCAGTTTCTGCGCCAGTACGTGCACGTTCGGCTGCGCGGTGCCGTGCGCGATCAGCACGCTGCCGAACATCGCCGGCACGGCAAATTCGAGCGTGCCGTCGGCGGCGGCGGCGAGGTTGGCGCCGGTCAGCGCATCGGTGAACGTGCTCACCGCGATCGGGCCGGGCAAATGTACTTTCACCGTGCGCGTCGCACGGGCGTTGTTCGTCGCAACGATCGCCCATTGGCCTTCGTCGTGGCGGACCACGACCACGACGTGATCGTCGAGATAGCCGGGCGCCTCGAGCGAACCGTGGCGCAGTACGGGGTTGTCGTGGCGCAGCTTGGTCAATGTCTTGTATTCGGCGAGCATCGCCTCATCGGGCTTGCCACCGAGGTCGGGCCACGGATAGGTGCCGCGGTCGAACGGATCGTCACCGCCGGTCACGCCGACTTCGTCGCCGTAGTAGATCGCCGGCGCGCCGGGCATCGTCATCTGCAGGAACACGGCAAGACGCAGGCGCTGTTTCGCGAGCGCGACGGTCGCCGCATCGGCGTGCTCGTCCTTCCAGCCGAAGTCGTACAGCGCGCGCGCGGAGTCGTGCGAGTCAATCAGGTTCATCAGCGCCGAGAATGCCTGCGGCGGATAGTTCTCGCGCATCAGTTCGATGTTGCGCCAGACGTCGCGCGCCTTCGCGCCATTGGCGTAGGCGACGACGGTGCTGCGGAAGATGTAGTTCATCGTCGAATCGAACTCATCGCCGAGGAAGAATTTCGAGGCGTCGAAGAACGTCTCGGCCACGGTCACCGCATCCGGCTTGGCCGTTTTTACGGCCGTGCGCCACTCGCGCCAGAAATCGTCCGGCACCCACGGCGCCACGTCCATGCGCCAGCCGGACAGGCCCTTGCCGAGCCAGTGCTGCATCACCGCGTCCTTGCCGCCGTAGAAGTAGTCGCGCAGCGAGCGCTGCGACTTGTCGAGTTCGGGCAGGTCGGCAAAGCCGGCCCAGCCCTTGTACTGCAGGTCGGGATTCTTCTCGTTGGGATAGAACGTGAACCACGGGTAATATTTCGACTCGGGGTGGATCCTGTCGCGATCGAACGCGCCGAGCTCGGGGAAATTGCCGTAGCGGTTGAAGTAGAGCGAATCGCGGCCGACGTGGTTGAGCGAGGTGTCGAGGATGACGCGGATGCCGCGCTGCGCCGCTTCGCGATTGAGCTTCTCGAACTCCGCGGTCGTGCCGAAATGCGGATCGATCTCGCGGTAGTCGGCGGTGTCGTACTTGTGGTTGCTCGATGCGCGGAAGATCGGGTTGATGTAGAGCGTGTTCGCGCCGACCGATTTGATGTAGTCGAGCTTGTCGGTGATGCCTTTGAGATCGCCGCCGAAGAAGTCGTTGCTGTATAGATCGTCCGAACCGTCGCCGGACTTCGGTACCCACGGCTTGTCGAGCCAGTTCTTGTGGAACTCGACCGTGCCCTCGTGGAACTTGTCGACGCCGGGCTTCGGATCGTTGCCCGGATCGCCGTTGCGGAAGCGGTCGGGGAAGATGTAGTAGTACACCGCATCGCGTGCCCAGCCGGGCACCTTGTAATCGGCGCGGTAGACGGTCTGCCGATAGCGACGGATGCGTGTGGAATCCGACGGCGGATTGACCACAGTACCCAATCCTTGCGAGCCGACTTCGCGCGTGAACGGAATCGGATCGGCGTTGTTGGTGTACAGGTATCTGCGTCCGCCGGCCTCGAATTCGAAGTAATAGGCGTAGACGCCGATAGCATCGAAGCGATAGCGGCCGGTCCAGTAGTCGCCCGGTTTGCCAGCCGCATCGGTGTATTTGGCGCTGGTCAGCGGCACGCGCGCGATTTCGGCGTATTCGAGCACTTCCTGCCAGCCTTCGAGGCGACGCTTCTCGATCACCAGGGTCAGGTTCGCGATGCCGGGCTGTGCGGCCAGATTGAACTGGATCTCTTCGCCGGCCGTGACCGCGCCGAACGGGAATTTGTACATGAGATCGCGCGAGTCGAACTTCACGCTGCGCGCGACCGGATCGTCGATCGGTTTCTCGTCGATGTCGACGAAACTCTTCGGCCCGATCGTCAGGCTCGGCTTACCCGCCGCACGCGCGCCGAAATCCAGCTTGATCGTGGCCGGTCCGGCGAACGCGTACTTCAACTCGCCCGTGGCGGTACGCTCGCCTCCACTCAGCACGAATGGCTCGCCCGTGCGCAGCGCGGTCGTCGCGGACGCAGGTCCGCCGAAGGCGATGCCGCCGCCGAGCCTGGCATCGTTGATGCGGAACTTCTGCTCGCCATCGAGATCGACGTTGAGGAAATACGCATTGCAGCGCCACTGGAAAGCGTAATCCTCGCGCGGGGTTCCATCGTTCATCGCGCCGCGCAGGAACAAGGTTTCCTTGTACGGCGCCGGGGGGCAATTCGTGGCCGTCGCCTTGGCGTCAAGGTGCGGCGTCGCGCAGCCGGTCAGGATGGCGGCGAGGCCCAGCGCCGCGGTCGCAGCGGCGGTGAAAAACAGGATCTTGCGCATTGCCTTCCCTCTCTGCGGCGAGAACGTTCAAGCGTAGTCATGCGCAAGCGCACAAGGAAGCCGTTGCATACGAATTCATCCCCTTCCCTTCTTCTCCCACCGGGAGAAGCCGCGAGAACCACAGCGCCGGATGAGGGAAGCGCCTCGCACTTGTCAACGACACTTTGGGTGTAGTAAGCCTTTCCCTCATCCGCCCGTCGGGCACCTTCTCCCGGCGGAAAAAGGGAAGCAAGGCTCAGCGCTGCGTCGACCTGCGCAGCACGAGCGACACCGGAATCACCTGGTTTTCCACGGCTTCATCGTGGACCAGCTTAAGCAGCGTGTCGACGAGGACGACGCCGGCGCGCTTGGTATCCTGCTGCGCCGTGGTCAAGCCCGGATCGACGAAGCCCGCCAGCGGAATGTCGTCGAAGCCGGCGACGAGTACATCGTCGGGCACGCGCAGGCCGCGCTCGCGCAGCGCCTTGATCGCGCCGATCGCGATCAGGTCGCTGGCGGCGAAGATCGCGTCGAACTTCGCCTTGCGCGCGAACAAGGCCGTCGCGGCATCGAACCCGGATTGTTCCGAGGAAATGGCGCGCGCCTGCAGTTTCGCGTCGACCGTTCCGCCGCCCTCGCGGATCGCTTCGCAATAACCACGGTAGCGTTCGAGAAACTCGGGCGAAGAATCGGTTGCGTCGCCGAGGAACGCGATGCGCTTCGCGCCGCGCTCGATCAGGTGGCGCACGATGTCGCGCCCGCCCTGGAAATTGTCGCAGCCGACCGAGACCTCGGGCTGGTCCGGCGCGATCGCACCCCAGCGCACGAAATGCGTGCCGCGTTCGACCATGAATTTGAGTCGTTCGCGGTAGTCGAGATAGTCGCCGTAGCCGAGCAGGATGATGCCGTCGGCCTTCTTCGATTCCTCGTAGCTCGCCTGCCAGTCGTGGTTGTTCGGCTGCTGGAACGAGATCAACAAATCGTAGCCGCGCTGCGCGCAGGCGCGCGTGATCGAGGCGAGCATCGAGACGAAGAACGGATTGATCAGCGAATCGTCCGGCGCCGGATCCTCGAAGAACAGCAGCGCGAGCGTGCCGCTGTGCTGGCTGCGCAGGCTCGAGGCGTGCTTGTCGACCTTGTAGTTGAGTTCGTTCGCGATCTTGAGGATGCGTCGGCGGGTCGCCTCGTTGACCATGCTGCTGCCGCGCAATGCGCGCGACACGGTCGGCTGGGAGACGCCGGCCAAGTGTGCGATCACGAGCGAAGTCGCTTTCTGTTTGCTGCGAATGGCGCGGCCCTCCTCGGCCGAGCATAGGCAGGCCGGCGAGCAAGGGGCAAGGTCGGGCGCACAACGAAGGCACCGCCCGATTGCGACAAAGTGGTGCCCGCCCCCGCTTTCCGCGCTTCGATGCGCTGATAGAATGTATGGCCTTGAAGCTGCCCTTGCGATGCGCCCGTGAGCGAAATCCTCAGCCCCGAACTCCCGCCGCCGCCCGACGCGGCGCACGCCCTGATGACGGCGGCGTATTGCCGCGACGAAACCGAGGCGATGAACGAGTTGCTCGACCAGGCCGCACTGCCTCAACCAGAGCGCGACCTCGTCCTCGCGCGCGCAACCGAGCTCGTCGCGCGCGTGCGCGCCAAGGCACAGGACGCTTCAGCGGTCGAAGCATTCATGCGCCAGTACGATCTTTCCTCGGAGGAAGGCGTGCTGCTGATGTGCGTGGCCGAGGCGCTGCTGCGCATTCCGGACAAGGACACGGCCGACAAGCTGATCTCGGACAAGCTGGGCGAGGCGAATTGGGAATCGCATCTCGGCAAGAGCGATTCGCTGTTCGTCAACGCCGGCACCTGGGGCCTGATGCTGACCGGCAAATTCATCTCGCTCGCCGACGAAACCCAGCGCAATTTCACCGGCGCATTCAAGCGTCTCGTCGGCCGCGCGGGCGAGCCGGTGATCCGCCTCGCCGTGCGCCAGGCGATGCGCATCATGGGCCATCAGTTCGTCATGGGCCGCACGATCAAGGAAGGCCTCGACCGCGCGCAGGAGAAGGAGAACCGCGCCTACCGCTACTCCTACGACATGCTCGGCGAAGGCGCGCTGACCACGCCCGACGGCGAGCGTTACTACCAGGCCTACGTCGATGCGATCAAGGCTTTGGGTGCACGCGGACCGTTCAATGACATCCTCGACGCGCCGTCGATCTCGATCAAGCTCTCCGCGCTGCATCCGCGCTACGAAGTCGGCAAGCGCGCGCGCGTGCACGCGGAACTCCAACCGAAGCTGCTTGCGCTTGCACAACTGGCGAAGGCACAAGGCATCTGCCTGACCGTCGATGCCGAGGAAGCCGATCGCCTCGAACTCTCGCTGGCCCTGATCGCCGCGGTGCATGCCGATCCTTCATTGGACGGCTATCAGGGTTTCGGCCTCGCCGTACAGGCCTACCAGAAGCGCGCGCCGTTCGTGATCGACTGGCTCGCCGAGCAGGCGAAAACAACCGGCCGCCGCTTCTGCGTGCGCCTCGTGAAAGGCGCGTACTGGGATTCGGAAATCAAGCGCGCACAGGAAGGCGGCCACGCCGGCTATCCGGTGTACACGCGCAAGCCGAACACCGACGTCTCCTATCTCGCCTGCGCCAAGCGTCTGTTCGAGCACGGCCAGGCCGCTTTCTATCCCGCATTCGCCACGCACAACGCGCACACGATCGCGGCGATTCACCACATCGCCAAAGGCCGTCCGTTCGAGTTCCAGCGCCTGCACGGCATGGGCGCCGATCTCTACGACGAAGTGATCGGCGAGAAGAATCTCGATGTGCCTTGCCGCGTCTACGCGCCGGTCGGCTCGCACGAGGACCTGCTGCCGTACCTCGTGCGCCGCCTGCTCGAAAACGGGGCGAACACTTCGTTCGTCAACCGCATCGTCGACGAATCGACACCGATCAAGGACCTGGTCGCCGATCCGGTTGAGGTCGTACGCGGCTTCACCAGCAAACCGCATCCCCGCATTCCCCAGCCGGTCGGCTTGTTTGGCGACTCGAATTCTGCGCCCTCGCAGTATTCGCAATCCATTCGTAGGAAGAATTCCATGGGCGTGAACTTCGGCAACGACAACGAATTGAAGGCACTGGCCGACGCGGTCGGCACGGTGAAGGCGGATTGGAATGCGACGCCGCTCGTGCCCGGCGCAAAGTCCGCCGAGCCGCTGCAGGAGGTGAACAACCCCGCCGATCGGCGCCAGAGAATCGGCACCAAGCAGCAGGCCGACGCCGCGACGATCGATCGATCGCTGACCAACGCCGTCGCCGCGCAGCCGGCCTGGGACGCGCTGCCCGCCGCCTCGCGCGCAGCGATCCTCGAACACGCCGCCGACCTGCTCGAACAGCGCCGCGCGCAGTTCGTCGCGCTGCTCGTGCGCGAAGCCGGCAAGACGTTGCCTGCGGCGATCTCCGAAGTGCGCGAAGCCGCCGACATGTGCCGCTACTACGCGGCGATCGCACGCAAGCTGTTCCAGCCCGAGAACCTGCCCGGCCCCACCGGCGAATCCAACCAACTCTCGCTGCACGGCCGCGGCGTATTCGTCTGCATCAGCCCGTGGAACTTCCCGCTCGCGATCTTCACCGGCCAGGTCGCCGCCGCGCTCGCCGCGGGCAACGCCGTGATCGCCAAGCCCGCCGACCAGACCGTGCTGATCGGCCACGCCGCGGTGAAGCTGCTGCACGAAGCCGGCGTGCCCGACGGCGTGCTGCAGTTCCTGCCCGGCAAGGGCTCGATGATCGGCAACGCACTGCTGACCCAACCGGAGATCGCCGGCGTGTGCATGACCGGCTCGACCGAAACCGCGTGGACGATCAACCGCACGCTCGCCGCGCGCAACGCGCAGATCGCTGCACTGATCGCCGAAACCGGCGGCCAGAACGCGCTGATCGCCGACTCCTCCGCGCTGCCCGAGCAGCTGGTGAAAGACGTCGTCGCCTCCGCGTTCGATTCCGCCGGCCAGCGCTGCTCGGCCGCGCGCGTGCTGTTCGTGCAGGAGGACATCGCCGACAAGGTGATCCACATGCTCGCCGGCGCGATGGACGAATTGAAGGTCGGCGATCCCGCCCTGCTCTCGACCGACGTCGGCCCGGTGATCGACGAACCCTCGCGCAAGAGCCTTGCCGACCATGCCGCGCGCATGGACGCCGAAGCCAAGCTGATCAAGCAGGTGAAACTCGGCGACGACACTTTGAGCGGCACCTTCCTCGCCCCGCGCGCGTACGAACTGAAGTCGCTCTCGCAGCTGACGAAAGAAGTCTTCGGCCCGATCCTGCACGTGATCCGCTGGAAGTCCGCTGAGTTGGATCAAGTCATCGACGCGATCAACGCCACCGGCTTCGGCCTGACCCTCGGCATCCACAGCCGCATCGACTCGACGATCGCCCACATCGCCCAGCGCGCCAAGGTCGGCAACTGCTACGTCAACCGCAACCAGATCGGCGCCGTCGTCGGCGTGCAGCCGTTCGGCGGCGAAGGCTTGTCGGGCACCGGCCCCAAGGCCGGCGGCCCGCACTACCTCACGCGCTTCGTCACCGAACGGACATTGACGATCAATACGACGGCGGCGGGGGGCAACGCATCGTTGCTGACTCTGGGCGAGTAAAAATGCCTGAGTACAATCTTCCGGTTGCGGAAAGAGTTGTAGTCGCAGCAGATTTCCTTGAAAAGCAGAACGAAGCCGGTGCAGCAGGGGCGGTGTTGTATTTGAGCCCGTAGCCCGTAGGTTGGGGTGAGCGCAGCGAACCCCAACATCAATTCGCATCGTCAATCCGACTCCGCTGCCCAATCCTCCGGCAAATCGCCCGAGCGAATCCAACGATGTATCGACGAAAACGGCCAATCCGCGGCGGGTGACGCATGATCGCGCGTCACCGGGTTGAATGCGATCCGGCGCATTCATCGCAGCCAGGATTTTCGCGCATGCCGCGCTGAGCCGTCACCTGGCGCCGACGGCGCGCCGCAAGGCCCGCGCCATGCGCGTGGTGGATCGCGGGACGGGATGTGGTTAGCATCGCCCGCATCAGCATCAGCGGGGCTCTTTGCATGTCGCAGTCTGCCGGTTCCCGCATCAGCGCATCCGACCAGCCCACCGTACTGGACATCGACGCCGCGGTGAGCGGCGGCACGCAGATGTTCGCGGCCGGTCAGCGCGTCGGCCCGTACCGCATCGACCGCCTGCTCGGCGAGGGCGGCATGGGCGCGGTGTATCTGGCCGAGCAGATCGAGCCGATCGAGCGACCAGTTGCGCTCAAGCTGGTCCGCAGTCAGTTGCGCGGCGGCCTGGCCGAGGCGTATTTCCTGGTCGAGCGGCAGGCGCTGGCGCGCATGGACCATCCAGCGATTGCAAAAGTATACGATGCCGGGACCACGCCCCAGGGCTATCCGTTCTTCGCGATGGAGTGGATCGACGGACTCACGCTGGCCGCGTGGTACGCGCAGCACAAGCCGCCGTTGCGCGAGTTGCTCGCACTGTTCATAGCCATCTGCAAGGGCGTGCAGCATGCCCACCAGAAAGGTGTCATCCATCGCGATCTGAAACCCGGCAACGTGCTGATCGCGAGCGTGGACGGCCAGGCGGCGCCGAAAATCATCGATTTCGGCATCGCCATCGGCGCGGCGCGCAGCAACAGCGACGCGGCACAGGCGCAGCGCGCGGGCACGCGCGGCTACATGAGTCCGGAGCAGGTCTCGGGCAAGGCTGCCGGAATCGACATCCGCACCGACATCTACGCACTCGGCATGATGCTGCTGGAGTTCGTTGCGCCGGCGCAATTGTTCGAACGCGTCGCCTTGCTCGACGCGCAGCCGTCCGCGCTGCACGCAGCGCTGCGGGCCTCGCTCGGACAGCGCGTGGATGCGGACGCCGCCAGCGTGCGCGCGTTGGCTGCGATTCCTTCGCCTTTGCGCTGGCTGCTCGCACGCGCCATCGACCCGCAGCGCGCGCGCCGCTATGCGTCGGCGCAGGCGATGGCCGACGATCTCGACCGCTATCTGCGCCACTATCCGCTGGCCGCAGTGCCGGCCACGCGCGCCTATCGCCTGCGCGAATTCGCGCGGCGCAACCGCGGCGCGATACTGGCCGCGGCGCTGGTCGCGGCCGCGCTGATCGCCGGCACGACCGCGGCATCGCTCAACATGCAGCGCGCGCGCATCGAAGCGGCGAAGAGCCGGCAGATATCGGACTTCCTCACCCAGGTGCTCTCGGGCGTGGATCCGGAAAAAGCCCGCGGCATGGACAAGTCCCTGCTGACCCTGATCCTGGGCGATGCGGCAAAAAATGCCGACGCGAAGCTGGCCCGCCAGCCCGAAGTGCTGGCCGACATCAAGGGCACGATCGGCGTCAGCTACCGCGCGCTGAGCGATTTCAAGACCGAACTCGACTTGCTGCGCCAGGCCTACGCGTTGGCGGCGTCGACATTGGGCGCGGATGCGGAGTTGAGCCTGGACCTGCAACGCCAGCTCGCGCGGGCCTGGAGTGAAAATGGCGACTATGCGGCGGCGGCGACGAACATCGACAAGAACATCGCGGCCTGGACCCGGCGCCAAGGCGCGGACGGCCGCAAGACGCTGATCAGCAACCTGGACCGCGTTCAGTACATCTGGTACGCCGGCGACAGCTCCAAGGCCCTGGCCGAGATGAAGACACTGCTGCCGCGGATCGAGCGCGTGCTCGGGGCGGATGACCCTTCCACCATCGATGCCTTGAACGTCCATGCCGTGCTGCTCGGCGAAACCGGCCACTACGCCGAGGCCGAGCCGCTGTTCGAGCGGGTGCTGGCGAGCGAACGGCGCTTGTACGGGGACAAGGCGCCGAAGACGCTGGACACGATGAACGATTTCGCGGTGTTGTATCTGGAATCGCAGCGCTACGCGCAAGGCGAGAAAATTCTCAAGCAGCTGCTGCCGCTGGAAATCGAAATGTACGGCACCGACAGCGCAGTGGCCAACAACGTGGTTTCCAATCTGGCCGGCGCGCTGCGCCAGCAAGGCACGCCCGAGAAGATCGCCGAATCGGGCCAATACTACGACCGCGCTTATGCGTACGCCTCGCGCCGCTACGGTCCGGATCATCCCAACACGATCATCGCGCAGAGCAATGAAGCCAACTATTTCGCCGACACCGGCGATGTGCAAAAAGCGATCGAACTGGACGAACAGGCATTGGCCGCCATCGCCCGGCACGGCGAATTGCCGCAAATCAAGGGCGAGATCGACTATCAGCTCGGCCGCTTGCTGACGCGGACGGCTCGTTATGCCGAAGCGGAACCTCTGCTGCTGTCCGGTGATGCGCAGAAGGCGAGCGAACTCGGCGCCAACCACTGGCGCATGGCCGAATACGTCGGCGCGCTGGTGGATTTGTATACTCGGTGGGGCAAGCCCGAGCAAGCAGCGCAATGGCGGAAACAACGGGCGGCGCTGCCGCCGAAGCCGCCGGACGCGGCGTGAACTTCAACTGCAGACGCGATTGCGCCCTTCCTGCTTGGCGCGATAGAGCTGGGCGTCGGCGAGGCGGAGCAGTTCGGCCGCGGAGGCCTCGCCGCGGCTTTCCGCCACGCCGATGCTCAGCGTCACCGGCAGGCACTGCTCGCGCACATCGATAGCCCGCTCCTCAACGGCCGCACGCAGGGTTTCGGCGATTGCCGCTGCCGCCTGCAGGGTCGTCGCGCGCAAGGCCACGGCGAATTCTTCGCCGCCCAGTCGCCCGATGGGTGCGCCCGCGGCAACGTGACCGCGAATCACCCTGGCGATGCCCGCCAGAACCTGGTCGCCGACCAGGTGGCCATGGCGATCGTTGATCCGCTTGAAGTGGTCCAGATCCATCATCATCAGCGCCAACGGTTTGCTGCGCCCGGCTTTTTCCGCCTCTTCGTCGAGCAAGCCGCGGAAGTGGCGGCGATTGAAGAAGCCGGTCAGGCTGTCGTAGATGGCCAAGTCGATCAGCTCATGGTGATAGCGCGCCTCCACGCTGGCACCGAGGAAGAATTTGATCGCGTTGCTGCCGATGCTGATCTGGTCGCCGTCGCTCAGCTCGGCGCGCTCGACCACCTTGCCGTTGAGATAGGTGCGGTTGGTCGAGCCCAGGTCCTCGACCAGATAGCGGCCGCCCTCGCGCCAGATGCGGCAATGCTGGCGCGATACGCTTGGATGCGGCAGCGTCAGTTCGCATTCGCTGGCGCGGCCGATGGTCACCGCGGTTTCGCCGAGCTCCACCTGCAGACCCAGCATCATGCCGCTGACCACGATCACACGGGGAACGTGCTCGTCCCGTTCGCCGCGCGTGGATTCGAGCACGGTGGCGCGATCGGTATTGGAGTTCTGATCTTTGCTCTGCGGCACGAGGCAATTCCGAGCGTGAGTGGCGATTGTAGCGCAGCGCACTTTCGCGCAAGACGAGGCAAGCCGCCGGCGTGACTCGGCGGTGACGGCAACCGAACGATGCTTGCCGAAACCGGCGGCTCAGAGCGAATCCGGTGCGTGCAAGCGCCGGTACTGGATCGCCTCGCCCAGATGCGGCGCGGCAATGGCATCGGCCCCGGCCAGATCGGCGATCGTGCGCGCGACGCGCAGGATGCGGTGATAGGAACGCGCGGACAGCCCGAGCTTGTCCAGAGCGCGTTCGAGCAGGGCATGGTCGCGATCGCGCAGCACGCAGTCGCGGCGCAGTTCGCGCGAGTTCAGCGCCGCGTTCGGCCGCCCCGCACGCGCCATCTGCCGTGCGCGCGCGGCGACGACGCGCGCGCGCACGACGGCGCTGGTTTCGCCGGGCGGCGCGGCGTCGCCCAGCTCGACCAGCGGCACGCGCGGCACCTCGACCTGCAGGTCGATGCGATCGAGCAGTGGCCCGGAAATGCGCGCGCGATAGCGGCGGATGGCCTCGGGGGTGCAGGCGCAACGCCCCGACGGATCGCCGGCATAGCCGCACGGACACGGATTCATCGCCGCGACCAGCTGGAACGCCGCCGGAAATTCCGCCTGGCGCGCGGCGCGCGAAATCGCGACGCGGCCCGACTCGAGCGGTTCGCGCAGCACTTCGAGCACGCGCCGGTCGAATTCGGGAAGCTCATCGAGAAACAGCACGCCGTGATGGGCGAGCGAGATTTCGCCCGGCCGTGGAATCGAACCGCCGCCGACCAGCGCGACGGCGGAGGCGGTGTGGTGCGGCTGGCGGAACGGTCGCATCCGCCACTTGTCGCAATCCATGGCTTGACCTGCGACCGAGCGCACCGCCGCGGACTCGAGCGCCTCGGCCTCGCTCAGCGGCGGCAGAATGCCGGGCAGGCGGCTTGCGAGCATGGTCTTGCCGGCGCCGGGCGGGCCGGCGAACAGCAGGTGGTGCGCGCCGGCCGCGGCGATTTCAAGAGCCCGGCGCGCCTGCGCCTGGCCGCGCACGTCGGCGAGGTCGGGATAGTCGCGCTCCTCGTCGTTCGTGTTCGCGGTCGCCGCGACCGCGCCTTCGGGCAGGTCGCCCGCGCCGCGCAGAAACGCGAGCACGTCGAGCAGGGTATCGGCGCCGCGCACCTCGGCCGCGGACACCAGTGCGGCTTCGGCGGCGTTGGTCCGCGGCACGATCAACGCGCGCCCCGCGCGCACGGTCTTGAGCGCCGCGGGCAATACGCCGGTGACTGCGCGCAACTCGCCGGACAAGGCGAGTTCGCCGAGGAACTCGTAGCGCGCCAATGCTTCCTTCGGCAGGTGCCCGGCAGCGGCGAGGATGCCGAGGGCGATCGGCAGGTCGAAACGCCCGCCGTCCTTGGGCAGGTCGGCCGGCGCCAGGCTGACGGTCACGCGACGTGCGGGATATTCGATCTGCGCGTTCTGGATCGCGACGCGGACGCGGTCACGCGCCTCCTTCACCGCGGTTTCGGGCAGGCCGACGATGGATGTACCCGGCAAGCCGCCGGAAAGGTGCACCTCGACCGTGACCGCGGGCGCGGCCACGCCGTCCTGCGCGCGGCTGTGGACGGTGGCAAGGCTCATGGCAGGCGAATCTGCAACACGCCGTCCGACGTGCGCGCCGTCAAGGCAACTTGCTGGCGGGGATGGCCGTCCGTGGACGGCGGCGCACCGGCGCGGGCGCAAAAACAACGAACATCCCTGTTCACCCGCCGATCCGGGCAGGGTTCCGAGCGTACTGCGTCCTTGTCGAACGGTGCGGCCACGAATGACCGGTTCGGGGTCCTCGCGATCAGGGGCGATCGCCAAGGTACAGATTCCGCGAGCGGTCGCGCCGGTTCCACCCGCTGTCCATGCGGGGAGGGTTGCAATTCATGCCAACCGGACGACGAGCCGTGATCGCCGCAACCATCGGCAACGGGTGCCGAGCTCGGTTCACGACCGCCCGCGGAAAAAAGGGGCTGCATCGGCCTCATGCCGATCGGCCACTGATGCTGATCAGTGCGCTGCGGTTTTGCTGCCGAGCAGCGCCTCGAGCTCGGCGACACGATGCTCGAGCACCTCGACCATCTCGCGGGTGCGCAGCAGCACACAACGCTGCACGTCGAACTCTTCGCGAGTGACGAGATCGAGCGCGCGCAAGCCCGACCGCAAGGTGTCCTTGAAGTTGGCGGAGAGGTCGTCCATGGCCTCGCGCGGGGAATCAGCCAGACGCGCACGCGCATCCGCAAGAGCAGGAGGAACGAGTTCGACCAGGCGACGGGCCAGGTCGTCGAGCGGGGAGACGGCAATCACGGCGTTACCTCTCGGACAAATGATGATGCGCAACGGACCGAAGGCAGCCTAGCCTATCCGTTCGCCGCGGGCACTGGCAGTTTACTGATTCGCTTGTAGGAATTTTCCTACACGCCAGACGGAAATCGCGGCCCGGATGCATCATTTCCGGGCGCCAGCGCCGTGCCGGCTTTTTCGGTATAGTCGCCTGCACGCAATCCATTCGGCGAACCACAAGCCATGAAACTGGTCACCGCGGTCATCAAACCGTTCAAGCTCGACGATGTGCGCCAGGCACTCGCCGAGGTGGGCGTGCAGGGCATCACGGTAACCGAGGTCAAGGGTTTCGGCCGGCAAAAAGGCCACACCGAGCTGTATCGCGGCGCGGAGTACGTCGTCGATTTCCTGCCGAAGATCAAGATCGAGATCGCTGTCGCCGACGGCCTCGTCGAACGCGTCGTCGAAACGATTTTGTCTTCCGCGAACAGCGGCAAGATCGGCGACGGCAAGATCTTCGTCCACGATCTGGAGCAGGTCATCCGCATCCGCACCGGCGAGACCGGCGCGGACGCGTTGTAGGCCCGCACTCCCGCCTTCGCGGGAATGGCGCCGGAAACCGTTGCCTTTCCGCGCGCACGAAGCGGATTTTTGTATGGCCGTCTAGGCGGCCATTTGCCACAGCCTTTGACGCGGCGCAACATTTGTGTTGTAGTCGCGTGCGTGGAATATCCACATAACCAAGGCGGGCGCCAGGACGCGCCGGCTTTGTCGTCGCCAGATGCCGGCGGATCGGAGCGATCGCGTCGCATCGAGCAAGAGCAGGTTCGATCATGTTGCAACAACGCGCTGATACGCTGTACGACCCGTCGTTCGAACACGACAGCTGCGGTTTCGGGCTGATCGCGAACATCGACGGCAAAGCGGGCGCGTGGCTGGTCGACCAAGCCTTCTCCACGCTGGCGAAGATGTCGCATCGCGGCGGCATCGGTGCCGACGGCATCACCGGCGACGGTTGCGGCGTCCTGCTCTATCGCCCGTTCGGCTGGCTGCGGGCGCTGGCGAACGACGCCGGCATCAATGTCGGCGAGCGTTTCGCCTCGGGCCATGTCTACCTCGACCGCAACGACACGGCGCGCGCGGTGGCACAGAAGGCCGGACTCGAAAAGTGCTTGCACGCGGAAGGCCTGAGCGTCGCCGGCTGGCGCGAAGTGCCGGTCGATGCGCGCGCCTGCGGGCCGATCGGTGAAGCGCACCGCCCGCGCATCGAGCAGATCTTCGTCGACGCACCGGCCGGCATGGATGAAGGCGCGTTCGACCGCGCCCTGTTCCGCGCGCGCCGCCTGGCCGAGAAAAACCTCAACGACGACATCCACTTCTACGTCGTCACCCTGTCGGCAAGCACTTTTGCGGCCAAGGCCATGGTCGCGCCGGGCCAGCTGCGCGCCGCATTTCCGGACTTCTCGCATCCGGCGCTCGAGGCCAGCGCTGCGGTGTTCCATCAGCGCTATTCGACCAACACGATGCCGCACTGGCGCCTGGCCCAGCCGTTCCGCCTGCTCGCGCACAACGGCGAGATCAACACGATCAAGGCCAACCGCAACTGGGCGACCGCGCGCGCGGCCAAGTACAAGTCCCCGCTCGTCGACTTCTCCGATCTCGGCGAACTGGTCACGAGCAAGGGCTCGGACTCGCAAAGCCTCGACAACATGCTCGAGGTGCTCGTCGCCGGCGGCCTCGACGTGCTGCTCGCGATGCGCGTGCTGATTCCGCCGGCGTACGCCTCGCGCGACGATCTCGACGAGGATCTCGAAGCGTTCTACGAGTACTACGCGTTGCATTCCGAGCCATGGGACGGTCCGGCCGGCATCGTGCTGTGCGACGGAAGGCATGCCGCTTGCGCGCTCGACCGCAACGGCCTGCGCCCGGCGCGCTGGGCGCGCTCGGATGACAACCATCTCATCGTCGCCTCCGAGGCCGGGCTGTGGGACGTGCCCGATTCGCGCATCGTCGCCAAGGGCCGCCTCGGGCCGGGCGAGATGATCGCGGTCGATCTGGTCGAGCACAAGCTGCTCGACAGCGCGGCGATCGACGCGGTCAACCGTGCGCGTGCGCCCTACAAGAAGTGGTTGCGCGAGCAGCTCAACCATCTCGAATCGCATCTGATCGATCCGGCGCTCGCCGCCGAGCCGTTCTCGCCTGAGGTGCTCGCGCGCTACCAGAAGCAGTTCGCGCTGACGCGCGAGGAGCGCGACGTCATCCTGAAAACCCTCGCCGAGGACGAAGCCGAAGCCACCGGCTCGATGGGCGACGACACGCCGATCGCGGTGCTCTCGCAGCAGTCGCGCTCCCTGTACGAATACTTCCGCCAGTCGTTCGCGCAGGTAACCAATCCGCCGATCGATCCGCTGCGCGAGCGCCTGGTCATGTCGCTGACCACGCAGATCGGCCTCGAGCGCAACGTCTTCGATCTGTCGCCGGACAACGCCAAGCAGGTACTGCTCAACTCGCCGATCCTCTCGCAGCGCAAGCTGCGCCAGATCCTCGCGTTGCCGCATATCGCGCCGGCGAACATCAAGCTCGACCTCTACTACGACGAGCAAATCGGCCTCAAGGCCGCGATCGAAGGCCTTTGCGACCGTGCCGAGGACGCGGTGCGCAACGGCGCCATGCTGATCCTGCTGTCCGACCGCTACCCGGCACCGGGTCTGCTGCCGATCCATGCGCTGCTCGCGACCGGCGCCGTGCACGCGCGCCTGACGCAAAAGCAGTTACGCTGCGACTGCAACATCCTCGTCGAGACCGGCAACGCGCGCGACGCGCATCACTTCGCCTGCCTGATCGGTTTCGGCGCGACCGCGGTGTATCCATACCTGTCGTACCAGACCTTGTTCGACATGAGCAAGCACGGCCAGCTCAAGGGCCGCCAGGGCGAGCCGCCGAGCGAGATCGGCCGTAGCTACCGCCGCGGCATCCAGAAAGGCCTGCTCAAGATCATCTCGAAGATGGGCATCGCGACCATCGCCGGCTATCGCGGCGCGCAGTTGTTCGAGATCGTGGGCCTCGACAACGAAGTCGTCGAGCTGTGCTTCCCCGGCACGCCCTCGCGCATCGGCGGTGCCGGCTTCGCCGACATCCAGAACGAATACAAGGCGCAATCGATCGCCGCGCGCGATCCGAACTACGCGCCGCCGCCAGGCGGCCTGATGAAGGCGCTGCCGGGCGGCGAATTCCACATGTACAACCCCGAGGTCGTCGGCTCGCTGCAACTCGCAGTGCGTACGGGCGATGCGAAGCTGTATCAGCGCTATGCCGATGCGGTCGACCGGCGCGTGCCCGCGGCGCTGCGCGATCTGCTCGCCGTGCATCCGCTCGGCGCGCCGGTGCCGCTCGAAGAGGTGGAGCCGGTCGAGACGATCCTGAAGCGCTTCGACTCGGCCGGCATGTCGCTCGGCGCGCTGTCGCCCGAGGCGCACGAGTCGCTGGCAATCGCTATGAACCGCCTCGGCGCGCGCAGCAACTCGGGCGAAGGCGGCGAAGACCCGCTGCGCTACGGCACCGAGAAGATGTCGAAGATCAAGCAGGTTGCCTCGGGCCGCTTCGGCGTCACTCCGGCGTATCTCGTCAATGCCGAAGTGTTGCAGATCAAGATCGCACAAGGCGCCAAGCCCGGCGAAGGCGGCCAGCTGCCGGGGCACAAGGTCAACAGCATGATCGCGCGTTTGCGTTACGCGCGCCCGGGCATCGGCCTGATTTCGCCGCCGCCGCACCACGACATCTATTCGATCGAAGATCTCGCGCAGTTGATCTACGACCTCAAGGAAGTGAATCCTGCGGCGCTGGTTTCGGTCAAGCTCGTCGCGAATGCCGGCGTCGGCACGATTGCCGCGGGCGTGGCGAAAGCGAATGCCGATCTGATCACCATCTCCGGCCACGACGGCGGCACGGGCGCCAGCCCGCTGACCTCGATCCGCTACGCGGGTTCGCCGTGGGAGCTGGGCCTGTCCGAAGCGCAGCAGACACTGGTGCGCAACGGCCTGCGCGAGCGCGTGATCGTGCAGACCGACGGCGGCCTGAAGACCGGCCTCGACGTGATCAAGGCGGCGATGCTCGGCGCGCAGTCGTTCGGCTTCGGCACCGCGCCGATGGTTGCACTCGGCTGCAAGTACCTGCGCATCTGCCATCTGAACTCCTGCGCGACCGGCATTGCGACGCAGAACGACGAGTTGCGCAAGAAGCACTACGACGGTCCGCCACAGCAGGTCGAGAATTTCTTCCGCTTTGTCGCCGAGGACGTGCGCCAGCACATGGCGCGTCTTGGTGTGCGCAAGCTCGACGAAATCATCGGCCGTACCGACCTGCTCACCCAGCGCGAAGGCGCGACGGTCAAGCAGAACAAGGTCGATCTTGCACCGCTGCTCGGCTCGGGTCTCATCGGCAGTGTGCCGGGCTGCGCGGCAGCGCCGATCCCGCAGAGCGATCTGGCCAAGCGCATCGCCGCGGACACCCGGGCGGCAGTCGAAAAAGCGAGCGGGGGCGAATTCCGCTACACCGTCGTCAATACCGATCGCTCGATCGGCGCACGTCTGTCCGGCGAAGTCGCGCGCAGGCACGGCGATCAGGGCATGGCGGCGAACCCGGTCACGTTGCGCCTGTCCGGCGCCGCGGGCCAGAGCCTTGGCGCTTGGAACGCGGGTGGCGTGCATATCGTGCTCGATGGCGAGGCCAACGACGGCGTCGGCAAGGGCATGGCGGGCGGGCGCATCGTCGTGCGTCCGCCGCATGACGCCGGCTTTCCCAGTCACGAATCGTCGATCGTCGGCAACACCTGCCTGTACGGTGCGACCGGCGGCGAGTTCTACGCCGCAGGCCGCGCGGGCGAGCGCTTCGCGGTGCGCAACTCGGGTGCACTCGCCGTGGTCGAAGGCGTCGGCGATCACTGCTGCGAGTACATGACCGGCGGCACCGTCGTCGTGCTCGGCCGCTGCGGCGTCAACTTCGGCGCCGGCATGACCGGCGGCTACGCCTTCGTCCTCGACGAGGCGCGCGATTTCGTCGACCGCTACAACCACGAACTGGTCGACATCACGCGCATCTCGCACGAGGGCATGGAGAACTACTGGCAACACCTGCGCAACCTGCTGCTCGGCTACGTCGATGCGACCGGCAGCGCCTGGGGACGCCGCATCGTCGAGGAGTTCCGCGAGCTCGTGCACAAGTTCTGGCTGGTCAAACCGAAGGCGGCCAGCCTCGACTCGCTCGCCGACGAACTGCGCCGCGCAGCCTGATAGCTGAAGAATCGATCAACGTGAAAAAAGACAATTTTCCATTTTTGCGCTTTCCCCGCGAACTGCCGCGCGAACTCAATGTTCCGATCCGCGTGCTCGGCTACGGCGAGATCCACACGACGTTCAGCGGCGAACAGATCACCGAGCAGGCCTCGCGCTGCATCGACTGCGGCAATCCGTACTGCTCCTGGGGCTGCCCGCTGCACAACCATATCCCGCGCTGGCTCGAACTCGCGCGCGAGGGTCGCGTGGAGGACGCCGCCGCGCTGATGCACGAAACCAATCCACTGCCCGAGATCTGCGGCCGCATCTGCCCGCAGGATCGCCTCTGCGAGCAGGCCTGCACGCTCGAAACCGGCTTTGGCGCGGTGACGATCGGCGCGATCGAGCGTTCGATCACCGATGAGGCGTTCAAGCGCGGCTGGCGGCCCAGGCTCGACGACGTCGAGCCGACTGGCAAAAAGGTGGCCATCGTCGGCGCGGGTCCGGCCGGGCTCGCTGCGGCCGACGTGCTTGCGCGCTCGGGCATCGCCGTCGAAGTGTTCGACCGTTACGAGGAAATCGGCGGCCTGCTCACCTTCGGCATTCCGCCATTCAAGCTCGACAAGAGCATCGTCGACACTCGTCGCGGCGTGCTCGAAGGCATGGGTGTCAAGTTCCGGCTGAAGACGGAAATCGGCAGGGATGTGGATTTCGCCACGCTGACCCGCGACTACGACGCCGTCTTCCTCGGCACCGGCGCCTACCAGTTCGTCGATGGCAAGCTGCCGGGGCAGACCTTGCCCGGGGTGCACGCCGCGCTGCCGTTCCTGATTGCCAACATGCGCCGCCTGCTCGGCACCGCGACGGCTGCGGACGTCATGCCCGAATTGCTCGGCAAGCGCGTCGTGGTGCTCGGCGGCGGCGACACCTCGATGGACTGCGTGCGCACCAGCGTGCGCCACGACGCCGAGAGCGTCACCCTCGTCTACCGCCGCGACGAAGCGAGCATGCCCGGCTCGCGCCGCGAGGTGAAATACAGCCGCGATGAGGGCGTGGACTTCCTGTTCCAGCGCCAGCCGCTCGAGATTCTCGGCAATGCCAGGGGCGTCATCGGCGTGCGCGTCGGCGAGACGCGTCTGGTCGACGACGGCAACGGCCGCCCGCGTTCCGAGGTCGTCCCGGGCAGCGAGGAAGTGCTGCCGGCCGATGTCGTCATCCTCGCCTTCGGCTTCCTGCCCGAGCCGCCGGCATGGGCAACGGCCAACGGCATCGAGTTCGCGTCGAACGGCAAGATCGTGCTCGGCGGCGCCGGCCGCCTGCCGCTGCAGACGACGAATCCAAAGGTGTTCGCCGGCGGCGACATGTGGCGCGGCGCCGATCTCGTCGTGCGCGCCGTGCTCGACGGCCGCGAGGCAGCGAAGCAGATCAAGCAGATGGTTGCCGCCCACGCCACGGCGGATGCGGCCCGCGCCTGAGCGCGAGGTCATCCCACCCTCCCCGATCCGATCACGACCCGCCCATGTTCGAAACCCTGAAGCAACCCGCGCCCGACAAGATCCTCACCCTGATCGCACTGCTGCGCGACGATCCGCGCCCGAACAAGGTCGACCTCGGCGTCGGCGTGTACAAGGATCGCGAAGGCCGCACGCCGATCATGCAATCGGTGCGTGAGGCCGAGCAGGTGCTGTTCGCCGAGCAGACGACGAAGACCTATCTCGGCCTCGCCGGCGACACGACGTTCGACACGCTGATGACGGGGCTGGTCCTCGGCGACGCCGCGCCGGCCGCACGCGTGCGCGCCATCCAGACGCCAGGCGGCTCCGGGGCGTTGCGCATCCTGTTCGACCTGCTGCATCGCGCGAAGCCGGATGCCACGGTGTGGGTATCCGATCCGACCTGGCCCAACCATGTCCCGATGATCGAGGCTTCCGGCCTCGCGCATGCTTCCTATCCGTACTTCGATGCGACCACCGGCACGGTGCGCTTCGAGGCGATGCTGGCCGCGCTCGCGCAGGCGAAGCCGAACGACGTCGTGCTGCTGCATGGCTGCTGCCACAACCCGACCGGCGCGAACCTGACGTTCGAGCAATGGCGCGCGGTCGGCAGGCTTCTCCTCGAAAAGAACCTGTTTCCGTTCGTCGACATCGCCTACCAGGGTTTCGGCGAAGGCCTCGACGCCGACGCCGCCGGTGTGCGCCTGCTCGCCGCGCTCGTGCCGGCCATGTGCGTCGCCACGAGCTGCTCGAAGAATTTTTCCGTTTACCGCGACCGCGTCGGTTGCGCGATCCTGCTCGCGCCGTCCGCGGCCGAAGCCGATCTCGCCTGCAGCCAACTCGGCTCGGTCGCGCGCGCCAACTACTCGATGCCGCCGGACCATGGCGCCGCCGCGGTGCGCATCATCCTCGGCGACCCGGCGCGCCGCGCGGCGTGGACGGTCGAGGTGGACGCGATCCGCGCGCGCATGATCGCGCTGCGTGAGGGCCTCGCCGCGGCGCTGCGCAAGCACACGGGCACGGAGCGTTTCGATTTCGTCGCCCGCCATCGCGGCATGTTCTCGCGTCTGGGCCTCAGCGTCGAACAGGTGCACCGCCTGCGTGCCGAGCACGCGATTTACATGGTCGAGGACAGCCGCGTCAACGTCGCCGGCCTGCCGGATGATCGTCTCGACGACGTCGCGCACGCGATCGTCGCGGTGCTTTGAACACGGCGTCAATCACACGACACTGCATTGAGATGCCGAGAGCGAACAACCATTGCTTCAACATCATGGCGAGAACGAAGGCAAAGCTCGAAACCGGACCTATTTCGGCCTTACGTCGAAAGACGCTAGGTAGCCTGCGCCTATCGCTACGACCCGGTCATTTTCAACCTCGAAAATCAATTTGAAGGACAGCGGCGACCCGAAGTAGGCGGATAGCCTGTCACCGTCGCGCGTTGAAATCTTCATCGACGTGTACGTCTCCTTGGCACGCTCGAATGACATGCCGGGGCAGATGTCCGATGGAGTGCAGTATTTCGCATCGGCACTGCGTAGAAAAATAACACTGCCCCCGTTTTCGCCAAGCCAGACAGTCAAGCCAGGATAGATCATCCGCGGAGCCTTGTTTTGGCGCAGGTCGTCCTGTCGGTCCGGGCTGCCGAGCTTTTCCGACACGATTTTTTTACTGTCTCCGTGATGAATGCCGCCCAGCGAAAGCTCGCTGTACCAAATCGTCGACATTCCTTTTGCCTCGCAAATATTCGTGCACGCGAAAAAGCAAATTGCCGCGAAAATATTATCCGCTCGAAGAAGATTCTGCATTCCGCCTCACTCAGATTTCGCTGAGGATTTCACCGCGGCGCTTGTCGTATTCGTCCTTGCTGATCGCGCCGCTCTTGTACAGTCCATCGAGCTTGTGCAGGCGCGATTCGAGCGATTTCGACGAGACGTTCGCGGCGGGTTTTTCTGGCGCCGCCGCGGCCGGCTTTGCCGCCTTGCCCGGCGGCGGCGCATCCGTGACCGCAGGCGACGTCGACCAGACCTTGCGGAAATTCGTGTCATTCGAGAGCTTCGACAGTGCGTCGGCCAGCGCCTCGCTCAAGGCTTCGTTGCAGGCTTCCGCACTGCGACCGCGGCCGTAGTGATCGACGTTGCCCGAGAAACTGCCACTGGCCAGGATGCGTCCGGCGCGATTGGTCAGGCTGTAGGCGATCGTCACGTCGCCGACATAGGTGGCGCCGACCGCGCGGTTGTTGTGGGCAACGTTGAATTTCGTGTAGCGGATGAGAAGGCTGCCGTCCGTACCGTCGCCGAGTTTCAGCCCCCAGCCCGACAGCACGTTGCGCGTGACTTCTTCGACGTATTTGCCGACATCGTTCTTGGCGAGGATCGGGTAGACGACGGTGCCATCGTTGACGCCCTGCCCGATCACGGCCCCGGCTTCGGCGCCGCGCCCGTCCTCGACGCGCAAGGCGATGTTGCGTTCGCCGGCGCCCGCGATCGGGCTGGTCGCAGCGGCATTCGCGGGCACGCCCTTGACGACAAGGTCGATCTGCAGCGGCCTGCGTTCCACTTCGGCCCGTGCCGTCGACAGCGCAGAAACTCCGAACACGGCCGCTGCGGCGATGCGAACGAATGGGGACATGATCTTACCTCCGTGTCGATGCTGACGATGCGCCGAGGTTAACCGCCGCGCCAGGCATTGCCAAGCAACGATATCGGCGAGCACCGCGAGTTTTGCTCTCGCGGTGCTTCGCCGAATTGGCGTGCGTCACCCGGACTTCAGTTCACCGCATCCTTGACGATCGCGCCGCGCGGCAGCACCTGCGCGGCGAGCTTGGTGTCGGCGCGCAGCAGGTCGACTTCGTCGGCGACGATGTGCGCGGCTTCGTTGAGGACGACATCCTTGAATGCCTTGCGCCGCTTCTCTTCGGCAAGGTCGGACTTGAGGCTGCGTTCGTCGGCCTGCAAGCCATCGTCTTGATTGGGATTGTCGCCGGACTTGGCCACTTTTGCGCCATTCGCCGCACCGGCTTTCGCGGCCGGATTCTCCGCGTCCGGATCCGCCGCCCTGCGGTCTTCCGCGTTCGCGATCGTCTTGGTCCCGCCCGATTTGCCCGCGGACTGCGCGGCATCGGCAAACTGCTCCGGATGCCGTTCGCGACGCTTGGCCTCCTGCTCGTCGCGCTCTTTGCGCCGCACCGCCTCGTTGAGCGAGATGGTCTTGTCCTCGCGCAGCTTGCGCGCGTCGGCGACGTCGGCCTGGTAGGCAATCCAGTCCTTCTCGGTCGCGGCGCGGCGGTCGTGACGCGCCGCGAGCAGCGGCGAGAGCGCTTTCAGATCGCCGGTGGGCCGGTAGTCGGCGGCCGGGATCGAGGTCCACGGCAGCGCGTTGTCGTAGGACTGCTCACCGTTCTGGGCGAAGTCGCCGGTGACCGGGAACGCGATGTCGGGAGTGACGCCGCGCAACTGGGTCGAGCCACCGTTGACGCGGAAGAACTGCTGGATCGTCATCTTGAGCTCGCCATAGGTAGGCTTCTCGTTGCCGTACATCTGGTCGAGATCGAGCAGGTTTTGCACCGTTCCCTTGCCGAAGGTCGGCTCGCCGATGATCAGGCCGCGCCCGTAGTCCTGGATCGCGGCGGCGAAGATTTCCGAGGCCGAGGCCGAGTTGCGGTTGACGAGCACGGCGAGCGGGCCGTTCCAGGCCATGCCGCCGTTGCGGTCCTCGTGCTCGTCGATGCGCCCGTTGGCGCTGCGCACCTGCACGACCGGGCCCTTGTCGATGAACAGGCCGGTGAGCGTGGTCGCCTCGTCGAGCGAGCCGCCGCCGTTGTTGCGCAGGTCGATCAGCACGCCTTCGACGTTCTGCTTCTTCAGTTCGCCGAGTAGCCTGGCGACATCGCGCGTGGCGCTGCGGAAGTTAGCATCGCCGCGCCGGTGCGCCTCGAAGTCCTGATAAAACGTGGGCAGCGTGATCACGCCGATCTTGTGGGTGACATCGCCGTCCTTGGTTTCGATCACCGAACTCTTCGCCGCCTGCTCCTCGACCGCGACCTTCTTGCGCACCAGCGCGATCGTCATGTGCTTGCCGTCGGGACCGGCGTCGGCGGGCAGGATTTCCAGGCGCACGGTGGTGTCTTTCGCGCCGCGGATCTTCTCGACGACGTCGTCGAGGCGCCAGCCGACCACGTCGACCAGCGGTCCATGCTCGCCCTGACCAACACCGACGATGCGATCGCCGACCTTGACCTTGCCCGACAGCGCGGCCGGGCCGCCCGGCACGACTTCGCGGATCGCGGTGTAGTCGTCCTCGCGCTGCAGCACCGCACCGATGCCTTCGAGCGAAAGCTTCATCGCGATCTCGAAATTCTCCGCCTGACGCGGGCTGAGATAGTTCGTGTGCGGTTCGATCGACATCGCGTAGGCGTTGGCGAAGATCGAGAACGCGTCCTCGCTCGTGAGCTGGCGCACGCGCTCGAGGTAGTTCGCATAGCGCTTGTCCAGCGTCTCGCGGATCTTCGCGTCGTCCTTGCCGGCGAGTTTGAGGCGCAGCCAGTCGTTCTTCACGCGCTTGCGCCAGAGATCGTTGACCTCTGCGTCGGTCTTCGCCCACGGTGCCTTGTCGCGCTGATATTGGTAGCTCTCGTCCTTGCCGAAGTCGAAACCCTTCTTCAGCTCGGCGCGCGCAAAGGCGGTGCGCTCGCCGATGCGCTCAACGTAAAGGTTGAAGATCGCGAACGGTACCGACAGATCCTTGTTGCGGATCGCCTCGCCGAGCTTGTCGCGTGCGGGCGTGAAGCGGTCGATGTCGGCCTGGGTAAAGAACAATCGGTCGGCGTCGAGCGAATCGAGGTAGCGATCGAAGACCTGCTGCGACATCTTCGTGTCGAACGCCTCGGGCTTGTAGTGCATGTGCGAGAGGATCTTCATCGCCATCTGCGCCGCATCGGCCTGGTCGGGCGTGGGCTTGAGCGCGATCGCGGTCGCCGCGTCGCCTGCAGGCTTGGCCATCGCCAGCGTTGCTGCGAGCACGGCGGCGAGCAGGGTCGGGACAAACCACAGGGCCTTGCGATTGCGCACTAACATTTCACCAATCTCCGAAAACCGTTGTCCGACGACAGTCCTAAGCCGTTTCCTGCACGAAACCCGCCGCGTGCGCCATCTGGTCGGCATGGTACGACGAACGCACCAGCGGACCCGAGGCGACGTGGGTGAAGCCCAGCCTGTGTCCGTACTCGGCCAACGCGTCGAACTCGGCCGGCGTCCAGTAGCGCAACACGGGATGATGGTGCGGCGTCGGCTGCAGGTATTGGCCGATGGTCACCATATCGACATCGTGGGCGCGCAGATCGTTCAACGCGCCGTGCACCTGCACTTCGGTTTCGCCGAGGCCGAGCATGATGCCGGACTTGGTCGGCACATCGGCATGCTGCGCCTTGAAGCGCTGCAGCAGGGTCAGCGACCAGTCGTAGTCGGCGCCGGGGCGCACGTTCGGATACAACTCGCGCACCGTCTCCAGATTGTGGTTGAACACGTCGGGTGGTGCCTCGGCGAACACTTCCAGCGCACGCTCCATGCGGCCTTTGCCGCGGAAATCGGGAGTGAGGATCTCGAGTTTGGTGGAAGGATTGAGCGCGCGAATCTCGCGGATGCAGTTGACGAAATGGCCGGCACCGCCGTCGCGCAGATCGTCGCGGTCGACCGAGGTGACGACGACGTAGCGCAAACCCATGTCGCGGATCGTCTCGGCGAGATGGCGCGGTTCCTCGGCGTCGGGCGGCTTCGGCCGGCCGTGGGCGACATCGCAGAACGAGCAGCGGCGCGTGCACACCTCGCCGAGGATCATGAACGTCGCCGTGCCCTTGCCGAAGCATTCGTGGATGTTCGGGCAGGAGGCTTCCTCGCACACGGTGACGAGGCGGTTCGCGCGCAACTTGGACTTGAGCCTGGCCACCGCGTTGCCAGGCGGGATGCGCACGCGGATCCAGTCGGGCTTGCGCAGCATCGGCGCGCTCGCATCGAAACCGGCGCGGTTGCGCGCGATCTTGTCCTCGCCGAGCAGTTTTTCGCCGGTACGGATCGCGGCGCTGCCGGCGTCGCCGACCAGGGCAATGGGAATGGTCTTGTCTAGGGAATTCATGGGTGCACGCTATCATCCGGCACGGGCTGCACGCCAGTTCCGATGGTCACGGATGCTGCAAAAACGGGGCTCAGGTCCAATTGCCGGGCCAGTTGGGTGACGAGTTCGGCCTCGACCTCGGCAAGGCTAGAGGGGCCGCCGAGGTCCATCAGCTGGGTAACGGCCAGGCCTTGATACCCGCAGGGATTGATGCGGTGGAACGGCGCGAGGTCCATGTTCACGTTGAAGGCAAGGCCGTGGAATGTGCAGCCGCGCCGCACGCGCAGGCCGAGCGCGGCGATCTTGGCGCCGGCGACGTAGACGCCCGGGGCTCCTTCGCGGCGCACGCCTTCGACGTTCCAGTTCGCCAGCGTGTCGATGATCGCCTGCTCGATGCGACAGACCAGCTCGCGGATGCCGAGCTTGAGCCGGCGCAGGTCGATCAGCGGGTAGGCGACGATCTGGCCGGGTCCGTGGTAGGTCACCTGGCCGCCGCGGTCGACCGGCACCACCGGAATGTCGCCCGGCATCAGCACGTGCTCCCACTTGCCGGCCTGGCCGAGGGTAAATACGGGCGGATGTTCGACAAGCCAGAGTTCGTCCGTCGTCTCCGCGTCGCGCGCGTCGGTGAACGCCTGCATCGCGCGCCAGACCGGCGCGTAGGGCGACAGCCCGGGGAAACGGCGAACGAGTAGCGAGCGGGACTCGGGACTCGGGACTCGGGATTCGGGAAAATCGGACACGACGGAGCCTGTATTTCGCGCAGAATTTCTAGATGGCTATCGTCAACGGACAATCAAGTCGACGGATAAAAGACCGGGTTACAACAACCCACCCCGAGACCCGAGTCCAGAGCCTTGCTCACAGCGTCCATTTCACCGCCGCATCTTCGCGCAGCGCGGCATGCGCAGCCTCGTACATCTCTCGCGAAGGGCAGGTGAAGGTGACGCTGACCGAGACGAAATTGCCGTTGCTCGACGGACGCACGCGTTCGGAACCGTCCCGCACCGCGAGATCGAGGGCGGCGACGAGCTTCGCCACGCGTTGCTCGAGGCCCGCGTTGGCGTGGCCGACCGCGGTGATCTCGAATTCGCCCGGAAACTGGAAGCCCTGACCCGGATTCTCCGCATGGATCCTCTCGATCTGCTGCGGGTCGAACTTCTTCATCATTTAACCGGCGCCGGGTTGCCGACCGCGGCGGTGCCGACGGCCGAGGTTTCCGTCGTCGGGGCGCTCTTGAAGAGCAGCACGATGCCGTCGACGAAACGCCGCCACCAGCCGCCCTCGGGCTGTTCCTCGAGCACCACGAGCGGGCGTTCGACGAGCACCTTGTCGTCGAGTTTGACGCGCAGCGTGCCGACCTGCTGGCCCTTGGTGTACGGCGCGATCAGGCGGCTCGGCATGTCCATCGCCGCCTTCATGTCGGCGTAGCGGCCACGCGGCAACGTGATCAGCAGGTCGTCGGCGAGGCCGAGCGCGGCGCTCTCGTTCGCGCCGCGCCACAGCTGCGGCGTCGCCAGCGGCCGGTTCGCCTCGAACAGCTTGTGCGTCTCGAAGAAACGAAAACCGTAGTTGAGTACGGTCTGGTTCGCGTCGGCACGTTCCTTCTCGCTGCCCGTACCCATGACCACCGCAATCAGGCGCTGGTCGCCGCGTTTGGCCGAGGTGGCTAGGCAGAAGCCGGCGTCCTTGGTATGACCGGTCTTGATCCCGTCGACGGTCGAATCGCGCCACAGCAGCGAGTTGCGGTTGTGCTGGGTGATGCCGTTCCACTCGAATTCCTTGATCGCGTAGATCTTGTATTCCTCGGGATAATTGTGGATCAGCGCGCGCGACAGGAGCGCAATGTCGCGCGCGGTCGTGTACTCGTCCGGCGACGGCAACCCGGTCGGGTTGACGTAGTGCGTGCCGCTCATGCCGAGCTGCTGGGCGTACTGGTTCATCAGCGCGGCGAAGGTCTGTTCGGAGCCGGCGACGTGTTCGGCCAGCGCGATCGCCGCGTCGTTGCCCGACTGGATGATCATGCCGTAGAGCAGGTCCTTGAGCGGCACCTTGGAGTTGAGCTTCAGGAAGCTGGTCGAACCGTCGGTACTCGCGCCGCCGCCGCGCCAGGCGTTCTCGCTTATGTAGACCTCGTCGTCCATCTTGACCTTGCCCGCGGCGAGCTGGGCGGCGACGACGTAAGAGGTCATCACCTTGGTGATCGACGCCGGCTCGACGCGCGTGTCGATGTTGTCGCCGGCCAGCACCTGGCCGCTGGTGTAGTCCATCAGCGCCCAGCTTTTCGCGCCGAGCTGCGGCTGCGGCGGCACCGGCACGTTGAGCGTGTTCGCGCCCGGCATCGGCGTGGCCGGCTGCACGGGCAACGCCGCGGCAGCCTCCTCGGGTTTCTGCTCGGCCTGCTTTTGCTGCTCGGCCTGCTTTTGCTGCTCGGCCTTCTGCTCCTGCGCCTGCTGGTGGCGGCGTTTCGTCTTCGCCTCGCTCGGCGCCGTCGCGATCAGCGCAGCGGCGGCAAAAGTACACAACGAGACTTTTTGTACAAATTTCCAATTTATCATTTTACAAAATCATCCGGGGAAATCGCCATTCCCGCCTTCGCGGGAACGACAAGCAGAACCAAACAGCGTCGATCCGCCGATTTTACACTTCAAAGCTGAATGCGACGACCTTCACGATTCAATCGTCGATCGCCACGCGCGGCTCGCCGAGGCCCAGCGCACGCACTTTCGGCGCCAGCGCGTCGGCCTCGTCGGCATCGCGCAGCGGGCCGATGCGTACGCGCCGCACCGCGCGCCCGTTCGACGCACCCTCGACCACGCGCACCGTGCCGAGGCGCGCGCCACGCAGGGTTTCCGCGGCGCGCTCGGCGTTGACCTGGTCCGAGAACGCACCGACTTGCAGGTATAGCGCGGGTTTGTGGATTTTTCCTGGCGGCGGCGCGGCGGCGATGCGCGGCGGCGACGCGGCCGCCGGCGCCGGTCGTGCCGGACTGCGCGCCGCGAGATCGCGCTCGGGATGCTCGGGATCGATCGCGCGCACCTCGACCAGGCCCGTGCCCTTCTGCCAGATGCCGAGCTTGATCGCGGCGACGTAGGACAGGTCGATGACGCGGTTTTCGGCGAACGGGCCGCGGTCGTTGACGCGCACGATCACGCTGGCACCGTTGTCGAGGTTGGTCACGCGCGCGTAGCTCGGCAGCGGCAGCGTCTTGTGCGCCGCGCTGAACGCGTACATGTCGTACTTCTCGAAATTCGAGGTCGTATAGCCGTGGAACTTGTTGCCATACCACGAGGCGATGCCGCGCTCGACGTAACCGGAGGCGTTCGGCAGCACGTTGTAGGTCTTGCCAAGCACTGCGTACGGCGACTTGTTGCCGTAGGCGGAACGCGGCTCTGCTCTCGGCACCGGCTCGGGGATCCTGCTCACGTCGGGCAGCGCGCCACCGGGCCCGGAATCGTCGTTCTGCGCGTAACGGCTGGACTGCGGACGCGAAGTGTCGTCGGCACGCGAACGCGTCTGCGACGAAGGTTTGACCGGCCGATATCCGCCACAACCCGCGATCAGCAACAGCCCGGCTGCGACCCCTGCGCGCAGCAGGCCGGCGGACGCGCGCGCGCTCATTTCGCCGCAGGCTTGACGCCGGTCCGCGCGGCGATTTCGCTGCCGAGCTGGTACACGGCCAGGCTGTACAGCGGACTGCGGTTGTAACGCGAGATCGCGTAGAAGTTCTGCAGCGTGATCCACACCTCGGGGCCATCCTCGCCCTCGAGCCTGACCAGCGTCGCCAGCGTGTCGTCGCCCACGTCGAGCTTCGTTGCCGGCACATAGCCCCATTCGACGAGCTGTCGCAGCGGATACGCCGGCTTGAGGTTTTCCGGCGTCACCGCACGCGCATTCGCGCTGACCTTTGCGCGCACCGCGACCGGTCCGCCCGTCTGCCAGCCGTTGCCGACGAAATAGTTGGCGATGCTGGCGACGATATCGGGCAGCGAGTTCCACAGATCGATCTTGCCATCTCCGTCCTCGTCACGCGCGAATTTGGCGATGCTCGACGGCATGAACTGGCCCCAGCCCATCGCCCCTGCGTACGAGCCCATCAGACTTTCCAGCGGATACGGGAAATTTGGTCCCCGCAGGAGGAACAACTGGCGCAGTTCGCCGCGAAAAAAATCTGCGCGCGGCGGGTAGTAGAACCCCAGCGTGGTCAACGCGTCGAGCACGCGGTAGCGCGTCGGCGTGCGCCCGTAGTTCGTCTCCACGCCGATGATCGCGACCAGGATCGAGGCCGGTACGCCGAACTCCTTCGCGACGCGATCGAACAACGCCGCATTGGCGCGATAGAACGCGACGCCACCGTCGATGCGCGCCTGGGTGAGGAAGATCGGCCGGTACTCGCGCCAGGTCTTCGACTCGGCCGGACGCGAGATCGCATCGATGATGCTCTGCTGGTAGCGCGCCTTGGCCAGCGTGGCCAGCACGTCGGCGGCGGAAAGATCGGTGTCGCGTGCCAGGTCGTCGGCGAACTGCTTCTGCGCCGCGGCCACCTGCGCCGGCGTCGGCGGATCGTAGGCGCGCGCCAGCGCGGCGAACGAGGCAAACAGCAGACAGGCACACGAACACAAAACGCGGAAAGTCATCGATCGAACGGGCGGCGGGAACGGGTGCCGCGAGGGTAGCATGTCGGGCCGACAGCGTCGCCCCGCGGACGCGTTGCCATCAAGCGAAAATCCGCTGGCGCAGCCACTTCGTCGCGATCCACTTCTCGCCCGCTGCGACCGGCGCGCCGGCGTGCAGGGTTTTGCTCGCCGGTTCCGGCCGCGGATAGCTGAAGAACACCGCGTTGCCCTGCTGCGGCAGCACCGACAGGCCCACATCGGGGAACGTCGTCGCACCGCCGTTCTGCGGCGTGTTCAGGTACATGATCAGGCTGGCCACGCGCTGGCCGCCGCGACGGGTCAGCGCCGGCGTGCCGGGGTCGGCAGGGTCGAAGTAGTCGTAGTGCGGCTCGTACTCGGCGCCGGGCTGGTAGTTGAGCACCTGCAGGCCTTCGCCATTTTCGGCGGGCCAGTTCAGCAACCTCGCGATGCGCTCCTCGATGCGCATGTGCAACTCGCTCTCGGCACGCTGGAAGAACATGCCCTGGCTCGTGCGCGCGGTGTCGACCTGGTAGGTGCCGGTCTGCCGGTTGACCGTTTCCGAACGTGCCATGCGCGGCTTCGCCGCTTCGATCAACGCGGCGCATTCCTCGGCGCTGAGCAGACCGCCGAACACGACCACGCGCGGCGACTTCAGTTCGACGAGCACCTGCACCTCGCGGTCGCCCGCAGCGAGCGACAACGGCATCTTCGCGATATCGGGCTCGGGCATGCCCTCGGCGGGGCGGTCGTTCGCTTCGACCGCGACGCGTGCCCGAGTGTTCTCGGCGACGACGACGGCAAGCGCATCGCGCGCGGCCTTGCGCTGCCAGCCGGCCGCCATCAGCTCCGCGATCACCTGCTCGCTGCCCGCGCCGGCAAGCGTGCGATTGAGGATCCACTGCTTGGCTTCGGCGGTGACGCTCGTTCGGCTCATGTCGCTAGTGTATCCGCACGTCCGGCGTCAATGCGGGGATCTTCGGTAATTGTGGATCGCCATCAGCATGCCGAATCCGGCAAGCAGCGCCACAACCGAGGTACCGCCGTAACTGATCAGCGGCATCGGCACGCCGACCACGGGCAGGATGCCGGCGACCATGCCGCCATTGACCATGACGTAGACGAAGAACGACATGCTGATCGAGCCGGCGAGCAGACGCGAGTAGGTGTCGCGCGCGTTCGCCGCGATCATCAGGCCGCGGCCGACGATGAAGATGTAGAGCGCGATCACGGCGGCGACACCTATCAGGCCCCATTCCTCGGAGAGCACGGCGAAGGCAAAGTCGGTCGTATGCTCCGGCAGGAATTCGAGCGCCGACTGCGTGCCGTGCTGCCAGCCCTTGCCCCAGAGGCCGCCCGAGCCGACCGCAATCTCGCTTTGCATGATGTGCCAGCCATCGCCCAGGCGGTCGGCGGCCGGATCGAGGAAGGTGAACAGGCGCTTCTTCTGGTAGTCGTGCATGAAGTGCCAGGCGACGGGCGCCACCGCGGCGGCGGCGGCGGCAACGAGACCGATGCGCCACCAGGCCATGCCGGCGAGAAAGATCACGAACATGCCGCTGGCGACGACGAGCAGCGCGGTGCCGAGGTCGGGCTGCTTGGCGATCAAACCGGCCGGCAGCGCGATCAGCGCGCCGACGATCGCGAGCGAGGAAAATTTCGGCGGCAGCTCACCCCGGCTCAGCACCCACGCGGCCATCATCGGCATGGTCAGTTTCGCCAGCTCGGACGGCTGGAATCGGAGCACCTTCAGGTCCAGCCAGCGATGCGCGCCGCGACCTTCACCGAGCACGGCGACGACGAGCAGCAGGAACACGCTGCCCGCGTACAGCCACGGCGTCCACTTGCGCAGGCTCTGCGGCGACACGCGCGACAGCAGCACCATCAGCACCGCGCCGAGCACGAAGCGCACGCCCTGATTGAGCGCGACCTTCGTATCCGGAGCCCCCGCGCTGTACAGGTTGACGAGGCCGACGCAGGCGAGCAGGACCAGCGCCAGCGCGAGCGGCCAGTCCAGCGTCGGCGCACGCAGCCAGCGTCGCGCGAACAGGCGCAGGCGCGGGCCGAGCTGGTCGAAGTCGAACATCATTGTTGCGCAACCTTCGCCGGAGTTGCGGGCGCGTCGTCGTCATACTTGAGCCAGGCGTCGAGGATCTTGCGCGCGATCGGCGCGGCGTCGGAGGCGCCGCTCTTGCCGGCTTCGAGCGCGACGACGACGGCGACACGCGGCTCCTCCGCCGGAGTGAAGCATTCGAACAACACCTGATGGCGCTCGGCCGACGAAGTCGCGATCGTGGTCCAGGTTTCGTCGTAGCGTGAGTAGCGCTCGGCGGTGCCGGTCTTGCCGGCGATTGCATAGGGGAACTCCTTGCCCAGCCCGCTGACCGTGCTCGGCGGCGGCCCGTTCACCGCCAGCCACATGCCTTCCTCGATCGCCTTCCAGGTGCCGGGGCGCGTGCCTACGCTCGGCCCCGGCATCGGCAACGGCGCCGGTTGCACCGGCGCGCCGATGCCGGATTGCGTCGCACGCAGCACGTGCGGCGGCCGGTTCGCACCCTTCGCCGCGATGATGGTGAGCGCATGCGCAAGCTGGATCGGCGTCACCACCCAGAAGCCCTGACCGAAGCCGACGTTGACGGTATAACCGGCATACCAGGGCTGGTTGCGCGTCGCGCGCAGCCATTCGGCGGAAGGCAGCACGCCGGAGGCCTCGCCGGCGACATCGATGCCGGTCTTCGCGCCGAAGCCGAATTTGCCCATGAAGCCGCTGAAACGGTCGATGCCGAGCTCGTAAGCCAGCGAGTAGAAATAAGTGTTGACCGACCAGGCCAGCGCGAGCTTGAGGTCGACGCGGCCGGCGGGAAAATCGTCGCGGTAGCCGCGCGCCTGACCCGGGATGTGGTATTCGCCGGTCGAGACGACGGTGTCCGAGGGCGTGCGCACGCCGAGTTCCAGTCCGGCGGCGGCGGCATAGGGTTTGATCGTCGAGCCGGGAATGAAGCCGCCGGCAATCGCGCGGTTGAGCAGCGGCTTGCGCGGATCCTGGGTCAGCTCGGTGTAGTCGGCCTGGCCGATGCCGTTGACGAACAGGTTGCCATCGAAGTCGGGCTCGCTGACCATCGCAAGCACCTCGCCGTTGCGCGGATCGATCGCGACCACGGCACCGAGGCGACCGCCGAGCGCTTCCTCGGCCGCGCGCTGCAGGCGCGAATCGATCGACAGGTACAGATTCTTGCCCGGTGTCGGCGCTACGCGTTCGAGCGTACGCATGACACGTCCGCCGACGTTGACCTCGACCGTTTCGCTGCCCGGCTTGCCGTGCAGTTCGTCCTCGTACCAGCGCTCGACGCCCGTCTTGCCGATATGCGTGGTGCCGGCATAGTCGTTCGCATCGAGCTTGACCAGCTCGTTCATGTCAATGCGGCCGACGTAGCCGACCGTGTGCGCGAACAGCGAGCGCAGCGGGTAGGCGCGGGTCAGGTAGGGCACGACCTCGACGCCGGGAAAACGCCAGCGGTCGACCGCGAAGCGCGCGATCTCGTCTTCGCTGAGCTTGAGCCGCAGCGGCACGCTCTCGAACGCCTTCTTCTTCGCGCGCGCGATCTTGAAGCGTTCGATGTCGTCGGCGCTGATCGCGACGACGTCGCCGAGTTCGGCGAGCAGCTTGTCGAGCCCCCCGGGGCCACCCGCCACGGCCTCGGGCACGACTTCGAGACGGAACGCGGCAATGTTGTCGGCGAGCAGCACTCCGTTGCGGTCGTAGATCAGGCCGCGGCTCGGCGCGACACTGCGCACCGAGATGCGCTGCTGATCCGAGGTCTGCGCGAATTGCGTGCCGCGATAGATCTGCAGGAACACGTAGCGTGAGACGAGCGCGGCAAGGCAGAGCACAATGATGAGGAAGCCGACGATCGCGCGTGCGCGGAACGCTTCCGCATCGGCGCGGCCGTTGCGCAGCTGCATGCGCGCGCCGGTCAGATTCATCTCAGGCATCACCGGCGCGCAGGCGCGCGCGCAAGTCGTCAAGCAGCAGGAACAGCCATGGCCAGGCGAGCATGCCGGCTACGGGCGCGAACCAGAAATCGAGGCCCGGCGGCGGATCGCCGGAGATTGCGTGCACCATGAGATACACGACGCGATCGTTGAGCAGCAGCGCGAGCACGGCCAGGGTCTGCTGCCAGACCGGGAAGAAGCGCAGGCGCGAGCGGAAGCGCAGCACGATGAAGCAGAGTATGCAAAGCCGCAGCGCCTGTTCGCCGAGCACCTCGCCGCCGAGCAGATCGGCGACGAGACCGAGCGCGAAGCACAAGCCCAGCGGCACGCGCTCGGGCAGCTCGATCATCCAGTAGATCAGCACCAGCGCGAGCCAGTACGGCTTGAACGGCAACAGCACGGCGGGCAACGGCGCGAGCTGGAACACGAAGCTCGCGGCGATACCGCCCCAGAACAGCCAGTTGAGGCCACGGACGCGCATCAGGAGCCGCTCCGCGGCCGGCAAGCGCTGCGCAGTGCGCGATGCGCGGAGAAGAGCTTCATCATGGCTGCGCTTCCCCGCGCTTTTGCTTCGTGCCTTCCGCGCTCATCACCGACGGCGCACCGCTCCCTGCCTTCTGTTCACCACCCACCGCGTCCTGCGCCGCCGGTTCGTCGCTGCCCTTGAGCGACACGGGCGGGCCCACTTCCTCGGCCGGCGCGGGCGGGCCGACCGGATTGGCGAGTTCGTGCAACACGAGCACCTCGGCGCTGCGGTCGAGCGCGGCGTCTGGCGTAGCCTTGGCGGCAGCGAACATTCCGGTCGCGTCGTTGCCGACCGAACGGATCACGCCAACCGGAAAATCCGCCGGGAAGCGCCCGCCGAGACCGGAGGTGACGAGCTTGTCGCCGACCTTCACGTCGGCACTGGTCGGGATATTCGGCAGTTCCAGCGTGTCGAGCGTGCCGTTGCCGCGCGCGATCGTGCGCAGGCCCGTACGTTCGATGCGCACCGGCACCGCATGCGACTTGTCGCTGATCAGCAGCACGGTGCAGCTGCGCGGACGCACCTCGACGATCTGGCCGACCAGGCCGCGTGCGTCGATCACCGGTTGGCCTACCTTGATGCCATTGTCGCTGCCGAGGTCGAGCAAGATCGTGTGGCGCCGGTACGGGCCGAAGTCGATGTCGATCACGCGCGCGAGCTGCACCGACAGGCCGAGGGTCTTCTGCACCGAGAGCAGCTCCTGCAGGCGCTGGTTCTGTTCCTGCACGACCTCGACGCGACGCAGACGGGTCTGCGCGAGCAGCAGCTGGCGACTCAGTTCGGCGTTCTGTTCGCTCAAGGCACGCCGGTCGGCGAGCGCCAAGCGCGCGTCGCGCGCGAGCTCCGACGGTGCCGCGGCGAGCCGCCAGACCGGCTCGACGACGATGCTGGCAGCGGCGCGCAGGTGTTCGAGCCAGTCGCCGCGGCGATCGGCGATCATCAGCGCGATGGCGATGACGAGATAGACGACCAGACGCAGCGTGCCTGATGCGCCTTCGCCGAACAGGGGAGCCGTGTTGTTGGCGGGGATGGCCATCTCTCGGGGTTCGGGACTCGGGGCCGGCAAAATCACGAGCCTCGCTCTGCTCTGCTCGAGTCCCGGATCCCGGGTCCCGAGTCCCGGCTGCCATCACTCCGACGCGAAGAAGTCGCTGCCGTGCTGGTCGACGAGTTCGAGCGCGCGCCCGCCGCCGCGCGCGACGCAGGTCAGCGGATCGTCGGCGACGTGCACGTGCAGGCCGGTTTCCTCGGAAATCAAACGGTCGAGATCCTTGAGCAGCGCGCCGCCGCCGGTGAGCACGATGCCGCGCTCGGCCACGTCGGAGCACAGTTCGGGCGGGGTCTGTTCGAGCGCGACCCGCACCGCGGCGACGATGCCGGAAAGCGGCTCGTGCAGCGCCTCGAGCACTTCGTTCGAATTGATCCGGATCATGCGCGGCACGCCCTCGGCCAGGTTGCGGCCGGAGATTTCGATCTCGCGTGCTTCGTCCTGCTTGTACGCACAGCCGATTTCCACCTTGATGCGCTCGGCGGTGGACTCGCCGATCAGGGTGCCGTGGTTGCGGCGCACATAGTTGATGATGGCCTCGTCGAAGCGGTCGCCGCCGATGCGCACGGACTGCGAGTAGACGATGCCGTTCAGGGAAATCACGGCGACTTCGGAAGTACCGCCGCCGATATCGAGCACCATCGAGCCACGCGCCTCGTGTACCGGGATGCCGGCGCCGATCGCCGCGGCCATCGGCTCCTCGATCAGATACACGTCGCGCGCACCGGCCGACTCGGCCGACTCCTTGATCGCGCGGCGCTCGACCTGGGTCGAACCGCACGGCACGCAGACCAGTACACGCGGGCTCGGCCTGAACATGCGCGCGCGGTGCACCTTCTTGATGAACTGCTTGAGCATCTCCTCGGTCATGGTGAAGTCGGCGATGACGCCGTCCTTCATTGGCCGGATCGTGACGATGTTGCCCGGCGTGCGTCCCAGCATGCGCTTGGCGTCGGCGCCGACCGCGGCGACCGAACGCGGGCCGCCGGGGCCACGGTCCTGACGGATGGCAACCACCGAGGGCTCGTTCAGCACGATGCCCTGGCCACGCACGTAGATCAACGTGTTCGCCGTACCGAGATCGATCGACAGATCGTTGGAGAAAAGCCCGCGTAAACCCTTGAACATTATTGTTTTCGCTCGTACTGCAGTTGCGTCGCGTCTTGCATGAAAAGAAAAGCGCGCCAGTGTAGTAAGCGCCTCCAAGCGAAGCAAGGAAAAAAGCTGTTAAATATCGGGTTTTGTTGGGCGTTCGACGTGAAGTCGCACGCAAACGGACAACTCCGGCGCATGACTACGGCAAGCAAATCCAGCGGCATTTCCTTCCATCACCCGATCGCGTTCTGGCTCGGCTGCGCGCTGATCACTCTGGGCGTGTTCTCGCACGGGCCGATGCTCGCGATGGGCGCGCACATGCACTACCACCTCGCCGGCATGCCGATGGACACGACGATGCTGGTCGGCATGGCGCTGATTCCGCTCGGCCTTGCCTTGTCGATCTATGGCCTGATGCCACGCTTCGCACAGATGCGCGAGTCGATGCAATCCGTGCACGATCATGCCTGGTTCCACATCGCCGACCGCGTACCGCTCAACCGCGAGCACTGGACACTGGTGATCGTGCTCATCGTCGCGCTCGCGATCGACGTGATGAAACCGGCCACGCTCGGCTTCGTCATTCCGGGCATGACCGTCGAATACGAGATAACCAAGCAGACCGCGGCCAAGCTCGCGTTATGGGCGCTGATCGGCACGACGGTCGGGTCCGTCGTCTGGGGCCGGCTCGGCGACCTGTTCGGCCGCCGCGCGGCGGTCCTGCTGTCGGCGCTGATGTTCATGGCGACCGCGATCTGCGGCGCGATGCCGTCGTTCGAGTGGAACCTCGCGATGTGCTTCCTCATGGGCGCGTCGGCCGGCGGCCTGCTGCCGATCGCGTTCACGCTGATGGCCGAAGCGATCCCGGCCGCCCACCGCGGCTGGCTGCTCGTCGCGCTCGGCGGCGTCGGCACTTCGGCCGGCTATCTCGCCGCGGCCGGCGCGGCCGCGTTGCTTGAGCCCGTGTTCAGCTGGCGCTCGCTGTGGCTGCTCAATCTGCCGACCGGCGCGATCATCCTGCTGCTCAACCACTGGATTCCCGAATCACCGCGCTTCCTCGCCAGTCAAGGCCTGGAAAACGAAGCGCGCGCGGTGCTGCTCAAGTTCTCCGGCGCACACACGGCTGGCGAGGCGCGCGCGGCGATCGAGCGTGACGCGGACACGGCGCCGGGCGCACCGGAAATCGATGCGCCGCTCGGCCGCGGCGGCCTGCGCGCGTTGCTGCGCGGCCGCCAGGCGGGCATCACCTGGGGCTTGATCGTCTGCGGCCTCGGTTGGGGCCTGGCGAATTTCGGCTTCGTGCTCTGGCTGCCGGTCAACCTCGTCCAGCTCGGCATCGATGCCAAAGCAACGAGCACCCTGCTTGCGGGATCGGCTGTACTCGCGTTGCCGGGCATCGGCCTCGTCGTCTGGCTCTATCATCGCTGGAGCGCGGTGAGGACACTGGTCCTGTTCATCGCGTTGTCGGCGCTCGCCTTGCTGGTGTTCTGCGCGCTCGCCACGTTCGAAGTGCGTTCGGCCGCGGCGGTGACTACGGCGACGGTCGCGTTGCTGGTCAGCACCAGCGGCGTGATCGCGATGCTGATTCCGTACGCCGCGGAAATCTATCCCGTGCATTGTCGCGGCACCGGAGCGGGCCTGATCGCGGCAAGCTCGAAGTTCGGCGGCATCCTCGGCGCCGGCCTCGGCGTCGCCGGCTTTTTCGAGCATTTCGCGCTCTCGGCGGTACTGATCGCGCTGCCGCTCGCGATATCCGGCGGCATGCTGTTGCGCCGGGGCATCGAGACGCGCGGAATCCGGCTCGAGGACATCCAGGCCCGGCTCGCGCGCTCCGCGGCGGCATCGCCTCCGACCTGAGCGCCGGCAACCCCGGCGGTGGCGGTCGATATGTTATCTTCGCGTTCCTTCCGGGGTTTTTCGCATGTCCATCGACACCGCCACCGTGCGCCACATCGCCCGCCTTGCCCGGCTCGCCGTCGGCGAGGACGAGTTGGCGCCGGTCGCCGGTGAATTGAGCCGCGTGCTCGACCTCGCCGACCAGCTCGCCGCAGCGCGCATCGACGGCATCGCGCCTCTTGCGCATCCGCACGAGCAGACGCTGGCCTGGCGCGCCGATGCGGTGACCGAAACCGATCGCGCCGAAACATTTCTCGCCCTCGCGCCCGACGCGCGCGCGGGCCTTTATCTCGTTCCCAAAGTTCTCGAATAAGCGGCATGAGCTCTTCGATCACGCAACTCGCGCAGACGCTGCGTGAGCGCAGAACCTCGGCAGTCGAATTGACCCGGCAGGCCATCGCCAGAGCGAAGAAGCTGGCCGGTCTCAATGCGCTGATCACGCTCGACGAAGCCGGCGCACTGGCCGCCGCCGAGCGCGCGGACGCTGCGCTTGCCACGAATCCCGCATCCGTATTGGCCGGCATTCCGTTCGCGCACAAGGACATCTTCTGCACGAACGGGCTGCGCACGACCTGCGCCTCGCGCATGCTCGAGACGTTCGTGCCGCCATACGACGCGACCGTGGTTGCCAAACTCGGCGACGCGCAGGCCGTCTCGATCGGCAAGGCGAACATGGACGAGTTCGCGATGGGCTCCTCGAACGAGAATTCGTTCCACGGTGCGGTGAAGAATCCGTGGGACACGACGCGCGTGCCGGGTGGTTCGTCGGGCGGCTCGGCCGCGGCCGTCGCCGCCGGCATCGTGCCGTTCGCGACCGGCACCGACACCGGCGGCTCGATCCGCCAGCCGGCCGCGTTCTGCGGCGTCACCGGTTTGAAGCCCACCTACGGCCGCGTCTCGCGCTTCGGCATGATCGCGTTCGCGTCGAGCCTCGACACGGCCAGCGTGCTGGCGCGCAGCGCCGAGGATTGCGCGCAGGTGCTCGCCGCCATGGCCGGGCACGATGCGCGCGATGCGACGAGCGCGAATCGCCTCGTCGACGACTATGTCGGCGCGCTGGCGAAGCCGCTGGCCGGTCTGCGCATCGGCGTCGCGCGCGAATACTTCGGCGCCGGCATCGATGCGGGCGTCGGCGCGGTGGTGCAGGCCGCGCTCGGGGAATACGAAAAACTCGGCGCAACGCTCGTCGATGTTTCGCTGGCGAACGCCGCGCTCGCGATCCCGGCCTACTACGTGATCGCGCCGGCCGAAGCATCGAGCAATCTCGCGCGTTTCGACGGTGTGCGTTACGGCCACCGCTGCGCCGATCCGAAGTCGCTCGAGGACCTGTACACGCGCACGCGCGCCGAAGGCTTCGGCGCCGAGGTGAAGCGCCGCATTCTCGTCGGCACCTACGCGCTGTCGGCCGGCTACTACGATGCGTACTACCTGCGCGCGCAGCGCGTGCGCCGGCTGATCGCGAACGATTTCAACGAGGCGTTCAAAACCGTCGACGTGATCGCCGGGCCGACCACGCCGAGCGTCGCGTTCAAGCTCGGCGAGAAGTCATCCGATCCACTCGCGATGTACGCGG
>JAFEFS010000092.1 GCA_018240465.1 Pseudomonadota bacterium
AGCGGCATCTTCTTCACCGGGGGCAACCAGCTGCGCATCTCCACCCTGCTCGGCGGCACGCCGGTCGCGCAGGCGATCCGTGCCTGCAACGCGCGCGGAGTCCACGTCGGAGGCACCAGCGCGGGCGCGAGCATCCTCTCCGAGCACATGATCGCGTTCGGCAAGGAAGGCGCTTCGCCCACGGCCGGCAGCGTGCGCCTCGCGCCGGGTCTGGGCCTGACCAACCGCTTCGTCATCGACCAGCACTTCCGCCAGCGCGACCGCTTGGGCCGCCTGCTCGCGGCGCTGGCCTACAACCCGTTCCTCGTCGGCATCGGCCTCGACGAGGACACGGCCGCGTTCATCCGCCCCGACAACACCCTCGAAGTCGAAGGCTCGGGTGCGGTGACCGTGGTTGACGCCAGCGACATGCAGTTCTCCTCGATGGATCAGGTCAGCGAGGACGAGCCGGTCTGCCTGATCGGCCTCAAGGTGCATATCCTCGTCGCCGGCGCGACCTACAATCTCGCCACGCGCACGGCGTCGGCCGGGTCGCTGGTATCACCGAAACAAACGCACTGAGCCTTTCCGCCGATTGGCGGATTGCGCTTTTTGTGCTTTCCTTGGAGGCATGGGGCGAGTTGCCCCGACTCAGGGAATCGATATGCGCATACTCGACCGCTCCGTCTACGTCGGCCCCTCGCTGTACGCGCACTTCCCGGTCATCAAGCTCGAGCTCGACCTCGGCGAACTGGAAAACTGGCCGACCGCCAAACTCGGCGACCAATTCATCGACGGCCTCGTCGCCGCCCTGCCCGGCCTGCAGGAACACGGCTGTTCGTACCGCGAACCGGGCGGCTTCATCCGCCGCATGCGCGAGGGTGAAGGTACCTGGCTCGGGCATGTGCTCGAACATGTCGCGATCGAACTGCAGAACGTCGCCGGCGAGGACGTCACCTTCGGCAAGACGCGCAGCCTCAGCGACGCGCGGCCCGGCGTGTACACCGTGGTCTACGAATACGCGCAACGCGAGGAAGGCATCGCCGCGGGCGATCTCGCGCTGCGCCTGCTCTGCTCGCTGCTGCCGGGGAACCTGCGACCGAAGGACAGCGTGCCCGAGGGCTGGAACTTCGCCGAAGCGCGCGATGCGTTCATCCGCTACGCGCAGCGCCGCGCACTCGGTCCGTCGACCGCCTCGCTCGTGCGCGCCGCCGAGCAGCGCGACATCCCCTGGCTGCGGCTCAACGAGCAGTCGCTCGTGCAGCTCGGCCACGGCAAGTACCAGCAGCGCATCCAGGCGACGGTGACCGGACGCACCTCGCATATCGCCGTGGAATTGGCGAGCGACAAGGAGGAGACGAACAAGATCCTCGCCTCGCTCGGCCTGCCGGTGCCGAAACAGGAACTCGTGCGCAGCGAGGAAGGCGCGCTGCGCGCCGCGCGCCGGCTCGGCGGTCCGGTCGTGACGAAACCCTACAACGGCAACCACGGCCGCGGCATCACGATCGCAATCACGAAAGACGAGGACGTGATCGCCGGCTTCAAGGCCGCGCAGGAACACTCGAACTCGGTCATCGTCGAAACCTATCTCGCCGGCGACGACCATCGCCTGCTCGTCGTCAATGGCGAGCTCGTCGCCGCGACCAAACGCACGCCGGGCCATGTCGTTGGCGACGGCACGCGTACGGTGCGCGAGCTCGTCGAGATCGTCAACTCCGATCCGCGTCGCGGCGTCGGTCACGAGAAGGTACTGACGAAGTTGCAGCTCGACCGCGAGGCGACCGTGATGCTCGAAGGCGCCGGCCTCAGCTTCGACTCGGTGCCGGAGAAGGGCCGCGTCGTACCGCTGCGCAAGACCGCGAACCTGTCGACCGGCGGCACCGCGACCGACGTGACCGACATCATTCATCCCGACAATCGCGACATGGCCGTGCGTGCGGTGCGCGCGATCGGACTCGATGTCGGCGGCGTGGACTTCCTTTCGCCGAACATCGCCGAGAGCTACAAGAAGGTCGGCGGCGGCATCTGCGAGATCAACGCCGCGCCGGGTTTCCGCATGCACGTTTCGCCCAGCGAAGGCACGCCGCGCGACGCGGCCGGGCCGGTGATCGACATGCTGTTTCCGCAAGGCACGCCGTCGCGCGTGCCGATCGCCGCGATCACCGGCACCAACGGCAAGACGACCACGTCGCGCATGCTCGCCCACATCGCCAAGATGGCCGGCTACACGCCGGGCCTGACCACCACGGACGGCGTCTACATCGACGGCCAGCGCACGGTCGAGGGCGACATGACCGGGCCGGTGTCGACGCGCATGGTGCTGGCCGATCCGAACATCGACATCGCCGTGCTCGAAGTCGCGCGCGGTGGCCTGCTGCGTGCCGGCATGGGCGTGCCCGAGGTCAATGTCGCCGCGGTGCTCAACGTGCAGAGCGACCATCTCGGCTTGAAGGGCATCGACACGCTCGAACAGCTCGCCGAAGTGAAGCGCATCCCGATCGAGGTCGCCAAGGATTGCGTCGTGCTCAACGCCGACGATCCGCACGTGCTCAAGATGTCGGCCTACACCGAGGCCAAGGTCATCTGCTACGTGACGATGAACCCCTCGCATGCGCTCGTGCGCGAACACGTGCGCGCGGGCGGCCGCGCCTGCGCGCTCGAAGCCGGCGTCAACGGCTCGATGATCACGCTGTACGACAAGGGCAGCCATATCCCGCTGATGTGGACGCACCTGATTCCCGCGACGCTCGAAGGCCGCGCGCTGCACAACGTGCAGAACGCAATGGTCGCGGCCAGCCTCGCCTTCGCCCTCGGCATCAAGCTCGACGCGATCCGCCAGGGCCTGCGCACGTTCGACACCACGTTCTTCCAGGCACCCGGCCGCATGAACGTGTTCAACGAGCATCCGTTCAAGGTGCTGATGGACTACGGTCACAACGCGCACGCGGTCGGGGTGATGGCTGACCTTGCCGGGCGCCTCGACGTGAGCGGACGCCGCATCGTCGTCGTCGCCGGGCCGGGCGACCGCCGCGACGAGGATCTCGTCGAGATCGCGGGTGCGGTTGCCGGCAAGTTCGACCACTACATCGTGCGCCGCGACGACGCGCTGCGCGGCCGCGACGGCGACGAGGTACCGCGCATCATCGCCAGGGCGTTGCAGGACAAAGGCGTGCCGGCATCCGCGATCACGACCATTCCCGACGAGCAGGAAGCGATAGCCGCCGCGCTGAAGATGGGCCAGCCCGGCGACCTGCTGCTGGTGTTCGCCGATGCGCTCGTGCGCTCATGGAAGCAGATCACCAAGTTCCATGCCGAGGGCACGCCGGCGCCCGCGGTCAAGCGCGTCGAACCGGTCGCCGCGATCGAGACCGTGGTCGAGGAGCGCGCCGTGGTCGAGATGGACGGTCTGATTCGCGACGAACGCGGCATCCGCTTCGCGCGCGACACCGAAGACTGAAAGCGGCATGACGATTCCGTTCGAGGATTCGCGCCGCCTGACCGGCGCCAATCTCTACTTCCCCGTGCCCGGCGCCGTGCTCGACACCGCGCCGGGAATCTTTGTGGACGATGCGGCCGTCGAGCGCTGGCGCGCCAATATCGATCGGCTGCGCCGCGAACTCGACTGGCCGGAAATCGAAACCGCGGCGCGCTTGCGCGATGGCACCGGCTCGCTCGCGATCACCGCGCCGATCGATCAGCTTTTCACGGCCACCGAAGTCAACGAGCTGGCGTTTGAGCAGACCCTGCTTCCCTTCTCCCCCGCGGGAAGGAAAGATTTTTTTCATGCTCCCGCTTATCCCGCGATTTGGGACCCGGAACTTGCGCTGCATACGTTGCAACGTGCATCCGTCGCGGAACGGCAACCCCGCCTGGTTGCATTGCTCGACGAAGCGCACCGACGCGATCTTCCCCCTGTGCTCGATGACACCGAACTGACGCTCGGCGCAGGCAGCGGCGCACGCACCTGGCCGCTCGATGCGCTGCCCTCGATCAGCGCCGTCGATTGGCCATCGCTGCACGGCATTCCGGTCGCACTCGTCACCGGCTCGAACGGCAAGACGACGACGACGCGCCTCGTCGCCGCGATCAGCGAACGCGCGGGACGGTGCACCGCCTTCAGCAGCACCGACGGCGTCGTCATCGGCGGCGAACTCGTCGCTGCGGGCGACTACTCAGGCCCCGCCGGCGCGCGCACCGCATTGCGCGATGCGCGCAGCGAAGCGGCGGTGCTCGAAACCGCGCGTGGCGGCATCCTGCGCCGGGGACTCGCAGTCGAGCGCGTGCAGGCGGCGATCGTCACCAACATCAGCGCCGACCACTTCGGTGAGTACGGCGTGCACGACCTCGACGATCTCGCCGATGCCAAGCTCGTCGTCGCGCATGCGTTGCGCGCCGACGGCACGCTCGTGCTGAATGCCGATGACGAGGTTCTCGTGCGCAAGAGCCGGCAATCGGGATTCGCGATTCGAGAATCGGAAAAAGCGAAACGTCTGGCCTGGTTCGCACTCGATGCGGATCATCCGCGCTTGATCGAACACCGCGCGCGCGGCGGCATGACCTGCGGGGTGAGCGACGGAAAACTCCTCCTGCACGCGGACGGAATCGATCGCTCGCTTGGACGCATCGCCGACATGCCGCTGAGCGCAAACGGTGCGGCGAAATACAACATCGCCAACCTCGCCGGTGCCGCGCTGCTTGCCCACGCGCTGGGCATCGATGATGCCGACATCGCGCAGGTATGCGCCGCGTTCGGGGCACGCAACAGCGACAATCCGGGCCGGCTGATGCGCTGGCGTTTTGGCGCGACGACGGTGATCGTCGACTACGCGCACAATCCGGACGGACTGCGCGGCCTGCTCGAAGTTGCGCGCAGTCTGCATCCGCAAGGCCGCCTTGCGCTCGTGCTCGGCCAGGCCGGCAATCGCGAAGATGCGGACATCCGCGAGCTGGCCGCCGTCGCCGCGCGCAACTGCCCCGACTTCGTCGTGCTGAAGGAACTCGCGAGCTACGCGCGCGGGCGCGCCTTGGGCGAGGTGGTTGCCCTGCTGCGCGCGGAGTTGGCACGCGAAGGCGTCGCGGAAAATGCCATGACCTTGCGCGACAACGAAATCGACGCAGCCCGTGGCGCGCTCGCCTGGGCACGCGACGGCGACCTGCTGGTCCTGCCGATCCACGACAAGCAGGGACGCGCCGATGTGGTCGCTCTGCTCGACAAACTTGCTGCGACGGAGTGGGAACCGGGCTTGGCGTTGCCGGCACGCAATCCTGCATAAGCGCGGTTCCGCGCTTTCCGGCAACTACATAAATTCGACTAACTTCGGCCACGACTCCACCAGCGGCTTGCGCACACCGCGGCAGAGAAAGATGTTCGGGTGATACTTCGTTTCCTCGTTGGCAACGCCGGCATCGTTTCTGGTGTGGCCGGCAAGTTCGACCGTCGTGCACGGCGCGTCGAGGTCCTTGCGATCGGCACCGACGACGATCATGTTCAGCGGCGTCGGCCCGTAGGGCCCGCGTAGCCAGAACGAGTTGGCCGCACTCCACGCCTGCGGCAGGCCGTATTGCGGGCCGTACAGATCGAGCGCGCCGGCTTCGCCGTAGTTGCTCGCCCAGATGCCGGTTTGCGCGCGCTCCTCCGGCGTCAGGCCATCGCGGATGCGGGCGACTTCGCGCACGAGCTCCGGCCAGCCGAACTGTTCGCGGAAGTCGCCGTTGAGGTCGTTGACTCGCGCCCACGCCGGCGAATTCACCGGCACCAGCGGCAGGCAAATGCGCAATACGATCGCGCCGCAAAGCACGATCACGAACGAAGCAGCCCACGCCGTACGGCGCCATTTCGCGGCCCCCATGCCCTCGATCACCGCCTGCAATTGCACCGCGCCGGTCGCGATCAACATTGGGTACAACGGCGCCGCGTAGTAGCCGCGGCCGCGCGCGACGACGAAGATCGCGAACGGAACCAGCGCCATCCAACCGAGGATGCGCCAACGCCTGCCACGCTCGGTCGCGAACACGTTCCAGAGCCCGAGCAGCCACAAAGGCACGGTAAATGGATTCGAAGCGATATAGAGCTGTTGCAACAGGAAACCATCGGCGCGACCGATGCGCATGTCGCGCGCATGGATGAACTGGAGCATGTCGAAGGTGACAAAATCGTGCCGGTACAGCCAGATCAGATTCGGCAGGAAAATCAGCAACGACAAAGCGACTCCGCACCACAGCCACTTGCCGCGCAGGTCGGCGCGCAGTGGAGTCAACAGGACACCGGCGGCCACTCCCGCGGCGAAGAACGCCGCGGTGTACTTGGTCATCATGCCGAGTCCCACCATCGCACCGATGGCGAGCCACCAGCGCGCATCGCCGGATTCGATGCGACAGACGACGAAATACGCCAGCAGCACGTACCAGAGAAAATCGAAGGTGACGTACATGAACAGCGCGCTTCCGGACAACGACACCGGACCGAGCGCGACGGCGAATGCCGCGACCAGCATGGCCGCGCGACCGCCGCCGATCCGCTTCACCATCAAGCCCGCAACGACGAAGACGATGCTCTGCGCCAGCGCGGGGAAGAACCGGAATCCGGCGAGCGAAGCGCCGAACCATTCCCATTCGATGCGGCCGAGGAACGGCGTCAGCGGCGGATAGGCGACGAAGCCCCAGTCGAGGTGGCGCGCGTCGCTGAGAAACTGCAGTTCATCGCGATGAAAGCCGTACTGCCCGTTCGTCGCGACGTGGAAAACCAGCTTGGCCGTGGCCAGCACCAACAGCAACATCACGTCGCGATCGAAGCCGCGTTTCGTCATCATCGTATTTGTCCTGAAATCCCGGCGAGCATAACGCATGGGCGACAGTGGCCTCATGCGATCCGCAGGCCCATGATCGGCGACGATATCCGGATGCCACCGGATTTCCTCCCCCGCGGCGTGTACATCGCCCCCCACTTTCGGCTGCGGCGGCTCAAGGATTGCCGAATACCGCACCGTGAGGGATGGCGCTGCCCTGCCAGCCGTCCGGCCATGTGCGGGTGAAGTCGATGGTCGTCGTCTCGAGCGTCAGCTTGCCGGTGTGGCGATCGATCGTGGCGAAACGAACCTTGGTGTTGAGTGCGCCGTAACCGGTGATGGCCAGGCGATCGCCACCCGGTTCCAGCGCGAGCCAATGCGGGTATTCGTCCGCGGGCAGCAGAATGCGGCTGACTTCGCGCGGATGCTCGGGATCGTGCAGGTCGAGGCTCGCGATCGCGTGTCCGCTTTGCATCGCCTCGACCAGAAAATCGCCGGCGACCACCGGCACCTCGCAGGTGCGATAGCCGAAATCGTAGACGTGTTGCAGCATCGGATCCTCGCTGGCCAGATTGCGCATGAGGAACAAGCCGCAGTTGAATGTCGGCACCACGACGGTCTCACCGTCGGCCAGAACGCGCGGCTCCGATGCATCGGCCGCAGTGTCGTAATACCAATCGGGCGGTTCCGGCAGCGCCAGGGTCTTGATCAGCTTCAGATCGGAGAGCCGCCAGACCTGCGCGACGTGACTGACCTGCGCGGCCATCATGTCCGCGCTGCCGGTGACGACGCGATCGTGCTTCTCGTCGACCGCCAGGCTGTACGGCCGGACGTCGGCGTGTCCCGCTGCCGCGGCCGACGCGGTCCGCACCACCTTGCCTTGCGGATCGAACTCCACCAGCCCGCCGGCGGCATGATTGAAGCCGCCCGAATACTGAAACGTCGCCAACGTGTTGCCGTTGGCGAGATAGGCGAACGAATGCGGATACCCGTAGGTGCCGACGTCGCCGAATTGGCGCACGAGCCGCGGGTGTACGGGGTCATGCAGATCGAAGACGTAGGTGCGGTTGCCCAGCCAGTCGTTGGCGTAGAGGACATCGTTCGCAGGCATCGCATAGTTCGTGTGGTGCGCCTGCGCCGCGTCTCCCACCGGCAACATCGCAACGAGCTTGCCGAACGACACCCCGGGGCCGATGTCGAAAACCGCGAGGAAATCCTTGCCCAGACCCAATCCCTTGCGCCGCGCCGGGATGTCGGCCGGCGTCATCTCCATGACCTGCGCGAGAGGCCGCCCGGCCTCCATCGCCCATACGAAAAGATGACGGCTGGAGCCCGGTGCGGCCACCGCGAGCAACGGGATCGCCAGGCAAACGAGCAACAGAAAACGACGCTGTTTCATGTTCATCCCCCTGCGCCAACGATGGAAATCCTAGCGGAATTCCGGCAGCACCGCTCCAGCCGCGGTGCCAGTATGGCGTATTGGCCCCTTCCAATTCCGCCTTCGCGGTTCCGGGAAGGTCCAATTTCCGGATTATAATTTGCCGCCTTTGCAAACCCATCTGGAATGTTCATGTCTGACAAGATCCTGTCCGCACTCGGCCTGACCGGCACCGTTTCCGGCACCTATCTAGGCAACGGCGAATGGTCGCGGACCACCGACGCCGGCCTGCTCGAGGTGATCAACCCGAGCACGCACGAGGTGGTCGGTCGCGTGCATTCGGCTTCGGCCAGCGACTACGCAACCATCGTCGCGCGCGCGCAGGCCGCGTTCGCGCAATGGCGCACGACGCCGGCGCCGAGGCGCGGCGAAGCAATCCGCCTCTGCGGCGAAGCGCTGCGCAAGCACAAGGACGCGCTCGGCTCGCTGGTGGCGCTGGAGATGGGCAAGATCAAACCCGAGGGCGACGGCGAAGTACAGGAAATGATCGACATCGCCGACTTCGCCGTCGGCCAGTCGCGCATGCTCTACGGCAACTCGATGCACAGCGAGCGCCCCGGCCACCGCATGGGCGAGCAGTGGCATCCGCTCGGCCTCGTCGGCATCATCTCGGCGTTCAACTTCCCGGTCGCGGTGTGGGCGTGGAACGCGTTCATCGCCGCGGTCTGCGGCGACATCTCGATCTGGAAACCGTCGCCGAAGACGCCGCTCTCCGCGATCGCCTCGATGAAGATCTGCAACGAGGCGCTCAAAACCGGTGGCTTCCCGGATCTGTTCTTCCTGTTCAACGACGCCGGCGTGGAACTCGCGCAGGCCTTCGTCGACGACCATCGCATCCCGCTGATCAGCTTCACCGGCTCGACCGCGGTCGGACGCACGGTCGGCGAGCGCGTGGCGCGACGCCTGGGCCGAAGCTTGCTCGAACTCGGCGGCAACAACGCGATCATCGTCGATGCCAGCGCGGACCTGAAACTGGCGATCCCGGCGATCGTGTTCGGCGCGGTCGGCACGGCCGGCCAGCGCTGCACGACCACACGACGTGTATTTATCCACAAATCCATTTTTGCCGACGTGATGGGCAAGCTCGTCGCCGCGTACAAGCAGGTCGAGAAGAAGATCGGCGACCCGACGCTCGCGACCACGTTGATGGGTCCGCTCAATTCGAAGGCCGCCGTCGACGGTTTCGTCGGCGCGATCGAGAAGGCCAAGGCGGCCGGCGGCAAGATCGAAACCGGCGGCGCAGCGCTCACGGACCGCGCCGGCAACTTTGTCCTGCCGACGATCATCAGCGGCGTGAAGAATGCCGACAGTGTCGTGCAGAGCGAAACCTTCGCACCGATCCTCTACGCGATGCCGTTCGACTCGCTTGATGAAGCAATCGCGCTGCAGAACGGCGTGCCGCAGGGCCTGTCGAGCTCGATCTTCACGCGCGACATGCAGACCGCGGAGAAATATCTTTCCGCGGCCGGTTCGGACTGCGGCATCGCCAACGTCAACATCGGCACCTCGGGCGCCGAGATCGGCGGCGCCTTCGGCGGCGAGAAGGAAACCGGCGGCGGCCGCGAGTCGGGTTCGGATGCCTGGAAGGCCTACATGCGCCGCCAGACCAACACGATCAACTACTCCGATTCGCTGCCGCTGGCGCAGGGCATCAAGTTCGACTTGTAGACGTCGGTCAAGGCATTTGATGCGGACCCGCGCGGATACGGCATGGCGCTGACCCTGTCCGCGTCTATCCACGCCCGCAACCACCCTTCCGACCCGCCTTCGCCATGATCAGCGAAACCCGGCAGCACTGGGAACGTGTCCATCGCGAGAAGGACGCGCGCGCGGCAAGCTGGTTTCGCCCGCACCTCGACACTTCGTTGCGGCTGTTGCAACGCGCCGGGCTCGACCCGTACACGCGCGTGATCGATGTCGGCGGCGGCACTTCGACGCTGGTCGACGACCTGCTCGACCGCGGCGTCACCCAGGTCAGCGTGCTCGATCTTTCCGAAACGGCACTCGAGGTTGCGCGCCGCCGCCTCGGCGAGCGCGCGGCGCGGGTCGAATGGCGCATCGCCGACATCACCCACGCCGATCTGCCGCCGGCCGGTTTCGACCTCTGGCACGACCGCGCCGTGCTGCATTTCCTCATCGGGAAGCCGGCGACGGATGCCTACGTGGGTCAAGCCGCCACCGCGCTGCGCGGCGGCGGGCATGCCGTGATCGGCGGCTTCGCCGGCGACGGCCCGGAGCGATGCAGCGGTCTGCCGGTCGCGCGTCGCGAGGCCGAAGACATCGCCGCGCTGTTCGCCACCCACTTCGAACTGATCGACCAGGCGCGCGAGATGCACTCGACGCCTTGGGGCACAGCGCAGTCGTTCGCCTACGCCCTGCTGCGCCGCCGCGGCGGCGGCGCGACGCACGCCGGATAGCGGCGCGCGGCGTTCACCGCGCCGCACGCAAGCGCAACGCATTGGCGATCACCGACACCGAGGAAAAACTCATCGCCAGTGCCGCGATCATCGGGCTCAGCAGCAGGCCGGTGAACGGATACAGCACGCCCGCGGCGAGCGGTACGCCGAGCGCGTTGTAGACGAAGGCAAGGCCGAGGTTCTGGCGCATGTTCGCGACCGCGCCGCGCGAGATCGCAAGTGCGCGAACGATGCCGCGCAAATCGCCCTTGACCAGCATGACCTGCGCGCTGGCCATGGCCACGTCGGTACCCGTGCCCATCGCGATGCCGACATCGGCGGCGGCAAGCGCGGGCGCATCGTTGATGCCGTCGCCGGCCATCGCCACGCGGCGCCCTTGCGCCTTGAGCTGCGCGACGAGCGCAGCCTTGTCCTGCGGTCGCATTTCGCCGTGCGCCTCGTCGATGACGAGGCGCGCGGCCACGGCCCGTGCCGTGGTCGCGGAGTCGCCGCTGGCCATGACGATGCGCAACCCGGCGGCGTGCAGCGTGGCGATGGCTTTCGGCGTCGAATCCTTGATCGGATCAGCGACGGCGACGAGGCCGAGCGCGCAGCCGTCGGCGGCGAGAAAAATCACGCTGGCACCATCGCCGCGCAGGCGCTCGGCCGTGCCGCGCAAGCCGGCGATATCGACACCGACTTCGCCCATCAGCGCCGCGTTGCCGAGCGCGAGGCGCCGCGCGCCGACGCGACCACGCACGCCGATGCCGGTCGCGGATTCGAAATCCGCCGCGGTTTCGAGGGCGAGACCGCGCCGCCGTGCTTCGGCGACGATCGCAGCAGCCAGCGGATGCTCGCTGCCCTGATCGAGGCTCGCGGCAAGGCGCAGCACCTCGTCCGCATTCACACCGGCGGCGGCGATCGCTTCGCGGAACGCAGGCTTGCCTTCGGTCAGCGTGCCGGTCTTGTCGACGATCAGCGTGTCGATCGTACGCAGACGTTCGATCGCCTCGGCATCACGGAACAGCACGCCGGCCTGTGCGGCACGGCCGCTCGCAACCATCACCGTCATCGGCGTGGCCAGGCCGAGCGCACACGGACAGGCGATGATCAGCACGGCGACCGCGTTGACGATCGCATACGTCCATGACGGCTGCGGCCCGCACACGCCCCAGACGACGAACGCCGTCGCCGCGACCACGAGCACCGCGAGCACGAACCAGACGCTGACCCGGTCGGCGAGCCGCTGCATCGGCGCGCGCGTGCGTTGCGCCTGGGCGACGAGGCCGACGATCTGCGCGAGCGCAGTCTCCGCACCAACCTTCTCGGCACGGATGACGAGGCTGCCGGTGCCGTTGAGGGTGGCGCCGATCACCTTGTCGCCGACCTGTTTCTCGATCGCGATGGGCTCGCCGGTCAGCATCGATTCGTCCACGTTCGAACGACCGTCGACGACCGCGCCGTCGACCGGAACCTTCTCGCCCGGCCGCACGCGCAGCAGGTCGCCGACCTGCACCTCGGCCAGCGGCACGTCGTCTTCGCGGCCGTCCACGTGCACGCGCCGCGCCGTTTTCGGCGCGAGGCCGAGCAGTGCCTTGATCGCCGCCGACGTGCTCGAACGCGCCTTGAGTTCGAGGATCTGCCCGAGCAGGGTCAGCGAAACGATGATCGCCGCCGCCTCGAAATAGACGCCAACGCGGCCGTGCTCGCGGAACGACTCCGGAAACGCCTGCGGCGCCACGGTCGCGACCACGCTGTAACCGAACGCGGCCAGTACGCCGGTGCCGATAAGCGTCCACATGTTCGGGCTGCGGTTCGCGATCGACTGCGCCCAGCGCTCGAGGAACGGCCAACCGGCCCAGAGCACCACCGGTGCGGCGAGCACGAATTCGAGCACGGTGCGCGTCGCCGCGGAACGTGCATCGAAGTAGTGGGCGAACATCGCCAGCACGAACACCGCAAGCGACAGTGGCAAGGTCAGGAAGAAGCGGCGGCGGAAATCGGTCAGCTCGGGATTTTCGTCTTCGTCCAGGCTCGGCATCACCGGTTCCAGCGCCATGCCGCAGGCAGGACAGGTGCCGGGGCCGTCGCGGACGATCTCTGGGTGCATCGGGCAGGTGTACTTCGTGCCGGGCGCCACGGGCACAGCCGGCCCGACATCCTTCTCCGACGCGAGATAGCGCAAGGGATCGGCGACGAACTTCGTGCGGCAGCCTGCGGAACAGAACAGGTACTCGCGAGCCGCGTGTTTGGCGCGATGCGCGGATTCGGGCTTGACCTTCATTCCGCACACGGGATCGATCGGAGGCCCCGCCAAATCGTCCGCAACCGCCGACGCGCGGCCGCGCTGGTGCGCACCGCAACAGCGCGGCGCTGCCGGCGCGGCGGCAACAGGGTGTTGGTGCGAATGCGTTTGCGTCGGCATCAGTACAATTCCTCGTCGGTCAAGGCGTTGAGAATCGGACATGCTTCCGCGCGCCCATGTCCAGGGCAAGCGCGGATCAGCTTGCGCAGGCCGGCACCGACGCGCTCGAGTTCGGCGATGCGCGCGTCGATGTCGGCGAGCTTGAGCTGCGCTGCGCGCTTGACCTTGGCCACGTTGCGCTCTGCGCTAAGCTCCAGCAGCGTGCGGATATCCTCGAGCGAAAAGCCGAGCGACTTGGCACGACGAATGAAGCGCAGGCGCTTGAGCTCGGCCTCGCCATAGCGGCGATATCCCGATGCGAGGCGCCCTGCCGGCGGCAGCAGGCCGTTGCGTTCGTAGTAGCGCACCGTGTCGATGGCGACGCCGGCACGCTCGGCGAGTTTTCCGATGCTGAAATTCGACATTTCGATCCTCCTTGCCGCACAGTCTAAAGTCTGGACCATGGTCCATAGTCAATAGTTGGAACCTGCATCATGCAAATGTTTTCCGTCCCGCGTCGGGCAGCGCAGGCAGACCGGTTTGGGTATCATCCGGACCTGCGCAACCTGGAACTGCCCAATGAATTCGAACCTGTCCGCCCCCACCTGCCCCACGGCGATCGCCAGCCTCGTCTTCGGCATCCTGAGCTGGATCGCGCTCCCGTTCATCGGCGCGATCGTCGCCATCGTCTGCGGGCATCTCGCGCGCGGCGAAATCCGCCACGCGCTGCCAGGCACCCTGCAGGGCGACGGCCTCGCCGTTGGCGGGCTGATCCTCGGCTACCTGCACATCGTCATCGTCGTCTGTTTCGTCCTGTTCGCGTTCATGTTCCTCGGCGGCATCGCCTGGTTCGCCGCACACCTGCACTGACGCCGGCAGCGACGCCACGCCATCCGGCGGCTTGACTCCGCCCGACATGTTCATTAGCATGAACATGCACATGTCCCGCAATTGAACGAATGCCATGAAGACCGAACGGGTGACCCTGCTGACCACGCCTAAATTCAAGGCGTTCCTGGGCAGCGAAGCCAGGCGCGAAGGAATCAGCGTCGCCGAACTGGTGCGCAATCGCTTCGAGCCGCAACCGTCGGCCGAAACCGTGATGGTCGAGACGCTGACCGCGGAACTCGCTACGCGCCTGAAGGAAGCGCGTAGCGCGTTGAACGAGGGCCTTGCGGAGTTTCACGCCTGGCTCGCTGAAAAGAATGGTGCGCAGGCGAAGCAACCCAAGCGTGCCGCTACCCGCCGCGGACGCGCATGAGCCTCCTGTCCGACAGCATCAAGACGATCCGCGATGCGCTGAAAATGGCCGACGACGTGAAAGCGGCCGGCGAAGCCTTGAAGCTGATCACCCAGGAACTGCGCGAACACGACCGTCGCATCACCCGACTCGAAGCCCGATGGGAAACGGCGATGCAACTCTCCGCGTTGCGCAGCGCGCGCCGGATCGGCAAGGACGAATGACTTGTCGCAGCGACGGATACCCGCGCTGAGCGACGCGATCGGATAGGCTCTTGTACGCCCTCGCCCGCCCCTTCCTGTTCTGCCTCGACGCCGAACGCGCGCACGATCTCGCGTTGGCTTCGATCGAGGCCGCGTACCGAACGGGCCTCAACCCGCTGCTCGCATTGAAGCCCGAATCGCTGCCGACGCGCGTGCTCGGCATCGATTTCGCCAATCCGGTCGGACTCGCCGCCGGACTCGACAAGAACGGCGCCTACGTCGACGCGCTCGCCGCGCTCGGTTTCGGCTTCATCGAGGTCGGCACAACAACGCCGCGCGCGCAGGCCGGCAATCCGAAGCCGCGCATGTTCCGCCTGCCCGAGTACGAAGCGGTGATCAACCGCCTCGGCTTCAACAACGGTGGCGTCGATGCGCTGGTGCGCAACGTCGAGCGCGCAAAATTCGACGGCGTGCTCGGCATCAACATCGGCAAGAACAAGGACACGCCGAACGAGCGCGCGGTCGACGATTACCTGCACTGCCTGGAGCGCGTCTATGCACGCGCGAGCTACATCACCGTCAACATCTCCTCGCCGAACACGCAGGGCCTGCGCGATCTGCAGGAAGAAGAAACCTTGAAGCGCTTCATCGGCACGCTGCGCGAACGTCAAGAGCAACTCGCCGCGCGGCACGGCGCACGCAAGCCGATGCTACTCAAGATCGCGCCCGATCTTTCCGATGGCGAACTCGATGGCATCGCCGGCGTGCTGCTCGCGACGAAGATCGACGGCCTGATCTGCACGAACACGACGATCGCGCGTGACGCGGTTGCCGGTGCGCGTTTCGCGGACGAAGCGGGCGGTCTTTCCGGCAAGCCATTGCGGAACAGGGCGACTGCCGTGCTGCATGGAATGGCGCAACGCCTCGGCGGCAAGGTTCCGCTGGTCGGCGTCGGCGGAATCACGCGCGGTGCGGACGCGGCGGAAAAATTCGCCGCGGGCGCGAGCCTCGTGCAGTTCTACTCCGGCCTCGTCTTTCGTGGACCGGCACTGATCGGCGAATGCGTCGAGGCGCTGCGCGCCGGGCGCAAAAGAATGGCGGCGTGATGGAGAAGAGCAAAAGCGCCCCTTCACCCAACTCTCCCCGCAAAACGGAAAACGCTTGGGGGAGAGGGCTCAAGTGCGGCTACGGCTACACGGTGCACGAGAACGCTTCGCTGCTTGACCGCACCACGTTCCGCCTGCCCGCGCGCGCGGCCACGTTGATCGATGTGCATGAATTCGATGCCGTGCCGGGTCTGCTCGCCGAAGCCGCACAGCAGAATCGCGACGTGCTGATCCTTGGCGGTGGCAGCAACGTACTGTTCACGCGCGACTGGCCCGGCGTCGTCCTCGCCTTGCGCACGCGCGGCCTCGACATCATCGAACAACACGTAGCCGACAGGGTGGATGATGCCGCACTCGTACGCGCCGCGGCCGGCGAAATCTGGGACGATTTCGTCCACTGGACGCTGGCCCACGGCCTGTGCGGTCTCGAAAACCTCGCCCTGATTCCGGGCAGCGTCGGCGCCGCGCCGATCCAGAACATTGGCGCCTACGGCGTCGAAGTCGGCGAGTTCGTCGATGCGGTTCATGCCTACGATCGCAGCGCCGGCGCGAACGTGCGCCTCGACCACGCCGCGTGCGCCTTTGCCTATCGCGACTCGCTGTTCAAGCGCGAAGGTGGACGCTATCTCATCACCGCCGTCGATTTCCTGCTGCCGCGCGAACGCGCGCTGCGCCTCGACTACGACGGTGTGCGCGAGGAGCTCGCAGCGATGGGCGCCGGCACGCCCGACGCACGCGCAGTCGCGCATGCGATCTCGCGCGTGCGCACGCGCAAGCTGCCCGACCCGTCGACGACCGGCAACGCCGGCAGTTTCTTCAAGAATCCGGTCGTTTCGCCCGGCCTCGCGGCAGCGCTAAAGCGCGAGTATCCGCGCTTGCCGCTCTGGCCGCTGCCGGACGGAGCGATAAAACTGTCGGCCGCCTGGCTGATTGATGCCTGCGGATTCAAGGGACTGCGCGACGGCGACGCGGGCGTATCCGGCCAGCACGCACTCGTGCTGGTCAACTACGGCGGCGCGAGCGGCGCACAGGTCTGGGCGCTCGCGCAGCGTATCCAGCGTACGGTGCTCGCGCGTTTCGGCGTGGCGTTGGAGCCCGAGCCGCTCGTAGTGTGACGCGCGCCGTCAGGACGATGGATCGGTACGCAACGTGGTGTGGAACAAATACGGGCCGTCGAAGTCGGTCTCGTCGCCGGCCTTCTTGCCCTTCACCGACTGCAGGCGCGCGGAAAGCGGCTTGTGTCATTCCCGGCAAGCGCGGCGACGTCGCCGGGCAACGGCACGGTGCCGAGACCGGTACCGCAAACCGCGGAACATGCGAGCAGCGAGTCGATTCCGCAGCTGCCATCGACCCAGCGCAGCGCGAGGCGCTTGTCTTCCACTACCGGCAGCACCAGGCCAGAGTAGCCGGCCTGCCTGATCTTCACCGTCGAAATGATCGCGAGTACGGCGGTCATCGTGTGACGCCGAAACTCGCGCCGGGATAGGACCGACGCCAGCGAACGTCCATCCGCTGGACCCGGCAACAGCATCGCCCACGGCTTCGCCGATCCGTGCATGGATGGCCAGTTGTCGGGTGAGTTCGGCGACGGAAGCGTCGAAATCGCCGTGCGTCGTAGCGAACATCCGCCGCACGATGCCGGGGCCGTGGAAGCCCGGCGAGAACTGCTTGCCCGCACCAGTGTGATGGGCGCCGGGATAGAACGACCCCGAGCGGTTTGAGCATCGCGGTCGTGGCGAACAGGAAGTCGCCCTGGCTGCGCGTGCTGTAGTCGGTCACGTAGCGCACCAGCTTCGCCGCCCCGTGGATCGTCTTCCAGCGGATCCTGTCGGCGGCGGTCATGACGGCGCTCGCGCAGACGTGCGTCAGCGTCGAGAGCACCTGCGCGAGCAGACGCATCGCGGCGGGATCGTCGGCATCGTGCAGCACGCCGGGCCGAGGTTGCGCACGGTCTGCGTCTCGCAGCCGCATCTGGCGAAATCCGCCCTGGCCGCGCTGAATGCCGTCATCGCCTCGTCGACCTGCTTTTCGTAAATCGATCGATCGAGGCGGGCGACGGCGGTGACTGTGCGCACCTTCGGCTTCGCGGCATCCGCGGTCGCATCGGCTTAAGCAAGGGCGAGCACACAGAACAGGATCGAAGCGATCAGGCGCTTCATGACGCCCCCCCCTCCGCATGAATCGACAGCAGTCGGTTGCAAACCTGGCGTGAGGTCGCAGCGCCGCGCGCTTACCCACCGCCTACTCGCTGCACTGGAAGTACAGCAGGTGATCTGGATTGAGTGCACTGGTCTGGCCGAGGCTGATCGTGCCGCTGCGCAGCAGGCGTACTTCGTCGCGATGGAACGACAGTTCGTCGTCGTCGCCGAATTTGACCCACGAACCGTTGGTCGAGCGGTCGGATACGACGAAGTAACCGCGCTTGTATTCGATCAGCGCGTGATTGCGCGATACCCATTCCGCGTCGACGACGAGGCTGGAAGAAAGGTCGCGGCCAAGCGTGAACGGCGGCGCGAGTTCGTCGAGGTCGATCGCTCGACCGCGGTAGCGCAGTTGCAGGCGCACGCGCGGCGCGGTGAAGTTTCCGGTCGAGATCGCACGCTGGACCATGGTCACGTTGGACGTGTCCTCCTGCCAGAGCACGTCGACGATGTCGATCGGCATGAGCTTGCCGGCCACGCGCGTCTGCCCCATCGAGCGCGTGCGCAGCATGCCGGCATTGGTCAGCAGGCGTACCGTAGAGGCGGTCGTGATGATCTGCTCGCGCTTGGCCAACTGGGTCATGCGCGCGGCGGTGTTGACCGCATCGCCGTATACGTCGCCGTCCTCGAGCAGCGTCTCGCCGTGGTGCAGGCCGACACGGATGGCGAGGAATTCGCGTGCACACTCCTCGTCCGCCGCAATGCGTTTCTGCATGTCGACCGCGGCGAGCAGGCCCTGGATCGGCCCCGGGAACGTGCACAGGATTTCGTCACCGATGTTCTTGATCACTTGTCCGCCGTGCTGGCGCACGACCTCGCCCAGCGCGGCGAGCATGCCCGCAACGATACGCCGCGCCTCAAGATTACCGCGCGTTTCGAACAGTTTGGTGCTGCCGCTGACGTCGGCAAACAGGATGGTGAGGGGTTGCCCTTGGATCATGGCGTCTGAATCATAGGCGATTCGGCTACCCCGCTCCAGCCGCTGGGAGCTCCGGTACATGGCCCGATCTGTGGCCAGCATCACCGATCCCGGAGTCGGTCATATCCAGGTCGTGACCCTGTCGTCTGATCGTTCGGTGCGACGCCGTAAACCGACGCGCCCGGTCGCCGGCCAGGTGTTGCTCCAGGCCCGCTGCAGCCACGAGAGTCAGTTGCTCCTCGAGAATCGCTTCCGCGTCTGCCGTACGCGCATCGTCCCTGACCACGCAGCGAAACGACCGGTCGAGCAGACCGGTGCGATGCCGCGCCCCGCTCTAGTCGACAATTCGAAGCGGCAGCGTCAGTTCCCACCCGCTTTCCCACGACCTTCGCCGATGGTGGGACAGTCCCCGTTGCATGCAGTGGCGGGAGTCTGAAACGCAAAACGGCTGGTCCCGTAAAAAGACCAAGCCGTTTTCTGTAGGCGAATCAAAAAGTCCACCGCTATTGGTCGGGGCGGCGGGATTCGAACCCACGACCCCCTGCCCCCCAGGCAGATGCGCTACCAGGCTGCGCTACGCCCCGACGTTGTTTTTCCATCATCCCTGATTGCGAAAATCAAGAAACGGCCGTCCCTGGGCCGCACTTTTCAATAGCTGCCGAATTCTAACAGATGCGTCGCTGTCAGTGGCGCAGGATCTGCAGCACTTCCTCGAGTTCCATGCGCACCTGACGCACGATCTGGTTGGAAATGCTCGTTTCCATGCGCGCCTGCTGGCCTTCGAGGCGCTGACGTGCTCCAGTGATCGTGAAGCCCTGATCGTAGAGCAGCGCGCGGATCTGGCGGATCATCAGCACGTCGTGGCGCTGGTAGTAGCGCCGATTGCCGCGGCGCTTGACGGGCTTCAGGTTCGAGAATTCCTGCTCCCAATAGCGCAACACGTGCGGCTTCACCGCGCACAATTCGCTGACTTCACCGATGGTGAAGTAGCGCTTGGCCGGAATGACCGGCAGTTCGTTGTTACTGCCTTGATCCAGCATACGACTCGACCTTGAGCTTGAGCTTCTGCCCCGGACGGAACGTCACCACGCGCCGCGCGGAAATCGGAATTTCCTCGCCGGTCTTCGGATTGCGTCCCGGCCGCTGGTTCTTCTTGCGCAAATCGAAGTTGCCGAAGCCGGAAAGCTTGACCTGCTCACCGCGCTCGAGCGCCTCGCGCACGACATCGAAAAAAGCATCGACGAATTCCTTCGCCTCGCGTTTGTTCAGGCCGACGTCCGCGAACAAGCGTTCGGCCATTTCCGCTTTGGTGAGCGCCGCCATCCTACCCCCTCAATCTCGCTCGGCAGTGGCGTTCCAGCGCCGCCACCGCCAGCCCCACGCATTGATCTGCGTCGGCATCGGTAAGAGTGCGCGATTCATCCTGCAAAATCAAGCCGATGGCGACACTTTTTAGTCCTAGTGCGAGATTCGGTCCGGCATATCGGTCGAATACGAATATCTCGCGCAGAATGGCGCCGACGGCAACGCGCACGGCGGTCTCGACCGCGGCGTAGTTCACGTTTTCCGGCAGCTCGATCGACAGATCACGGCGCAGCGAAGGGAAACGCGCCAGCGCGGCCCCACGCGGCACCGCGCGCGCGACCAGTCCGTCCAGATCGAATTCGAAGACGTAGATGTCGGTCTCGCAGTCCAGCGCCTTCAGCAGGCGCGGGTGCAGCGCGCCGAGGCTGCCGACGGCAATGCCGTCGCGCATGACGTCCGCCGCACGTCCGGGATGCAACCAGCTCGTCGCCGATGCGTTCGCATGGAAAGCGCGCGCATCGCCGCTGAGTGCGAACAGCGATTCGACATCGCCCTTCACGTCGTAGAAATCCAGCGCACGCTTGTCCGCCGCCCATTGCAACTCGTGCGCCTGACCACAGGCGACGCCGGCGATGCGCACCGTTTCGACCTGGGCGCCCACGCCCTGCCGGAATACGCGGCCGATCTCGAACAGCCGCACCCGTTCCTGCTGGCGGCGACGGTTGGCGATCAACGCCGAGACCAGGCCCGGCAACAGCGAGGTGCGCATCGTGCCGAGGTCGGCGGCAAGCGGATTGGCGAGTGCGATCGCACCCGCGTCGAGCTGCCAGCGCTTGAGCAGTTCGGCATCGACGAAGGCGAAGTTGACGGCCTCGCGATAGTCGCGCGCCGCAAGCTGGCGGCGCAGCGCCGCTTCGTCGACGCGCGTTTCCGACGGTGCGGCAACGCGGATCTCGCCGGCCGGCATCGTGGTGGGGATTGTTTCGTAGCCGTGGATACGCACGACTTCCTCGATGAGGTCTTCCTCGATCGCAATGTCGAAGCGCCAGCTCGGCGGTGTTGCGCGCCAGCCATCCGCGGTCGCCTCGATCTGCATGCCGAGCGCGGCGAGGACGCGCGCGACTTCGGCATCGGCGATGGCAATGCCGAGCACGCGTTCGAGCCGCCCCCGGCGCAGCGGCACCGCGGCTGGCCGGGCGAGAAACTGCGGCAGCGTCGCTTCCGTCACCGGTCCCGGCCTGCCACCACCGAATTCCACGACGAGTTGTGTCGCCCGTTCGAGCGCGCGCCGCGGCAGTTCGGGATCGACGCCGCGCTCGAAGCGATGCGAAGCGTCGGTATGCATGCCGAGCTTGCGCGCTCGGCCGCTGATCGCGGTCGGCGCGAAATGCGCGGCTTCGAGGAATACGTCGCGCGTGGTGGCGGCCACGCGCGTCGCATAACCGCCCATGATGCCGGCGAGTGCGATAGGCCGACTCCGATCGGAATCCGCCGCATCGGTGATGACGAGAAATTCGGGGTCGAGAGCAACCTCGGACTCGTCGAGCAGCTTGAGATTCTCGCCGGCGCGCGCACGACGCACGCCGATCGCGCCGACCAACGTCGCCGCGTCGAACGCGTGCAGCGGCTGGCCCATCTCGAGCAGAACGTAGTTGGTCACGTCGACAAGCAGGCTGATCGGACGCAGGCCGGAACGGCGCAGACGTTCGGCCATCCAGAACGGCGTCCGCGCATCGGCATCGATGCCCTCGATCAGGCGGCCGCAATAGCGCGGACAGTCGGCTCCCGCTTGCAGTTCGACCTTGCGCTCGTGCGTCGTGGTCGCAGCGAGCGTCGCGATAGCGGGCAGCGCGGCGCGCGCCCCGAAGATCGCCGCGACGTCGCGGGCGACGCCCTGCACGGACAGGCAGTCTGGCCGGTTCGGCGTCAGCTTGATCTCGATCGTCGCATCGGGCAGGTGCAGATATTGCGCAAGCGGCTTGCCCGCCGGCGCGTCGGCGGGCAGCTCGAGCAAACCCGATGCGTCGGCGTCGATACCCAGTTCCTTCGCCGAACAGAGCATGCCGAATGAATCGACGCCACGCAGCGCGGCCTTCTTGATCTGCATGCCGTTCGGCATCGCCGCGCCGACCGTGGCCAGCGGCGCCTTCAGGCCGCGGCGCGCGTTCGGCGCGCCGCAGACGATCTGCACCGTCGTGCCATCGCCGGTGGCGACCTGACAGACGCGCAGCTTGTCCGCGTTTGGGTGCGGGGAACATTCGACGATCTCGGCGACGACGATGCCCTCGAGCGCGCCGCCGATCGCCTCGACACCTTCGACTTCGAGGCCGGCCATCGTCAGCTTGCGGCACAACTCATCGCGCGTCGCGTTGATCGGAACGAGCTCGCGCAGCCAGTTTTCGGAGAATTTCATCAGGGAGTCGCCAGTTGTTCAGGCTTGTCACTCCGGCTTTCGCCGAAATGACGCCATCATGTTTATGCGAATTGCTTGAGAAAGCGCAGGTCGTTCTCGAAGAACGCACGCAGGTCGTTCACGCCATAGCGAAGCATCGCGAAACGTTCGACGCCCATGCCGAAGGCGAAGCCGGTGTAGCGCTCGGGATCGATGTTGCAGGCGCGCAGCACGTTCGGATGGACCATGCCGCAACCGAGCACTTCGAGCCACGCGGTCGAGCCATCGTCGCGGTCCCAGCGAATGTCGACTTCCGCGCCCGGCTCGACGAACGGGAAGTAGCTCGGCCGGAAACGCATCTCGAAATCGCGCTCGAAGAATGCGCGCACGAATTCGGCAAGCGTGCCCTTGAGATCGGCGAAGGTCGAGGTCTCATCGATGAGCAGGCCCTCGAGCTGGTGGAACATCGGGCTGTGCGTCTGATCGGAATCGGAGCGATAGACCTTGCCCGGCGCGATCACGCGCAGCGGCGGCGTGCGCCCGGTCATTGCGCGGATCTGCACCGGAGAGGTATGCGTGCGCAGCAGGCGTCCGTCGGGGAAATAGAACGTGTCGTGCATCGCGCGCGCCGGGTGGTGCGGCGGGAAGTTGAGCGCTTCGAAGTTGTGCCAGTCGTCCTCGATCTCGGGGCCGTCGGCAACTTCGTAGCCGAGCCGCGCGAAGATGTCGACCATGCGCTCCAGCGTGCGTGTGATCGGATGCAGGTTGCCGCGCGCGCCGTTGCGGCCGGGCAAGGTGATGTCGATGGTCTCCGATGCGAGATGCGCAAACACTGCCGCTTCCTCTGCAACGGATTTTTTCTCGGCAATTTCTTTCTGGAGCTTCTCTTTGATTCGATTGACTTGCTCGCCCCTTGCCTTTCTCTCCGCCGGGGGAAGCGCGCCCAACAGCTTCATTTGCTCGGTTATGAAACCACTCTTGCCGAGAAGAGCGACACGAACGTTCTCGATCTCTTGCAACTGTCGATTGATCTGATCCAACCCCAAGCGATCTGCCATTTCCTGGACGTTGATTCTCAGTTGCGCAAGACCACTATTCGCAGCTTGGCGCTGTGCTCGTTCTACGGCCTCCGTCAATCCCAAGTCACCGGAAATATTTTCGAATTTCTTTTGTTGCCCAACGATTTCTTGGAATCGGTCGATCGCGTGTTGGATCGATGCCAACTGCGCGGGCGCGACATCAAGATTGCCCAGATCAAGCAAATTTTTCTGAGAATTACTCATTGGAGAAGCCGTCGAATCTCAAAAAAGAAAAAGGAGCGAGGCCAAAGCCTGCTCCCCGAGTAATCGTCGTGCCGCGCTGACTGCGGCACGGGATTGGTCCTGCTGTCGATTACGCCGCGAGGCTGGCTTTCGCTTTTTCAGCCAGCGCACCAAACGCCGCGATATCGTGTACGGCGATGTCGGCGAGCACCTTGCGATCGACCGTGATGTTGGCCTTCTTCAGGCCGTTCATCAGGCGGCTGTAGGACAGGCCGAACTGGCGCGCGCCGGCATTGATGCGCACGATCCACAGCGCGCGGAACTGGCGCTTCTTCTGCTTGCGGCCGATGTAGGCGTACTGACCGGCCTTGATGACCGCCTGCTTGGCAGCGCGAAAGACCTTGCGCCGGGCATTGTAATAACCCTTCGCGCGGGAAATGATTTTTTTGTGTCGACGGCGGGCGACGACACCACGTTTGACTCGTGCCATGGTTTCGTCTCCTTACACGTAGGGAAGCATGCGCGCGATGCGACCGGAGTCTTCTTTGCGCACGATGTTGGGACCGCGAAGGCCGCGCTTGCGCTTGGTCGACTTCTTGGTGAGGATGTGGCTCTTGAAGGCATGACCGGCCTTGTACTTGCCGGAAGCCGTCTTGCGGAACCGCTTGGCAGCGGCCCGGTTGGTCTTGATCTTGGGCATGGCCCAACTCCTTAAGGTTGATTTTGTTACTCGCCTGAGCGGCAGCACGCTGCGCTTTCCGTCCTGCTCGGGCTTAGCTTGTGTAAGCTCACCGTGAAGTGAGCGGGTTCCAGATTTCAAACCTCTCCCCCACAAGCGTGACTTGGGAGCGAGAGGAACTGCTGGCGGCGCGACGGAAGGTTTCCCTTACATCGCCGTTGCCACCCGGCATACCGAAGCGTCGATCATTGCTTCTTCTTCGGCGCTACCATCATCACCATCTGCCGGCCTTCGAAGCGCGGGAAGCTCTCGACCACCGCTTCCTCGGCAACGTCCGCCTGGATGCGCCTGACCATCTGCTCGCCGATCTCCGTGTGCGCCATCTCGCGGCCCTTGAAGCGAACGACGACCTTGACCTTGTCGCCCTCTTCGAGGAAGCGCTTCATGTTGCGCAACTTCACGTTGTAGTCGCCGTCTTCGGTCGAGGGGCGGAACTTCAATTCCTTGATCTCGACCTGCTTGGTCTTGCGCTTGGCCGCGTGCGCCTTCTTCTGCTGCTCGAACTTGAACTTGCCGTAGTCCATGATGCGGCAAACGGGCGGATCAGCGGTCGGTTGAATTTCGACCAGATCCAGGCCCAGATCGCCGGCCATCGTCAGCGCTTCGTCGCGCGACAGGATACCGACCTGCTCTCCTTCGGCGCCGATTACGCGCACCCGCGGAACACGGATTTCCGTATTCTTGCGGTTAGCTTTTTCAGTGGCTATAAATGTTTCTCCGAAAATTTAATTGAATAAATTCAAGATGTTACTAGTTGTTCTTGAATTCGTTTCGCAACTTGTCGGCGAACTCGGTAATTTTCATCGAGCCCAAATCTTCACCCGACCGCGCACGCACGGCAACGACTCCGAGTTCCTTTTCGCGATCACCGACCACGAGTAGGTACGGAATCTTCTGCAACGTGTGTTCGCGTATTTTATAGCCGATTTTCTCGTTGCGCAAATCCGCTTCCACCCGGAAGCCTTGCCGGACAAGGGCTTGCACCGCCTCAGCGGCAAATTCCGCCTGCGCATCGGTGATATTCATGACCACCGCCTGCACCGGCGCCAGCCAGGCCGGGAACTGGCCGGCGTGGTGCTCGATCAGGATGCCGATGAAACGCTCCATCGAGCCAACGATGGCCCGGTGCAACATCACTGGCTGGCGGCGCTGGCTGTGCTCATCGACGTACTCGGCGCCGAGGCGGCCCGGCATCATGAAGTCCACCTGCATGGTGCCGAGCTGCCAGGTACGACCGATCGCATCACGCAGGTGATACTCGATCTTCGGGCCGTAGAAAGCGCCCTCGCCCGGCAGCTCCTGCCATTCGACGCCGCAAGCTTTCAATGCGGAACGCAAGGCGTTCTCGGCCTTGTCCCAGGTCGCATCGTCGCCGAGGCGCGGCTCAGGACGCAGCGCGATCTTGATCTGGATATCGCTGAAGCCGAAATCCGCATAGACCTGCAAAGCCTGCCGGTGGAACGCCGTCACCTCGGCTTCGATCTGGTCTTCGGTGCAGAAGATGTGGCCGTCGTCCTGGGTGAAGCCGCGCACGCGCAGAATGCCGTGCAACGCGCCCGAAGGCTCGTTGCGATGGCAGGCGCCGAACTCGCCGTAGCGGATCGGCAGGTCGCGGTAGCTGTGCAGGCCGTGGTTGAAAATCTGCACGTGGCCCGGGCAGTTCATCGGCTTGAGTGCGTACGTGCGCTTTTCCGACTCGGTGAAGAACATGTTTTCCTTGTAGTTGTCCCAGTGGCCCGACTTCTGCCACAGCGACACGTCGAGCACCTGCGGGCAGCGTACTTCCTGGTAGCCCGAATCGCGGTAGACACGGCGCATGTACTGCTCGACGACCTGCCAGATCGACCAGCCTTTCGGATGCCAGAAGACGAGGCCCGGACCTTCCTCCTGCACATGGAACAGATCGAGCTGCTTGCCGAGCTTGCGATGATCGCGCTTCTCGGCTTCCTCGAGCTGGGTCAGATAGGCCTTCAGATCCTTGTCGTTGAGCCAGGCCGTGCCGTAGACACGCTGCAGCATCTCGTTGTTCGAATCGCCGCGCCAGTACGCGCCCGCGACCTTCATCAGCTTGAACGCACGCAGCTTGTTCGTGTTCGGTACGTGCGGACCGCGGCACAGGTCGATGAATTCGCCCTGCGAATACAGCGACAGCTCCTCGTTCGCCGGGATCGACTCGATGATCTGCGCCTTGTACTCCTCGTTCTTGCCGCGGAAGAACGCGACCGCGTCGTCGCGCGACATGACCGAGCGCGAGACGTCGAGGTTTTCGGCAACGACCTTCTTCATCTCGGCCTCGATCTTGTCGAGGTCGTCCGGGGTGAACGGCATCTTGCGCGCGAAGTCGTAGTAGAAACCGTTGTCGATCACCGGGCCGATCGTGACCTGCGTGTCCGGGAACAGGCGTTGCGTCGCCTGTGCCAGCAGGTGCGCGGTCGAGTGGCGCAGGATATCGAGCGCCTCGGGGCTCTTGTCGGTGATGATCGCGAGGTTCGCGTCGTATTCGATCTTGTAGCTCGTATCGACGAGACGGCCGTCGACCTTGCCGGCCAGCGCAGCCTTGGCCAGGCCCGCGCCAATCGATGCGGCGACATCGGCGACGGTGACAGGGTGCTCGAACTGGCGCTGGCTGCCGTCGGGGAGTGTGATGTTGATCATGACCAATTCTTCCGCAGTGACTTTTTCGCTCCTCGTTCCCGCAGCGGCAGAAATCCAGCTTCTGCCCCGACCTGCGTGACGAGCGGGGATCGGGCCGTCGTCCTCGGCCCGGAATGACGCAATCGCAGGCAACAAAAAAGGCGCCAGGCGCCTTTCGTCGAGGTGGCTCAGCGATCGAGGTTCAGTGGGAAAACGCGCTAGTGCTCATGTCGCACACTCGGCTGACAGTTGCCCGCAAGCCACCTTTATTCAACTTCGTGCAGCGTACCGTAGAACCCGCATGCACACAAGAAAGCACGACAAAAATCCCCCGGCACAAACCGGGGGACAAATCGAATCATGCGTGCTCGTGTTCCACGGCAGTCAGGCCACGTCCCGACATGCCGCCACCTCTATTGCACACACACGGCATATGTGTTGTAGGCGAAACTGTTGCCGTTGTGATTCGTGACGACGAAAGTCCATTGCGTGGCGGAGCTTGGATAGCTCGATGTGATCGCTGCATAGTTGAGGGCATTGCCACCTGACGTGACATTGAACCCGCCGCTGATCACCTTGCCGGTTGCGCAAGTCACGTTGACCGTGCATGGGCCGCCGCTAGAACAAGTTCCTGACGGACCGGTAACCGTGCTGACACTGACCGATCCCGCGGCACCGGTAGCACCCGTCGCGCCGGTAGCGCCTGTTGCTCCAGCGGTACCCGCTGGGCCCTGTGCACCCGTGGCGCCCGCTGGACCCTGCGCGCCGGTGGCGCCCGCAGCGCCCGCCGGACCCTGTGCACCTGTAGCGCCGGCAGCTCCCGTCGGGCCTTCGGCACCGGTGGCGCCTTGCGCACCCGTGGCGCCCGTAGCACCTGCCGGACCCTGCGCGCCGGTCGCGCCCGCAACGCCCGCCGGACCCTGTGCACCTGTAGCGCCGGCAGCCCCCGTCGGGCCTTCGGCACCGGTGGCGCCTTGCGCACCCGTGGCGCCCGTAGCACCTGCCGGACCCTGCGCGCCGGTCGCGCCCGCAACGCCCGCCGGGCCTTCGGCACCGGTGGCGCCTTGCGCACCCGTGGCGCCCGTAGCACCTGCCGGACCCTGTGCACCTGTAGCGCCGGCAGCCCCCGCCGGGCCTTCGGCACCGGTGGCGCCTTGCGCACCCGTGGCGCCCGTAGCACCTGCCGGACCCTGCGCGCCGGACAACGCGATCAAGGCCCAATCAGTCGTATCCGTGGCCGGATCACCTGCGTTGTTCCCCGTCTTGTTGACGTAGGTGGAACCATTTTGGGTCACCACGTCATAGGCCGCGTACGTTCCGGTCGCGCCCCAGGCACCGACATAGGAGAAGCTCTGGCCGGTGGCTCCAGTCGCGCCGGTCGCGCCTGTCCCACCAGTCGCCCCCTGGTTTCCGGTCGCGCCGGTAGTGCCCTGAGCTCCCTGCGGGCCAGTTGGCCCCATTGCTCCCTGCGGACCAATATCGCCCTTGTCTCCCTGTGCCCCGGTGCTGCCGGTAGTGCCAGTCGGCCCCGTGGCGCCAGTCGCCCCGACTGTTCCCGTGGCTCCGGTCGGACCCGTCACTCCTGCGTCGCCTGTTGCGCCGGCTGGCCCGGTTGCACCCGTGGAACCGGTTGCGCCTGTGGGGCCCGTGGCGCCGGTGGCTCCCGTCGGACCAGTCGCTCCACCCGTTGTCGCCGACGCGCCACGGAAATAACCGAATGCATCGACCACGACCTGGGTCGGATTTTGCGCGAAGATCGCGAACCGGCCACTGTTGGGATTGATCGTCGCGACACCCGCATTGGCCACGGTTTGGCCACCGAGATAGTTCAGCCAGCTGGTGCCCAAAACGCCGCCATCGGGATAGACGGACAGAAACCCGTAGGCGCTGGGATCACCGAGACCGTAGGCCTGCACGGTGATATTGAGCGCCAGGGCAGACGGAATGGCACCGGTATAGCCCGCGCATGCCGAAGAGCCGCCCTGGGCGACGCCGCCCAAGGCATCGTACGTGCGCGTTTGCAAAGATCCGAAAGCGCCGCCGGCGCCGGGCTGGCGCGTGTCCACGATGCGGCAGGGGGTGATCGCGGTGTAGACCAGATCGTCCGTCCCGCTGACGCCGCCGCCGGTTTGCGCCGCACCGGCAGTCGTTGCAGTCGCCGCGATCGTGGTGGTCGTATTCGCGCGGCGGACGACCGATGCGCTGGCGGCGCTAAGCGCCGCTTCCAGCGAGGGCGCGCTCACCGCTTCGGTGAAGCCGCGTGCATCGCCTTGCATCAGGTTGTTCACGAGTTCGACGTGCCGTGGATCCAGCGTGCCATCAGCGCCGGGCTTGTATTGCGCGGCGAACAAGCCGGCGATCTGCTGAGCCTGCGCGAAGCGCTGCTGTGCCTTGGCCAGAGCGATCGGGTCAAGCCTGGCGGGACTTGCGTTGCGCAACTGCTGCGTGGCGAGCGTGCTGTGCACGTCGTTGAAATCCGCTGCGGATGCCGTCAGCGCGTAGGAAATGGCGACGGCAAGCGCCGTCATCGTGACGACTTTACGATTTATCAATTGCATGAATTTACCCCTGTATTCATCGGCTGAAAGATGTCTTTTCGATTCACATGCACAATGGCGTGCACACGGCAGGCATGCCGGTGCACCGCACTGGATTGGATAAAGGCCGTTGTGCTGGTGAACTGGGCGACCATCGGTGGTCGGCAGCGACGCCGGGACACCGATTGACGACCGGCACATGTAGCGGTGACACGCCCCTCCCCCTACTGCTGGCCGCAGGTATGCAGTGCACGTTCAATTTTTCATTTCGCATCCCGCGGACACGCCCCTGCAGCGACCTCAGGTTAATGTTGCCCGTCACGGAATGCAATTGAGGCTATGCGGTACCCGCCACGAAAGATGTGGCAGGTCGATCCGGCCCGGATATTCCCGCAGAGGGGGCCGAATATGCTGCGCGCAATCAGATCAGGCAGGTCAAGGCCCGCGCTTCGCGCCATGACCGGGTGGCGAGCTCCGCCAGCTCCAGTGCCTTGATCCCGTCGACCAGGCCTGGAACCGGCCGTGCCGTTCCGGCCAGCAGGTTCGCGAAATGGGCCATCTCGAGCGCGTAGGCGCGGCGGTACCGATCGAGGAAAAACGGCTCGGGCACGTCGCTGCTGACCGCGCCGGCAAGCGCAGCGATGACTTCCGTAGGCCTGTGGTTGCCGGCCTGCAGCATGCCGGCCGCGCCCAGCACCTCGATACGCTGATCGTAACCATACGCCGCATGACGCGAGGTGTTGATCACGCAGAGACAGCCGCGACGCGAACGCAGCGTCACCGCCGCCGTATCGAGATCATGCGCCTGCGCGGCATCGGGACTCAGGCAAGCGCCGGTGGCATGGATTTCGAGGATCTCGTCGGCGAGCAGCCAGCGGCAGACGTCGAAATCGTGGATCAACATGTCCTTGAACACCCCGCCCGACTGTTTGAGATATTCGAGTGGCGGTGGCGCTGGATCCCGGCTGGTCAGCACAACCACCTCGGCCGCGCCGATCTCGCCCGCGTCGAGGCGACGCTTGAGCGCGGCAAAAGTCGGATCGAAGCGGCGCTGGAAGCCGATCATGCAGGCCACGCCGGCTTCGGCCACGACGCCGGCGCAGGCGCGTGCGTCGTCGAGCTCAGCCGCGACGGGTTTCTCGCAGAAGATCGCCTTGCCCGCATGCGCGGCGCGCGTGATCAGTTCGGCGTGCATCGCCGTGCTCGCGGCGATGACCACGGCAGCCACGAGCGGGTCCGCCAGCGCACGCTCGGCATCGGTCGCGGTCGCGGCGAACGCGGCCGCCAGTTCTTCCGCTGCCGCCACGTTGACGTCGATGACGTAGCGCAGCCGCAGGCCCGGTGTCACCGCGATGTTGCCCGCATGGATGCGGCCGATGCGCCCGGCACCGAACAGCGCGACCTCAAGCATCGTAGTCGCCGGTGTGCGCACCTTCATTCGGCTTCAATTCCAGCCGGTAGGCCAGCGCGACGAACAGCGCCTGGCACAGGCAGATCGTGCTGGTCAATGCACGGAACGCGAACGCGCTCGCTTCCTCGACCTTGAGCAGCACGTTCGCATGCGCGGCGAGCGGGCCGAGGTCGGACTCGCTGATCGCGATCACCTTGGCCTTGCGCTGGTGCGCGAGGCGCGCGCAGAACAATGTCTCCTTGCCATAGGGCGGAAAGCTGATCGCGATCAAGGCATCGCCCTTGCCGATGCTGTGGATCTGCTCGCGATGCATTCCGCCGAGCCCGTCGACCAGGTGCACGCGTTTCTGCGTGTGTCCCAATGCGTACGCGATATAGCTTGCGATCGCGAATGAGCGGCGCACCGCGACGATGTAGATCTGCTCGGCCTGCTCGAGCAGGTCGACCGCGGCACGGAAACGCGTGACATCGAAGCGCTCGACGAGTTCGTCGAGGCCGACCCGGCAGGCGTCGATGAAACTGCGCGCGATCTGCGTCTCGTCGAGTTGCTCCGGACGCCCGGCTATGACGCGGCGAATGCGGTGCTGGTAGCTGCCGGACGGCTCCGCGCGCTCGCGGAAGGCATCGCGAAACACCGCCTGCATCTCGCTGAAGCCGGAGTAGCCGAAGCGCTGTGCGAAGCGCACGACGGCCGATGGATGCACGTTCGACCCGACCGCCACATCGTTGACCTTCTGCAGCATGATGCTCGAACGGTGCTGCTCGAGATAACGTGCGATACCCTGCAACTGACGCGGCAGCGACTCGAACTCGTCGGCGACGCGCCGCATGAATTGATCCACTGCATTGCTGACGGCCAAGGGCGTGCTCCTGCGCAGATGCGGCTACCGGTGAGTCTGCAACATATGGAATAAAAATTCCATATTTCCAATTGATGCAATGCGAATTGCAATGATTGGGGGCAGGCCCTATTCTCACCCATACGACGCGCTTTTTCGCAAGCCCACGAGTCGCGCATGACAGAATCCGTTCACTCCGCCGCCTCGCGCCCGCTCGACGCCATCTTCCTCGGCCGTGTGGCCGTCGACTTCTATGCGCAGCAGATCGGTGCGCGCCTGGAGGACGCGACGAGCTTCGCCCGGTATCTCGGCGGGTCATCGGGCAACACGGCATTCGGTTGCGCGCGGCTCGGCCTCAAGATCTCGATGCTCAGCCGAGTCGGCGACGACCAGATGGGCCGCTTCCTGACCGAAACGCTTGTGCGCGAAGGCTGCGACGTCTCGCATCTGCGCGTCGATCCGGACCGCCTGACCGCATTCGTTCTGCTCGGCATCAAGGATCGCGACACCTTCCCGCTCCTGTTCCACCGCGAGAACTGCGCCGACATGGCGCTGGCCGCGGACGACATCGACGAAACCCACATCGCCTCGGCGCGCGCGCTCGCCATCACCGGCACGCACCTGTCGACGCCCGGCACTCTCGCCGCCTGCCGCCGTGCGCTCGATCTCGCACAAAAGCACGGCCTGCGGCGCGTGCTCGACATCGACTACCGCCCGGTGCTCTGGGGCCTTGCCCCGCGCAGCGACGGTGCCACGCGCTTCGTCGCGAATGCGCAGGTGACTGCGCATCTGCGCGAAATGCTGCCTTCGTTCGATCTCATCGTCGGCACCGAGGAAGAATTCCGCGTCGCCGGCGGCGGCGACGATCTGGTCGCCGCGCTGCGCAACGTGCGCGCCGCGACCCCGGCACTGCTCGTGATAAAGCGCGGTGCGCTCGGCTGCAACGTGATCGCCGACGAAATTCCGCCGCGCATCGATGATGCGCCGCTGTTCCGCGCGCCGCAGGTCGAGGTACTCAACGTGCTCGGCGCGGGCGATGCGTTTCTGGCCGGGTTCCTTTGCGGCTGGCTGGGCGACGAGCCGATCGAACGCTGCTGCGCTTGGGCGAATGCCTGCGGCGCCATCGTCGTCTCGCGTCACGGCTGCGCGCCGGCGATGCCGAGCCGCGCCGAACTCGATCATTTCCTCGCCCAGGTCAAGCTCGATCCGGCACGCGCGCGTCGCCCCGATCGCGATGCCGATCTCGCCCATCTGCATCGCGTCAGCGTGGCGCGAGCGCGCTGGGACGACCTGCACGTGTTCGCTTTCGACCACCGCAGCGCGCTGGAGGAGTTGGCCCGCGGCCGTGGAGCGGATGCCGAGGCACGTCTGTGCATGTTCAAGACCCTGCTGCTGCGCGCGACCGAGCAGACCGAACGGATATCCGGTCTCGCCGGTCGCATTGGAGTATTGATCGACGACCGCTACGGCCAGGATGCGCTCAACGCCGCGAGCGGGCGCGGCTGGTGGATCGGCCGCCCGGTCGAACTTCCCGACACGACACCGCTCGCGTTCGAACGCGGCGGCTCGATCGGCACGCATCTGATCACCTGGCCGCACGAGCACACGATCAAATGCCTGGTCGTCTTCGACCCCGACGATGCCACGCAACGAGCCGAGCAAGAGCGGCAGCTGCGCACGCTCTGCGACGCGGCCTGCACCAGCGGACACGAACTGTTGATCGAAGTGATTGCGCCACTGCGCGCCGTGCCGGCGCGGCGCGGCGACCTCGTGCGTCGCGCGATCGAGTGCATCTACGCCTGCGGCATCAAGCCGCACTGGTGGAAGCTCGCGCCGCCGGATGCGGCCGACTGGCCCGCTCTGGATGCGCTGATCCTGCGCAGCGACCCGTGGTGTCGCGGTGTGCTCCTGCTCGGCGCCGACGCACCGCTCGTCGGTCTCGCCGCCGGTTTCGCCGCAGCCACCTCGAGTGCGACTTGCCGCGGCTTCGCCGTCGGCCGCAGCGTGTTCGCCGAACCCGCGCGCAGCTGGTTTGCGGGCGAGATCGACGCGGACACGCTGGTCGCGCGCGTGCACGCGAACCAGCGCGAACTCGCTGCACTCTGGCGCGCGGCGCGCGACAATGTCGTCCGCAACGGCGCAGGCAAACTTTCCGCAAACGCATGAACAAGGCAACGATCCGGCTCACCGCAGCACAGGCGCTGGTACGCTATCTCGCGGCGCAGCACGTGCGCGTCGGTGACGAGGTTCTGCCGTTATTTGCCGGCATGTTCGCGATCTTTGGCCACGGCAACGTTGCCGCCCTGGGCGAGGCGCTGTACGAACATCGCAACGCGCTGCCGACGTATCGTGCGCACAACGAACAGGCGATGGCGCACACCGCGATCGCCTACGCCAAGGCGCAGATGCGCAGACGCGTCATCGCGGTCACTACCTCGATCGGCCCCGGCGCGACCAATCTCGTCACCGCCGCGGCACTGGCCCACGTCAACCGCCTGCCCGTGCTGCTGCTGCCCGGCGACGTTTTCGTCTCGCGCGCCCCCGATCCGGTGCTGCAGCAGATCGAGGATTTCGCCGACGGCACGGTCAGCGTCAACGACTGTCTCAGGCCGGTTTCGCGTTACTTCGACCGCATCGTCGCGCCGTCGCAATTGCTGACCGCATTGCCGCGCGCCGTGCATGTGTTGACCGATCCGGCGCGATGCGGTCCGGTCACGCTCGCCTTGCCGCAGGACGTGCAAGCCCAGGCGTTCGACTTCCCCGCCGCGTTCTTCGAGCCGCGCGTCGTGGTTGCACCGGCAACACTGCCGGCGCCCGAGCAGATCGCCGCTGCCGCCGAGGCGCTGCGCGCGGCCCGGCGACCGATCATCGTCGCCGGCGGCGGCGTGCTGTACGGCGAGGCCGCGGATGCTTTGCGCATTTTCGCCGAACGCCATGCGATCCCGGTCGCCGAAACGCAGGCCGGCAAAGGCAGCCTGCCGTTCGATCATCCGCTGCAACTCGGTCCGGTCGGTGTCTGCGGCAGCGCCTCGGCGAACGCGCTTTGCACCGAGGCCGATTTCGTTCTCGCCGTCGGCACGCGTCTCGCCGACTTCACCACGGGCTCGAACGCGCTATACGCCCAGGCACGGCTGGTGACCCTCAACGTCAACGCCTACGATGCGCAGAAGAACGCGGCGATCGCGATCGTCGCCGACGCGAACAAGGGGCTGACCGCGCTCGCCGATGCGCTGACCGGCTTGCGGTCGGCAACGGATTGGTGCGATCGTGCGGTCCGCCTCGGCGACGAATGGCGAGTGAAAGTCGAATGCCTGACCGCCGCGCGTGAACTTCGCGCGGACGAACTGCCCTACGAAGCCGACGTGATCGGCGCCGTGCAGCGTTCGGCCGCCGATTCGGTCGACAATGACATCGTCGTCTGTGCCGCAGGCGGCCTGCCCGGCGAACTGGTCAAGCTCTGGCGTACGTGCAGCCCCGGTGGTTACCATGTCGAATACGGCTACTCGTGCATGGGTTACGAGATCGCCGGCGGCCTCGGCGTGAAGATGGCGAAACCCGAGCGCGAAGTCATCGTCATGGTCGGCGACGGCAGCTATCTGATGCTCAACTCCGAAATCGCCACTTCGGTGATGCTCGGCCACAAGCTCATCATCCTCGTGCTCGACAACCGCGGCTTCGGCTGCATCGGCCGCCTGCAGCGCGCATGCGGCGACGTGCCGTTCAACAACCTGCTCGATGAGGACTGCGCCACCGCTGCCGGCGGTGCGCCCGTGGTCGACTTCGCCGCGCATGCGCGCGCGCTGGGTGCGTCTGCCGAACATGTCGCCGACATCGCGCAGCTCGAGCACGCGCTGCGACGTGCGCGTGCCGCGAAAAACACGTACGTCGTTTCGATCCGCACCGATCCGCACCGCAGCACGGCGGAAGGCGGCAGCTGGTGGGAAGTCGCCGTGCCCGAAGTTTCCGCGCGCGAATCGGTGCGCGACGCACGCGCCGCCTACGCCGCCGCGCTGCGCAGGCGCGACGGTGACAGCGACGCGCAATGACGACGATGAGCCTTCTGGTCAAGGCAAAAGCGGACGCGCAACATCTCGTCCACATCACCCCGCAGTCGGCGGGCTGGCGCCATGTCGGCTTCGATGCCTGGCGCCTCGGCGCCGGCACGGAGTTGCGCATCGATCTTCCCGCCGGACGCGAAGGCTGTCTCGTCGTATTGAGCGGCACGGTCGACCTGCAGGCCGGCGACCTGCGCCGCGAGCGTTGCGGCGGACGCGCAAGCGTGTTCGACGAGCAAGCACCGCACGCACTGTACGCGCCGCCGCGCACGTCGATCCACGTGCGTGCGCACGATGCGGTCGAACTCGCGCTGGCGAGTGCGCCAGCGACGGGCCTCCACCCCACGCGCGTGATCGAACCCGCGCAGATGGCGCGCTCCACGCGCGGCATCGGCAGCAACGAGCGCTTCATCTGCGACGTGCTGCCGCAGACACAGGTAGCGGAATCACTGCTCGTCGTCGAGGTACGCACGCCGGCAGCGCATTCATCCAGCTATCCGCCGCACAAGCACGACAGCGACGATCCGCCGCACGAAACCTGGCTCGAAGAGGTCTACTACCACCGCATCGATCCGCCGCAGGGCTTCGCCCTGCAGCGCGTCTACACCGATGCGCGCGACCTCGACGAGACGATGGCCGCACACGATCATGACGTCGTGCTCGTGCCGCGCGGCTATCATCCGGTGGTGATGCCGCACGCCTACAACGGCTACTACCTCAACGTCATGGCCGGGCCGCGCCGCGAATGGCGCATCCGCAACGACCCGGCGCACGAATGGATGTTGTAGCGCTTGCTGCCCTGCTCCCGCGCGGAAAGGCGCAGCAACTACGCCGGATTGCGCGCTTCTGCGGCAAACAGTCTGCCGATCTGCGCGAACAATTCCAGATCGTCCAGTGAATCTTCGAGCGTCGTCTTCACCGGCGTACCGTCGACGACGGCATCGAAGAACGCGTCGAGCTCGGCGCGGAACGGGTCTTCGTGGAACGGGCCGATGATCTCGGTCGTGGTTTCGCGGTCGCCCGAGCGCGTGATCTCCAGTCGCGTAGGCAGATGGCGGATGTACGGTGTGTCGTAGTTGATGCGGAACAGCGCGCGGTCGCAGAGCACCTCGATACCCGAATCAAAGCGGGCGATGTGGTTGGTCACCGCCTCGTACACTGCGGTGAAATGCCCGTAGTCGAACAGCACCGCGATCGCCTCGCCGCCGTTGCGCTGGCGCGCGGCAAAGGTTTTCGGCATGCCGAACAGCTCGCGCATCGCCGAGAAACTGTGCGAGGACAAACCGGTCAACACCTGATAGCCGCGCACGACCGCAGCCGGCGCATCCGCGCCGACCACGGCGCGCAGCATCGCCTGCGTGCGCGCCCTGCCCTCGTCGATCACGGCCTGCGGCACGTCGCCCGGCTTGAACACGGGTCGCGTCTGCGCGACGAAAAACGGCGCCTCGCAAATCAGGTCGCGCACGCGCACGTGCTGCACCTCGGTCAACGCCGGCAGGCGCTTCTTCAGTTCGAGGAACGGCCGCGCGTAGCGGCGCATGTAACCGACGAAGATCGTCTTCGCATAGCCGCGCGCGCGCTCGATCAGCGGCAGCAACTGTTCGGCGTTCAGGCACACCGGCTTTTCGATGAAGACATGCTTGTCCGCGTCCATAGCGCGCGCCAGCAAATCGGCGTGGAGGTGGTCTGGCGTGAGGATGAATACCGCATCGACGTCCTTGTCGTCGAGCAGCGCATTCGCGTCGGCATGCGTGCGGGCGCCGTAGCGCCGGGCGACATGCGCGGACAGGCTCGGCGAAACGTCGCTCACCGCGGCGATCTTGTAGCGCGCATCGTCCGCAAGCAGCGGCAGGTGCATGAGCTGGGCGACTTCGCCCAGGCCGATCATTCCGACCCGGATCGTCATTGCACGTCTCCGCTCAGGGACTTGAGGTACTGCAGGTTCTTGCGCGCGAGGAAAACCGGCTCCTCGGTCTGCGTCGCACTCCAGTCCTGCTCGATGATGCACGGCCCCGCGTAACGCTTCTCGGCGAGCAGGCCGATGATGGCGGCCATGTCCACCGCGCCGTCGGTCAGCGGCGCGAAGATGCCCGCCTCCGACGCCTGCGCCGTGTCGATCTCGCCGCGCACGAGGCGCTCGCGCACCCTGGCGTCGACGCTCTTGAAATGCACGTAGCCGATGCGCGGCCAGACCTTGCGCATGTACGTGGCCGGATCCTGCCCCCAGGCCGCGTGATGCCCGGTGTCGAAGCAGAGATTGACCTCGGTGTCCTGCAACAGACGATCGATCTGCGCCTCGCGTTCGACACAGGTACCCAGATGCGGGTGGAAGGTCATCGCGATGCCGTAGTCGCCGGCCAGCCGTTCCTGCGCGGCGCGCACCATGCTGACTACGGTCTGCCAGCCGGATTCATCGACCACGCCGCGCTTCCCGGGCGGATACCAGTTGCCCTCGTCCATGATGACGACATGCTTCGAGCCGGCATCGCTGACGAGCCTGCCAAGCTGGTCGATCGTCGCGAGCAACGCATCGTGCGTGGACGGATCGGCCAGCGTGTGCACGTGCGTCGCGCCGGTCAGCGCGAGTCCGCGCGCCGCCAGAGCGTCCTTGAGTCGCGCCGCGTCGGTCGGCAGGAAGCCGAGCGGGCCGAGTTCGGTCGTCGCGTATCCTGCCTCGCGCACCTGGTCGAGATACTGATCGGGCGTGTAGCGGTTGTCTTTCGGGTAGTAGATACCCCAGGAACAGGGGGCGTTGCCAATCGATAGCATGGTGTTGCCTTTAGGGGAGATTGTGGAAGGTTGCTGTTGCACTTCATTCGCGCCTGCGCGGGAACGCAGTCGCTCTAAACCGGATCGTCGATTCTGTTTCCCGCGGAGTCGAACAAAGTGATCCGCGCCGCATCGAAGGCGAATGCGGCATCGCCTTCGACCAGCACGGGCGCATCGCCGAACACACGCGCGGTGACGCGCACGCCACCGTCGAGATCGAGCGTGACCAGGCTTTCCGGACCCATCGCCTCGTTGGCGAACAGCTTGCCATGCAGTCGACCGCCCGCCCCGTCCGCCGCGATGCGCAGATGCTCGGGGCGCACGCCGAGCGTGACGCGATCGCCGCGATCGAGTGCGCGATCAAGCGCGGGCCAACTTGCGAACGCCGACATTTCCAGTCCGCCGCCACGCAGCGTGATGCCGCGATCACAGCGCGTCGCCTGTGCCGCAACGAGGTTCATCGGCGGGTCGCCGACGAAGCCGGCGACGAAGGTGGTCGCCGGCCGGCGATAGATCTCCAGCGGCGGCGCGTACTGCACGATGTCACCCGCGCACATCACCGCGATGCGCGTCGACAGCGCCATCGCCTCGGCCTGGTCGTGGGTAACGTAGACCGCGGTCATGCCGCGACTGCGCTGCAAATGGCAGAGGAAAGCCCTCGCCTCCACGCGCATGCGCGCATCGAGGTTCGACAGCGGCTCGTCGAACAAGAATGCATCGGCCGGATGCACGAGAGCGCGCGCGAGCGAAGTGCGCTGCTGCTGACCGCCCGAGATCTGCGCGGGCAGGCGGTCGAGCAGTTGGCCGATGTGCAGCACCTCCGCGATCGCGCGCGCCTTCTCGTGACGTTGCGCTTCCGCCATGCCGCGCACCTTGAGCGGATAGGCGATGTTGTCGGCGATCGTCATGTGCGGATACAGCGCGTAGTCCTGGAACACCATGCCGATGTTGCGATCCTTCGGCTGCGCTCGCGTGACATCGCGACCGCCGATGCGGATGCTGCCGCGCGTCGGCTGTTCGAGCCCGGCGATCATGCGCAGCGTCGTCGTCTTGCCGCAACCGGACGGGCCGAGCAGGCAGACGAATTCACCGTCGCCGATGTCGAGATCGATCGCGTGGATCGTGTCGACCGCGCCGAAGCTCTTGCCGATCTTGTCGAGTTGGATCGATGCCATGAAAAGTCCTACGACTTGATTCCGCCGAAGAAGCGGAACCCGTATTTGCGGTTGACGTACCAGTACAACGCGATCACCGGCAGCGAATACAGCACCGAGTACGCGGCAAGCAACGGCACGATCGGCGTGCCGGCCTGCGAGTAGAACGAATAGATCTCGACCGACGCAGGCATGCGCTGTTCGCTGCGCAGGAGCACGAAAGGAATCAGGAAGCCGCCCCAGACCTGGACGAAGGCCCACACCGCCGCGATCGTCACTCCGGGACGCAGCACCGGCACGACGACGTCGACGAACGCGCGCCACGGCGACGCGCCGGCGACCAGCGCCGACTCCTCGTAACCACGCGGAATGCTGGCGATGAAGTCGCGCAGGATGAACATCGCCGTGGGCAGCAGTCCGCCGGCGAACACGAGGATCACCGCGAGCTGGGTGTCGATCAGACCGAGCGCGTTGACGATCAGGAAGATCGGCACCATCGCCGCCGAACCCGACACGACCGATGAGAACAGCAGCAGCACGTACTCGATCACGCGCTTGCCGCGCAGCGTGGCGCGCGCGAGCGCGTAGGCGGCGAGCGTGGCCGTCGTCGCGACGAGCAGCACCGTACCGAACGCCTGCAGCAGCGAGTTGAGCAGCGCGCCGACGGCGGCCCCGTTGGCGAACACGCGAGCGAAGTTGGCCAGAGTCGGTGGTGCCGGCAACGCCAGATCGAGGTCGGCGTGCGCATTGAACGGCGCGAACACGAACCAGATCAGCGGCAAAGCGAACGCGACACCGAGCAGTGCCGCGCAGACGCTGAAGACGATGCGTGAAATCAGCGCACGGCGGTTCATGCGGCCTTCCCTTTCTTGCGCAAGCCGCGTTGCGCGAGCCGCAGATAAACCAGCGAAAAGGCCAGATTGATCAGCATCACGATCACCCCGATCGCCGCGCCCTTGCCGAACTCGAAACTTTTGAACGCGATGCGGTAGGTGTAGATCGGCAGGATGTCGGTTTCGAACGATGGGCCGCCGGCGGTGAGGAGGAACGGCGTGAACACGTTGAACGTCCACATCGTGATCAGGATCAGGTCGGTGACGATATGGCCGCGGATCAGCGGCAGCACGATGTCGCGCAGCTTCTGCCAGCCCGAGGCGCCGACGACGTCGGCGGTTTCGAGATAACTCGGCGGAATCGACTGCAGGGCGGCGTCGAACAGCATCATCGAGAACGCCGCGCCGCGCCAGGCGTTGAACACGCAGATGGTCAGGAACGGATGCTCGATCAGGAAATCGGCGGCCGGGACATGCAGCCCGCGCAGCAGCTGGTTGAGCGTGCCCGCATCGCGATCGAGATAGGCGAACCAGGCGAAGCCGACGACGACGTCGGGCAGGATCCAGGCGAGCATCACGATGCCCTGCAGCAGCGACTTCGCGCGCGGCGACAATTCGCGCGAGATCCAGGCGAGCACGAGGCCGAGCAGCACTTGCCCGCACAGCGCCGAAAACACGACGAACTGGACCGTCAGCCACAGCGACGGACCGAAACCGCCCTGGCTCCAGAACGTCGCCGGGTCGAACAGGTCGAGATAGTTCTTCAGGCCGACCAACTGCGGGTGCAGCGCACTTGCGCCGAGCAGGCTGCGATTGGTGAAACTGACCGCGATGATCCAGAAGAACGGGAACACGACGAACAAGGTCACGAGCACACCCGCGGGCGTCATGAAGGCGACGCCGATACGGGAGGAAAATGTGCCGCTATTCCGCATGGTGGTCCGCGCCCGTCGTTCTGGCGGGAATTGCCGGGGCCTGCACTCCAGTGGCCGCAGAAGTATCCAACGCGACGACCTTGTCCGCGCCGACGATCTGCTTCACCGCGGCCGCGTATTCGGCCATCGCCGCACGCGGCGAGAGCTTGTTGGCGATCACGCTCTCGGTCATGCGCTGGATCTCGGCGGAGACTTTCTCGTAGTCGGCATCGATCGGCCGGATGGTCGTCAGCGGCAGCAACTCGCGCCCGCTCGCGCGCAGGAACTCCGAATGCGGCGGCAGTACGTCGTCGCGCACGCACAGATGTTCGTTGTATTCCTGGTAACTGCGCAAGACCGACGCCGAATTCATGAATGCGAGCAGCAGCCACGCTTCGTGCGGATGATTCGAATGCGGATTGAGGACGAAGCTGTTGCCGCCCGAAACGCTGACGAAATCCTGGCCGCGCACCGCGCTGCCCGGCGTGCGTGCGGGCATCTTCGCCCAGCCGACGAGTTCGTCGCGATCGGGGATGGGGAAATCCCCCTGCGGATCGATCGCGGTGTAGTAGAACCAGTTGCTCTCGATCAGGATCGCGCTTTTGCCGCGCTGGAAGTCGGTGAAGCTGCGGTTGCGCCCGCTGACCAGACGTTGCGTGCGTGCCTCGCCGAGCTTCTCGTCGATATACACGGTCTTGTAGAAGTCGAGCGCGGCGAGCATGCCCGGACTGCGCACGATCCAGCGACCCTGCGCGTCACGCAGTTCCTCGCCGGTGCCGGCAAGCAGCATCAGCCAGCCCTGCATCGTCGTCGCCTCGCCCATCGCGACACCGGCATCGATCTGCAGCGGATAGCTCGCGGGGTCATGCCGCTTCAGCGCGCGCGCGGCATCGAGAATGTCGTTCCACGAGCGTGGCTGCCAATGATCCGCATCGAGCCCGGCGGCGCGGAAACGGTCGCGACGGTAGAAGATCATGCGCACGTCGGTCTGCTCGGGTACGCCATAGCGCTTGCCGCGGAAACGTACGAGCGCCTGCGCGCTGTCGGGAATATGCGACCAGCCCTCCCACGCGTTCGCATCCGCGCCGGCAACTTCGTCCAGCGGCTTGAGCAGGCCCGCATCGACGAAACCCGGAATCTGGAAGCCATCGAATTCGGCAAGATCGGCGCCCTGCCCGGTGGCGAAGTCGAGTGCGAGCTGCTGCGACATCTGCTCGGCGCTACCGGCGAATTCGCGCAGCTTCACCGCCACGTCGCGACCCTGCGCCTTCGCCGCGGCAACGTATTCCGGGATCACCACCCGCTTGAGCCAGCGCGCCTCGGAACCGTTCACCCCGCCTTCGACGCAGCGGCAGGCGATCGACACTTCGACCGGCTCCGCCAGCGCCATCGCCCACGCAGCTGCGCCGAACAGCAACGCCGCCACGCGCATGCGGGTGCGCGCGACCGGGGCGCGTTGCGTCCAGCGGATGTGCGGCGTCGCCGGCATTGCTATTCTGTGCTCCTGGCGGAGGGCGGGACTCGGGATGCCGAGCTTAAGCATGCCGCAACACTATTGCAATTTGCATTGCAAAATAGAAGTATTTGGAATGTAAATTCCAAAACGGTACCGCCATGACCGCGCCCGCCATTCATCTCGTTTTCAAGACGCACCTCGACATCGGCTTCACCCAGCTCGCGGAGCGCGTCCGCCGGCAATACCACGACGTTTTCATTCCCGGCGCGATCGACACCGGCGAACATTTCCTGCGCGAGGACCCGCAGCAGAGCCTGTTCGTCTGGACCACCGGCGCCTGGCTGATCTGGGACCATCTCGAAACCCAGCCGCCCGAGCGCGTGCGTCGGCTCGAACGGGCGATCGAGCACGGCCTGATCCGCTGGCATGCGCTGCCGTTCACCACGCACAGCGAACTGATGTCGCCGGCCCTGTTCCGTGCGGGCCTGTCGTACGCGCAAGAGCTCGACCGCCGCTTCGGCATCAAGACGTGTGCTGCGAAGATGACCGATGTACCCGGCCACACGCTCGGAATCGTGCCGCTGCTCGCGCGTGCCGGAGTGAAATTCCTGCACATCGGCGTGAACTCGGCGTCGACGCCACCCGACGTGCCCGACCTGTTCCGCTGGCGCGCACCGGGCGGCGAGGAAATCCTCGTCGCCTATCAACGCAGCTATGGCTCGACGCATTTCGTCGAAGGCGCCGATATCGCCCTGAGCTTCGCCCACACCAACGACAACCTCGGTCCGCAGAGCGTCGGTCAGGCGATCGACTGCCATCGCGACCTGCGCGACGAGTATCCCGATGCCGACATTCGCGCCTCGACGCTCGATGCGTTCGCCGAAAGCATATGGCCGCTGCGCGAGCGCTTTCCGCTGGTCGAACGCGAGATCGGCGATTCGTGGATCCACGGCGTCGGCACCGACCCGGCCAAGGTGTCGCGCTTCCTCGAACTGCAGCGGCTCTACGACCGTTTCGAGGACGAAGGCCTGACGCCGCAACGCGCCGCATTCGGTCGGCGACTTTGCCTCGTGCCCGAACACACCTGGGGCGTCGACATCAAGACCTACCTGCGCGACGAGACGCATTGGGATCGCGAGGATTTCGAACACGCACGTCGCGATGATCCACGTTTCGCCTTCTGCGAATCGTCATGGAACGAGCAGCGCGCGTATCTCGACAGCGCCGTGGATGCGCTGGCCGACGAAGATCGCGCACTCGGACAGGCAAACCTGGCCGTGGCGAGCCCCGGCGGCGGAGAATCGGCGGTGCACGCATCCGCCGGGGCCGCATCGACCATCGAGGTCGGTGGTTGGCGCATCGCGATCGATCGCGATTCCGGCAGCGTGCGGAGCATCGCTTCGCCGAACGGCACCCGCATCGAAGGCGACCAGCTGATCGCCTACGCCTACGAAAGCTACGACGCGAACGACGTCGCGATGCAGATGCGCACGTACCTCACCGATCGCGTGCGCTGGGCCCTGCTCGACCATGGCAGGCCCGGGCTCGAGCACGCACGCACGGCGCGATCCGCGCGTTACGGCACTCAGCTTGCCGGCGTCGAATCCGCACCGGATCGCCTCGTTCTCCATTGGCGCACGCCGACGATTGCGCATGCGCAACTCGGCGCGCCCGGGCGGGTCTCGCTTCATGTCCATCCGCACGACCCGAACCGGCTGCGCATCGAACTCGTGCTGCACGACAAAGCCGCGAACCGCATGCCCGAGGCGAGCTTCCTCGCGTTCACGCCGGCTGGCGCAGGCAACTGGCAACTGCACAAACTCGGTCTCTGGCTTTCCGCCGCGGATGTGGTGCGCAATGGCGGCGGCGCCCTTCAGGCCGCAACGGCGGTGCGCGCGGCAGTACCCGGAGCGGCGCTGCAAATCTTCCCTCTCGATTCGCCGCTCGTCGCGCCCGCGAACGCCGCGTTCATGGGATTCGCGAGCGCGCCGCCGGATTTCGCGACCGGCATCCGCTTCAACCTGCACAACAACAAGTGGGGTACGAACTTCCCGATGTGGTGCGAGGGGACGCTGCGTTTCCGCTTCGATCTCGATCTCGCCTAACGCGGCGAATAGCCGGACCGCGCGGCGGCTGGAACCGGAGCTGCGAGGTCACCCGATCGCGCGCCGCAATCCGTCGAGCAGCAAATCGAATGCCGCCTCGTCGAGCCAGGGGCTGTTGGATATCGTCAGCGTACGCGCGGCGAAGTCGCGCGCATTGGGCACATCGGCCTTCGGCACTATCGCGGCAAGATAGTCGTAGTCGGGCAGCGCGTGGATGAACAGGCGGCTGACGCCGAGGTTCGTCGTCCACAGTTCGGCGAGTGCGGCATCGCGCGCCTCGCGCGAGGGCATGCGCAGCAGCAGAAACGGCCACGTGCCTTGCGCCTGCGCGCTGTCGCCGACGACTTCGACACCGCGGATCTGCGCGATCCGCAGGCAACGCCTGCGTGCCTGGCCCGCGCCGGCGTCGAGAAAATCGCGCAGGCGCGCAAATGCGCGCGCACCGACCCTCTGCCGCCATGCACCGACGCGATGCAGCGGGATGGCCAGCGGAAAATCATCGCCGACCGCGGCGACCGCATCGCCCGCGCGCAGCGCGCGGCGGCGCGGCCAGCCATAGACCAGCGGCAGCCCCGACGGGCGATAGAATGCATGGTAGCCGAGCAACTGCAGCGTACGCTTGCGTTCCCAGACCGCGTCGACCGCAACGATTTCTTCGCTGCATCGACGCAGCTGCGCGCGCAACGATGCATCGCATGCAGTCAGCAGGCCGCCTTCGAACGTGGTCAGCCCTTTGCCGACGGCGAGCGAGAAGAAGCCGATGTCGCCGCGCGTTCCTGCGGATGTGCCGTCCGCGAATCGCGCGCCGAGCGCCTGCGCCGCATCCTCGATCACATGCGCACCGACGCGACGCGCGCAGGCGATGGCGGTGTCGATATCGGCGACGCGCCCGGCCAGATGCGTGGGCACGATCGCGAGCGTGTCCTCGTCGCACAGCGCGGCCAACGCGGCGGCGTCCATGTCGATGCCGTTCGGCGCAAGGTCGCACAGGCGCAGCTTCAACCCGCAATGCGCGACCGCGATCGCGACGAGCGGACAGGTGTACGCCGGCACGATCACGCTCATGCGCGGACTGCGGCGCCTCAGCGCGGTCAATGCGACGACGAGCGCGGCGGTGCCCGAGCATTCGACCTGCACCTCGTCGATACCGAGGAATCGTGCGGCTTGTTCCGCCAGCGTGGGTGTGTTGAATGGCAGCAGGTCGCCGAAGCGCGGCGGCAAGCCCGCAGTCGGCGGCACTTCGTAGAGCAGGCTACGCAGCATCGTGGCCTTCGTCGGGCGGATCGAACGCGAGACAGACGATGCCGGCAAGGATGATGCCGCAGCCGACCAGTTGCACGGTCGACAGACGCTCGCCAAACAGGAAATACGAAGCGGCAAGGACGAAAACGACCTCGAGATGCGAGGCCGCGAACGCCGGCCCGACCGGCGCGCGCTTGAGCAGCGTCATCCAGGTGAAGAACGAGCCGAGATATCCGCAGATCGCGACATACATCCACGGCGCGCTGACCATGCGCAGGAACCAGGCGAACTCCGGCACGAACGGCCCGGCGTGGTTGGCGTTGAGCTTGAAGCAGATCTGGGTCATCGTGTCGAACACCATCAACACGAGAAAGCCGATCAGGTAGAAGCGTCGCATCAACCGGCTCCTACCACGGCCACGCCGATCGCGATCAGCGCGCAGCCGACGACACGCGGTGCGGTGAATTTCTCGGCGAACAACACGCGCCCGGCGATCAGCATGGCGACGATGTTGATCGAACCCAGCAGCACGCCCTGCGAGAGCGGGATCAGCGAAAGAAAACCCTGCCAGACGACGAATTCGGCGACGAAGCAGACCACGCCGACCCAGATCCATGGCCGGCCCGCCATCGCCTTCCAGCGCCCGAGCTCGCCGTCCGTGTCGGGCTGCGTCGCCGCCGCCTTGAACGCGAGATGGCCGCCCGTGTCGAGCGTGATGTTGAGCATCCAGAAGATGAAGACGAGCAGCGTCATGCGTGGTCACAGGCAATGAGCGGTGCCGCGGATTATCGCAGACCGCCTTGCGCGAAGTCAGGCCGGCGCGCGCAGGTGATGCGCCTTGCTCGCGTTCAAGCGGCGGAGACGCGCTCGGCAGCGGCCTTGGGCGGATGCGGTTCGAACGCATGCAGATCGACATGGCTGACCGGAATCGGCCTGAACATTTTTTCGTCGAACGCAACTTCCTGCAACTTCCAGCCGTCGACGCTGCGCACCGCACCCCAGAAGCGCTTGAGCGCGCCCCACTGCATCGCGACCACGCCGCGGCCGTTGTCGGCATCGACGGTCGGGTCGCCGACACCCGTCGGGCGCGGCGGCTCGCCGTACAGCGCCGTGCCGAACAGGTTGTCCCAGACCGACAGCACCTGGCCGAAATTGCAGTTATGCAGGGTCGGCCGCGACGGGTCGACACGCATGTGATGCAGTCGATGGAAGATCGGGCCGACAAAAACGCGCTCGAACAGACGGCCGAAGCCGATGCGCGTGTTGGTGTGCGAGAAGTTCTGCACGAGTTCGCTGACCAGTTCGAGCAGGGCGAACTGCGCCGCGTCGACGCCCATGAGCAAGCCCGCCGAGGCGAGCACGAATGACTGCATCACGCCGTCAAGATAGCTGCCGCGATCGTTGGTCCAGCAATTCATCTGGCGCTGGCTGTGATGCATGCTGTGCAACGCCCACCACCACGGGATTGCGTGCTGCGCGCGGTGCATCCAGTAGTAGGTCAGATCGTAGACGATGTAGTAGAGGCAGAACGCGAGATACGGATGATGCTCGATGCCGGGCACGAAGCCGAGCAGGCCGCCGCTCGGTGCCGCCGCCGCGCCGACATCGGCGCCGCCGCCGAAGAAATTGGCGAATGGTGTCAGCACGAGGAAGGCGAACAGCGGATTCAAGCCGAGCACCATCAGCAGGGTGAAGGTGCGGTCGATCCGCGTCAGATTGCGGTCCTTCCACGCCTCGGCCGGCGCGAACGTTTCCAGCGGGCGGAAGATGCACGAGATGATCGCGAGCTGGAGGAAGGCGATCAGCACCGCGGCAGCGATGTCGTTCGGATCGCCCATCAATTGGCCAACGCGCAGGAACGACAGCACCGGCACGACCACATGCCCGCTCACCCACGCGACGAGGCCTGTCCAGAACTGTGTCGCTAAATCGAACATGCGCGGCAAGCGGAATCAGAGGAAGCCACGAAGGCACGAAGATCGCGAAGTCACACGAAGGGAAGACAGAGGAATTTTACTCCCTCCGCTTTTCTTCGTGGTCCTTCTCCTTGATCTTGGTGCCTTTGCGGTTCAGGGTTTGATGCGAAAGCTCGGGCGTCAATCGAACTTGCCGAGGAAGTCGTTTTTGCCGATCTCGACGCCGTTGTGGCGCAGGATCGCGTATAGCGTCGTCACGTGGAAGTAGAAATTCGGCAGGACGAAATGCAGCAGGTACGGCAGGCCCTTGGTCTGCACGTCACCCGCGCGGCGCGGCACGACGATGTCGCGCGTCTCGCTGCCGGTGAATTTCTCCGCGGCGATGCCGTTGATGTATTCCAGCGTCTTGTTGATGCGCGCCTCGAGTTCCGGCAACGTCGTCTCGGTGTCGGCAAACGAGGGAACCTCGCTGCCGCTAAGACGTCCCGCCGCGGCCTTGACCGTGTCGGAGGCGATCTGCACCTGCTTGATCAGTGGCAGCATGTCCGGCGCCAGGCGCGAATTGAGCAACACGCCCGCGTCGATCTTTTTCGCCGCGGCGAACGCTTCCGCCTTCTTCAGCAGCACGAGCGTATTTGCGAACACGCGGTTGACCGTGGGGACGAGAATGTCGTGGACAGAAACGGACATGGGGATTCCTTGGATGGACAAAACG